>CAWGYQ010000011.1:0-108305 GCA_963826865.1 uncultured Acidobacteriota bacterium
ATGACGAAGCCCAGCATGACCAGGAAACCGATGCCGGGCAGGCTGAACGGCATGTAGGTCTCGGGGTTGTAGCGCTCCGGCAGCACCACCGCCAACGTGGTGTCGAAGTAGCGGACCACCTCCCAGACGATCAGCAGCGTGATCCCGATCGGTGCCGTGACGATCAGTCCGGCGAAGAAATAGGCACGCAGGCGCTGCGCCAGGCTCTGGCGCCAGCTCACCCGCGCCGGCCTCGCGACGTTCGCCATACCGGCCTTGTGCTTCTGCCCCAGCCTCATGCTCGCCCCGAACCCGGCCGCCACTCGGCCATCGAAACCCGTGCTGAAGCATAGGTTGTGCCGGCCCGCCCCGTCCAGCGTGGCTCGCGGCCGGCCCGGTCCTCTCTCCCTGCGGCGGCAGCGCCGAAATCGGTTTGCCGCAAATTTTAACCATCTTCTATTTAAATCAAGATCGATCGAATTAGAGCAATCTTTGTGTAAACCTAGTAATCGCGAAGATATGGTAAAGATTTTGTTGACAGACTATTGGGCGGCATGCTGTGACTGTGAAGACGTTAATGGAGCCGCTGTGAAGGCCGATCTGGTGGGAACGGCGGCGGTGGCATCAGGTGGGGAGAAGGACGATGACGGTGATCACCAACACCACGTTGCTGATCCGGCGGATCGGCGAGGTGCAGCGCCGGCGCGACGCGCTGGTCGATCGGCAGGATCGGCTGCGCGGCAGTCTGCCGCAGTGGGCGCTGGCCCCGCTGCAGCTGGTCGGCCTGACCGGCGGACGAGATCCAGGGCCTGATGACCGACCTCTCCGAGGCCGAGACGCAGGCCGGGCTCGACGAGGTCGAGCGCGAGCTGGAGCAGCTCGACCAGCAGATCGAGGAGCTGGAGAACCTGCTGCTGACCACGCCGGCCCGCTCGCTCGACGGCATCCAGGCCGTGCTCGACATGGCGGTCACCCGGTTCCGCGCGCAGACCGTCACCGACCCGGACGACGTCTTCTACGACTATGGCGACGCCCGGATCCTGGTCTTCCTCGAGCGCGCCGCCGAGGATCTGCGCGGCATCCTGGCCGCAGTACGCAGCGCCAGGCCAGCTGAGCCGAGCGGTCGCTCCACGCAGCCGCTCGGCGTGCCGCCGGCTGCGGCAGCCTCGCTCCGCCTCTCCTCGCGCAGCCTCTCCCGCGCGGCCAGCGAGAGCTGGATGTGCAGCTCCTTCAGCTGCTTCTCGCTGACCGGCCCGGGCGCACCCAGCAGCAGCTCCTCGCGCCCGCTGCGACAGCGGGAAGGCCGTGACCTCGCGCAGGTTCGGCGTGTCCGCCAGCAGCATCACGATCCGGTCCACGCCGGGCGCGATGCCGCCGTGCGGCGGCGCCCCGTAGTGCAGCGCCCGGAACATGCCGCCGAACTGCTCCTCGAGCACCTCGCCGGCCGTAGCCGGCGATCTCGAACGCCTTGGCCATGATGTCGGGGCGGTGGTTGCGGATCGCACCCGAGCTCAGCTCGATCCCGTTGCAGACGATGTCGTACTGGTAGGCCAGGATCGTCGAGCGGATCCCTGGCTCGTCAGCGCCTCCATCCCGCCCTGCGGCATCGAGAACGGGTTGTGCGAGAAGGCGACCGCCTTGGCCTCCTCGTCCCACTCGTACATCGGGAAGTCGACGATCCAGCAGAAGCGGTAGCAGTCCTGCGCGATCAGGCCCAGCTCCTCGCCCACCCGCGTGCGCACCTGGCCGGCGAGCTTGGCCGCCGGCGTCCGGCCTTGTCGCAGACGAAGAACACGGCGTCGCCGTCGCCGCAGGCCCGGCCGCGGCGCGGAGCTGCTGCCAGCCGCTCCGGCGTCGAGGAACTTGGCGATCGGCCCCTTGGCCTCGCCGTCGCCCAGCGCCACCCAGCCCAGCCCGGGCGCGCCCAGGCTCTGGGCGAAGGCCACCATCTGGTCGAAGAAGCTGCGCGGCCGGCCGACCGCACCGGGTGCCGGGATCGCGCGCACCACCGCCCCCTGCTCGATCGCACCCGGCGAACACCTTGAAGCCCGAGCCGCGGAAGACCTCGGTGACGTCGGCGATCTCGATCGGGTTGCGCAGGTCGGGCTTGTCGGTGCCGTAGCGCAGCAGCGCCTCGCGGAAGGTGATGCGCGGGAACGGCGTCGGCGTCACCTCCCAGTCGGAGAACTCGGCTGAACAGGCCGTGCATCACCGGCTCGACCGCGGCGAACACGTCCTCCTGCGTCACGAAGCTCATCTCGATGTCGAGCTGGTAGAACTCGCCCGGGCTGCGGTCGGCGCGCGCGTCCTCGTCGCGAAAGCAGGGGGCGATCTGGAAGTACCGGTCGAAGCCGGAGATCATGTAGAGCTGCTTGTACTGCTGCGGCGCCTGCGGCAGGGCGTAGAACTTGCCGGGATGCAGGCGCGACGGCACCAGGAAGTCGCGCGCACCCTCGGGCGAGGAGGCGGTCAGGATCGGCGTCTGGAACTCGGTGAAGCCCTGCGTCGATCATCCGCCGGCGGATGCTCGCGATGATCCGCGAGCGCAGCACGATGTTGCGCTGCATCTTCTCGCGGCGCAGGTCGAGGAAGCGGTAGCTTGAGCCGCGTCTCCTCGGGATAGTCGCGCTCGGCTGTTGACCTGCAGCGGCAGCGGTCTCGGCCGGCGAATTCGACGCGCGAGCGCGTCGCACGACCAGCTCGACCTCGCCGGTCGGCAGCGCCGGGTTGACGGTCTCGGGCGTGCGGGCCACCACCTTGCCGGTCGACGGTGACCACGCTCTCGAGCCGCAGCCGCCTCGGCCGCGGCGAACGGCGTCGGTGCCGGGCTGGAAGACGAGCTGGATCAGGCCGGCATGGTCGCGCAGGTCGACGAAGAGAAGCTGGCCGTGGTCGCGCTTCCGGTGTACCCAGCCGCTGAGGCGCACCTCGCTGCCGACGTCGCTCGTTGCGCAGGTCGCCGCAGCGGTGCGTACGATAAGGATGCATGCTGGTTCCCGTCGCTGACCGACGCGCGCCGGCCCCGGCGGCGCGAGACCGGCGCGCAAAGGGCACGAGGCCCCGACGGTGTCAAGCGAGGCGCCGGCCGGAGATACTGCCTCCGCCATGACCGCTGATCACCGACAACGCCGACGCTCGCCGCCTTCTGCGCCCGGATGCGCGGCGAGCGCTTCGTCACCGTCGACACCGAGTTCATGCGCGACCGCACCTACTGGCCCAAGCTCTGCCTGGTGCAGGTCGCCGGCGCGGAGGAGGCGGTGGCGATCGACCCGCTGGCGCCCGGCCTCGACCTCGCGCCGCTGCTCGACCTCATGGCCGACGACGGCCGTGCTCAAGGTGATGCACGCGGCCCGCCAGGACCTCGAGATCTTCTACCATCTGGGCCGCTGCCGCGCGCCGTTCTTCGACACCCAGGTCGCGGCCATGGTCTGCGGCTTCGGCGAGGAGGTGGCCTACGACACGCTGGTCAGCAAGCTCGCCGGCGCCCAGCTCGACAAGAGCTCGCGCTTCACCGACTGGGCGCGCCGGCCGCTGTCGCGAGGCGCAGATCCGCTACGCCCTGGGCGACGTCACCCATCTGCGGGTGATCTACGAGCAAGCTCGCGGCCCGGATCGAGCAGGCGCGGCCGGACGGCCTGGGTCGCGGAGGAGCTGGCAGGCGCTGCTCGACCCCGCGCTCTACGAGCCAGCCGCCCGAGGAGGCCTGGCGGCGGCTCAAGCTGCGCACCCGCGACGCGCCGGTTCGTCGCCATCGTCCAGGCGCTGGCCGCCTGGCGCGAGCGCGAGGCGCAGCGCCGCGACCTGCCGCGCGCCCGGATCATCCGCGACGACCTGCTGATGGAGGTCGCGGCCAACCGCCCGCAGTCGGTCGAGGAGCTGCGCGCGCTGGAGCGGGTCAACCTCGACCGCGAGAGCGCCGCCGGCGTGGTCGCCGCCGATCCAGCGGCGCCATGGCGCTGCCCAAGGACGAGCTGCCGCGCCTGCCCGAGCCCATGGTCGCTGCCGCGCGGCATCGGCCCCACCGTCGACCTGCTGCGCGTGCTCCTGAAGCACCGCTGCGAGGAAGCCGGACGTGGCGCAGCGCCTGATCGCCAGCACGGCAGCGACCTCGAGGCGATCGCCGTCGACGACGCAGGCCGACGTGCCGGCGCTGCACGGCTGGCGGCGCGAGATCTTCGGCGAGCGACGCGCTGGCGCTCAAGGCGCGGCGAGCTCGCCCTCGCGGTGCGCGAAGGCCGCGTCACCCTCGCTCGCCCGCGACGGCGAGACATGGCGCCCCGCCTCCTGATCGTCGGCCGCGGCTTCATCGGCCGCGCCGCCGGCGCCGGCTCTGTCGTTGCCGCATACCGCCGTCCACGACGGCAGCCTGCCGCGCCGACGATCGACGCCGTGCTCTGGTGGCCGGCCGCCACCCGGCGCTTGGGCACCGCCGGCGTGGCGCCTCGAGGACGAGCTGGAGCTGAAGGTCGCCCGCCTCGCCGCCGCGCCGCAGCCTCCCCTTCCTCAGCCTCGGCACGCGCAAGGTCTACGCACCGTCGGCCGAGCCCGCTGCACGAGGACCGCCCGCTCGGCCCGACCGACCGCTACGGCCGGCAGAAGCTCGCGCTCGAGCACGCCCTCGCAGGCCATCCTCGGCCGACCGCCTGACCCGCCTGCGCCTCGCCAACCTCTTCGGCTCCGAGCGCGGCCGCACCACCTTCATGGGCCGCATGCTCGCCGACGCTCGTCGAGCAGGACGAGATCCGCTTCGACATGAGCCCCTTCACCCGCCGCGACTTCCTGCCGGTCGAGACCGCGCGGCCGCTGCATCGCGGCCCTCGCCCGACGCCCGCCCGGCGGCGTCGTCAATGTCGGCTCCGGCGTCGCCCTCGTGCGGCCGGCTCGCCTTGTGGCTGATCGAGGGCTTCGGCCGCGGCCGCCTCGTCTTCGAGAGCCCGGCAGGAGCGCGACTCCTTCGTGCTCGCCGTGGACAGGCTTCGACAGCTCACGGGCGTCGCGTGCGACGAGGCGGTGCTGCGCGAGACCTGCCTCGGGCTCGGGCAGGCAGCGCGGGAGGGTAGTCGGCTGCGCCTTGCCACGCAGCCCTGGGCAGGCGATGAGAGAGGTGCGGCCCCGAACCGAGATCAGCGATGGGCGTCAGCCTCTATGAGCAGGACTTCTACGCCTGGACGCGCCAGCAGGCGCGCGAGCTGCGGCGCCTGAAGTCCTTGCGGCTCAACAACGACTTGGACCTCGATCGTCTGGCCGAGGAGATAGGCGACTTGGGCAGCGAGCAGCTCTTCGCCGTCGAGAGCCAGCTCGAGCGACTGATGGAGCACCTGCTCAAGCTCCAATACTCCCGGCACGAGCAGCCGCGGCGGCAGTGGATGATCTCCGTCAACAGCGCCAGGAGCGAGATCAGGCGCCGGCTGACGAAGCGGTTGCGGGCGAAGGTGCGGACCGGCTTTGCCGAAACTTTATGAGGTCAGCCGAAGGAATGCGGCGCTGGGACTGGAGGACTATGGGGAGATTGAGACAGCGAAGCTACTGCCGCCGATCTGTCCATTCAACCTCGACCAGTTGCTCGATCCAGATTGGTTGCCTGCCAGCAGGCTGACGACGGCGTAGTCCATCTCCGCGGCGGGGCTTCTCGTCTTTCCCAGAAGCTGAATTGTCCAAGTTGAAAAGGCCGTCCCCGGTGGGTAGGTCTCGGTCCGTCCTCGATCGCGAAGGTGATCCAGGACCTGCGATTCGATCGTAGGTGCTCTGCACGTACAACTGGCGCGGAGCGTCTATGTGACCCGCCGAGAGTTGCCATCTCTGGCCGCACTCGGTTTTGTATCTCGTTCGGATGCTTCAATCGGACCCTCTCCGCCCTGAACTGCCGCTTTGGGTTCACGAACTGGTCCTGCGCAGCCACCAGCACAGCTCCTTCGACCGCTGCTCGTGCGTCGCCTCGACCAGCGCGTACATCCCGCTCACCGCCCGCTCCAGCGTCTGATCCAGCCGCCCAGTCGTCAGCCAGTGACCAAGAAACAGAGCAGTAAACGCGTCGCCGGTGCCGTTCAGGTTGACGGGGAGCTTGGGGGTCCAGACGACCCCAGGTGGACCCTGCGCTGTGGGCCAGGATGCCCAGCTGGTCCTCCGGCCCGACAAGAAGGCTGGTGCAGACGACGATGGAGGGACCGGCTGCGGCGACCTTGGCGGCCGAGTCGTCGACTTCTATCAGCGGCTCCTCGACGAGGTGCGTCAACTCCCGGGAGTGCGTGCCGCCGGCGCGGTCCGCTCCCTGCCGCTGGCCTCGACGATTGGAGATTGGGGGCTCGAGGTCGAAGGCTTCGTGCCTCCGGCTGGTACGAGCGCCAAGGGCGACTGGCAGATTGTCACCGACGGCTATGTCGAATCCATCGGGGAGCGGGTGGTGAAAGGCCGTGCGTTTCTCGCGAGCGACCGATCCGACACACAGCAGGTGGGTCTGGTCAACGAGGAGATGGTGCGTCGCTATTGGCCCGGTGAAGATCCCGTTGGCCGGCGCTTCCGGGTCAATGCTGACGGTGCTGACCGACCGTGGGTGAGCGTGGTTGGTGTGGTGGCCGACGTCCGGCACAACGGCGTGACTGAGGTGGTCAAGGAAAAATTCTATCGCCCACACTCGCAGTGGCACCGGTCGACGGGTTTTCCGCTCCGATCCATGACGCTCGTCCTGAAGACCGATGGGGATCCCCTGCAACTCGTGGCACCGGTGCGCGCGGTCGTCCGGCGCATGGATCCCAATCTCCCAATCGCGGCCGTGCGGCCCATGAGCGACGTCGTAGGCTCCGCGCTCGCGACGCCGCGGTTCATCGGCATGCTCATGACCATTTTCGCGACGCTCGCGCTGCTGCTGGCCGCCACGGGTGTCTACGGCGTGCTCTCCTTCGTGGTTTCTCAGAGGACCCGCGAGATTGGTATTCGCCTCGCGATTGGCGCCGGCCGCGCCAGTGTGCTCCGTCTGATCGTCGGGCATGCTCTTTCGCTCTCAGCCGTCGGAATTGCGAGTGGCCTGGTCCTTGCCGCCTCGCTGGCGCCGCTGGTCGGCGCGCTGCTCCACGGCGTGGCGTCCCTCGATCCGCTCACATTCGGAGCCGCTGCCGGCGTGCTCGTGGCCATCGGCATTCTGGCCAGCCTGCTGCCTGCGATCCGCGCGATGCGCGTCGACCCCGTCGTGGCTCTCCGCAACGACTGATCCGCCTGCAGTTTCCATCGGGGCCCAGCGTCACGAATGTGTCGCCCCTGCCCGGCTATAATTTCGGGTATGGAACGGACATTGGCCATCATCAAACCGGATGCGGTCGAGCGCCGACTTGTCGGCCGCATCCTGCAGCGAATCGAACAGCAGGGCTTCCGGATTCTCGCGATGCGCATGCTCACGTTGTCGAGATCCGATGCCGAAGGGTTCTATCATGTGCACCGCGCGCGACCGTTTTTCGCGAGCCTGACCGACTTCATGTCGTCAGGTCCGGTGGTAGTGCTGGCCCTCGAGGCTCCCGATGCCATCGCCCGCTGGCGGGGTCTGATGGGCGCTACTGACCCAGTGAGGGCGGACGAGGGCACGCTTCGCCGCGAGTTTGCCTCCTCCATCGAGCGCAATGCCACGCATGGATCCGATGGGCCAGACACGGCGGCCTTCGAGCTGGCGTACCTCTTTCGGGGCTGGATTTGCGGGCGGCGGCGAGCGGCACCGGGGATGCGCCACGTTGAGGATCTCGGTCGATCCGGGGGTGATGGATGGGCTACCTTCTCATCGGCGCTGGGCTGATTCTCGCGGCTCTCGGGCTCGTCATGGTTCTCGGCGTTCCGCTCGGGCGGCTGCCAGGCGACATCGTGGTTCGCCGCGGCAACTTCTCGTTCTATCTCCCGATCGTCACCTCGCTCGTCGTCAGTATCGTCCTGACATTGCTCCTGATGCTGTTTCGCAGATAAGCTAGCCGCGCCGCACGCACCCTTATGACCATCAAATCGGATCGCTGGATCAAGCGAATGGCTCTCGAACACGGGATGATCGAGCCGTTTGTCGAGAGTCAGGTGCGCTCAGGGTGTCATCTCCTACGGGCTGTCGTCCTACGGCTACGACATCCGGGTCGCCGACGAGTTCAAGATGTTCACGAACATCAATACGACGGTGATCGATCCCAAGAAGTTCGATCCACGCTCGTTCGTGGACCTCCAGGCCGAGCTGTGTATCGTACCGCCCAATTCGTTTGCGCTCGCACGGACGGTCGAGTATTTCCGGATCCCGCGTGACGTCTTGACGGTCTGCCTGGGCAAGTCCACCTATGCGCGCTGCGGCATCATCGTGAACGTGACGCCGTTCGAGCCGGAATGGGAGGGCACCGCGACGCTGGAAATCTCGAACACGACGCCGTTGCCCGCGCAGATCTACGCAAATGAGGGCATCGCGCAGGTCCTGTTCTTCGAGAGCGACGAGCCGTGTCAGGTCTCGTACACGGACAAGCGAGGCAAGTACCAGGCGCAGATCGAGCGTGACGCTGCCGCGAATTTGAGCGCGCAGGCTTGCGAAAACCGGGTCGGTAGTAAAAATTGACCGGCTTGTCCTAGCCAGATGGCTTCGATCGACAGTCCAACTTAGATGGATAGACTCGTCGAGGGAGAAGGAGCTCCACGCGGTCTCAGACAGCCGCACCCGCCTACGCCGTTCAGTTCTTTTTGATTCCTCTTAGCGTGGTCGCGGTCACGGTGCTGGTGTATCTCGGGTTTCGGAGCCTGGTCACCGACAGCGCTCGGCGCAGGACTATTTGAGCGGAGATTCAGACGGGGGGACGCAACCGCCGTTGGCCGGCCGCTTACGAGTTGTCACGGTTGATGGCCGATCGCTGAAGTCGTTACGCGATCGAACGTTGGGCCGGCGTTGGTGAGCGCGTTCGAGGCTTCCAAGGAGTGACGATCCGCGGGTTCGTCGATATCTTGCGCTGACGATTGGGCCGGCTCGATCGCCGCCGTTGCCTCCCAACGCGGCCGCCGGCGTTGACCGATGCGCTCAACGATGCCGACAGCGAGACCCGGTATCAGCGCCATGTGGGCGCTGGGATCGCTCGGCGATCCGTCGGTGTCCCGCACGCTCGCAGCGGATGTACGGATCGCCGATGCGGGCGTGCGCAAGATGACGGTGTATGCACTGGGCGCGCTGCCTGGCGAGGCGCAGCGACGTGTACGCTCGGCTGCGGCCCTGAACGACCCGGTGCCCGACGTCCAGTGGAACGCGGCCGTCGCGCTGGCTCGTCATCAGAACGACGAGGGGGTAGCCAGTGCTCGAGCGGATGCTCGATCGAGAGTATGTGAACGCGCGTGCACCGCACGAGTCCCGATGCGGATCAGGATAGATCCGGTGGGAGAAGTGATGATCGAAGCTCGCTTAGGGCGATTGCCGTGCTTCGCGACAACATCCTTCGTGAGTCAGGTGACGAGCCTGAGCCGTGCCGATCCGAGCTTGCGGGTTCGCCAGGTGGCCATGGAGACGCTGAAGGCTCTGGACGAGCGTCCTGACGGGCCGGACGACCGACGACGGACGGACACGAGAGGATTGGGCAAGGCTCGACTGAATCGCCGAAGCGCCGCGGAAAGCGGCGAGCCCCGAGCAACCTGCACCGACCGCAGCGCCCGTCAAACCGGCGACACCGGCTGCGGCCGCAGCGAAGCCGGCGGCGCGCACCGCCAGGCCCGCGCCTGCTCCGCCCGAACCTTGCAGGGAAGACCACGTCGGCGCTCGGCGTCGACGTCGAGACCGGCCGCCGCCGGCCAAGCCGGCGGCGGATGCGGACGATACCTCACCGCTCCTGACGCGCCGCGTGTGGCTCGGCGTTGCCTGGGGCTCGTTTTCCGCGGCGTCAGCCGCCGCGCTCGCGGCAACCGGCCGGTTCATGTTTCCCAACGTGCTCAACGAGCCGCCGCAGCAGTTCAAGGCAGGATTTCCTGAACGAGTACGGGATGGGCGTCGACGAGCGCTGGAAAGAGACGTTTGGCGTCTGGCTCGTGCGAACGCCTGATGACGTCGCCCAGCGCGCCAGCGGCTTCTATGCGTTGCTCGTCACCTGTACCCATCTGGGCTGCACGCCCAACTATCTGGCTGCCGAAGCCAAGTTCAAGTGCCCGTGTCACGGCAGCGGGTTCCGGACGACGGGCATCAATTTCGAAGGACCCGCGCCCGCGACCGCTCGAGCGTGCCGCGATCGTGCTGGCCGATGATGGGCAGATCCTGATCGACAAGAGCCGTAAGTTCCAGTTCGAGCTGGGACAGTGGATCGATCCGGAAGCGTTTCTGAAAGTATAGCCTCAGCCTCAGTCGTCAGCTCAGGCTGACGTGACTGGCAAGCCATTGGCTGAAACTGAACTGAAGACTGATAACTGATAACCGAACATACCTATGGCTGAGACCACGACCAAAACCATTGCGCCGAAAGATCCTGCGCCGGTGCGCTTCTGGAACTGGCTGACCGAGACCCAGATCTGGACGTCGGTCTTCAGGCACGACCGGCCGAACACGGATCGCAACCGCGTGCTGGTCATGTTGACGAACGTGTTTCTGCACCTGCACCCGGTGCGCATCCGCAAGTCCGGCGTCAAGCTCCGTTACACGTGGTGCATGGGCGGGCTGAGCTTCTTCCTGTTTCTGTCGCTCACGTTGACCGGTCTGCTCCTGATGTTCTACTACCGGCCGACCCTCGAGTACGCGTACACCGACATCGTCGGCCTGCGCGAGCACGTGCCGCTCGGCATCATGCGGGAGATGCACCGGTGGGGCGCGCACGCGATGGTCATCACGGTCTGGCTGCACATGTTCCGCGTCTTCATGACCGGCTCGTACAAGCCGCCGCGCGAGTTCAACTGGAACGTGGGCGTGATCATGCTGGTGCTCACGCTGCTGCTGTCGTTCACGGGCTACCTGTTGCCGTGGGACCAGCTCGCCATCTGGGCCATCACGGTCGGCTCGAACATGGCGCGCGCGACGCCGTTTCTCGGACACGAGGGTCCCGGTGCGGCGCTCCTGGCGCTTGGCGACGTCAAGCTGATTCACGCCGGTGACGATGCCCGCTTCGCGCTGCTCGGCGGGACGTTCGTGGGCGAAGGCGCGCTGCTGCGCTTCTACGTGCTGCACTGCGTCGGACTGCCGCTGGCGATTGCGGTGCTGATGGCGGTGCACTTCTGGCGTGTGCGTAAGGACGGCGGCATCAGCGGACCGCATGTCAGAGTCCGTCGCAGCCCGGGAGCGCGAGGTCATCGAGGGCAGCACGATGAGCTTTCGTCAAGGACTTCTTCAATCTCCTGGCCGATCCGCGGCTTTTCTTCATTCTGGGTGTCGTCGGGCGCTCGTGGTGCTGGTCTGGAAGCGTGAGCGGTTCGCCTCGAGTGTCGGCTATGGCGTGCTCGGCGTTCCTCTCGCTCTTTTTCCTGTTCGGCGCGTTCGACCCCAATTTCAGGCTGATCATCACCAAGCCCGACAACGTGCCGATCGTCGGCCTGATCTTCCTGCTGATCTTTTTTACGTGGTACTCGATGCGGCAGGGCGTGAAGAACGACCGGCGTCTCGCGCCGGGGCAGCCGCCGGAGGAGAAGGACGAGGTCGGATCGGGTCTGGGTGTGGCCGGATCTCGTGTACACGGAGCTCATCTCGCTGATCTCTGTGCTCGGTGGTGCTGATCGTCTGGTCGATCCTGCTGAAGGCGCCGCTCGAGCAGCCGGCGAATCGGTCGGTGACGCCCAATCCGTCGAAAGCGCCCTGGTATTTCCTCGGGTCTGCAGGAGATGCTGGTCTACTTCGATCCGTGGCTCGCGGGCGTGGTGCTGCCGGGCTGATCATCGTGGGCCTGATGGCGATTCCCTACATCGATAAGAACCCGAAGGGCAACGGCTACTACACGTTCGCCGAGCGAAAGGCCGAGGTCACGATCTTTCTGTTCGGGTTCGTGATCCTGTGGTCGTCCTTGATCGTGCTCGGCACGTTCCTGCGGGGGCCGAACTGGAACTTCTTCGGCCCGTTCGAGTATTGGGACATCCACAAGCTCGAAGCGCTCACCAACGTCAACCTGTCCGAGTACATCTGGGTTCTGGCGCTGCGCCGGGGCCTGCCGTCGAACTGGTTCATCCGTGAGATCTTCGGGATCCTGCTGGTCCTCGCCTATGTCTTTGCGCTGCCGGTCTTGCTGGCGCGCGGCGTATTCAAGCACTACTACGAGAAACTCGGGCGCACCGCGCTATTACGTGTCGGCGTTTCTGTTTCTGATGATGATGTCGTTGCCGATCAAGATGCTCCTGCGCTGGATCTTCAACCTGAAGTACATCGTCGGGATTCCGGAGTTTTTCTTCAACATCTGGGCCGTCGCGCACACTATGGCTGACAAAAAAGGTATCGGCCACGCCTATAACATCGACTTCCTGAACGTCGTGTTCGCGGCGTCGAGCTTGTTCCTGTTCTTCTCGGTCATCTGGATGGTCTGGGACGACTTCGACCGGGAGTGGAAACAACGCCAGCGTCGTTTCACGCAGCTCGAGCATGGAGGTGACGCGCGCGAGCCTCGACCAGGCATCTCGCGGCGTCGATCGCGCCAAGCCTCAGACAGCTTCAGAGGCCGAGCGGGCGGCGCAGCAGAAGCACGGTGGACAACGATCAGGCGAAAGATCGATGAGATTCAGGCCAAGCTGAGCGATACTCGAGGCGGAGCCTGTATCAGGCGAGACGCAGGCCACTCAATTCGCCAAAGCCACCTACGACGTCGATCGCTACGACTTCGAGGCGGCGCGCGACCGCGGTGACAGCCACGCGGACGCCAGGGCGGGCCGTCGCGGAGCAGGGAAGCGCGTCGCCGAGCTGAACCTCCAGATGGAGCGGACGACGGCGGAGCGCACAGCGCTACAGCCGGAGTTGGGGAAGATATACGGGCAGCGCTCGGCGCGCGCGACGAGCAGATTGCGGAGATGACCGACCGAGGAAACCCGGCTCCGCAACCGACTCGACCGCCATCCAGCCGAGCTTCGTCAAGAGACTACTTCCTCGACGCGCCGCTGCTCGATTTCATGGCGCCGACGCATCAAGATTCAGCAGGTCATCACGCCGAATGTGGTCGATGACGTGAACTTCACGCGAGGTGCCCAAGATGGATCGGTGCATGACCTGCCATCTTGGCCATCGATCGCGTGGGCTACGAGAAGTATCCCGCAACCCTTCACGACGCACCCGAACCTGTCGGTGTATCCTGGGCGGCGACTCACCGCACCCACTCGATCAGGTGGGTTGTACCGTCTGCCACGACGGAATGGGGCAGTCGGTGAGCTTCCGCGACGCGTCGCACACGCCGCGGGACGAGAAGCAGCGTCACGAGTGGGAGGAGAAATATCACTGGGAAGAGCCGCATCTCTGGGACTACCCGATGCTGCCTGCGGGTATGACCCAGGCGAACTGCGTCCAGTGCCACAGGGGCGAGGGATTTCTGCCCGCTGCGCCGGAGCTCAACGTCGCCTACGCCACCTACGAGCGCGCCGGCTGCTACGCGTGCCATAAGACGAAGGGCTTCGAGAATCTACGAAAACCCGGCCCGATTCTGACGAAGATCGGGTCGAAGCTGAGTCCGGACTGGGTGAAGACGTGGATTCGCGATCCGCGCGCCGTCAAGACAACGACGTGGATGCCGAAGCCCTGGTATACGTCCAACTCGTCCTCCCCGGCGGATGCCATTCGCAACGAGGTCGAGATCAACGCGACCGTCGCTTACCTCTTTGCCAAGTCGGCGCCTCATGAAGTGGCGGTAAAGAACCCTCCGCGCGGTGACGCCGCCAGAGGCGAGGCTACCCTCAAGGCGGTTGGCTGTCTGGGCTGTCACGTGGTCGAGGACACTCCCCGGGCCGACGTGGGACCCCGCCGCACGTTCGGCCAGCCGCTCCAGAACATTGGGAACAAGACCACTTACGAGTGGCTCTACGACTGGATTCGCGACCCGAAGCACTACAACGCGACGACATTCATGCCCGATCTGCGGTTGACCGATCGGGAGGTCGCCGACGTCGCGAGCTACCTGACGACGCTCAAGGGACCCACCGGCACGAGCGCGCCGGTCACGCCTGACGCGGCAGCCGTCGATGCGGTGCTGCTGGATTATCTGGTCTCGGTGATGCCGTCGGACGAGGCTCAGGCAACCCTCAAGAAATGGGACGCCCCGGCGAAGCAGCTCGAATTGGGCCAGCGAGTCATCGCCCGGTACGGCTGTTTCAGCTGTCACGAGATCGCGGGCTTCGAGAATACCCAGCCAATCGGAATCGAGCTCTCCGAGGAGGGCAGCAAGCTGATGGCGAGGCTCGACTTCGGCTTCGTCAATGTCCCGCACACCAAGATCGATTGGTTCCACCAGAAGATCATGGACCCGCGGGCGTTCGACCAGGGGCGCGTGCTTCGGCCGACGGAGAAGCTTCGCATGCCCGACTACGGTGTCAACGAGGTGGAAGCCCGTCGGATCGTCACGGCCATCATGAGCTTCCAGCGTGACATCCAGCCGGCGCAAGCGCTGCCGGCCCGGTCGGCGCGCCGAGACGCGATGGTCGAAGGCCGTCTTCTGGTGCGCCGCCGCAACTGCGTCGCCTGTCACGTGATCGAAGGCGACGGCGGAGATTTTTCGACTCTGCTGGCCGACGCCTCGCTGGGTCCGCCGCTGCTCACGCCCGAAGGCGCCAAAGTGCAGCCCGACTGGCTCTACGCGTTCCTTCGCGCGCCGATTACGATCCGGCCATGGCTCGATGTGCGGATGCCGACCTTCGGTCTCGACGATCGTAATTTGAACCAGGTGATTCGCTACTTCGGAGCCATCGACAATACGATTGGACCCTTCAGTACTCACGATGCCGTGCCGGCGGGGAACCTGGCCGCCGATGGCAAGCAGATGTTCGAGCTGTTGCGCTGTCAGCAGTGCCACGTCCTGGGCGCGATTCCCAAAGATCAGCCGACCTCGAATCTCGCCCCCGATTTGCGCATGGCGTCGGAGCGGTTGCAGCCCGACTGGATCCTCGACTGGCTGAAACATCCGGCCCGGATTCAGCCTGGCACGAGAATGCCGGCGTTCTGGCCGGAGTATCCGAAATCGCCGTACCCGCAGCTCAATGGCAGCGCCGATCAACAGATTCGCGCCATCCGTGACCACCTGCTGACTCTCAGGGGTGGCCCTGATCCGAGGCGGCCGCAGTCGCCTGCCCCGCTCACGTCGCCGTAGGGTGCCCGCGGCCGGCCCGGATGCTCCAGGCTGGCCGCGCGTCACCTCACCCCTCGCAGCCAACCGGCCGATCGCGTCCGCAAGCTATAATTCCTGCAGCAGGGCTGCGCCGCTGCGGCTTCAGCGTTCCGCGCGTCCATCTTCCGCTCTCATCGACCTCCGCGCTCAGCGATTGGCGACCAGGAGCCTGGAGGGGGGAGTAGTCCCGAAACACGACGGCTTGACGTCTATCCGCGACCGACCAGCATGATTTCGCCGGTAAAGGGCACACAGGACATCCTGCCGGGCCAGGTGGAAAAATGGCAGCACGTGGAGGCGACCGCCCGCCGGGTGTTCGAGCGATACGGATATCTCGAAGTCCGGACGCCGATCCTCGAGCGTGAGGAACTGTTCGCAAAAGGGACGGGTGAGTCGACCGACATCGTGCACAAAGAGATGTACACGTTCACCGACAAGGGCGGCGAGCGCGTCACGCTGCGTCCCGAGGCCACGCCACCGATCGTTCGGGCGTTCGTTCAGCACGGGTTGGAACAATCGCTGCCCATGCCCAAGCTTTATGCCTTGGGTCCGATGTTCCGGTACGAACGGCCTCAAAAAGGACGCTACCGGCAGTTTCATCAGCTCGACGTCGAGGTTTTCGGCATTGCCGATCCGTCAATCGACGCCGAGGTGGTGGAGATGGCCTGGCGGCTTCTCCATGAGCTGGGGATCGTCGACGCGGAGCTGTTGATCAACTCTGTGGGTTGCCCAGCGTGCCGGCCGCGATTCGACGAGGCGCTGAAGGCTGCCATCGGCGAGGACCTTGCGCGGCTTTGTGCGGATTGTCAACGCCGCGCGACGACCAATCCGCTGAGGATCTTCGATTGCAAGGTGCCGGCCGATCAGGCCGTCATCGACCGGCTGCCTCACACGGTCGACTATCTGTGCGAAGACTGCCGGGTCCACTTCGAAGCCGTACGGCGCTATCTGGAAGCGTATGGCCTTTCGTACCGCGTGTCGCACCGCCTGGTGCGCGGCCTCGATTACTACACGAGGACCACGTTCGAGGTGCTCGCCGGCGGTCTTGGCGCGCAGAACGCGGTGCTGGGTGGTGGCCGTTACGATGGCCTGATGAAAACCCTGGGCGGCCCGGATCGTCCTGGCATCGGCTTCGCAGCCGGGATCGAGCGGCTCGTCCTGGCCCTGCCGTCGTCGGTGGTTCCCTCCTTATCGCCTGCAGAAGTGTTCGTGGTGGCGCAGGGTGAATCAGCACGCACGGCGGCGCTCATGCTGGCATCCGAGCTGAGGCACGCCGGCCTGCGCGCGCAGGCCGATTATGAGTCGCGCAGCGTGCGCTCGCAGATGAATCGGGCCAACAAGCTGGGGGCCGCGGAAGTCGCCATTATCGGGGAAGCCGAACTGGCGAGTGGCGCCGTGACCGTGAAGAACATGGCGAGCGGCGAGCAGCGGACGATCGAGCGGAGCGAGGTGGTCGCCGTCCTGTTGGGGGCGCGCCGGCGGCATGAAGAGGAGCAGGGGGAACGACGTGGTTGATCGGCTGGAATCATTGATGCGTACGCACATGTGCGGCGCCATTCGTTCGACCGACGTCGGACGCGAGGTCGTGCTGCTTGGCTGGGTGCACCGCACCCGGGATCTGGGCGGTCTGGTGTTCATCGATGTTCGCGACAGGAGTGGCATCGCACAGGTGGTCGTGCGCGATGACGAAGCATTGCTGGCGTCGGCAAAACGCCTGCGGTCGGAGTTCGTCATTGGCGTGCGGGGAAGCGTGCAGCTGCGGGCGCCAGACACCGCAAACCTGAAGATTGCCACGGGCGAAGTGGAAGTCGTCGCCTCAGAAATCCGCGTCTTGAGCGAGGCCAAAACGCCACCCTTTTCCATCGCCGAAGAGACGGCCGTGTCGGAAGATGTGCGTCTGCGGTACCGCTATCTCGACCTGCGTCGTCCCCGTCTGCAGTACTGCATCGGCCTGCGCCACCGCCTGACGATGGCCACCCGCCGATTTTTTGACGAGAACGGGTTCTGGGAGATCGAGACTCCTGTCCTGACGAAGTCCACGCCCGAGGGTGCGCGCGACTACCTCGTCCCCAGTCGCGTGCACCCGGGCGAATTCTATGCCTTGCCGCAGTCGCCGCAGATCTTCAAGCAGATCTTGATGATTGCGGGCATGGACCGCTATTTTCAGATCGTCAAATGTTTCCGCGACGAGGATCTGCGAGCCGACCGTCAGCCGGAGTTCACGCAGATCGACGTCGAAATCTCGTTCGCCACGCGTGAAATCGTGTTCGGCATCATCGAGTCGCTCGTCGCGTGCCTCTTCAAGGAGATTGGCGTCGAGATTCAAACCCCTCTCCGGCGGATGCCTTATGCCGAGGCGATCGCGCGGTACGGATCGGACAAACCGGACTTGCGCTTCGGCATGACTATCGAGGACATGTCTGGCGTATTTGCCGCGACGTCGTTCGTGCCGTTTCGCGAATCGCTCGACTCGTCCGGGGTCGTCCGGGGTTTCGTGGTGCCGAAGGGCGCGCGCTATTCACGCCGCGAGCTCGATGATTTGACCGAGCAGGCCCGTCAGTTCGGGCTGTCCGGTCTGGTGTGGGCGAGCCTCGACGAGCACGGCGTCGTGAAGAGCTCGGCGCTCAAGGCCGCCGGCGAATCGTCGATTCGCACGGCGCTGGAGGGCGCGGGCGCGGGGCCAGGCGACCTGTTGCTGCTGGCGTCCGGCGCGGCCGATGCCACCTCCCGCGCGCTGGGATCCTTGCGTCTGATCGTGGGCAAGAAAGAAGGGTTGCTCAACCGTGAGCGGTTTGCGCTCGCATGGATTGTGGACTTCCCTCTCCTCGAGTGGAACCCGGACCAGGACCGGTGGGAGTCGGTCCAGCATCCCTTCACGGCGCCCCTCGACGAGGATGTCGCGCGGCTCGAGAGCGATCCAGGCAGCGTGCGCGGCAAGATCTACGATCTCGTCCTGAACGGCTGGGAGCTTGGCGGGGGCAGCATCCGGATTCACGATTCCGCGATGCAGAGCCAGATTTTCCGCCTGTTGCGGATCAGCGACGAGGAGGCGAAGATGCGCTTCGGGTTCTTCCTCGAAGCGCTCGAATACGGCACGCCTCCGCACGGGGGTATCGCTCTTGGGCTGGATCGCCTGGTGGCGATGCTCGCGGGTGAGCAATCGATACGTGAGGCGATCGCGTTTCCGAAGACGGCGGCCGCCGTCGATCTCATGTCGGGCGCGCCGTCTCCCGTGGATCGGCGACAGTTGCGCGAGCTGCATCTCGTCGGGAAATCTTGACCCGTCGAATGGGGCTGTGGTAGTTTGTGATTCTAAGTAACTGAAATAAAAGGAGATAGGTAACACAGCTCATCGATGAAGAAAATTGCCGTCCCCGACGAGGGCATCGAGACGCTCTTTGGCTCCTACGACGAGAACCTCCGGTTTCTCGAGTCCCTGCTGAACGTCCGAATCCGGACGCAAGGTCATCAGCTTCTGGTCGAAGGCGAGCCGGCCGACGTCGCCAAGGTCGAGCGCATCGTCGGTCAGCTCGGTTCGTTGCTTCAGGACGGGTATCGCCTCTCGAAGGCTGATCTGCAGACCGCATCGCAGTTAGTCGCCGAAGACGACCACGTCGATCTCCGCGAGTACTTTCTCAAAGCCAGCCAGTCTTCAGCCGGTCGTCGCCGTGTCACGCCGAAGAGCCCGAATCAGCGACGCTATCTCGACGCGATCGAGCGACACGACATCGTGTTCGGAATCGGGCCGGCGGGAACCGGCAAGACCTATCTCGCCATGGCGCAGGCCGTTGCGTACCTGATCGGCAAGAAGGTGAGCCGGATCGTCCTCGCCAGGCCGGCCGTTGAAGCAGGGGAGAAGCTTGGATTCCTGCCGGGCGATCTGCAGGAGAAGGTGAATCCGTATCTGCGGCCGCTCTATGACGCGCTCTACGACATGATGGAGGCCGAGCGCGTGTCGCGCCTTCTGGAACGCGGAACGATCGAGATCGCGCCGCTCGCGTTCATGCGCGGCCGCACGCTGAACGATGCGTTCGTTATCCTCGACGAAGCGCAGAACACGACGTCTGAGCAGATGAAGATGTTCCTGACGCGGCTCGGGTTCGGATCGAAGGCCGTCGTGACGGGCGATGTGACGCAGATCGACCTGCCCACCGGAAGCCGGTCTGGCCTGGTCGAAGCCGTGAAGGTGGTGAGAGACATCGACGGGATCTCGTTCATCCATTTCGATGAGCGCGACGTGGTTCGCCACAAGTTGGTCCAGCAGATCGTCAAGGCGTACGACCTCTATACGAACGGCCAGATCAATGGCCGTCCCCAACCCTGAACTTCATGCCTGACGACGGCCAGCGTCGCGCGGTCCGACTACGCGTTGTGGTGACCGACGGCCGCGGCCGGCCGGCCGTCGTCCGCGGACTGGCGCCATGGCTTGCCCGGGTGTCGCCGATCCGGAAGCCGGCGGAAGTCAGCATCGCCCTCGTGCCCGACTCCCAGGTGCGGACCCTCAACCGGCGCTTCCGTGGGGTGGACCGCGTGACCGACGTGCTGTCTTTTCCGTCGGATGTGGATGGCCAGCTCGGGGATATCGTGATCGCGAAGGGTGTGGCCCGGCGGCAGGCCCGGGCGGCCGGCCACTCGGCCGGGACCGAGTTGCGCCTTCTGGCGCTCCATGGCATCCTCCATCTGCTCGGATTCGATCATGAGCGCGACGGGGGACAGATGGCGCGTGCCGAGCGGCGGCTTCGGCACAAGGGCGGATTGCCGGAGGGCCTGATCGAGCGAAGAGGCAGGGGCTGACCCATGGTCCCTCTGGCGCTCTTTCTGCTCGTCTGCGCGGCCGTCTACGTCGGAACCATCGAGGCCGCGTTCAGCGCCTTGATGCGCCTGTCGCTGCGGCTCATGGCCGAACGGACGGTCCGGGGCAGCGGGCTCGGGCGCTATCTCGACGAGCCGCTCCTGCTCTTTCTCCCGACGCGGCTCCTCCTGGGACTCATCCTGGCGGTGGCCACCCTGCTCCTCGCCCGCCTCACGGGTGTCCACGGGCCCCCGGCGATCGCGCTGCTCCTCAGCTCGATCATCGTCTTCATCCTCGTCGCCGAGCATGTGCTGCCGCTCCTGATCATCAGAAACGATCCGGAGCGTGTGCTCGGATTGCTGTTGCCGTCGTTCAACGTCGCCATCCGGCCGTTCGACCCCTTGATCCGCAGGCTCGTGAAATTGATGGTCAGCGTCAGCCGGACCCGCACCGACGCTGTGTCGAACAGCTCGGCGGAATCCTCAGAGTCGGCTGAAGGCGAGGTCACCCATGCGTACCTCGAAGCCGGTGAGCAGGAGGGGCTGATTGAGCGTGACGAGCGGCGGCTCCTGCAGTCGATTGTGGACTTCGGCGACACGCTGGTCCGCGAGGTGATGACCCCGCGCCCCGACGTCGTCGCCATCCGATCCGATGCGTCGATCGAGCAGATGATCGCGTTGTTTCGAGACCAGGAGTACTCACGGATCCCCGTGTACAAGGACAATCTCGATAACATCATCGGCATGATCTACGTCAAGGACATGCTTCAGGTCGGTCAGACCGACTCGGTGACGGCACTGATGCGGCCGGCCTATTTCGTGCCGGAGACGAAGCGGGTATCCGACCTGCTCAAAGACTTCCAGCGGCAGCACATTCAGACGGCGATTGTCGTGGACGAGTACGGAGGCACGGCAGGTCTCGTGAGCCTCGAGGATCTCATCGAGGAAATCGTGGGCGAGATCAGGGACGAATACGACGTCGAGAGCGAAGCGGTCGTGGAAGAGGGGAATGGGTCGTTCATTTTTTCCGGCAAGACTGACATCGACGAAGTCGTCGATCGGCTCGACGTGTCCATCGAGCGCGAGGGCTTCGAGACGGTGGGCGGGTTCCTGCTCTCGCGTCTCGGGCGCGTCCCGATGGCCGGCGAGACATTCGACGTGGACGGGCTGAGCATCGAAGTGCTCGAAGCCGAGAGGCGTCGCGTGAACAAGGTGCGGATGCGCCGCGTGCAGCCCATGCACGAAGCGTCCGCCCAGCCATGACCGGCGTCCATCACCGCCCCCATGAAATCTGGCATCGTTTCCCTGGTTGGACGCCCCAATGCCGGCAAGTCGACACTGGTGAACCGCGTGGTGGGCCGCAAGGTCACCATCGTTTCGGACAAGCCCCAGACGACCCGTAACCGCATTCTGGCGGTCAAGAACCTGCCGGAGGCCCAGATCGCGTTTCTCGATACGCCCGGTATCCATCGGCCGCTGCATCGCCTGAACGTGCGGATGGTCGATGCCGCCCTCGATTCGATTCGCGAAGTCGATGCCGTGGCCCTCGTCGTCGACGTCTCGGAAGCGATTGGCGCCGGGGATCGATTCGTCTTCGATCTGCTCGCCAAGAGCACGGTGCCGGTCGTTGTCGCGTTGAACAAGATCGACCAAATCGCGAAACACAAGTTGCTGCCGGTGATCCAGGAGCTCAGCCAGTCATATGGCTTCGAGGAGATCGTTCCCATCTCGGCGCTGACGGGCGAAAACGTGGACCGTCTGGAGGAGGTGCTTCTCGAACACCTTCCCGACGGTGAAGCGCTCTATCCGCTCGACTACCTGACCGATCAGCCCGAGCGGGCGTTCATCGCCGAGATCGTGCGCGAACAGGTGCTCGCGCACGTGCATGACGAACTGCCATTCGCGACAGCCGTCGTGATCGACGGAAGCGAGGAGCCGGAAGGGGGCGGCGCGCTGCGCCTCTACGCCTCCATTCTGGTCGAACGAGACTCGCACAAACCCATCGTCATCGGTCGCGCCGGGCGTACGATCAAGGCGATAGGCACCGCCGCGCGTCTCGAACTCGAGCGATTGTTCGACACGCGGGTTCACCTCGATCTGCATGTGAAAGTCAGGGCAGACTGGCGCGAGGACGAGCGCGTGCTCGACGAGATCGGCGTCAGAGGGCACGGCTCCCGCTGAGGTTCTCTGATCGTCGGCGCGTTGCCCGTTCGCCGACAACCGTGTTACGCTTCAAGGCTTTTCTTACCAACGAATCGGGCAGGACCAAGCGTCGCTGCCGATCCATGAGGGTAGGCCATGGCCGCTCAGCGCAGAATCGATCTCGCCCTCGATTCCGTGAAGCGCCTGCTCCGGATTGGAGCTACGGCCAACCTGCTGAACCTGCTTCAGAAGCAGTATCCGGCCGATCTGGCCGAGATCTTCCGTCAGCTCCCCGACAAGGAACGTCTGGCCGCATTCAATGTCCTGGTCGAGCGGCAGAGCCGCCTCGCCATGGAAACCCTGAGCGAGATGGGTCCCGAAGCAGCGGCCTCCCTGTTGGCAGGCCGCTCCGCCGAAGACACCGCTCGGCTCATGCAGGAACTGCCTACCGACGATGCGGCGGCCATCATCGATCACCTGCCGGAAGAGCTCTCCGGAGCAGTGCTCAATCTGATGCGGCGGCGCGAATCGGGCGAGGTCGAGAACCTGCTCGAGTACGCCGAGCAGACGGCGGGCCGCATCATGAACCCGCAGGTCTTCGCGT
Source organism: uncultured Acidobacteriota bacterium (assembly GCA_963826865.1). Taxonomy (GTDB): domain Bacteria; phylum Acidobacteriota; class Vicinamibacteria; order Vicinamibacterales; family CAVPJW01; genus CAWGYQ01. The sequence goes on from CAWGYQ010000011.1 coordinate 22,762, forward strand.
TGTACGAGGACATGACGGTAGGGGAGTCGATCACGGCGCTTCAGAGCGCCCGCGATGTCGAGATGGTCTTCTATCTCTACGTGGTCGATGGGCGCCGCCACCTGGTGGGCGTCGTTTCGCTGCGCCGTCTGCTGCTGGTGTCGCCCGAGACGCCGCTCAAGCAGATCATGACGACGGACCTCATCAGCGCGCGCGCAGACATGGATCAGGAGGAGGTGGCCCGCCAGGTCGCGTCGTACAACCTCCTGGCCATTCCCGTCGTCGACGAGGAAAACAAACTGGTTGGCGTCATCACGGTGGACGACGTGATCGACGTCATCAAGGATGAGGCGACCGAGGATATCTACCGGCTGGCCGGGGTGTCCACCGATGAGCGCGCGTTCACCCCTCCGCCCGAGTCGCTTCGCAAGCGGCTGCCCTGGCTGACGGTCAACCTTGCGACGGCGTTCTTCGCGGCATCTGTGGTCGCCCTGTTTCAGAACACCATCAGCCAGGTCGTGGCTCTCGCCATTTTCATGCCCATTGTCGCCGGCATGGGGGGCAACGCGGCAACCCAGACGCTGACCGTCGTCGTGCGCGGCATTGCGCTGGGCGAGTTGACGTGGTCGAACTCGCGGCAGGCGCTCGTGAAAGAGGCCCTGGTCGGGCTGGGTAACGGCGTGACGCTCGGCCTGCTGGCGGCGCGTGCTGGCGTGGCTCATGAACGGCGACGCCCTGATCGGAATGCTTCTCGGCGCGGCCATGGTGATCAACATGTTCGTGGCGGCCACCGCCGGTACGCTGATCCCGCTGGGTCTCAGGGCGCTCAAGGTGGATCCCGCGCTCGCCTCGTCGGTCTTCATCACAACGCTCACCGACGTCTGCGGGTTCGCGTCCTTCCTCGGTCTGGCAACCGTCTTCCTGCGACACTTGCACAAAGCGGGATAGAATGGGCCGCGCGCGCGCGTTTTCGGCGATGATGGCATGCCCCTGTTCACCAGCGACGCCCTGATCCTGCGAACCTACAAGCTGGGTGAAGCCGATCGCATCGTGGTGTTCCTCACGCGCGATCGAGGAAAAAAACGGGGCGTGGCGCGGGGCGCGCGGCGGCCGCGATCACGATTCGTGGGGGCGCTCGAGCCGCTCACCCAGGTGCGCGTCGCGTACTTCGAAAAGGAGCGGCGCGAGCTGGTGAGTCTCAACTACGCGGAGGTCGGGCGCTCGCCGCTGTCCGCCCCGGAGGGCGAAGGGCTCGCCCACGTCGGATATTTTGCCGAGCTGATCGACGAATGCGCCCAGGATGCCGATGCCGACGAGCGCCTGTACCGCCTGGGCGCCTCGGTCGTCGATGCGTTGACGATGGGAGCGTCCATCGAACCGCTGGCGCGCTATTTCGAGTATTGGCTGTTGCGGTTGCAGGGCGTGTACCCGTCACTCACGACCTGTTTTCGGTGCCGCGGGCCGTTCGGAGAGGACGTCGTGGTACTGGCGCGCGCGGATCGCGCGTTCGTCTGTGAACGATGTGCGCCGATTCCCTCCGGCGCCCCGGATGTCGTCGACGAAGGATTGACGTGTGAATCGTTGAGATTTCTTCGCGTGGCTCGCCGCACCTCCCCAGAGCGTGTCGGCGGCTTGGCATTGTCTCAAACAGCCTCGCGGGAGCTCGAAATGGTGCATCGCGCTCTCATTACGGCCCACCTCGAAAAGGAGCTCCGGTCGACGCGTGTGCTGCGGAGCCTGCGTTAGCTCGTGACCCTTCAAGATCTCATCCTGAGACTGTCCGAGGTACTGGTCGGCACAGGGATGCGTCATCCAGCAGCCGCTCGATCTCGAGGTCGGCGCGGGCACGATGCACCCCGAGACGTTCCTTCGCGTCCTCGGGCCGGGGCACTGGAACGTCGCCTACGTTCAGCCGTCGCGACGACCCGCGGACGGGCGCTACGGCGAGAATCCGAACCGTCTTTTCAAGCATCATCAGTTTCAGGTCATCCTGAAGCCAGCGCCTGATGAAGTGCAGCAAATCTATCTGCGGAGCCTCGAAGCCTGCGGCATCAATCCGCGCGAGCACGACATCCGGTTCGAAGAGGACAACTGGGAATCGCCCACGCTCGGCGCGTGGGGCATTGGCTGGCAGGTGATGTTCGATGGCCTGGAGATCACGCAGTTCACCTATTTTCAGCAGGCCGGCGGGATTGAGTTGGCCCCCATCTCAGCCGAGCTGACCTATGGGCTCGAGCGCCTGGCCATGGTGCTGCAGCGTGTCGACAATGTGTTCGACCTGGAGTGGGGCGCTGGCGTTCCGTACCGGGACGTCCGGCTTCGTGAGGAAGTGGAGCAGTCGAAGTATGCGTTCGGCGAGGTCAGGATGCCGGCGGGCGAGTTTGCGGCGTTTCATCGCGATCTGTTCGAGCGCCACTACGGCTTCGCGCGCACGCTGCTCGACTCAGGGCTAGTGCTCCCGGCCCTTGAACAGTGTCTGAAGTGCTCGCACCTCTTCAACGTGCTCGACGCGAGCGGCAGTATCGGCGTCACCGAACGGACCAACTTCATCCTCCGCGTCCGCCAGCTCGCCGTTGCGATTGCCGGCGCCTACGTCGACCGACGCGAGTCGGCCGCCGAGCCGGATTCGATGCAGGTTTCGAATGGATCGTGAGCTGCTCGTCGAGATCGGCTGCGAAGAGATTCCCGCCGCCTGGCTTCCGGGTCTCACCGCGCAGATAGGCGATCGCATGGAGGGTTGTCTCGCCGCCTTTCGTATTACGCCCGCGGCCCCCGTCGAGACGTTCAGCACGCCGAGGCGGCTGACGGTCCGGATTGCGCGCCTGAGCGAGCGGCAGGTGGATCTCGAGGAAGTCATCACCGGTCCGCCAGTCGCTGCGGCCATTGGCGCAGATGGCCGGCCCTCTCCCGCCGCCACCGGCTTCGCCCGCAAGCACGGCGTCGACCCGGCTGCCCTGGAGCAGATCGACACAGCGAAGGGCCGATATCTCGCGTACCGCAAGCACGAGCGCGGACGCGCCACCGTGGACGTTCTGCCCGACGTGCTGGCGGCCGTGCTTCGCGATCTCACGTTCCCCAAGCTGATGCGATGGGATGCGCTCATCGACGATGGGCGGGGCGAGTTCGGGTTCGGGCGCCCGATCCGTTGGATCTTGTTTCTGTATGGCGGCCGCGTGGTACCTTTCTCCATTCTGCGGACCGAGGGCGCCCGCGCACCGCTCGTACAGGAAGTCCGGGCGGGAGCCGTGACGTACGGACACCGGTTTCTGACCACCAGCGGGCGCGCGGGTCGCGCGATCAAGGTCCGCACCTTCGACGAGTACCGCGCCCGTCTCCTCGAGAATTTCGTCGTCGTCGAGCGCGGCGAGCGCCATGACAAGATCGCCCGCGAGCTCGACGCGAAGGCGAGGCGGCTCGGGGGACGCGTGGCCAGCGCCGCGGCTGCCACCTCGACGCTCCTGCACGAAGTGCCCGACCTCGTCGAGTACCCGTCCGTCGTCGCGGGCACCTTCGCCCCGGAGTTTCTGGAGCTGCCCGAAGAGGTGCTCACGACGACGATGATTCACCATCAGCATTTTTTCCCTGTTGTGAACGACGAAGGCCGCCTGATGCCTGCCTTTCTGGCAGTGGTCAACACCCAGGCCGACAACGAGCGCGCCATTGCCAGAAACGCCGAGCGCGTCCTCGTGGCGCGGTTGCGCGACGCGCGGTTTTTCTGGGACGCCGACCGACGAACCACCCTGGAAGATCGTCTCCCGCGCCTCGAGACGGTCATGTTTCACAAAAAGCTCGGCACCTACAGGGAGAAGGCCGATCGCATCGAAAAGCTGGCTCGGTGGATTGCAGGTGAGGCGCTGGGCGTGCCCGAAGCCGCAGCCGATGCCGCTCGAGCGGCCCGTCTGGCGAAGGTCGACCTGGTCACCGACATGGTGCGAGAACTCACCGAGCTCCAGGGCACGATGGGTGGCATTTACGCGCGCGACGAAGGACTACCCGAGTCGGTGTGGAAGGCCATCTCCTTCCACTACCTGCCGGTCGGCGTCGAGGCTCACGCCCCTCCATCAGCCAAGGATCTTGGCAGCGCGGCTGTCAGCTGGGCCGCTGTCTCGCTGGCCGACAAGCTCGATACGATCGTCGGTCTGTTTGCGGCCGGCGAGCGGCCAACGGGTTCACGCGATCCGTTCGGCCTGCGGCGTCAGGCGCACGGGGTGTTGAAGATTCTGGTCGACCTCCATGAGCTGACGGGTGTGAGGGCGCCGCTTTCGCTGGGCGATCTCCTGACGACCGCCGCACGAGGATTCGATGACCTCCCGGCCTCGACCGATACTGACCACACGGCGCTGTTCGAGTTCCTGCACGAGCGCCTGAGTTTCGTGTTCGAGCGCCGTGGATTCGACGTGCGGAACATTCGAGCTGTGTTGAAACGAAAATCGCGTGTCGCGGATCTTCGACCCTCCGAGGAGTTGCGGATTCTGCGAGCATTGCCGGAATTCACCGAATCGGCCGACTTCAAGCAGCTCGCTGTGGCGTTCAAGCGTGTCAGAAACATCGCGCGCGAGCTCTCGGACGCCGACTTCGACCGCGCCGAGGCCGAGTCTGGCGATTTGACCTCGATTCTCACGGAACCGTCTGAGCTGGCACTCGCCGCCGAGCTCACCCTCCGCCGACCGGCCATCGAGGCGTCACTGGGTTCCGGGAATGGGTACCGCCAGGCGCTCAGGGAGGCGGCGAAGTTCGGTCCAGCCGTCGACCGGTTCTTTTCCGAAGTCTTTGTGATGGTGGACGAGCCGCGGCTCAGGACAGCGCGCCTCCGCCTGATGAAGCGGCTCGAGCGCCTGGTCCTCACGCTGGCGGACGTGTCCGAGATCGTCCCTCAAACGGAGTCGTAGCTCATGGCGAAAAAGACGGTGCGATCGCGACGGCAAGCCCGGGCGCAGGCCCGCAAGCATGTCTATTTTTTCGGGAACGGCAGGGCCGATGGCGACCGGACCATGCGGGACGTGCTAGGCGGCAAAGGTGCGGGGCTGGCCGAGATGACGAGGGCGGGCCTGCCGGTGCCGCCCGGGTTCACGATCTCCACAGGAGTCTGCAACATCTACTATCGCCAGGATGGCAAGCTCCCTGCGGCGATCGAGCGGGAGATCGTCGACAACCTGAGAAAGCTTGAACGCCTCGCCGGCGCCTCTCTGGGAGATGTCCGAAAGCCGCTCCTCGTGTCCGTCCGCTCCGGTGCCAAGTTCTCCATGCCCGGCATGATGGATACCATCTTGAACCTCGGATTGAACGATCAGTCGGTCGAAGCCCTGAAGGCCCTCACCGCCAACGGGCGCTTCGCGTTCGACAGCTATCGGCGCTTCATCCAGATGTTCGGCAACGTCGTGATCGAGATCCCGAAAGCAGAGTTCGAGCACGAGTTCGAGGCCGTCAAGCACCAGCGTCATGCCAAGTCCGACACCGATCTCGATGAGGATGGTCTCCGGGAGGTCGTACGCCGCTATCAGACGGTCGTGCGCCAGCGGACGGGCAAACCGTTCCCCCAGGGTGCGCTCGAACAGCTGACCCTGGCGCGCGACGCGGTGTTCGGCTCCTGGCACAATCCGCGCGCCATCGAGTACCGCCGCATTTACGACATCCCGGACGACATCGGCACCGCCGTGAACGTGCAGATGATGGTGTTCGGCAATACCGGCGATCGATCGGGAACGGGTGTGGGCTTTACACGAAACCCGGCGACGGGCGCCAAGGAGTTCTTCGGCGAGTTCCTGATCAACGCGCAGGGCGAAGATGTCGTCGCGGGCATCCGAACGCCCCAGCCAATCAACGAACTGGTCAAGGTGCTGCCCGACGCCTACCGGCAGCTGCGGACCATCACCTCGCGGCTCGAGCGGCACTACAAGGACGTTCAGGATTTCGAATTCACCATCCAGGATGGCGAGCTGTTCATGCTGCAGACGCGCAGCGGCAAGCGAACGGGCCTGGCGGCTGTGGTGATCGCCACCGACATGGTGGCCGAGAAGCTGTTGAAACCGCGTGAGGCCATCCTCCGCGTGGACCCTGAGTCGCTGTCGCAGCTGCTGGCGCCGGATTTTGACGCGGCGGCCTGGCAGAGTGTTCCGGTGCTGACCAAGGGCCTGCCCGCGGCTCCGGGAGCCGCTTGCGGCCAGGCCGTCTTCAGCGCCGACGATGCAGTGACATGGGCGGGCGAGGGCAAGGCGGTCATCCTCGTGAGAAAGGAGACCGTGCCCGACGATATCCACGGCATGTATGTCGCCCAGGGCATCCTCACCGCCACCGGCGGGATGACTTCGCACGCCGCCGTCGTTGGCCGCCAGATGGGCAAACCTTCAATCGTTGGCGCCAGCGCGCTGCAGGTGGACGAGGGTCGGCGGCAATTCAGCGTGGATCGCCAGATCGTCAAGGAAGGCGACTTCATTTCGTTCAACGGGCTGACGGGCGAGGTGAAGCTCGCGAAGGTGCCCTCGAAGCCGAGCGAGATCCTGCAGGTCGTGCAGGGGTCGCTCAGCCCGTCCAAATCCGATCTCTACAAGCGTTTCACGAAGCTGCTCGAGTGGGCGGACAAGTATCGCCGGTTGGGCGTGCGAGCCAATGCGGACCTGCCGGACCAGGCGACGCTGGCGTATGCGTTCGGCGCGCGCGGGATCGGATTGTGTCGAACCGAGCACATGTTCTTTGGTGAAGATCGACTGCCAATCGTTCAGCGCATGATCCTGGCCGACAACGAAGCCGATCGGCGGCGGGCGCTCGACGAGCTCGAGCCGCTGCAACGCGCCGACTTTTACGGCGTGTTCAAGGCCATGAAGGGCTGTCCGGTGACGATCCGCACCATCGATCCGCCCCTGCACGAATTTCTGCCGAAGCGCGAAGATCTGATGGTCGAGATCGCGAAGCTGGAGCTGACCAATGGCAGCCGTGCCGAGCTCGACGAAAAGCGCCGGCTGCTCGTCCGCGTGGAACAGCTTCACGAGTTCAACCCCATGCTCGGCCACCGTGGCGTCAGGCTCGGGATCACGTATCCCGAGATCACGGAGATGCAGGTGCGTGCCATCATCCAGGCGGCATGCCAGCTCGCCAGGGAAGGGCACAAGGTGGTGCCGGAGATCATGATCCCGCTCGTCGGGATGGTCGCCGAGCTTCGCTCGCAGAAGGCTGTCGTCGACCGCGTGGCGGCCGAGGTGATGAAAGCGACGAAGGTGAAGGTGTCTTACCTGGTGGGCACCATGATCGAGCTGCCGCGCGGCGCGCTGACCGCTGACGAGATCGCCGCCGAGGCGCAGTTTTTCTCGTTCGGGACCAATGATCTGACGCAGATGACGTTCGGCTTCTCCAGGGACGACATCGGCAAGTTCCTGCGGTCGTATCAGGATCAAAAGATCCTGGAGCGCGATCCCTTCACCACGATCGACACGGCGGGAGTGGGCGCGCTGGTGCGCCTGGGCACGGACAAGGGTCGCGCCGCCCGCCCCGATCTGAAGGTGGGCGTGTGCGGTGAGCATGGCGGCGACCCTGCCTCGGTTCACTTCTTCCATACGGTTGGCCTGGACTACGTGAGCGCCTCGCCCTATCGGGTGCCGGTTGCACGGCTCGCGGCGGCACAGGCGGCGCTGGCTGTCCGCGTGGGGGACTGAGCCTTCAGTTCGATCGGCGAGGAGTTTGAGTGGTCACGATCCTCGTGTCTCGCAACGGTCGTACCGAGAGCGTCGACACTCTCGATCCCGCGCTGGTGGCGCCCGACAGCCATACCGTCGTGTGGGTGGACATGGAGGACCCGACGCCGGAAGAGACCGACCTCCTTCGCGACCTGTTCCATTTTCACGAGCTCTCCATCGAAGACGCGTTGAGCGAAATCCAGTTCCCCAAGGCCGAAAGTTACGACGGGTACTTGTATCTGGTCGTGCACGGCATCGACTTCGACGCCGCCCAGCACCAGTTCGCGACGCACGAAGTGGATTTCTTTCTGGGCCCGAACTATCTGGTGAGCGTGCACGACGCGGCCGGCCGGACCATGCCCACGTTCAGGGATCTCTGTGTCCGGAACAAACGGATCATGGCCGAAGGGCCCGTGGGGTTGCTGCATCGCCTGGTCGATTCGATGGTCGATCACTACCGGCCAGAGGTGCAGAAGCTCGAGGCGAAAATCGACGAGCTCGAGGAGGAACTGCTGACCGACGGCAAGGACGATCTGGTGCGCAGGATACTCGCCCTGAAGCGCGACATTTCCTCGCTCCGGCGGGTGGCAGCGCCGCAGCGCGACCTCCTGGGCCGGCTGGCCCGGCGCGAGTTCCCGACGATCGACGTCGAGATGGCGTATCGATTCCGGGATGTGTTCGACCATGTCGTCCGCCTGACCGACGAGTCGCTGTTGTTCCAGGACCGGGTCTCCGGCGTGCTCGAGGCTCACCTCGCCACCGTGCAGAACCGCTTGAACGAAGTGATGAAGGTGCTGACGGTGATTTCCACCATCTTCATGCCCCTGACGGTGCTGACGGGCATGTACGGGATGAACCTTGCCCTGCCGCATCTGCCGGGCGGCGACGCTTTCCAGTTCTGGTGGGTGGCCGGCATCATGCTCGCGATCTCGAGCGTCATGCTCTGGTTCTTCCGGCGTCGCGGCTGGGTGTAGCGTGGGCCGCATCCACGTGCTGCCGCCGGACCTCGCCAATCAGATTGCCGCGGGGGAAGTGATCGAGCGACCTGCTTCGGTGGTCAAGGAGCTGGTCGAGAACGCGATCGATGCGGGCGCCAGGCGAATCGCAATTACAGCGGAGTTCGGCGGCAAGAAGCTGATCCGCGTCGAGGACGACGGCATCGGCATGGAGCCCGAGGATGCGCGGACGGCCCTCGAGCGACACGCGACGAGCAAGATCCAGCGGGCCGACGATCTGGCCGCCATCGACACCATGGGGTTTCGAGGCGAGGCTCTGCCGAGCATTGCCTCCGTGTCGCACTTCGTCCTGCGTTCGCGGGCCAGAGGGCGCCCGAGCGGGACCGAAATCCGCGTGAATGCCGGCGCAGTGGCTGCTGTGCTCGAGGCCGGCATGCCGGAGGGCACGAGCGTCGAAGTCGCCGACCTCTTCTACAACCTCCCGGCGCGCCGCAAGTTCCTGAAGTCCGATGCCGCCGAATCGGCGCAGATTTCACGCGTCGTCACGCAGCTGGCCCTCGCACACCCGTCGATCGGATTCACACTCGTCAGCGGAGTGCGCCCCGTCCTGCGATGTCCACCCGTGGCCGGCTTGCAGGACCGGTTATATCAACTCTATGGAGATCGACCCGATCTCACCGAAGTGAGCCGCCGGGTTGGCGGCATAGGCGTGCTTGGCTATGTCGCGGCCCTGGCCCAGCAGGGCGCCACGCGAGGACCACAGAACATATTTGTCAATCGTCGCATCGTCCGGGATCGCACGATTGCGCACGCCATCGGCGACGCGTACAGCGTGGCGTCGATTCGCGAACGAAGCCCCGAAGTCCATCTCTTCATCGAGATGCCAGCCGAGTGGGTGGACGTCAACGTGCATCCCACCAAGGCCGAGGTGCGCTTCCGTGACCAGTCGCTGATTCATGAATCCGTGCGCCGCGCACTCATCGACAGCCTGGGCCAGGATCGCACGCCGTCGTTCACGCTTCAGGTCGTTGGCGCCGTGGAGTCGTCACCGGCAACCCCGGGGCTTCCCGGCGTTTTCGGGGGGAGCGCCTTCAGCGGGTTTGGTGGCAGCACGCCAGCTTCCTCGTCAGCGTCGCCCGCCACCAGAGACGAAGAGATGGCTTCGTCGTCAGTGGCGCTGACGAAGCCCATGATCCCGCTGGGACAGTTCCGCGATACGTTCATTCTCGCAATCGACGACGAAGGGGTGGCCATCATCGATCAACACGTGGCGCACGAGCGCGTGCTGTTCGAGCGGGTGATGGAACGGCTGACACGCGGCCGGCTGGAGAGCCAGCGTCTGCTCGAGCCGATCCTGATCGAGCTCCCGCCGGCCGGTCTCCAGGCGCTCGCGAGTCATGCCGACGATCTCGAGCGCCTCGGGTTCGAGGTCGAGGACTTTGGTGGCGGTCAGGCCAGGGTGATCGCGATGCCGGCAGTGCTCGACCGGGCCGCGGTGGTGGCCACGGTGCGCGCGCTCGCGGCCGATCTCGAGGGGCTCGATCGCGGTTCGGCGGCAGAGGATGCGCTGAAACGAGTCGCAGCGCTCACGGCGTGTCACGCGGCCGTCAAGGCGAACGATCACCTGACGCATGAGAAGATGGTGCACATTCTCGAGGAACTGCGGCAGACGGCGCATTCCACCGTGTGTCCGCACGGCCGACCCGTCATGCTTCGGCTGACTCGACGCCAGATCGAGAAGAACTTCGAGCGAATCTGACCTCGGCCGATGGGGCGCGCCATCTACTATCTGGGACGAGGCGTCCAACTGCTCGGCATGTGGATCCTCCTCGTCGACATCGTCACGGCGGGCCCTCTGGGGCCTGATGCGAAGCTCTTCGGCCTCGGGATTGCGGTCTTCGTGGTCGGATGGCTGCTCGTGCGGTGTGTCCAATAGAGCCTTCAGGGCTCCGAACGGTCCCGCCGCAGCTTCGCCCATTCCTCCAGCCGGCGCCGGACCTCTCGTTCGAAGCCACGTGCAGTCGGCTCATAGTACCGTCGGCCCTTGAGGGCGGGAGGCAGACAGTCCATTTCGGACACGGCATCCTCGTCGTCGTGGGCGTATCGGTAGCCCTTGCCGTACCCGATCTCCTTCATCAGCGCCGTCGGCGCATTCCGCAGGTGCAGCGGTACGGGCTCGGCGACATCGCGGCCGGCATCTTCCGCGGCCCGGTTGTACGCGATGTAGACCGCGTTGCTCTTGGGCGCGGTCGCGAGATAGATGGCCGTCTGGGCGAGAGCCGTGTTGCCCTCGGGCATGCCCATGAAGTGCACCGCCTCTTTGGCGGCCACGGCCACCGCGAGGGCCTGCGGGTCGGCGTTACCGATATCCTCCGAGGCGAATCTGATGAGGCGCCGCGCGATGTACAACGGGTCTTCGCCAGCTTCGACCATGCGTGCCAGCCAGTAGACCGCGGCGTCGGGATCGCTGTTGCGCATGGACTTGTGGAGGGCGGAGATGATGTTGTAATGCTCTTCGCCGGCCTTGTCGTAGAGGAGTGCTCGCCGCTGAGCGGCCTGTTCGACGAGCTGCACAGTGACGCGGGCGCGAACCCCCGTCCGCGACTCGCTCGATGCTGCGGCTGCCGAGACGGTGAGCTCGAGCAGATTGAGCGCCGATCGGGCGTCGCCATTGGCCATCCGCGCAATTGCGTAGAGTGCCTCCTCTTCCGCGTCGAGCGTCAGGCCGCCGAAGCCGCGCTCGGGGTCGGCCAGCGCCCGCCGCAGCACGAGCATCGTTTCTTCCGGTGTGAGAGCTCGCAGAACGAACACCTTCGAACGCGAGAGCAGGGCGGCGTTGACCTCGAACGACGGATTCTCGGTCGTAGCGCCGATCAGCACGATATCGCCGCCTTCCACGCGGGGCAGAAAGGCGTCCTGCTGAGCCTTGTTGAAGCGATGAATCTCGTCGATGAATACGATGGTGCGATGTCCGAGCTCGCGTCTGGAGCGCTCTGCGGTCGCCATCACCTCGCGAATCTCCTTGATACCCGCGAGAACCGCGCTGAATGCCACGAAGCGTGCGCGTGTGAGATCGGCGATGACGCGCGCCAGCGTCGTTTTCCCGCTTCCGGGTGGTCCCCACAGAATCAGCGACTGGAGACGGTCGCCGACGATGGCCTCGCGAAGAGGACGGCCGGGCGCCAGAATCTCGTCCTGTCCGACGATCTCATCGAGGGTCCGGGGCCGCATGCGGTCGGCGAGAGGAGTGCCCGCGAGCGGTGATGAGCTCTGCCGCGTCGATACCGGTGGAAAAAGTTCCCCGGGCTTCATGGACTGGCAGCCTGACGCTGGCGACGGGCCTCGAATGCGAGCACGGCACCGGCCATCGCCACGTTGAGCGACTCGACATGGGCTTTCATCGGAATCGCAATCCGCTCATCGGCCATCTTGGTCAGATCGGATGAGAGTCCTGATCCCTCGCTGCCCAGCAGCACGACCAGCGGCCCAGTGAGATCCAACTCGTAGATACTGCGTCCCGCTCGGGCGTGCGCGGCCAGAATGCGTGCAGACACCGCGCGCGCGGCCCGAATCACCATCTCGACATCCACCCCGGCCGCCACGGGGATCCGGAACACGCTTCCCATGGATCCGCGCAGCGCCTTCCATGAGAAGGGATCGGCCGACCTGCCGCACGTGGCCGCGCCCGTCGCGCCGGCGGCCGCTGCGCCGCGGATGAGGGCGCCGATGTTGCCGGGATCCTGCACGTCAACCGCGGCCACTACCAGGGAGCGAGATCCGTCGAAGAGGTTCTCGACGCTACTCGGGATCAGATCGGCCAGCGCGACAACCCCACCCGGGGACGCCACCGGGCTGAGCGCGCGCATCACTGCGGCGGTCACATTTATGACGCGGGTCCCCGAGGAGGTGAGTGCCCGCGCGAGGGCGAGCATCTCAGGTCGGTCGAGCCCGGAGTCGAGAAACGCCGCCGATCGGATGTGAACGCCCGCGCGTCGTGCTTCTTCCACCAGGTGTTCGCCGTCGAGCAGCGCGAAGGTGTCGCCCGCGTGCCGCTCCCGACGCGCGCTGCGGAATTCGTGAACGATTGGATTGGATCGGCTCGAAACGGATGGCCCGTGTGGAGAAGCGACCTTAAACCTCGACACGTCAACAGCATAGCAGATATACTTCGGTCGTTTTACACGTGACGACCCCTCGGGGGACGTCGTCGACATGCGATCAGGGTGATCATGAAAGCTGCCCTCCTCAAACGCTTCGAAGACGAAGTGCAGGAGCTCGAACGAGAGCTCAAGATGGAATTGCCGAAGGAGATCCAGCGCGCCCGCGAGCTCGGCGATCTGCGTGAGAACGCCGAGTATCAGGCGGCCAAGGAGCGCCAGACGATCGTCCAGGCGCGACTGGCGATGTTGCGGCGGCGCATGGGCGAGATCGCCATGGTGAATCTGGACAAGATTCCGAGCGACCGCGCGGGGTTCGGATCGACGGTTCACCTGCTCGAGAGCACCGGCGCAACGCTCGTCTATCAGCTCGTCATGCCCGAAGACGCCGATGCCACGAAAGGGCTCATCTCCACCACCTCGCCCATCGGGAGGGCGATTCTGAACCGCCAGGTCGGCGACGAAGTGAAGGCTCCCACGCCCAATGGCGTGCGCGAGTTCGAGATTGTGAAGCTCGTGACGATTCATGATGAAGCGTGACAGAGCTGAGATCGCTCATTCAGAAGCCCGCCCCTCCTACTCTCCGCATCTTCGTACAGCGCTCGTTCTGACGGGTACCGGTTCGGCCGGTGCCTATCAGGCCGGGGTCCTTCGCGCTCTGGAGGAGGCTGGCATCAAGATCGATCTGCTGGCCGGTCGTGGTGTCGGTGTCGGCGCCGCCATGCTCGGCGCCATCGGCGGCGCGCACCGGTTGTGGGAGCCCAACGGCGTCTGGCAGCGGCCGACGGTGCGGCGTTTCTATCGTTGGCGATTGGCGCTTCGCATCGCCGGTTTCGCGGCGCTACTGGCGTTGCTGGCACTGGCGATTCCGGTCGTGGTGGCTCTGGCAGGCCTGCTCGCGTACGTCGTCAGCTTCATTGTCCAGCTCATTTCGATCGAGACGGGCAACGCACTGTTTGCGGCGTCAGGCCGGCTTCTCGACACCGCCTTTCGTCCCGATGCGCTACCTGCATGGCTTCCTCGACTGGTCACGCTGGGCGTCATCGTGTTGCTTGCAGCCTCGGGCGCGGCGGGGCTTACCTTGCGCGCGAAGCAGCTCTCGCGTCCAGAGCGGTCCGGCTGGTGGTGGGATCTGATTGGCGCGCCGTGGACCGCTGTGTCGGGGGTGCGCTCGTTCCGGGCCGCCATCTGGCAGTTGATTAGTGGCGGCGTGCCACTTGCCGAGCCGTCGGCCACGGACCTCAGCCGCCGCTACGCGGAGTTGCTGACCGACGGCCTCGGGCAACCGGGCTTCCGAGAGCTGATGGCCGTTGTGCAGGACGTGGACGCGAGGCGCGACGTGGTCTTTGCGCTGCTGGCCGAACCCCAGCGCAGCCGGTTCTTTCCCCGTACAGGTCAGGACGCGGAACGCCGAGGCGAGACGTTCGATCTCGCGGGCGTTGCCCGCGAGCACGTGGTCGATGCGCTGGCCGCGGCGCTCAGCCTGCCGGTACTGACCGACCCCCACCTCATTCAACTGGCACCGGAAGGATTCTGGCGTGGGGAGACGCACCGGCTCTGCGATCGACCCGGCGCAACGGTGCGACTGCTGGAAGAAGTGGCCACGGCGGGAGCGACCCAGGTCATTCTTGTGGCGCCTTTCTCGGAGCTGAGGGCGCCCTACGGGCTCAGCTCGCGGCGCGGCCATCTCGCGGCCAGGGCCGGCGACTACCTGGCGGCCGCAGACGTCTCGGCCCTCGACGACGCGGTTCGTGCGCATGCCGGACGTTTTGACGCACTCTTCGTCATCCGTCCGGTACACGTGGCCATCGGGCCGTTCGACTTTGCCGGAGTCCTCGATGAGCGTTCCGATCGTCATCAGGCCCTGCCGGAATTGATCGACCGCGGCTATCAGGACGCCTACCGGCAGTTCATCGACCCCGTTGTCGGGGCGAGCGGCGAGCGGCTCGCCGCCTCCACTCACGCCCGCTGAGTCTTCGCTGACGGCTCCATCAGGAGATAACGACATGAAGCCCCGAGGGTCCGCGACCGAACTCATCCACCGAGGCGAATCGAGAACGGGGTCGGTGGCGCCGCTGACGACCCCGATCTACGAAACCACGACGTTCGTGTTCGAGAGCGCCGCCGAGGTGGAAGAGTACCAGCAGGGCAGGTCGAACAAATACTTGTACTCGCGGTACGAAAACCCGACGGTCGTGGCGACCGAAGCCAAGGTGGCGTCTCTCGATCGTGCGGAAATGGCGCTCGTGTTCTCCTCTGGCATGGCTGCGAGCGCCACGTGCCTCATGTCATTCGTCCGCTCGGGAGACGAGGTGGTCTGCAGCGCGGCCCTCTACGGCGGAACGCTGCATCTGCTGGAGGATCTGCTCGCCAACTTCGGTGTTCGCGCGCGGTTCGTCTCACTGGACGAGCTGCAACGCCTCGATCAGGTCTTGGCCGGGGACACCCGACTGGTCTGGTTCGAGTCGCCAATCAACCCTACCCTCAGGTGCGTGGACATTCGCGCCGTCGCCGACGCGTGCCGAGCGCGCGGTGTCGTCTCGGTGATCGACAACACGTTCGCCAGCCCGGTCAATCAGCGCCCGCTCGCGCTCGGCGTGGATCTCGTGATGCAGAGCGCCACCAAATATCTCAACGGGCACAGCGACGTGACTGGCGGCGCGCTCTCGGGTCCTCGAACCTTGATCGAGCGCGTGTCGCGGACCCGGCGTCTTCTCGGCACGGTGCTCGATCCTCACCCCGCGTATGCCCTCGGCCGCGGGCTCAAGACCCTGCCCATCCGGATGGCTCGTCACAATGCCAACGCGATGGCGGTGGCCGCGTGGCTGTCCCAGGATCCGCGCGTCACTCGTGTGTTCTATCCCGGCCTCGATTCGCATCCCGACCATGAGATTGCGAAGGCGCAGATGGACGGGTACGGCGGCATGGTCTGTTTCGACCTCGGCGGCAGCTACGCGCGCGCCAGCGCCGCCTTCGACCGTCTCAAGCTCATCGGTCGCGCCGCCAGTCTCGGCGGCGTGGAGAGCATCGTCAGTCTGCCCGTGCTCACGTCGCACTATGGTTTTTCGGCGGATGCGCTCGAGCGGGCGGGGGTCACGGCGGGCATGCTCCGCCTGTCGGTGGGGCTGGAGGATCCTGAAGACCTGCTGGCCGATCTGGATCAGGCTCTCGGCTGAGCGGCGGTCAATTCCGGTTCAGTACCGTTTCGCGCCGGGGCTTCTCCGGTGGCACGTGTTCGTGCAGGAACTGCGTGGCGAGCTCCAGAATCTTGTCGTTCACCTGATCCCCCTGGAGCGGGCCGTACTTCTCTCGGAACGCCGCGATGGGAACGACGGCTTTCGCCATCGCTCGATGGCCCCCGGCGTTGCCGATGTCAGCGAACCACCTTCGCACGAACTCGCCGGCATTGCGGGTGTACCCGAGATTTCTCACCGAGACGATGAGCGTTTCGTTGACAATCCCGGAAATGATCGTCCACTTGATGTCCTCGAGCTGCAGGAAGAAATCCGCCACGTAGGGAATGAAGTCCTCGCGTGGCGTATGGCCGAGGAACGCGCAGAACACCTGCTCGACGATGCGCTTGCTCTGGATGGCTTTCATCACGTAGTCGAGGCGTTCCAGCGTGATTTCGGCGCCCTCCATCTTGCGAATCATCGCGGCGTCGGCCAGCGGATAGAGATACGAGAACGCTTCGAGATCCACGCGGTTGGCCTGCCGGTTGAAGAACAGCGTGTCCGACTTGATCGCGTACAGCATGGCCGTGGCCACGCGCTCGGAGATGTTGGCATCGACCGCCCGCAGATGCTCGGTGAGGATCGTGCACGTCGAGCCGTAGTCCTGGCGGATGTCCTTGAACACGGCGCTGTAGCCGGGCTGCTCCGGATGGTGATCGATCACGAGGTCGACCCGGTCGATCAGGTCGCCGAAGTAGTGCGGTTGCACGTCCACCATGGCGACGCGCTCGAATCCGGCGACCGTCTCCGGCTGAACGATCTCGACATGGATGTCGAGCAGATTCTCCATGCGCAGGTTCTCCGGCCGGGTCACGCCCTGGATTGCGCCGATGATGGCGGTGGCTTTGGTGCGGCGGAGAAGGTTGCGGAGCGCCAGACCGCTGGCCATCGCGTCGGGATCCGGATCGTTGTGAAGCAGGATGAGCACTCTGTCTGCGTCGGTGAAATACCGCTGATACTGCTGAACCCTCGCCCGGGTCAGCGAGCGCCCGAACTCGGTGAGCAGCGGTCCGCCGAACAGCTCGGCCATCGAGAGGTACGCAATGTCGGGGAACGTGGAGCGAATCTCCTCCTCGCGCTTCTCGTCCGCACCGCTGGCCACGCCGAGGACGTAGATGAGCGTACCTCCGGCGTCCCGAATGGCTTCGATGATGCGCCGCAGGCTGCGCTTGCCCGTGTCCTCGATGATGACGCAGGTATTCGGGGTGAGATCGGCCTTGAGATAGGTATCGGTCCGCCGGAGATCGCCTGCCGATATCTTGAGATCGGATGCCGTGAGACGGCGGGCCAGCTGGCGACTGTCGACCAGGAACTCGACTTCGAAGCTCGGGAGCAGGATCTGATCCAGGATGCGGATGAGGAACTCGTCCTGGCAGACCGCGAGACACCGCATGGAATTTTGCTGATGCCGTCCGGCTCGATTCGCTGGCGCGCCGACCGACAAACCTTGATTATAAGCCTGGACTGGAAGCGGGGAAACAGGAATCCCAGGCGAGCGGCGACTGATGTAGACTCGTGCAGCCTTCGCCCGGCTGGTGGGGTCCTTGGCCGTCCGTCGAGGCGAGGTGCGTGATCGAACCTGAGGGAGGGACCATGGGTGCACTCCGAGTGGCCCTTGCCGCGGCGATCGCCGGCGCGGTGGCGGCGCCGTCGGCGCAGCAGGTCTTTCGCACGGGCGTGGATCTGGTGCACTTTACCGTGACGGCCGTCGACCGCAAGGGTGGTCTCGTCACCAGCCTCACCCAGGACGATTTCGAGATCCTCGAGGACGGCCGCGAGCAGGCGATTGAGTATTTCGCCCGCGGCGACGATCTGGAGCACGCGCCCGAGCTCCACCTCGGCCTCCTGTTCGACACCAGCGGCAGCATGGGCCAGGACGTGAAGATGTCGCGCACGGCGGCCGTGAAGTTTCTCAACGCCCTGCCTGACGCCAAGGACATGACACTCGTGGATTTCGATACCGAAGTCCGCGTGACGCGGTACGGTCAGGCCGACTTCGCCCGCATGGTCGAACGTATCCGCAAGCGTCAGCCTGACGGGTGGACGGCGTTCTACGATGCCATCGGCGTCTATCTGGACGGCGCCCATGGGCAGACCGGGCGCAAGGTGCTCGTGCTCTACACGGATGGCGGCGATACGAAGAGCGCGCTCAACTATCCCGACATGCTGAATCTCGTCAAGGCCTCCGACGTCATCGTGTACGCCATCGGCTTTCTCGAACACCAGTACGCCAGCTCACGCCTCGACCAGCGGATGCGCCTCCAGCAGATTGCCGAGCATACGGGCGGCCAGGCCTTCTTCCCGAGCCGGGCCGAAGAGCTCGATGGCATGTACGAGCGCGTCGTCGAAGATCTGCGCGGGCAGTACTCGCTGGGCTATTCCTCGACCAACGAGCGAAGCGACGGCGCCTGGCGCAAGGTCGAGATTCGTGTGACCCGCCCGGATCTCAAGGGGCTGAAGATCCGCACGCGCAAGGGCTACTTCGCGCCGTACCGCGACGACGCCGCCCAGCGCTGATTCAGCGCACGGTCACATCGCTCCTTCCCGGGCTGGCTCTCGGAATTGCAGGCAGTGGGCCCGGCGCGGTCCCAGATCCGATGTGGTACGATGGCAGTTTCATGGCGACACGGCGGAGCCTGCCGTGTCGGCCGAGCCGAAAGCGTTCTCGAAGCTCATGCCATCGCGCGCCGATCGTTTCACGCTGGTCACCGATTTCGAAGTGCGGGGCGACCAGGCCCGGGCCATCGAAGAGCTCACCGACGGCCTGAATCGGGGTGACCGCCATCAGACGCTGCTCGGGGTGACCGGGTCGGGGAAGACCTTCACCATGGCGCAGGTGATTGCGCGCGTTCAGCGTCCGACGCTGGTGATGGTGCACAACAAGACGCTGGCGGCTCAGCTCTTCCAGGAATTCCGGCGCTTCTTTCCTGAGAATGCCGTCGAGTATTTCGTGAGCTACTACGACTACTACCAGCCGGAGGCCTACGTTCCCACCACCGACTCGTACATCGAGAAGGAAGCGACGATCAACGAAGAGATCGATCGTCTGCGTCTGTCGGCCACGCGCGCGCTCTTCGAGCGCCGCGACGTCATCATCGTGGCCAGCGTGTCGTGCATATACGGCCTGGGTTCGCCCGAGGCGTACTACGGGATGATGCTGCCGCTCGAGATCGGCCAACGGATCGATCGCGAGCAGATCCTGCGCAAGCTCGTCGAGATTCAATACGAGCGCAACGACATCGACTTCGCGCGCGGCACCTTCCGGGTCCGAGGCGACATCATCGAGGTGTATCCGTCCTACGAAGAGCAGGCGCTCAGAATCGAGCTCTTCGGCGACGAGGTGGACAGCCTGGTGTCCTTCGATCCGATGACGGGCCGCACAGGTCGCCGATTCGACCGCCAGGCCGTCTATCCGAAGAGCCACTTCGTGACCACGCGCGAGCGAACACGCCAGGCCGGGGAGTCGATCAAGGCGGAACTGGGTTGGTATCGCACGAAGCTCGAGTCGGAAGGCAAGCTGCTGGAGGCTCAACGTCTGCACCAGCGCACCATGTTCGATCTCGAGATGATCCGCGAGATTGGCTACTGCCACGGCATCGAGAACTACTCACGACATTTGACCGGGCGGGCCCCCGGGGAGCCTCCGCCCACGCTGCTCGACTATCTCCCCTCCGACGCGCTCACCATCGTGGACGAGAGCCATCAGACCGTTCCCCAGATTCGCGGCATGTTCCACGGCGATCGATCGCGAAAAGAAGTGCTGGTGGCCTACGGCTTCCGCCTGCCGTCCGCCCTGGACAATCGGCCCCTCGATTTCGAGGAGTGGCAGGCGCGCATCGGTCAGGTGCTGTTCGTGTCGGCCACGCCGGGCCCCTACGAGCTGGCCAGGTCCGAGGGCGTCGTCGTCGAGCAGATCATCCGTCCGACGGGCTTGACCGATCCGCCCATCGAGGTACGCCCCGTGAAGGGGCAGGTAGACGATCTGCTCCAGGAAATTCGAACGCGCGCGGCCGCGCGCGAGCGTGTGCTCGTGACGACACTGACCAAGCGCATGGCCGAAGATCTGACGCAGTATTACCAGGAGCTGGGCGTCAAGGTCCGTTATCTGCATTCGGACATCGATACGCTGGAGCGCGTCCAGATCCTGCGGGATCTGCGGCTGGGCGCGTTCGACGTCCTGGTCGGCATCAATCTCCTCCGCGAAGGGCTCGATCTCCCCGAGGTGTCGCTGGTGGCCATCCTGGACGCTGACAAAGAAGGCTTTCTGCGGTCGGCCGGTTCGCTCATTCAGACTTCGGGCCGCGCCGCACGCAACGTGAACGGCCGCGTCTTGATGTACGCCGATCGGATGACCGACTCGATGCGGACGGCCATCGACGAAACGGATCGGCGGCGCAGGGTGCAGCAGGAGTACAACGAAGAACATGGCATCACGCCGGCGTCCATCGTCAAGGACATCGGGTCGGTGTTGTCGAGCGTGTACGAGCGCGATTATCTGCAGGTGTCCCTCGAGAGCGGAGAGGGTGAGCAGTTTCGAACGCAGGCCGAGCTGGAGGCGCGCGTCATCGAGCTCGAGCGCGAGATGCGTCAGGCGGCCGGAAACCTCGACTTCGAGAAGGCGGCCGGTCTGCGCGATCGCATCAGAGCGTTGCGTACGCGTGACCTGGGTCTCGGACGGGCGGCGGCCGTGCAGTCGTGAGCGCCAAAGCGGACTGGGGGGCGCTGTTCGTCGGTCTCGAGACATGGCTGAAGAGGGCGCTGCTCGAAGTTCAGGAGTACGTGAGGCTGTGTGTCGCGGTCGCGCGCGCCGCCGTGACCCGGCCGTTCTACCGACACGATTTCGTGGAGCAGCTCGACGCCATCGGCGTCGGTTCGCTGACCGTCGTCCTGCTGACGGGCCTGTTCACCGGGGCCGTGCTCGCGCTGCAGACCGGCCTCACGCTCGATCAGTTCGGGGCCCGTCCGTTCGTGGGCCGGCTGGTCAGCGCGTCGATCATCAAGGAACTGGGCCCCGTGCTGACGGCGCTGATGCTGACCGGGCGCGTGGCGTCAGGCATCGCGGCCGAGCTCGGGTCGATGGCGGTGACCGACCAGATCAACGCGATGCGGGCGCTCGGCATCGACCCGGTGCGCAAGCTGGCGGTGCCGCGGATACTCGCCGGCACGGTGATGGCGCCGCTGCTGACGGTCGTCGCCGATTTCGTCGGGATTCTCGGAGGCGCGATTATCGCGATCCTGCAGCTGCAGGTGGCCCCCAGTGTCTATTGGAAGTCCGTCATCGACGGCCTCTATCTGCAGGATGCGTGGATGGGTCTCATCAAGCCGTTTGCCCTGGGATTCGTCATCGTCACCGTCGGCTGCCACGTGGGCCTGCGCACGACAGGCGGTACGCAGGGGGTCGGTCGCGCGACGACCAACGCCGTCGTCGCGGCCTCGGTCGGGGTGCTGGCGGTGAACTTCTTTCTCACGCGCCTGCTGATTACCCTGATGTACTGAGCATGAGCCGGATGTTCAATCAGACAGACGCGGAAACCCAGCCGGTCGACTCGGTGACGCTCGAAGAGGCGCTCGGGCCCGGATCGCCGATTGTCGTGTTCGACAAGGTCACTCTGGCCTTCGACGACAAGGTGATTCTTCGCGAAATCAGCTTCACGCTGATCAAGGGGAACACCAAGATTTTCCTGGGCGCCAGCGGAGCGGGAAAATCCACGATCCTCAAGTTGATCCTCGGACTCTGGAGACCGGATGCGGGCCTGATTTGGGTGAACGGCGAGCGGATCGACACGATGACCGAGGACGAGCTCAGAGCCGTCCGTGGGGATCTCGGCATGGTCTTTCAGGAAGGGGCGCTGTTCGACTCGTTGACCGTCCTCGAGAACGTGGGCTTCAAGCTCTATGAAGAAACGGATCTGCCGCTCGACCAGGTGCGTCGCCGGGTCGAGGAGGTGCTGGGGTTCGTCGGCCTTGCCGAGCACATCGATCGAATGCCTTCCGAGCTCTCGGGTGGCCAGCGGCGTCGTGTGGCGATTGCCCGCGCGATGGCTGCCAAGCCCCGCATCCTGTTGTACGACGAGCCCACGACCGGCCTCGATCCCATCACCGCCTCGACGGTGGACGACGAGATCATCAAGCTCCGCGATCTCGAGAACGTGAGCTCAATCGTCGTCACGCATCAGCTGCGCGACGCGTTCTACGTGGCGACCCACACGGCCGAACGAGAAGCCGATGGATCCATCAGAATCGTGGCGGCCGACGCCGACAAATCGGAAGAGGCCGAGTTCATCATGCTTCGCGACGGCCAAATCGTGTTCGAGGGGCACGCCGAGGAGCTCCGGCATTCCACCGATCCGTATTTGCGCACGTTTCTTTCGTGAGCGTCGGACGACGTCCGGCGCTCCTGGAAAGGTTTGACCATGCCTCGCACGCGTTCCCTGGCCTGGGCCGAGTTGAAGATCGGAATCCTCTCCATCTCGGCCCTCCTTCTCGCCGCGTTCCTCATTTTTCTGCTCGGCGGTCAGGGTGGCTTCTTCTGGCAGCAGTACCACCTGAAAACGCGGTTCCCGAACGTGGCCACCATCAAGCCGGGTTCGCCCGTGCGCGTGGCCGGTGTGGACGTTGGCACGGTTGACGCCATCCGCTTTGTCGGCACTGAGGTCGAAGTGGATCTCGAGCTGGACGAGAGCGTCCAAGATCGCGTCCGCACCGCGTCGCGGGCGTCGATCGGCTCGGTCTCGCTTCTTGGCGAGGGCGCCGTCGATATCACGGCGACCTCCGAAGGCGAGCCGATTCCTGAGTGGGGATATGTGACCGCCGGTGGAGGCTCCGGCGCCCTCTCCGACGTGCTCGCGCAAGGCACGAAGGGTCTGGAAGAAGCCACCGCGCTCTTTCAGGACATTCGCCAGGGCAAGGGCACACTCGGACGGCTGGTCACCGACGAACAGCTCTATCAGGATTTGCATTCGTTCATCACGACTGCCGACGGCGTCGTGCAGACCATCAACAAGGGCGACGGCACGCTCGGTCGTCTCATCAACGATCCAACAGCCGCCCGCCAGCTCGAGGCGTCGCTGAAGGAGCTGAGCGCCCTCACCGCGCGGATCCGTTCCGGCGAAGGCAGCCTGGGCCGGCTCGTCAACGACGACACGCTCGCCAAGTCCCTGGAGTCGACGGCTGCGAACGCCCAAGCCATTACGGGCAAGCTAGCGAGTGGCGAGGGCACGGCTGGCAAGCTCATCAACGATGCCGCCCTCTACAACCGCCTCGACGCGGTCACCGGCCGGCTCGACGCGCTGATCACGCGGCTGAACCAAGGTGAGGGCACCGCGGGCCGCCTGCTGCAAGATTCGCAACTCTACGACAACATGAACGCGGCGGCTGCGCAGCTGCGCGGGCTCATCGAGGAGATCCGCAAAGACCCTCGAAACTATCTCAGGGTTCGTGTGAGCATCTTCTGAGAGTTGACAGGCGGTCCGATCGGGTTGAGAGTTAGAGCGGGGGTTCCGATCACCACGCATCGGGATCCGGACGGAAGGAGACTCACATGTCGAGGGATAACGGGGGCGGAGAAGTCATGCTGGCGTTTCTGGTGGGGGTGGCGGCTGGGGCTGCGCTGGCTCTGCTGTATGCACCAGCTCGCGGCGACGAGACGCGCAGCTACCTGACCGAACGGGCCAAAGTCGGGCGCGAGAAGGCGACCGGTGCCGCGAAACAGGGCCGCGACCTGTTCAATCGCCAGCGCGAGAACCTGGGTACGGCCATCGAGAAGGGGCGTGAGGCCTACCAGCAGGCACGGCAGAAGGAGACCGTGTGACGTCCTGGGGGTACGTCTTTCTCGGCGCGATCGCGATCTCAACGGTGTTGATGGCGCTCATCCAGGTGGGCGCCATCGTGTTCGCCGCGAAACTCGCCCGGCGGGTGGACCGGCTCGCTGATCGAGTCGAGCACGAAATGAAGCCGGTGATGGCGAGCATGACCGCGGTCGGCAATGACGCGGCGCGCCTGAGCGCTCTCGCCGTGTCGCAGATGCAGCGTGCCGATCAGGCCGTGTCGAACCTCACCCAGCGCGCGGATGCCACGCTCAACGTCGTCCAGAGCGCGTTGACCGCCCCGGCGCGGGAGAGTCTGGCTCTGATCACAGGACTCAAGGCTGCCGTCGCCGAGTTCCGCAACTCGAGGGACGAGCCGCGCGGCCACGGACGCGGCGAAGACGAAGACGCGCTGTTCATCTAGCGCGATCTCGCGTGCGAGCTTCTGATTGACGGTTGCCGGTCCCGGTGTCACAATCCGGCCCTGCTGAGCTTGGGGAGGGCCGTCATGACCAGCTGTCTCGGACGATCGGTCCGCATCATCACCACAACCGTAGTCGCAGGCATGCTCGCCACCGGACCCCTGGCCGCCCAGGAATCCGGATCGGCGGCGCTCGCCAAGGAGCTGACGACCCGATTGGAGGAGGCGAAGCTCCAGTCCGTCGCGGCCCGGGTCGCCGGCGCCGACCAGTTCGTCGGCGCGCTCTGGATTCAGGGCTTTCAACTCCTCGTCGTGTCGGCCAAATACTCGGCGCCGGCCATCATGGCCGAGAAACTCGCCAAGAAGCAGTATCGCGATATCTATCTGGATCTGAATGCGGCCGCCGTTCCGGGATCGCGGCTCTTCATCGAAGATCTGTCCGCGGACGGCCTCAGGGCACGCGCGGGACGAAACGATCCGTTCGACACTTACGAGAGTGGCAGCAGTCGAGTGACGTTCGACGGTGACTACCGGGCGCAGAAGATCAGCGAAGACGAGTACAACGCCGCGTTCGCCGCGGCCGAGACGGCCTATCAGGGCATCCTGAACGCGCTTCTGGCGGAGCTGAAGAAGGGATCGTAGCCCCCGGATCGTTGCCGCTGGGCGCGGCGTTACGCTAGACTGATCGAACCTGAACGGCGGGCGCTTGGCTCAGCGGTAGAGCATCGCCTTCACACGGCGGGGGTCAGTGGTTCGAATCCACTAGCGCCCACCATATCCCGCCCGAATATCTGCAACGCAATTGCAACGGGGAAAACGACGGCCGGAATCCTGCGACGGGTTCCGGCCTTTGTTGTCCTATCGTCCTCGCCGTCGAACCGGACTTAAGGGGTGCAACGTCGTCGCACTCCTAGCGTTACTTGCCCACAGAGGCGACGGAATCTGTGTGACGGGGTCCTGGGATTTCAGCAAGGCGTGGTTTGGCTCCGCTGTGTAGACTCGGAGCCATGATTCCGATCCACGAGGCAGGCAGCCGGACGCCAAGCCCAGGTGTTGCCAAAGTGGAATCCCTGTTGCCGTATCTGATTGCCGCGGTCCTGGTGTTCCCGAGCGCCATATGGATCGCGCTCGATACCTCGGCGTGGGGAGGTGATGCGTCACAATACGGAGTTCGCGACGTTGGAACTGTTCCGTACGTTGACGCACGCGCCACTCGAGTGGCCTGCTCGACTGCTCGACGTCTCTCCCTACAAGCCACCCGGCTTGATCTGGCTCGGTCAGGCGTTTCTGCCTCTCGCATACCTGATTCCTTCGGTCGATACCGCCCTGCTGTTCACGACGGTCGCCGCCCAGGCGGCCACGATTGTTCTCGTGTACTGCTCGCTTCGAACCCTCTCTTCGGACACCGTGGTACTGCCGGCGACTGCCTGCCTTGTCGTCGCGTCGGCGCCCCTGTTCATCGCGTACGGGCACTTCTACCTCGTCGAGAGTCTTCAGACGATGGCGGTGGCGTGGTTTGTCCTGATCATGAGCCGCGCGCCAACATGGAATCGCTCGCTCCTGCTCGCCCAACTCATCGCTGCCACAGCAGTTGCGCTCGCGTCGAAGGTGAATCAACCGCTGTTTTGCGTGTGGCCAGCGCTGGTTGCCTGCAGCTATTGGCTCCGATCTCCTCGGCGGCCAGAGGTCAGCCGTGCTCGGAGCGCCTGACCATCGTGAGTTGGGTGCTTGCGATCCCGATGGCGACCCTCACCGCGGCTTGGTACGTTCACAACGGCGCCGCTGCCTATCGGCACCTTCAGGCGTCCATCGGCGGGCCGGCCGCGACGGGCTTGTGGGGCAAAGAGGATACATACCTGAACACGCTCGCCTATTGGGGACAAACCGCGCGCGAGATCAATTTCCTGCCGGGACTGGCCGAACTCTCCCTGTTGATTGTGGTGAGCGCGGTGGTGCTCTATGCGGCACGGCGGGAGCGAGCGCCGACCCATTTTTCGCTGTGCGCGGGAGTCGCGGCGTTGCAGATCGTGACGGTGGTCATGGTCTTTTCGCTGAGCACCACTCGGCAAAACAGGTACCTCCTGCCTGCCTTGCCATATGTCGCGCTCGTCATCGGTTGGAGCCTGGCGCAAATCAACCGCGGGTGGGTCACGGCGTTGGGGTTCGCTGGCTTCGCGATTCAGTTCGTGCTGCTGCATGGACAGGGTACTGAACCTCCTGCCTCCGGTAGCTCCATCGGTACCGCCGGTCCAGTATCTGGCGGATACCGGCCGCGTACTCGATTCGCTCGTCGCCCGCACGTGCCCGGAGTCCAGCCCCCGTCCGATCTGGAACATCATCGCGATTGAGCCGACCATCCCCGAGATCCGGGGAGACTGGCTGGCGCCAGTACCCGCGAACTATGTCGTGGCAAGGCGGCGTTTTCGCCGGGGCGGTGCGCTGCCCTGCCACTACGGCTACTTCGGAGACGGGTTCTTTGGCTCAGAGGTCTCGCAAGCGTGGGACAGCATGCTCGCGCGACAGACTCAGTATGTGGTTGTGCTCGATCCGACCAGGTTTTCCACACCACCTCAAGTCGCCAATCAGGCCCTGAGCAGAGAGAACTTCCCGCGGGTGCTGCGAAAACTGGAAACGAGCGAGCTCTTCACGCAGGAGCCGCCGCTGGCTGAAAACACAGGCATCCTGATTTTTCAGAGGGTCGACAGGCGTTCTCACGCCTTCTGAGCGCATGAACAGGGTACGCGGGCTGTCAGATCAGGATCTTCACGAACAAGCTGTGGCCGACTAGCGCCGGCACGGCGGGGGCCCTTCGCAGCTCGCCGGCCTAAGCTCATCTGTCAGGCATTGCAACCTCTACAACGGAATCCTGCTGCAAGCCCCCGCCGATTGACGTAACCTGCTCGTTTCTCGCCAGGAATGCCGGGGCGCCAGTTTGCGCGCGTCATCAGGTGCACCATGGCGCCGCCGATCCACTCTCAATTGTGCGACGGGTGCATCCATGCGATTCCCTTTCAAGAGATGTGTGTGTGTCGTTCTGTCGGCGAGTCTGTTTAGTGTCTTCGACTCGATCCCACTCCTGGCCGGTTCGGTCGACGCGGTGCCGCCGCTTCCGGCCCCGACTGGCAATGTAGTGCACGTGTCGACGGAACCGCAATTGCAAGCGGCCGTCCAGAATCTCGTTTCGAACACGACGATCCTGATCGCGGCCGGGACGTATCGCCTCACCGGCACGTTAGACATCGGCAATCGTCCACTCGTCAACGTCGCGCTTCGCGGTGCCACGGGCCGGCGCGACGATGTGGTGCTCGTCGGACCGGGGATGCGCAATCCGTCGTACGGGGCGGCACCGAACGGCATCTGGACGGGGAATGGTGTGCAAGGCGTCCTCATCGCCAACCTGACCGTCCAGGAGTTCTACTTTCATCCGGTCATTCTGAACGCCGGCACGGCGGCGCCGCGCCTGTACAACGTGCGGCTGCGCGATGGGGGTCAGCAGTTACTGAAGTCGAATCCCGATAGCGCCGGCCGCGGCAACGACAATGGCATCGTCGAGTACTCCGTGTTCGAGTTCAGCGACACCAGTCGCGACTACTACACGAACGGCGTCGATGTCCTCGGCGGGCGAGGATGGATCATCCGGCACAACCTGTTTCGCAATATTCGCGCGCCGATCGGTCAACTCGCGGGGCCGGCCATCCTGATGTGGCGGGGATCTCGCGACACGATCGTGGACGGCAACACGTTCCTCAACTGTCAGCGGGACATTGCGTTGGGCCTGGCGCCGCAAACCCCCCACGATCACATGGGTGGGGTTGTGCGCAACAACTTCATCTACAGGGAGTCATGGGTTCACGGCGACGCGGGGATCAATATCTTTGATTCACCCAATACACGCGTCCTGCACAACACCGTCCTCACGTCGGGCACCTACCCAAACGCGATTGAGTACCGCTTCCCCGACACGACGGGCGTTCTGATCGCGAATAACCTCGTCGACGCGGCCATTCGGGCGCGCGACGGCGCGTCAGCCACGCTTCAGAGCAACCTCACGACCGCGCGGGCTGACATGTTCACGAATGCAGGCGTTGCCGATTTGCATTTGTTGCCTGGCGCGTCTGCAGCCTTGGACAAGGGTGTGACGCTCCCGGACGCGGGCACCGACTGGGATGGAGACCCTCGGCCATCGGGCACCGCGCCGGATCTGGGCGCTGACGAACTAGACGGGGTCTCGTTCAACAATCCGCCGCGCGTGTCCATCACCTCACCGGCATCCTCCGCGGTGTTCACGGCGCCCGCCGCCGTGTCGCTGACGGCCGACGCTGACGATACAGATGGACAGGTCGCGAGCGTGTCCTTCTTCGTCAACGGAGTGCTGCGGTCG
Source organism: uncultured Acidobacteriota bacterium (assembly GCA_963826865.1). Taxonomy (GTDB): domain Bacteria; phylum Acidobacteriota; class Vicinamibacteria; order Vicinamibacterales; family CAVPJW01; genus CAWGYQ01. Next base: position 51,361 of record CAWGYQ010000011.1, read on the forward strand.
ACGGACACGATCGCGCCTTACTCCTTTGTGTGGAGCAACGTGGCTCCCGGCAGCTACACACTGACAGCGACCGCCGTGGACAACGAAGGTGCGCCGGCAACTTCCGCAGCGGTGTCGATCTCGGTGGTGGCGCCGCCGATTCCGGGCGGGAACCAGGCACGATTCCTGGGGACGGACAGCCAAACCCAGGGCAGCTGGCGAGGCGTCTATGGCGCAAGCGGGTACGCCATCGCGAATGACGCGACGGCGTTACCGTCCGGCACGACGGTCACGCTCAGCGGTCATCAATCGTACATCTGGAGCGAATCCACGACGGTTGTCAAAGCCTTGAGCAAGAGCAACGGCTCTGGGCGGCAGGCTGCCACGTGGTACAGCGGCGGCAGCTTCGTCATCGATCTCAATGTCGGCGCCGCCAGCCGGCGGGTCGCGCTCTACCTCATGGAGTGGAGTCCCGGTGCCCGCAGCCAACGGATCGATATTCACGACGCCGCGAGCGGCGCTCTCCTCACGAGCCGTCAGGCTCTGAATTTCATCGAGGGGCAGTACCTGGTCTGGGAGGTGTCGGGGCGGGTGCGCATCACGGTGACGCGCACGGCTGGTCCCAATGCCGTCGTCAGCGCGGTATTCCTGGATCCGATCACCGTGGCTCCACCGACTCCGGGCGCGAACCAGGCACGATTCCTAGAGACGGACAGCCAAACCCAGGGCAACTGGCGAGGCGTCTATGGCGCAAGCGGGTACGCCATCGCGAATGACGCGACGGCGTTACCGTCCGGCACGACGGTTACCCTCAGCGGCCATCAATCGTACGTCTGGAGCGAGTCCACGACGGTTGTCAAAGCCTTGAGCAAGAGCAACGGCTCTGGGCGGCAGGCTGCGACATGGTACAGCGGCGGCAGCTTCGTCATCGATCTCAATGTCGGCGCCGCCAGCCGGCGGGTCGCGCTCTACCTCATGGAGTGGAGTCCCGGTGCCCGCAGCCAACGGATCGATATTCACGACGCCGCGAGCGGCGCTCTCCTCACGAGCCGTCAGGCTCTGAATTTCATCGAGGGGCAGTACCTGGTCTGGGAGGTGTCGGGGCGGGTGCGCATCACGGTGACGCGCACGGCTGGTCCCAATGCCGTCGTCAGCGCGGTATTCCTGGATCCGTCAACATGAACCTGATCCTGCACGAACAGCCGATGTCGGTCCTTGGTTATGGCACCCGGACGCGGGCGTTGAGCGGTATCGGCGATATCGCCTGACAACTCAACGACGCGCGCGTCTGCCGACGCTGCGCTATCGGCGCGTCTCGGGGAGGCGCCGCTCCCGCGGACCGTCGTAGACGTGATCCTTCGGATCGATCTGGCGCATGTGGGGCTCGCGCAGCCGCTCTTCGTGTACATGTGCGACCAGTCCTGGCACTCGCGAGATCAGAAAGAGCGCGTTGCCGAGCTCGGCGTCGAAGCCGAGATCGCCGCAGACAGCCGCAATGGCGCCGTCCACGTTGACGGGAAGCGGGCTCTGTTCCGCGTCGGGCCGCGCCAGGAGCACGCGCTCGGCCGCGCGCATCATCCTGATGTGCTCACCCTCGAGCTCCAGCTCGAGGGCCATCTGGAAGAGCCGCGCGGCGCGGGGGTCGCGCGCGTGGAAGCGATGGCCGAAGCCCGGCGGCGTCCGGCCGGCAGCGACGCATCGCTCCACAATCCGGCGGGCGGCGTCGTCGATCGACAGGCCTTCACGAACGAGACTGAGGCCGGAGTCGAGAAACATCATGCACGAGCTGATGTCGCCTCCGTGATAGGGGCCAAACGCCAGTATGCCCGCGGCAACCGACGCTCTCACCGGGGCGCTCGTCGTGGCGACATTTCGGGCGGCGAGCGTCGAGGGTGGGGTTACACCGTGGTCCAGCGACGAGATCAATAACGCCGACATGAGCCGACCGATGGCCGGCGTGGGAAGCTCACCCATCAGCACCAGATAAATCGCCTCCCCGAACCCGAGCCGGCCCATGAGCTCATCGACGGGGTAGCCCCGGATGAGGATCTTGTTCGGCTCGATGCAGGTAATAGCGGTCCGCCACTTTTCGCGGGACCCGCGTGCCTGCGACCGGCGCTCGTTCCCGAGCGCTGCCGGGTCGGTGGTCGTGTCGCTCGGTGGATGCGCCATGGCTGCCTCGCTACAGCGTGCCGTAGAGGCGGTCGCCGAAATCACCCAGCCCCGGCACGATGAACTTGTGATCGTTGAGGCGCTCGTCGACGACGGGCGTATAGATCGGGACCGAGGGATGGTGCGCCTGGACGAGCGCGATGCCCTCAGGAGCCGAGACGATACAGATCATGCGCATATCCCGCGCGCCAGCCGCTGCGAGGAGATCGAGTGCCGCCACGGCGCTGCCGCCCGTCGCCAGCATCGGATCGATCACGAGCACGTGCGATTGTGCCAGACCCGCCGGCAGCTTGGAATAGTAGCGGCTGGCCACGGCGGTCGTCTCGTCGCGTTGTAGGCCGATATGGCCGACTTTCGCGTCCGGCAGCAGCTGCAGGACGGCGTCGAGCATGCCGAGTCCGGCGCGGAGCACCGGAACCACGACCACGTCCGATGCGACGATCCTTCCGCGCGCTGCACCCAGCGGCGTCTCGACCGGCACGTCGCGTGTCGGCAAGTCTCGAAGCGCCTCGGCTGCCAGCAGCACGCTGATCCGCGTCGCGATCTGGCGAAACCGATCGGGCGTCGTGCGCACGTCACGAAGCGACTGGAGTGCCTGCTGGACCAGTGGGTGCTCGACCAGATACACGGACACGGGTCACACTATACACGCTCGCTTGGTAGGCCTGCCAGCCAGACTCTCTATCAAGAGGCGTCGGTGCGCGTTCACCGAACGGAATCAGGATGGATGGAGAATCGCAATCTCCGGAAGATTGCGGTACTGCTCCGCGAAATCGAGACCGTATCCCACGACGAAGTGGTCTTCAATGTCGAAGCCGATATAATCCACCTTCACGTCAACGAGGCGCCGTGACGGTTTGCTGAGCAGGCAGGCCGTTCTGAGGCTCTTCGGGCCTCTGCTCCTGAGAATGCTCTGAAGATAGGTCAGGGTGAGTCCGGTGTCGACGATGTCTTCGATGATGAGCACGTCGCGGCCCTCGAGTCCGAAATCGAGGTCCTTCACCAATCGGACTTCGCCGGACGTCGTCGTGGCTTTCGCATAACTCGACACGGCCATGAGATCGAGCGACACGGGCCCGGGCATGGCGCGCACCAGATCGGCGAGAAACACGAACGCGCCCTTCAGGACGCATACGAGGTGAAGCTGTTGCGGAGGAGGGTAGTCGCGACGGATTTCGCCCGCGAGCTCGCGGACGCGATTCTGGATGGCGTCCCGGGTCAGCAGGGTCGTGAGAATCTGGCGTGGCTCGGCTTCCATGGTTGTGGCGTCGGGGCGGGGATGGACTCGCGTTCGAGCCTCGCCGCGCAGGTCCGCGCGAAGCGTAACATAGTTGTCAGGATTCGATGAAGCGCTTCGACATCATTACCGAGGCCGATGCCCGCGTCCTCGACATCGGCGCCACGGTCGCGCTCGGCCGCGGCGGCCATATCACGCCGCTCGCGCGGGACACGTTGCGCGAGCGACGGGTCACGGTCGTGGCCGAAGGCGAGGTGTCGCCAGAGACCGCGGATCTCGTGCCTGCGGCCGACGTGCGGCGCGTGGCGATCGGCAGCGACCACACCGGACTCTCACTCAAAGCCGCGCTCGTGCCCTATCTGCGCGCACAGGGCCGACAGGTGAACGATCTGGGCGTCGACACCGCCGACCCGGTCGACTACCCGGATGTCGCCGAGAGGGTAGCGCAGGCCGTGAGCCGGGGCGAGGCGGACGGCGGCATCGTCATCGACGGCGCCGGCATCGGATCGGCGATTGCCGCCAACAAGGTTCGCGGCATCAGGGCCGCGATGTGTCCGGACGTCACCATCGCCAGGTATTCACGCGAGCACAACGGGGCCAACGTCATGACGCTCGGTGCGACCCTGGTGTCGATTGACGACGCCCGCGCCATCGTGGACGTCTGGCTCGGCACGACGATGCGCGAGCCGCGGTATATCCGTCGGCTGGCGAAGATCGCGCGGATCGAGCGCGAACGGGGGTAACACGGGTGCAGCCGCAGGAGCTCGCTCGCCTTATTCAGATCATCGTCGAGGAAGTCGCAGCAGCCGGAGCGGCGACGTCCGCGCCGTCGCGCTGTCAATGCCATGCCGTGCTCTATGAGTGCTGCCCGGACCGGCTGCGCGGCGTAATCGACGCGGGAGCCTCGCGTCTCGGGTTGTACACCTCGGGAGGACCGCCCGGCGAGGTGGCCTCGCTGATAGACCACACGCTGCTCAAGCCGGACGCGACGAAGGGCCAGATCGAGCAGCTCTGCCGGGAGGCTGCAGAATTCCGCTTCGCCACCGTGTGCGTCAACCCGACGTGGGTGCTCCAGGCAGCGCGCCTGCTCAAAGGCGCTGGCGTCGGCGTCTGTTCGGTCGTCGGATTTCCGCTTGGCGCCACGACGTCCGACGTGAAGCACTACGAGACGCGTCGCGCCATCTTCGACGGCGCCACCGAGATTGACATGGTCATCAACGTCGGCGCGCTCAAGTCCGGTGACCTGCGCGTGGTCGAGCAGGACATCGAGGCCGTGGTGCACCCGTGCAGGGAGCGTGGCGTTCTCAGCAAGGTGATCATCGAGGCGGCCCTGTTGAGCGACGAGGAGAAAGTCGCAGCGGCGACCATCGTCAAGGCCGCCGGCGCGGACTATGTGAAGACCTCAACCGGATTCGGGCCGGGCGGCGCGACGGCCGCCGATGTGGCGCTCCTGAGGCGCATCGTCGGGGCCGAGATGGGCGTGAAGGCGGCAGGTGGCGTGCGGGATCTCGCGGGCGTGAACGAAATGATCGCAGCCGGGGCCAGCCGGGTTGGCGCGAGCGCCGGCGTGAAGATCGTTCAGGAGTCACAGGGAACCAAATCCGCCGTCGTCAATACGTCCGGTTACTAGGTGATATCTTTGACTTGATTGTGACCGCCGCAATACGATAGTCGGCCTGGATCGCGTTCTTCTCATCGCGTCACACACGTTTCGCGAGCGGGCTTAGCATAGTGGTAATGCTCTGGCTTCCCAAGCCAGTTAGACGGGTTCGATCCCCGTAGCCCGCTCCACTAACTCAGGATCGCAAGACGCCGACAGGAGAGAGCGTCGCAGGCAAATGACTCCGACGCACGATCGTGAGGAGGCCGGCGGTCGCGTGGCCGCGAAGGTCCAAAAAGTCCTGCGAGATTCCAAGGACGCCGCGCTCGCGTTCGGCACGCGCGTCTTTCTCAATACGAGGCTGCGAGGCATCGGCGACATGACTGAACTGGTCATCGACACGAAAAAGCAAAGCGTGCGGGTCCGTGTGAACTTGTTGGGTGAGGCCGAAGCCATCGAGATCGATGTCAAGAAGTACTTGCTTGCCGAGCATGGCGAGAAGTCGGTTCTGACCATCAGCGACGTCACGACTTCTCGCGAGTGGCTCACTGAGGCGCTACGTCAGTTTGTCGTCGGTCGCCCGATCGCCATCCCCCCTGCGGCTGGAGCGATTCTGAAGCTACTCACCTGACCAACGTCTGACGATGTTTTCCATCCTCGGACTGCCTGACGCGGGACGCGACTCGCTGATGAGCGCGGCGCTCGATCGGGCGGACGTCGCGCTCGAATCGTGGCGCCGGTGGGAACGCTCCGGCGCCGACGCGCGGACCGATCCGGTCGCGCGCCGGTGGCTGCCGCTCATCGGCCACAACCTCCGCGCCGCGCCCGTGGATCCGCCCGTGCGCGCGCTGTTCGTCGAGGCCCGCCGTCACGCGTGGGCGTCGAACGTCCGGCTGCTGGACGCGGCGCGCCCGGCCCTCGAATCGCTCGCGGCTGCCGGTATCCGCACGATGCTGCTGAAGGGGGCCGTGCTGGCCAACCCTCCCTACAACGAACCGGGACTGCGTCCCATTGGCGACGTCGACGTGCTCGTCGAGCCCGTTCATGCTCGCGCGGCGACGCGTATCCTCGAGGAGTCGGGCTGGGTCGCGTGGCGCGGGTACAGCGAGCGCGATCTCTTGTTCGCCCACGGTCTCGATCTGAGGAAGCCGCCGCACGGCGCGCTCGACGTGCACTGGTATCTGCTGGCGGAATGCTGCTGGCCAGGTGTCGACGGCGGAGTCTGGCAACGCGCGCAGCCGATGACGTCGGTGACGTCGGCGACGGTCGTTCCGGCGGCGGCGGATCTGCTGCTTCACATCTGCGTGCACGGTCTGCGGTGGAGTCCCGTGCATGCCGGACACTGGGTCGCCGACGCCGTTCGCATCATTCAGACCGGCGGCGAGCGGCTCGATTGGGATGTCGTCGTGGCCGAAGCGGCACGGCGACGACTGGGCCTGCAGATGATGCACGCCCTGCGTGTGGTTCGCGAGCGCGGGCACGTCGATGTGCCGCAGGCGGTGATAGATGCGCTGGCGCGGCAGCCGGCGTCCTGGCGCGATCGGCTCGAGTGTCGCTTCAAGGGCCGGCCTGTGCAGAGCGCGGGCGGCCTGTTCGTGATCTGGACCGCGTGGCGTCGAAGCGCGGCCGGCGCACGGGCCGACGGACGACAGCCGCCGCCGTGGACGCGGTTCCTGGCAGCAGCGCTTGGCGTCGCGACTCCCGCAGCGCTCGTCGGGCGGTTCGCGGCTCACGCCTGGACGCGCGCGCGAGCCGTCGTCCATCGTGCGCCGCCGCGCGGGGCCTCGACACGGACGCGGATCGTCGCGCGCCGGTGATCCGCCGGGAATCCGCTAGGGCAGCGGCGGCACCGACTGAGCGTCCGCGGCTGACGGCGCCACGATCGAGTAGATCGCTGGCAGCATCGCCACCGCCACGCCACGACCGAGCAGCCAGCGCCTGGTCCTTGCCGGTCCATCCGCGCGTGACTCAACCGGTGATGCCAGCAGCTGGAGGCGCGCGAGTTCCCTGAGCGTCAGGTCGACGACCGCCTCGGCCTCGGGGACCCTGTCCCGGGTCAATGCTGCTGCCATCGCGGTCGGGACTCGTGGCCCCGTCACACTGCCGCCACACGGACGCCGCGGTCGGGTTGAGGGCGTGCACCTGCGCACGCGCCCGATCGTAGACCGCCACTTCGGTGCCCAGCTGCTCCGTGTGCGCGGTGGGGGACTGTCGTGGATACATCAATCGCTCCTTGTCGTGGCAACTCGGACCGCACGGGCGTCCGGACGTGTTGTGAGCACCGCGGGAACCGCCGCCGTGGACACGCTTTCTGGCAGCGGCGCTTGGCGTCGCGACGCCTGCAGCGCTCGTCAGCGCGCTTCGCCGCCCACGCCTGGACACGCGCGCGAGCCGCCGGTCGCGGGGCCTCGACGCGGACGCGGATGGCGGCGCGCAGGTGAACCGACGATTCAGGGTCTCCACGAAATCGTCACCGAACCGTCGCCGCTGTTGACCCCCTTCTGATCCACGACACCCGTCGCGCCTGACGCCGCGAACGACGAGCCGCCCCCGCCGCCTCCGCCGCCGACGTCGTCGGTTTGCATATCCACCGCCGCCCCCGCCGCCGCCGAAGTAGCCCCCGCCACCACCGCCGCCACCAACGAATCCTAAGTCCTCGCCACCGGCTCCACCCTGACCCGCCGTGCCACCGCGCGCCGTTGGTGCTGCTGTTGAAGTCGCTGGGGGCCTTAGTGCCCCCGGCGCCACCAACGTTCTGTCGTGCCTCCCCCGCCAGGGCCGGCGGCTCCGGGCCGGGATTGGCCCGAATTGGCGTTGAGACCGCCGCCGGCGCCGCCGTTCCCGCCGACATTCCGAGGCCCTTCGAGGCGCCACCGCCCCCTCCGCCGCCGGCGATCACCAGCGGCGTGGCGCCGTCGATACACGTCCGAGGCACCCCCGCCCCCGCCACCGTCTGCCGCGCTTCCGCCGCCTCCGTTGAAACCACCGGACGTCACAAGCCCACCACCATTTGCGCCGACGCCACCGACACGCACCTTGAGCGACGCGCCCGGCGTGACGGACACGGTCGCCGTCGTCCGACCGCCCAGGCCCCCCGTGCCGCCGCTAGCCCAGACCCCCTCCGCAAGCCCGAGACCACCCTGCGCGCCGGTGGCCACAATCGTGACGCTGACGACGCCGGCGGGCACCGTGAAGGTCTCCTGACCCGGATCGGTGAACGTCTCGGAACCGGACGGGGGCGCCGGTGCATTGACCGTAACCGGCAGGGCGTTGCTCGTGCCGCCGGCCGTCGTGACCGTCACCGCGTGGGGACCGGCCGCTGCGGTCGGATCGAGCACGAAGTGGGCGGTCAGCGACGTACTGCTGCCCACGACGACGTTGTCGACCGTCACGCCGCCCCCGCCGACGTTCACCGTCGTGGCGCCGACGACGAAGTTGGTGCCCGTCAGCGTGACCGTCGCCGCATCGCCCGGCTCTCCTTGATTCGGCGAGACGCTCGTCAGCGTCGGAGCGCCCGGAGGCGGCGGCAGCGACTGCGCGTCCGCGGGCGACGGCGCCACGATCGAGTAGATCGCCGGCAGCATCGCCGCCGCCACGCCACGACCGAGCAGCCAGCGCCGGGTCCTCGCCGGTCGATCAGCGCGTGAGTCAACCGGCAACTCCAGCAGGTGGAGGCGCGCCAGTTCCCTGAGCGTCAGGTCGACGACCGCCTCGGCCTCCGGAACCCTGTCCCGGGCCAGGGCCGCGGCCATCGCATCGGGACTCGTGGCCCCGTCACACAGCCGCCACACGCGCGCCGCGGTCGGGTTGAGCGCGTGCACCTGCGCACGCGCCCGATCGTAGACCGCCACTTCGTCGCCCAGCTGCTCCGTGTGCGTGGTGGGGGACTGTCGTGGAAACATCAGATCGCTCCTTGTTGTGGTCACGCGGACCGCTCGGGCGTCCGGACGTGTTTGAGAACCGCGGCCACCAGCGGGCGCGCCTCGCCGCGGAGGCCGGCGAACGCAACGCCACCAGCTCACCGCCTGCTTCAGAATGGGCATCGAGTGCGCCGGGTTCCCGCGCGCGGCGACGGTGTGGCGCATCAGCGCGAGCAGCGCCGGGGCCGCCGTCAAGCGGCGCGGCCGCCAGCGGGCGCCGGCCCGGTACGAGGTCACCAGGACGAGTCCTATGGGTAAGGGCGTCGTCCCCGTCTCGGCGCCCAGTGTCGCGACCGGCACGCGACGAGTCAACGCGGTCGAGCCGTCCCGGATCGCCAGCGGACGGGCGAACGGATGAACGCGTCCGGCGCGGTCGAGAACCGCGAACTCATCGGAGTAGTACGTCGCACCCGCCTCGAGCCATGCCTGTACGAGCGTCGTCTTGCCGGCGAAGCTGGCGCCGGGCATGACGATGGCACGGCCTTCCCAGCCGACGACACCGGCGTGTACGAAGAGGTGGTCCGGCGCGCGCTCCGCGACGAAGAGCTCCGCGTGTGCTGCCAGCGCCCGCCCTGCATCCGTCAAACTGCGCACCTCCGCCACCAGGTTCGTGCCGGCATACACACGGTATGAGCGGCGACCCTCCACTCGATACACCGGCAATAAGCTCGTACCGGACGGACACGGGAGCAGCAGGCTCGTGGTCTTCCACCGCGCGCCAGCCGAACGGCAGGTGCGTGCGTACGGGATCCTGTTCGAGAGTGTCGAGTAGCGCCGGGTCGTCGACGCGGAGTCCGATCCGCACGCCGTAAGCAACGAAGTGGCGCTCAGACAGGGTCGACGATTCTGGCACTCGCGAGGTCACGCCCACAATCTGTGCGTTGGAGGATCCGCTGAACAGGCGTGTCTGTCAAGAAACGCAACCTGCACCTTCCGCCCGGGTCGCTGTCGGCTACCCGCGGATCAGCTGCGAGAAGCTCATCTCTCTTCTGCGCCATCATGGCGGGCGAGTCGGCTTCGAGATTGAGACGCAGCAGCGGCTCCGTGTTGGACGGTCTCACGTTGAAGTGCCAGCTGCCGTAGTCTGCCGACACGCCGTCCAGCCGCTCGATGTGGCCGTCCTTGTAGCGCTCGGCGATGGCCTCGAGCTTCTCGTTGACCACCGACATGTGGGAGACGCGCGTGTTGATCTCTCCCGAGATGTGATACCGCTGACGCAGCGGCGCGAGCAGCTCGCCGAGCGATTGGCCTTTCTTCGACATCAGCTCGAGCATCAGCAGCGCGGGGATGAACCCGTTGTCGGCGTAGAAGTTGTCGCGAAAGTAGTAATGACCGGTGACTTCGCCGCCGAAGACCGCGTTCTCTTCGCGCATCCGCTTCTTGAAGAACGCATGGCCGACGCGGTTCATCAGCGCCCGTCCGCCGTAGCGAGCCACGGTATCGCGGATGGCGTGACTGGCTCTCAGGTCGTAGATGATCGTCGCCGCGGGCTCTCTCAACAGGAACGCCTCGGCGAGCAGCGCCGTCACGAAATCGCCCGGGACGAACCCGCCGGCCTCGTCGATGAAGAAACACCGATCGGCGTCGCCGTCCCAGGCGATGCCGATGTCGGCTCGATCAGCCATGACGCGCGCGACGATGTCCCGTCGGTTCTCCTCGATGAGCGGATTGGCTTCGTGATGAGGAAACGTTCCGTCCACATCGAAGCACAGTCGCGTCGTCCGGCAGGGCAGCCGCTCGAAGAGCGGTGGCGCCACGAGACCTGCCATGCCGCTCCCGGCATCGAGCACCGTATGGAACGGCCGGATGATGGCAGGATCGACGAACTTGAGTACGTGCGTCAGGTAGCCGTCAAGCAGATCACGACTGGTCACCGAGCCCGGGGCCCGAGCGGGTTCTGGTAACCGATCGTGGAGCAGCATCTCGCGAATGTCCGAGATGCCCTTGTCGCCGCTCAGGGGAAACGCCTGCCGCCCCACCAGCTTCGCCCCGTTGTATTCCCCGGGGTTGTGCGATGCCGTGATCTGAACGCCGCCGTCGAGGTCGTCGCGCGCGACGCCGTAGTACAGCATGTCGGTCGCGATCATGCCGTAATCGACGATGTCCGCGCCCTGCGTACGCGCGCCCTCCATGAAGGCCGCGGTCAAGGACGGCGACGAAAGACGCATGTCCTGCCCGACGCCGATCCGCTTCGCGCCCAGAAAGGTGACGAAGGCCCGGCCGATGGCGCGGAACGTCTGTTCGTCGAGCTCGGAAGGATACAGGCCGCGCACGTCGTAGGCCTTGAAGATGTCCGTGTTCACATCCACGATGCGTCGTCTCCTACAACCGGCTGTAGTCGGTCAGGACCGACTTGTCACCCAGCACCACCCCTTCGTCGAGAGTGGCGTTGCGGCCGACGTGACACTGGCGGCCTAGAATCGCGTGTCGAATGACGGCCTCGCGGCCGATGCGAGTATTGGCCCAGACGATCGATGCCTCGACGACAGCGTCCTCTTCCACCAGACACTGCCGTCCGAGCACTGTGTAGGGCTGAATTTGCGCACCGGCCTTGACCACGGCACCGTCGTCGATGAAGCAGGGCCCCCGGACGATGGCGCCCTCCTCGATGCGAGCTCCCGCGGACACGTGAACCCCCGGCACGGCCAGTGCAGCGCCTGCGAACGGCGGCGCTGCGAGCCGCCCGTCCATGATGTCGCGATGCACCTGCATGTATTTCTGGGGCGTCCCGATATCAATCCAATAGCCGCGATAGGTCCAGGCGACGAAGGTTTCATGCCGCTCGATCAGCGAAGGAAAGAAGCTGCGTTCGATCGACCACGGCACGTCCTTCGGAATGCGATCGAAGGTGTCCGGTTCGAGGATGTAGATACCGGCGTTGATCGTGTCACACGTGATCTCGTCAGGTCCGGGCTTCTCCAGAAACCTCAGAACGTCGCCCTCTGTGCCGGTCTCCACCAGCCCGTACGCGCTGGGGTTGTCGACGGGCGTCAGCACAATCGTCGCCTTGGCGCGCCGGTCGCGATGGTGCTGGACGACGGCTGCCAGATCGATGGCCGTGAGCACATCGCCGTTGAATACCACGACCGACTCGTGCAGGGTGTCACCCGCGTACCGGACCGCACCGGCCGTGCCGAGCGGCGAGGGTTCCACCACGTATCGAATCTTGATGCCGATCTCGGATCCGTCGCCAAAGAGCTCTTCAATCCGTCGGGGTTGATAGTTGAGGCTGAGAATCACCTCGTCGATCTCGGGCACCTGTTTCAGCAGGTCGATCTGATAGCGGAGGAAAGCGCGGTCGAAGATGGGTACGATGGGTTTGGGCGTGTGAATGGTCAGAGGACGAAGCCTCGTGCCCTTGCCACCCGCCAGAAGAATCGCCTTCATGACAAACCGCGATGTTAGCCCAACTGGGCAGCGACACGGGGAGTTTTCGGTTACAATGAAGCGCGTTGATCACTCATTTCACATGAACCTGCCGAACGCCCTCACCCTCACGCGGATCTTCCTCGTTCCGCTGTTGGTGGTGGTGTTGCTCACCAAGTTCGAAGGCCGCCTGATCTTCGGCGTCCGCAAGGAGCTGGTGGGCGCCGCAATTTTTCTCGTCGCCGCGCTCACCGACTGGCTCGACGGTTACCTGGCGCGCCGTCGCCACCAAATCACCCCGCTTGGGCAGATGATCGATCCCATCGCCGACAAGCTGCTCATCTCGGCGGCTTTCATCTCGCTCGTACAGATGGGGCTGGCGTCGGCGTGGATGGTCGTCGTCATTATCGGACGCGAGTTCGCCGTCACCGGACTCCGCAGCATCGCCTACACGCGTGGCATTGCGATGCCCGCTTCGTCTCTGGGGAAGGTGAAGATGGTGGCGCAGGTCATCGCGATCCTGCTGCTGATCCTGGGACAGGATCATCTGCAGGGCTTCTTCGTCCTGGGGCAGGTGGCCTTGTGGGTGGTTCTGGTGACGGCTGTGGTCTCGGGCGTCGACTACTATCGCCGGTTCAACCAGCTCATGACGGCGACGAGTGTCACGCCGTTCACTCCGGCCGTCCGCGATCGCAAGATCGGCTGATCGGCGTCACCGCCTGAACGCCACACGATCCCCGCTGATCACGGCGCCTCCTTGTCGCGTAGTCTCCGGTTGCCGTCGAGTCCTGCACCCTCAGGACGATGCCCTCGCCAACCTCAACGGGCGGCACGTCCGTCGTTTGCTCTATCGAGCTGCAGATCACGATGGAGGCGTCGGCTCGGCCTGGATCTCGGCGACCCGCTTCTTCGCCTCGCCCAGGTACTCGCTCCGCTCGAACTCCTGCAGAACACGCTCGTAGTAGGGGAGCGCCTCTGCTTTCTTGTCGGTCCGAAGGAGGGCTTCCGCCAGATGGAAATAGACGGCGTCGCGGCCCGTGTATTCGGGGTCGTTCTTGAGGATGGACCTGAAGCGGTCGATCGCGCCCGGGTACCAGCGCGTCCGGAAATAGAAGAAGCCTACCGAGTACTCGGACTCGGAGAGACGGTCGCGCGCCTCACGAAGCTTCACCTTGACGTCCGGCATGAGGGCGCTGTTCGGGTAGCGCTCGATGAAGAACTCGTACTCCTTGATCGCTTCCTTGGTTTCGGTCTGATCGCGCTGCGCGCCACGCATCTGCTTGAAGTGGGCGTAGGCGAGCTGCGCCTGCGCATAGTCGGCGCGCATGTGCGTGGGGAAGAACGCGAGAAACTCACGATACTCGTTGATGGCCAGGACCAGGCTCTCGATGGTGTTCTCGCCGACGTAGCTGTCGCCGACACCGAGCTTGCCGTCCGGACGGTGGGGGCTCTGCGGGTAGCCGTCGACGAGCGCGCGAAAGTACTCACGCGCGCGCAGCCAGTTCTCATCTTTGAGCTCCTCGCTGCCACGTTCGAAGAGGAACCGATCCGGTTCCGACGTACCCTGAGGCACCAGTCCCCGGTTCGCCCCGCACCCGGCAACGAGATACGTCGCGATGAGGACGAGGATCAACCGGGCCGGGCGGCACGCGGCCCGCAACCGGTTCACCGCGACTCCGGTAATGTAAGTCGGCAACATCATCGCCTAGAGGGTTGACGCCAGCCAGCGGTGTTCGGCCTGAAGACCGTGCTCCAGGCTGACCGAGGGGGAGAAGCCGAGATCGCGCCGGGCCAGCGTCGTATCCGCATACGTATGACGCATATCGCCCTTCTCGGCGGGCTGGTGATCGACGACGACGGGGCGGCCGCACACTTCTTCCAGAACCGTAATCACGTGGTTGATGGTGACTCGCGATCCGCCTCCGATATTGTACACACGACCCGCCACACCGCGTTCGCCAGCAGCGACGGTCGCAGCCACGACATCGGCGACGAACGTGAAGTCGCGTGTCTGCTCACCGTCACCCAGGAGCGTGATGCTGCGCCCCTCCAGCGTCGCGCGAATGAAACGATGGAAGGCCATGTCCGGCCGCTGGCGCGGTCCGTAAACCGTGAAGTAGCGGAGCGAGACCGTGGGCAGGCCGTAGTTCTCGAAATACAGATGACACAACTGCTCGGCTGCCAATTTGGTGACGCCATACGGCGACAGAGGTTGAAGCAGGGCATCCTCGCGCATGGGCAGCGGGACGTGGTCGCCGTACACCGACGAGCTGGAGGCGTAGACAATCCGTTCCAATGCCCGACCGAGACAGGCTTCGAGCAGCTTTTGAGTAGCCTCCACATTCAGTTCCGTGTAGACGTGAAAGTTGCGCCCCCAGCTCTTGCGCACACCTGCCTGCGCAGCCAGGTGGAACACGTGGGTGACACCCTCGAGCAAGCGATCGAAATCGGCGTCGGCCAGCGACGTTTCGACGAACGTGAACCCGGTCCGCCCTCGAGCCCGCGCCAGGTTCGTCTCCTTGATCGCCCGGGGGTAGTAGTCGGTGAAGCAATCAACTCCCACCACCTCGGCGCCGCGTTCCAGCAACTGCTCTGACACATGCGATCCGATGAAACCGGCGGCCCCGGTGACCAGTGCCTTCATGCGAACACACTCCTGATGCGATCGGGCAGACGGCAAGGCTTCCCCGTGGCATCGACGGCGGCGTGCGCCGTGCGCCCGAGTGCCGCGATCGCGCTCTCGCCGACCCGCCCGACCTCATAGCGAAACTCGAGCCTCACCGCGGATATCAATGCGCCGGTCGTCCGAATCTCGAGCTCATCATCGTAGCGGGCGGGCTGCTTGTATTCGCACGTGGCCTCGATGACGGGGAGAAACACGCCGGTCTCTTCCATGGCTCGATAGCTCCAACCGAGCGCCCGCATCAGCTCGCACCGCCCGACTTCGAACCAGACAAAGTAGTTGGCGTAGTAGACGACCCCCATCTTGTCGGTTTCGGCATAACGCACCCGCACGCGGGTGCGGGCTTCACGGAGCGGAGCATCAGAGGGAAACGCCAACGCCGTCAAAAGCGGGAGCCGGCACGCGATGGCGGCGCGGCAGACGCCGCCTCGGCCCGGAGGGCCCGGATGGCTGCGATGGGATCAACCGAGCGGAAGATCGCCGTGCCTGCGACCACGATATCTGCGCCGGCCTCGACAACGCGCGCGACGTTGCTGAGATCGATGCCCCCATCCACTTCAATGGCGGCGCGAGCCCCGTGTCGATCGAGCAGGGCTCGTACGGCGCGGATCTTCTCAACGCTGCGGGGAATGAACGACTGACCTCCGAATCCCGGATTCACCGACATGACCAGCACGTAGTCGACATCGCCTGCGACTTCCTCGATGGCGACGACCGGCGTGGATGGGTTCAGCACGACGCCCGCCTGCACGCCGAAACTCTTGATGAGCGCGATCGTTCGGTGGAGGTGCGGCAGCACTTCGACGTGCACCGAGATCATCGACGCGCCAGCTTCCGCGAAGGCCTCAACGTAGCGATCCGGGTCGCTGATCATCAGATGCGTATCGAGCGGAACGTGCGCGACGGCTTTGACTGCCTTGACGACAGACGGACCGATCGTGATGTTCGGCACGAAGTGTCCGTCCATCACGTCCAGGTGCAGCAGATCCGCGCCCCCCTCTTCGACGACCGAGATAGCCTGGCCCAGTGCCGAGAAATCTGCCGACAGAATCGAGGGAGCGATGCGCACCGTCACCGGCTGACCTCCAGCGAAATGGCCTCGCCCGCCGCAATCTGAAATCCTCCCTGAGGGGACTGGCGCAGGACGATGCCCGCGGGTACGCCGGGATAGGGCTGCTCGCTGACCACGGCCACCCGGAACCCGCGGCTTCGAAGCAGTTCCGCAGCACGGTCGCCGTTTACACCAATCAGGTCCGGCATGACGTACCCGCTGCTGCGCTCGCCGCGATTCACGAGGAGTGCGACGCCCGCCGCCCGGCTGTTTCCCGGAGGTTCCTGTGCCACGACGGCGTCCTCGGGGTATTCGCCCGACCGAATCTCGGCCACCTCGGTCAGCGCCAGACCGTCCTGAGCCAGCCGCAGTTCGGCGTTGCGCTGCGTTTGCCCATCGAGCCTCGGGATGCTGTTGGCCCGCTGACCGGCGCTCACCCAGGCCCGGACGGTCCGCTGACGTCTGGCGGTCACGCCGGGCGCCGGCTCCTGCAGAACGATGCGATCGGCGGGCACCTCGGGATCGAGGCGACGGGTCTCGTCCACACGCAAAGCCAGACCGATATCGGCGAGCGTGATGCTGGCCTCGTTGACGGTGCGACCGCGCAGGTCGGGAATAGGAACCTCACTCGCTCTGAGCGCTAGCCTCATCGCGATCGCGGCGGAAAAAACAAACGTGGCTGCCAGGCCGGCGCCGATCGCGACGAGTTTGCTCGCGCCCCAGACGCGCGTGGACAATGGCATAGGTAATCGCCGGAATGCTGCAAGTAATTGTACTACACGCCCTTAGTAGGCCCCTCTGCGGCACCGCGCCGGACCATCGCGGCGGCGAAGAACGGCTCGAGCTGATGCCGAACGGGTGAAGTGCGCAGGAAACCCTCGGCATCGATCACGGTCCGGACACCCTCGGGAAGCCGCGGATCGTCTTGCGGACGGGTGATAGAGAATTGCGGATGCGCCTCGAGGAACGCTGCCACGACTCCATCGTTTTCTTCGGGCTCGCTGGAGCACGTGCTGTAGATGAGGCGTCCGGCAGGCCTGACGGCGCTCGCCGCAGTCGTCAGAATGGCCAGCTCGAGGCTCGCCAGAGTCGGGAGCTGGTCTTCCTGGCGCCGCCACCGAATCTCCGGGTCGCGGCGAATCGTCCCAAGCCCCGAACAGGGTGCGTCCACCAACACGAGATCGAACCCAGCCGAAAACGGCGCAGCCCGTGAAAGGTCGGCCTGCACGATTCGGATCGACGCCGCACCGCTTTCCGCGACGGTCTGCCGAAGCAGGGCAAGCCTTCGCGGGCGGAGATCGACGGCTGCCAGGAAGCCGTGGTCGGCCATGTCGGCCGCCATGGCCGTACTCTTGCCTCCGGGTGACGCACACGCGTCCAGCACGAACTGTCCTGGCGCTGCGCGCGTCAGGGCCGCCACGAGCTGCGACGACTCGTCCTGCACGAAGAACAGCCCGCTGCCGGCCAGCGGTGTCTGCAACGGATTACCCGATACCACCACGAGCCCGTCCGGAGCGAAGCGCGTTCGCTCGACGATCGCCCCGTGCTCGGCCAGCCGATCGATCAGTTCGTCTCGGCCGATCTTCAGGCGGTTGGCACGAAGGGTCAGCCTGGCGGGTGTGTTGTTGAACCGTGCCCACGCCTCGGTTGCGGCGAACCCTTCGCGGCTCAGCCACCGGGCGGCCAGCCAGCGTGGGTGAGAAAGCGTGATGCTCAAGTAGTGGAGCGCCACACGCTCGTCAGGATCACGTCCGGGGTGGGCAGGGAGGGGCAGATGGTTGCGTTGCCGGACAAGGGCGCGCAACACGCCGTTGACGAAGGCAGCGGCGCTGGCTTTCCTGATGATCCTGGTCATCTCAACCCCGTCGTCCACAACAGCCGAAGCCGGGACGCGGTCGAGATGAACGATCTGATAGACAGACAGCCGGAGGATATCCAGGATTTCAGGGTCGAGCCGGGCAATGTCCCGGCGCGAAGCGCCTTGAACGAGATGGTCCAGCAGAGCCCGCCACCGGAGCGCGCCCGTGACAATCTCCGCGGCGAGGCCGCGGTCGCGAGGGTCGGTCAGTGTCGTGCGGGTCCTGGCCAGCGCATCCGCGAGCGTCAGTCCTTCCGTGTGGACGGATCTGAGCGCCGCGTATGCGGCCAGTCTCGCTGGAGACGGCATCTCGAGGAATGGGTCGCCGCCTTTACGGCGGCGAAGCCAACGACTCACCCGCAGTCAGACCATGGCCGGACAGAAACTCGCGCGCAGACATCCTGCGGCGGCCGTCGGGCTGGAGCTCGACGATTCGAATGACGCGCCCATCACCGGTCGCAATCTCGAGTCGCTCGCCAGAGGCGGCGATCACCGTACCAGGAAGATCGACAATGGTGACGGCTCCGGCTGGGATCGCCGTACGGAGAATGGCACAGCGTACCCGCGCACGTGCGTGTAGGCATGCGGCCAGGGATGCAGGCCGCGAACCTTGTTGTGGATCTCGACCGCCGTCGAGTTCCAGTCGATGAGACCCTCAGCCTTGGTCAGCCGCGGCGCGTAGGTCGCGAGTCGATGGTCCTGTTCCGACGGCACCGCGGTTCCTTGCGCGAGCTCCTCGATGACCTCGATCAGGAGCGCGGCTCCCATCCGTGCCAGATCGTGCTCAATCTGCTCACTCGTTTCGTCCGGGCCAATCGGACGGGCGGCAGCCGCGAACGTTGGACCCGCATCGAGCTCCCGGACGACTCGCATGATCGTGACGCCCGCGGTGGCGTCCCCCGCCATGACCGCGCGATTGACCGGTGCGGCGCCACGATGCCGCGGCAGCAGCGAGGCATGCACGTTGAGGAACCCGCTCCGTGTCGAGGTCAAAATTCGGTCGGGCAGAATCTTGCCGTAAGCCACGACGATGCCCAGATCGGCGGCCAACAGAGTGAGCTCGCTCACCAGCGTGTCGTCCTTGAGCGTCTGGGGCTGCAATACCGGGATGCCGTGGTCGATGGCGGCAAGCTTGGCAGGCGGCGCGGCGATGTGGTGGCCGCGGCCCTTGGGCCGATCCGGCTGTGTGACGAGGGCTGCCACGTGATGGCGTGACTGAAGCAGGGCAGAGAGGCTTGGGACCGCGAATTCGGGAGTGCCGAAGAAAATGATCCGGAAAGGAGGGGAGAGGGCGCTCACCACTTTCCGCCGCGCATGAGCTTTTTGATGCGACGAACGATCAGGTCACGCTTGATCCCGCGGAGCCGATCCACGAACAGGACACCGTCGAGATGATCCATTTCGTGCTGGAACGCGCGCGCCAGAAGTCCCGTGGCCTCCATGGTCCGTTCCTGACCGGTCCGGTCCAGCGCCTTGATGACCACTCTTGCCGGACGAACAACCGAGGCATCGAATCCCGGGAGGCTCAGGCACCCCTCCTCCTCGATCTGCATGCCTTCACGCTCGACGAACTCTGGGTTGACGAGCGTCGCAAGTTGGTCGGCGTCACGGCCTACTGACAGGTCGACTACGAACACACGAAAAGGCACTCCCACCTGGGGTGCCGCGAGCCCGATGCCCGGGGCGGCATACATGGTGTCGATCATGTCGTCGATGAGCGACTGGATGTCGGGTGTGATGGCATCCACCCGCACGGCCGGCTGATGCAAGGCGGGCGAGCCGTACTTGACGATCGGGCGAATCAAGGCGCAACTGGTTTCGCGAATCGCATGCGGAGCCGCTCCTGCACGCCCGCGATGTTGTGTGCCATCTCGGCCACCGAGTCGCCGCCGAATTTGTCCGTCAGCGCATCGGCCAGGACCAGGCACACCATCGCCTCACCGACCACGGCGGCCGCTGGGACTGCGCAGACGTCGCTTCGTTCGACCGTCGCCGGCGCCTCCGTCATGGTGGACAGATCAACCGAGCGCAGAGGCTTCATCAGCGTCGAGATGGGTTTCATGTGGGCCACCACGCGCAGATCCTCGCCATTGGTCACGCCTCCCTCGAGACCACCGGCGTTGTTGGTCGGGCGGGAAAGAGGCGGGGCGCCTGGCCGCGTCTGGTGGATGTCAGGCAGGATTTCGTCGTGAACCCGGGACCCCGGAAGGCTCGACACAATGGGTCCCAACCCGAACCCGACGGCCTTGATGGCTGGAATCGACATGAGAGCCTGTGCAAGACGGCCGTCGAGCTTCCGATCCCACTGCACGTAGCTACCGAGCCCGACAGGCACGTTCGCGGCGAGGACTTCGAAGGCGCCACCCAGGGTGTCTCCGGCGAGGCGAGCTCGATCGATCTCCGCCATCATCGCCGGCTCGAGCGAGGCGTCCGCGGTTCGGAGCGGCGCTTCCGGGGAAATCGCGCGCACTTGATCGAAGGAGATGGTCAGCCAGTTGTCGAGGCCGATCGAACCGATGCGGACCACGTGGCTGGCGACCTCGATCCCGAAACGTCCAATCAGCGCGCGGGCAACCGCACCGGCTGCGACACGCGCCGCAGTTTCGCGGGCGCTCGCCCTCTCGAGGACGTCTCGAATGTCCTCGTGTCCGTATTTGATCGCACCGGCCAGATCGGCATGACCCGGCCGCGGCCGGGACACGACCGGCCGATCGACGCCCTCGACGTCGTCCGCCAGTTCGCGTCCGACGTGCATCGTTCGCTGCCAGTTTGCCCAGTCCTTGTTGCGGATCTGGAGGGCGATCGGAGCGCCGGTCGTCTCGCCCTGCCGGACGCCGGAGAGAATCTCGGCCCGGTCGGACTCGATAGCCATGCGGCGCCCCCGTCCGTATCCGCCCTGGCGGCGGCGAAGGTCGGCCATCAATGACTCGGGGTCGAGCGCGAGGCCAGATGGAACGCCATCGACGATCACCACCAGCGCCTGCCCGTGCGATTCGCCGGCTGTGAGAAATCGCACCATCTGACCGGTATTCTATACGAAGTTTTTGCGGCCCCTCTCGTCGCTTTCGCACACTGTCGTTCGTACAACGCGCATGGCGCGCCAGGCTGACGTCTTGCAGGTTCCACCGAGCGCCTGGCGAACACATGCCCCTCATCGCGGATCGTTTTCTCTCGACGCATGCAGGTTCGAGTGTCGACATCTCTTCGGGCGCGCCGGTCTGCCTGCACGTCACCAATGTTTCTGAGGACCAACAGCGCTGGGCGGACCGGTGCGCCGCGCTCTACAGACTTCGCCATCCTCACTTGGTGAGCCTCGTCGACTACGGCGTGATCGGGCGGATTCGTCGCTTCGAGGCGTACGCACCGGTACACGGCCGGTCGACCGGCCGAGGCCAGCCGGCGCGCCCGGCGCGCGCTGGAATCCGTGACGGATTTTCTCCGGCGTCTGGGAATGTCGACAACGGGCGCGCGCTGGCGATGCCTCGTAGAAACGAGCAACCGCCTGGCGCTCCTCCCTTGTGGAGAAATCGGATTGCCTACGGCCGAAGACGGCGGGGCACCGGCACCGACACGCGGCCCGAGCGGCATCGTCATTCAGCCGAGGTCCGCGGTGCGGGCCGTGGTCGACTGGCTCACCAACGATGCGACGTCTGGTCCACGCGTCTTGTGTGTGCACGGTCCATTCGGGTCTGGGCTGCGAACAACGATGACCTGCGTTGCGCGCGAGGCGCGGACGTGCGGGTTCGTTCCCGTCTCCAGTGTCTGGTTCGGCGTGCACGACGGTGCGGGACCGCCCCCGAGGTGGTTTCGCGAGATCTGCCGCGCGCGTCATCTGGTGGTGATTCACGATCTCAGCGGTCCTGACAGCTTGAGGCGCGGCCTCCCAACCCTCAGTCGTGTGCTACTCGGCCTCGGCAGGACCAGCGCGCGGCGGCACGCGCTGCTGATCGTGAGCCGCATGGCGTTGACGGAGTGGCCAGCGATCGCCGTCGAGCCGATGGGGCAGGAGGCGCTTCGTCGCATGCTCGTTGCCGCGAGTATCACGCGAGGAATGAATTCAGCCTCGCTGGACCGCTGCATTCGAGACGCCGGTGGGTGGCCGGGACGGCTGATCGAACGCGTGGGCCGGCAGGAAGCGCCCGGTCGCGACCGTTCGCGTGTGTTTGCGGCCGTCGCCGAGGTGTCCCCGCCATATGCTGTCGCGAGCGAAGGCGCAACCGATTCGCCCCTTGCGAACGAGCCGCTTCTGTCGAACCGTCTGAATGGTGCCAGACAGAAGGCGGCTGATGGATGCGAACTGTCCGAGCGCGGCCGCCATGCCGCCGCCGAACGCATGCTGCGCGATGCGATCGGCGCGCTCATCAGGCGCAACGACCGCGAAGCCGCCGGCAGGGCTGCCGTGAACCTTGGTCGGCTTCTCCTCTCGCGCGGACGAGTTGCCGCGGCGCTCGATGCGTTTGCCCTGGCACAACGAGCGCTGGAACGGGTCGAGGCGCAGCTGGCCGCAATGGCGGCGGCCGTCTTCACGGGGTTGGCACGGATCGATCAAGGACAATTCGAGGAGGCCGAGCACGTCCTTCGTGCCACCTGGCTTGCCGCTCGACAGGCGGACGGACGAGGACTCGCGATCTCGACTCAGGCGCTGGCGCGCTGCCTCTTGTGGCAAGGCCGGATCGACGAGGCGCGCCGCCTCGTTGCGGAGCCGCTGGACGATCACCCGGACGGCATGGACACCAACGCCGATCAGGTGGTCATCACGGCAGCTTTGAGGGCCCGCATCGAACTTGCCGGGCTCGATGTCCATGCTGCAGGTCTTTCAGCGCACGCGGCCCTCGAGCGGGCTGCTGCGATCGGTCGCCCGCTGGAGCTCGCCATCGCGTCGCGCGCCAGCGCTCTCGTGCACGCGGCTTCAGGCGACCTCGACGGCGTTCGCGCGCGCATCAGAGTGGGACTGGAGAGCGCGAAACGTGCTCATGCGCCGCTGATGGCTATCAGGCTCCGCACCGTCGAAGTGCGTGCTCTCGCCGCGGCAAGCCGCCACGCCGAGGCCCGCCGTGTCGCGCAGCCGCTTCAGCGCCTGCGCCTGTCGGTGTTGCCGTTGCCGCTGGTCTCGCTGGTGCGCCTGGCGCTCGACGAGGCTGGTACTGATCAACCGGCTCTACGAACGAACCGCGCCGCGGCCTCGCGTGCGAGGAACTGCACGTTGTCCGTCGCCATACGTCACGAGCCGCTCGCAGGAGTTGGAGCCCGCCCGGCTGTCATCGACGACGTCATCGACGTGCTGTATCTCTGCCAGCGCTCTGACGACGAACCTACGGCCCTCGGCAAGGTTGGCGGAATGGTCCGCGAGCGTACCCGTGCGGCCGGGGTGGCCTTCCTTGGCGTGACAGGCGACGCGATTTCGGTGATCGCGGCGAGCGGCTCGCAACCGGACGAATGGGCGACAGCGCTCAGAGCCGTCCGGAGTGGAGTGCTGATTCGGCCGGCCCGGCGCGACCATGGTGTCGAGGCCGCCGTGCCCATTCGCTACGGCGCAGCCACGCTTGGCGCGCTGGCTTGTCGATGGACCACCGAAGGGCCCGCGGACGTGCCGCGCGTGGAGGCGTTGATCACGGCCACGGCAGTGGCCTGTGCTCCCTGCGTGCAAGTGGCGCTCGATCGGCAGTCGCGTGTCGCGAGGATCGTGGCCGGCGAACTGCGGGTGCTGGGGACCAGCCGGGCGGCGGACGAACTGCGACACGCCACAGCGCGGGCGGCCGCGGCACCATTTCCGGTGCTCGTGGAAGGTGAGAGCGGCAGCGGCAAAGAGCTTGTCGCCCGGGCGATTCATGGTCTGAGTCCGCGTCGAGCGCAGCGCTTCTGCGCGGTCAACTGCGCCGCTCTGCCGGACGAGCTCGTCGAGTCGGAGCTCTTCGGTCATGCACGCGGCGCGTTTACCGGAGCGATGGCGCCGCGCTTGGGACTCTTCGAGGAGGCGAACGGGGGCACGCTTTTTCTGGACGAAGTTTCGGAGTTGTCGGCGCGGGCGCAGGCGAAACTGCTCCGGGTGCTGCAGGAAGGCGAAATCCGTCGCATTGGTGAAAACGGCGCGCGTCGGGTCGATGTTCGCATCGTCGCTGCCACCAACCGCACGCTGATGGGCGAAGTGGAGGCGGGCCGCTTCCGGCGGGACCTTCTGTATCGGCTCGACGTGGTTCGCATCGTGGTGCCACCTCTGCGCGGCCGCATCGAAGACATTCCCGTGCTCGCGATCCATTTCTGGGAACAGGCCTGCGCGACGATCGGGAGCCGCGCCAGTTTGTCGTCCACGACACTGGCTGCCCTCGCGCGGTACGACTGGCCGGGGAACGTTCGGGAGCTGCAGAATGCGATGGCTGCGCTGGCCGTGTCGATGCCGCGGCGTGGCAGCGTTGGTCCTTCCGCGCTGCCCGCCACGATTGGTCGACTAATCGAGGCCAAGTCCGGGGCCACGCTCGAGGAGGCGCGCCGGTCATTCGAAGAGCGTTTCGTCCGCGCGGCGCTCGCGCGCGCAGGCGGACATCGCGGACGCGCCGCGCGAGAGTTGGGCATCAGCCGTCAAGGGCTCGTCAAGCTGCTCGCACGGCTGGATCTTGGTGTCAAGGCGCCTCCGTAGTCGCTCGCCTCGATGGCCTGCTACGATACGCCAGTCACGTGACTCACTTGATCGTCCGCCGCGTGCTCCTGACGATTCCGGTGCTATTGGGCGTTGCGACCCTGGTGTTTTCGCTCGTCCATCTTGTTCCGGGCGACCCGGCTCAAGCCATGCTCGGGGAAGGCGCGTCGCCCGACGACATCCAACAGCTGCGCGATCGGCTTGGTCTCAACCGTTCGCTGATCGTTCAGTACGCCGATTTTCTCGGCAGCCTCGCTCGGGGTGACCTCGGCACGTCGCTCCGTCTCGACCGCCCGGTGACGGCCGTGATCGCCGAGCGTCTGCCAGCGACTGCGGAGCTCGCGATTGCCGCGATGGGCGTCGCGGTGGCGCTGGCTTTGCCGCTCGGCATAGCCAGCGCGGTATGGCGCGGAACCGCCGTCGATCATGGGGCCATGACGCTGGCGCTCTTGGGAATTTCGATTCCGAATTTCTGGCTCGGCCCGTTGCTGGCGATCTTGTTTGCGGTCGAATTGGGATGGCTGCCGGTATCGGGCAGGGGCAGCCTGGCCCACTTGGTCTTGCCGGCCGTGTCTCTCGGGGCGGCGCTCGCCGCCATTCTCGCCAGGGTCACGCGGGCGGCGATGCTCGATGAGCTCGGCGAACAGTACGTCTTGGCGGCACGCGCACGCGGCGCATCGCGCACCCGCGCGGTCGTCCACCATGCGTTTCGGAACAGTCTCATTCCGGTGATCACGATCGTCGGCCTTCAATTTGGCGCGTTGCTCACCGGGGCCGTGATCACCGAGACAATCTTTGCGTGGCCGGGCGTTGGCCGCCTGCTCATTCAAGCGATCAGCTTCCGCGACTATCCCCTGGTGCAAGGCTGCATTCTCCTGATTGCCGTGACCTACGTGACGATGAACCTCGTAACCGACCTCCTGTACGGCGTGCTCGACCCTCGCGTGCGGGCGCGATGAGATGGCCGGCGTGAAAACGAAAATCGGCTTCGGTATCGTCGTGGCGGCCGTCCTGGCCGCCGTGCTCGGACCATGGCTCTCGCCCTATGACCCGGCCGCGCAGGATCTGGCGCTTCGGCTCGAGGGCCCGAGCTGGTCGCATCCCTTCGGACTGGACGAGCTCGGCCGCGATATCTTCGCGCGCGTGCTCATGGGCGCGCGCATCTCCTTCGCCATCGGGCTCGTCGTCGTGGGTGTCTCGACGCTCGTCGGTCTGGCGCTGGGCTCTGTGGCCGGCTACTTCGGGGGCTGGCTCGACGACGTCCTGGGTCGCGCGATGGACGTGCTGCTGGCTTTTCCCGGCATCCTCCTGGCCATTGCGCTCGTGGCGGTCCTGGGCCCCAGCCTTACCAACGTCGTGTTTGCCCTGTCACTGATCGGCTGGGTGAGCTACGCGCGACTGGCGCGCGGGCAGGTATTGCGGACCCGCGAGCTCGAATTCGTTCAAGCCGCCCTCGCGATGGGCGCCGAGACGACCCGCATCCTCACGCGCCATGTCGTGCCATCGACGCTGCCGACGATGGTTGTTCAGGCCACTTTGGGAATGGCGACCGTCATCATCTCGGAGGCGTCGCTCAGCTTCCTGGGACTTGGCGTGCAGCCGCCCACGCCCAGCTGGGGCACGATGCTGAACGGAGGGCGGGCCCATCTGCTCGATGCGCCACACCTCACCGTGTTTCCCGGGGTTGCCATCGCGACCCTCGTCCTGGGATTCAATTTTCTCGGAGACGGCCTGCGCGACCGTCTCGATCCACGACGTCTGGGGGAGCCGGAGCGGTCCGTGAGCGGCTCCAGCTAGTCGCCTCAACGCAACCGGCGAGCGAGCCGACGCCCGGCGGCGTTCTGGGGATCAATGGCGAAGGCCCGCGAGAGCGAGGCTCGCGCCCGATCGGGATCGCCGGCCTGCGCCTGCGCCTCGGCCAGCCTCACCAACAACGTGGCGTCCGGCTTCGAGAGCGTGCCCACCGCGCGCTCGAGCCAGACGACCGCTACCTGCGGCTCGCCGAGGCTCATGGACAGCTCACCGAGATGAACCGCGACTGATCGACCGGAGGGATCGCCCGTGAGAAAGGCGTGTTTCAGCCAGGCATCCCGAGCCACGCCGTAGTGTTTGAGTTGCTCGGCGACGTCGGCCAGCAGCGCGTAAGCGGCCGGGTCGACGGGCTCGTACACCGTCGCATCCTGAAGCGTCTGTTCCGCATGCAGCAGCCGCCCATCGAGCACCAGGGCTCGAGCCAGAACCGTGAGGCTCGTGCTGTCGGCTGAAGCCTGCGCCCGAACCACCTCGAGCGCTTCGAGGGCCTTGTGCAGCGCGGTGCGATCCCCGCGAGCTTCGGCGGTCTGGAGCCATACGCGGCCCAGCGCCGAGTGGACGGCCGCCTCCTGCGGGAAACGTTCGGCCGCCCCACCGAGCGTCACGATGGCCAGGTCGCTTCGATCGGCTTGAGCATAAGCGAGCCCCAACGCGATATGCCGCTCCACGCGCCCCGATTCGAGCCCTCGCAGCGCATCGAGCTGATCGATGGCTTCACGAGGGCGATCGAGCGCCGTATAAAGATCGGCGAGCTCTTCTCGGGCCGGCGTCAGCCCGGGCGCGAGCCGCACCGCCGTCCTGAGGGCTGTCAGTGCCTCCCCAGGCTTGCCGCGCTCGCGATGACACAGACCAAGCAGATAGTGAGCTTCTGCGAAACGTCCATCCAGCGTGATGGCCTGTTCCAGCGCCGGCGTGGCGGTCTCAGGATCTCCATCGCGGTAGTGAGCCAGCGCCAGTTTGTAGAGAATCCGGGGTGCACGGTCGTCCAGCTGGAGATAGGCCCTGTAAAGCTCGATGGCCCTTTCGTACCGGTGCCGGTCGAGATTCAGATCACCGAGCTGCTCGAGCGGCCACGGGGCCGTCGGGTCGAGCCTGGACGCTTGGCGCAGGTCCCTGAGTGCCGCGGCATCGTCGTTGCGGCGCCGGTAGGTCTCGCCCCGCTTCAGGTGGGCCAGCATCGAGTCTGGCTTCAGCGCGATGGCTCCGCTGAACGCCTCGATGGCCGTGAAGCTTTGATCCTGGGTCAGGGCCAGCTGCCCCTCGCTGATCAGGCGACCGTATTCCCGTTCCAGCCACGCCGAATAGAGTCCTAGCGCGAGGGCGCCGCCCAACAGAGTCAGGAGAACCGAGGCGGCGATGGTGCGTTTCATCGATCCAGTCGGTCATGGTAGCAAAAACGGAACTTTGGGGGCGTTTCGGGGTCAAACGGTACAAGAGTTCGGCCTCTGATCCGGCGACACGCGCAAGGCGAGTTGATATAGTGCAGGGGGGTGGAGTGGCCGGAGAGACTTTGGTAAAGCAAGCAGGGGCCATCGGCTGGGCGGACGTCGACAGCCGCGAAGCGACCTTGATCGGGCGCTGCGTCGCGGGCGACGAAATCGCCTGCTCCGAGCTCGTGGCCGAGCACCAGCGCATGGTGTTCAGTCTGGCCCTCCATCTGCTCGGGGAGGCCGACGAAGCCGCCGACCTTTCCCAGGAAGTCTTTCTTCGCGTCTTTCGAACGCTCCATCGCTTTCGGGGACAGTCCACGTTGCGGACGTGGATCTACCGGATCGCCGTCAACCAGAGCCGCAACCGACAGCGTTGGTGGCGCCGACGCCACCGCTCCGAGCAAGTATCTCTCGACGAGCATGTGAAGACGCACGGCGATCTGCGCGGTGGCCTGCCGCAGTCGGCTCCCGATCGGGTGCTGGCCAGCAAGGAGCTGGCGTCCCGAGTCTGGGAAGCACTCGACGGCCTGCCCTTCGAGCAGCGGACCGCCATCGTGCTCCGCGAAGTCGATGGACTGAGCTACGACGAGATTGCCTACACGCTGGACATCACCGTCGGGACGGTCAAATCGAGGCTGACGCGGGCACGCCAGGCCCTGCGTGGCGCTCTGCGGGAGTGGACCGTATGACGCGTCTCACCTGCGCGATCTGTACGGCGTCGCTTGTCGTCGTTTCACGACGGTGAACTGTCCAACGAGCAACTCATTGCGATCGATCGTCATCTGCGGGCGTGCGATGGTTGCGCGTCGGAAGCGAGGGCGCTCGGGTCGCTGGGGAACGATCTGCGAACGGCCGCTGAGTCTGGCGCCGCTCATCCGCATGACTTGAGCGGGTTGGCCAGCGGCGTCGTCAGTCGATTGAAGGCGGAGCAGGACGCCTCGTTCTGGCGCGGCGCCCGTCGTGTGCTGGACGACACGCGCGTTGTGTGGGCGGCCACCGGTGCGACAGCAGCATCGGTCGTGTGCGCGTTCATCGTGCAGGGGATCCTCCTGCTGGCGTCGCAGGAACGTCCCGACTCGCTCTCCGCCCTGCTCACCACCCTGGCGTCGTCGGGCACGAATCAGAATCCTTCGACGGTGGGTGGGGGCGTGCGGCTGCCGCGTGCCTATTCAGACGCCGTCATGGCTGCAGCCATTGCGTACCAAGGCTCGAGCGATGAGGCAGCCGTGACGCTGGCGGCCGTCGTGACGCGCGAGGGAACGGTGTCGAATGTCGAGCTGCTCGCGCTCGACGAGGGACGACGGCCGAGCGAAGATGCGGGCGAATTGCTGAGCGTGCTCGATCAGGCCTCCCTCGCACGCTTCGAGCCAGCGCGCCACGCGGGCAATCCCGTGGCCGTCAACATGGTCTGGTTGCTGGCGCGCACGACGGTGCGCGGCGACAGTCGAAGGCTGAGGAGTGCAGCGGCGTGGCCGAAGCCCGCTCTCAGCGTGCCGCTCCCACCGACTTCGTCACAGCCCCTGCCCGAAGATGCTCCCTCTGCACAACCGCCCGAGCGTCCCAACCGGTCGGCGCGAACAATCACGCACGCGGTCGGGGGCAATGCTCAGCGGCTTCGCTCGGGTGTCACTTCGCCGCGGGCGGTGGCGACGTTGTTCATCGCGTCCATCGCACGCAGGATGACCCCCTTGGCCGCCAGATCGGCGTCGATCATCAATTCGAACTGCTCGGTGCGCGAATCGGAGATTCCGTCCTTCGGATAGATCGCCCGCCACCGATCCGCATCGAGCGAATACTCCACACGCTGCACCGCCGACTGATCGTCCCGGACCTCGAAGCTCAGCACCGAGCGGGTACCTTCGCGTCGAAGACCAGTGACCGCTATGAGCGGCGGCGCGTTGTCGATGTCGAACGCGATGGTCTCCATCTCGCCGGCGAGCGCGCTTCCGGGCGGGTTGGCCGGGCCGTCCGAAGCGACAATCTTCAGAAGGTAGGTTCCGTTCGGGACCGACGTGGTGTCCCACACGACGATCGGATCCGGCAGGCCGCGTTTGAGGGGCTTCCAGGTCGTTTCCCCTTCGCGGCGATAGAGCACATCGTACTGGAGCTCGTCGTCGTTGGCGTCCTCCGCCTTCCAGACGAACGTCTGGAGGCCCTTCTGGTAGATCCGCCGGCCGAGCGCGGGTGCGCCCCCGGTCATTGGAGTGGGGCCGGCTTGGCTTGATGGCGGACGTCGGTCGGCCGTCGAGTCACCGTAGCCGGCGATCTCCAGTTCCCCCGTCGAGAACGGCTTCTGGAACACGGTGCCCGGGGGATGGACGGTGATGGACGACAGCTCGGGCCTGATGTTGCGCTGCAGATAGGCCGCCGTGACAGAAGTCAGCACCGGCGTGGCGTCCTGTCCGGTGAGTGTCGCGCGCCACTGCAGGTAACGGGCCTTGGGGCTCACAATCTGTGTGCCTTCCGAGTCGGGGTAGACCGGGCTCCACGAGCTCCAGGTATCGTCCGGAATCTTGGTGTTGCCTGAGCGCGTCGAGATCTCGACCCGGCTGTTGGCGGGTGTCGAGGCCCGCCAGCTGATGGTGCCCCAGGTGGCGACCGTCTGCGCGTCCCGCACTTCGGATTCGTAGGTGCCACGCGTTGCATAGCCGCTCGACAGCTTGAACAGCTTGCCCGGATTGGCGGTGGCGTAATAGCGAGTGCCCTTCGCGTCGCGCAGGAACATCGTGACCTGCTGGGAGGCGGCGCGCGAGAGCAGCGCCGGGCGGGCCGGGTCGCCGGCCACGCGGAAAATCTTGCCGTTCGGTCCGGTCGCGATCAAGAGCGCACCGTCGGGTTCAAACGCAAGGTCGTAGGGCGAGTCATCCCGCGATTCCCAGAGAACATCCCATTGGCCGTCGGGATTGATCCGGTACACCGCGCCCTTGGGGCTTCGCCGATCCTCCCGAGCGGGTGGACCCGCCTGCGGCGCCGACGGCATTGAGACATCGACGATGGACATCGACGTGACCTCGGTGGTCACAGTGGCAATAGGCGTCGAGCTTTGCGTCGTTTCCGTGGGCCGACGATCGAGGACCGGACGATCCTCGCCGGCGCCCTGCCCGTTCACCGCTGTGGCGAAGAGCGCTCCCTTGTCGTCGAGGCGGAGCGAGTGGATTTCCTGAAACGGCGAGTCGAGCAGGACGAACGCGCGTCCCTGAGCGTCCACGCGGAGTATCTGGCCCGGCGATTCGGTGCCGAGCAGCAGCTCACCATCTCGATCGAAGGCCAGCGATACCGTATGCGTGGCCTTCGCGCGGTAGAACGGCTCGCCCTTGCCGTCGGGGCCCACCTTGTACACCGTGCCCTTCTCACCGGTTGCGACGAACAGGAAGCCGGCAGGATCGACTGCCAGGGCCCAGATGTATCGATCGTCGGGATCGAAGAAGACGGATGAGGTCCCGCCGGGCGTCACCTTGTAGACCTTGCCATCGGGGGAGGTTCCAACATACAGGCTGGCGTCCGGGCCCATAGCCAGCGCGTGCACTTCGAGCTCGGCGGCATCGAAAAAGACCGTGCCCTTGCCGGAAGGATCCACCCTGAAGACCTTGCCTTCATTGCCGCTGCCCGCGTAAATCGAGCCGTCGGGGCCCGACATGAGCGTCCACAGAAAGGGCGTGGTGCTCTCATACACCAGGTCGGTCGCGGGGCCGAGCACCATGCGTCCATGGATGTCGATCGAAAGGTTCTCGGTCTCTCCTCGGAGCAGTTCGCTCTGCGTCGATACCATCCAGAAGGTTGGCGTCGCCGCGCGAAGACCGGTGCCGATGACGCCGGCAAGCGCGAGCGCCATGAAAATTCGCTTGTACATGACTGAACCGTGCCTGATGAATGACCCGCTGGTCGGGCCGAGCCGGAAATCCCGGATCACGCGACTGGACTGCGGCTCAGTTCTGGTCGACGTTGATCGTCAGCAGCCGCGAACCACTGACCGCGTGGTCGGTTGTCAGTTCCCACTCGCCGACGACGGCGCTGCGCAGGGGGATGAAGCTGCCACTATAGCGGTCGGCTTCCAGGACTTCGAGCACCGAAGGCGGAAGCGCCGACAGATATTCGCCGTTGACCACCGCGCCCGGATCGGTGCTGACGAGACGAACGTAGAGGCGGTTGTTCTTGCGCGCATTGTTGAGCGCACGCATCAGTTGCGGCACGCTTCGGGGCTGAAGAGGCTGGCGGAGCTCGCGCTGCTCCCACTGCGAGAGGCGCGAGCCGTCGGACACGAGGATCGACAACGGCCCGGTCACGTTGCTCGGAATGTCGACGGACACCGTCCGGGTGACCTCTTCGCCGCGATACGTGCGCATGAGGAGCTTGAGCGGTACGGCCCGTCCAGCCCGGGGACGAACGGCGTCGATCCACACGCGCTCGAGGGTGGCCGTCCGCGGCTGCTCGGTGGAGCTGATCGTGAGATCGAGGGCCTCGATCTCAATCGGTTCGTAGTCGTTGCCGAGCAGGAAGGTAATTGGTCCCGCCACATACGCAGCCGTGCCTACTGATGGCGACTCGCCCGCAAAAATGTTCTCGAAGCCAATGGAGCCGTGGTCCTTCACAACGGCTTTGCCTTTGACTGAGAAGGTGGCCGCGCCGTTCTCGCGCTCATATTGACCCAGCGTGTTCAGAATCGACACGTAGGTGAGCAGCGGCGTGAGAAGCTGATCGTTCACGACATTGAAGGTGAAGGCTTTCTTGAGGCCGCGCTCGGAATCGAGCTCGACGCGAACCGGGATGAGCGACGGACCCTTTCCGAGCGTTCCAGCCACAGTGGTCGCCCGATCCTGCTGCAACGTCCCGATCACCTCGCCCGTCGTCGCGATTTTCATCGACGTGTAGAGGCTTGGCAGAAGCGTGTGGACGTAGGCCCGCGTCATCGGGAACTCGGTCGGTCCGAGGTTGTAGAACGGGTGGCCGAAGGCGTAGACGCGCTGGCCGTCGACGTGGGTGATCGTCCCCGTGGCGCCGAGCGACAGATCGCCGGTGACGAGGCTGATCCCGATCGCGTCTCCGCCCTGGATGGGTCCCGCCGGGGTGACGTCATCAGGCATCGAGCCGCTGCCGCCGCCGACAACCGGCAGGAAGCCGCTGTCCCGGAACACGCGGGTGAGCAGGTCGGCCATCTCAGGGCCGAATCCACCCATCACGAGGGGTGTGGCCACGGGACGAAGCAGAGTGCCCATGCGCGCGTCGATGCGTTCGGCCGGCGATCCGCCCGCAAGCGCCTCGACGTCAGCTGGCGAGTTCGCAAACGGGCGCGCCCACGAAAACGCCTGCCGAAGAGCCTGCGACGTCGCTTCCGCCGTCAGGGGCAGTTCGAGCTGAACGGCGGCGCGCACCGCGGAGCGGGGCGTCTGGAACGACGCGGCTTCGATCATTTCGCCGATGGGGGTGATGCCGGCAATCGGGGCTTTCGAGAAGGCGCCGAGGGAGTAGGAGACCGCGCCAATCAGGCGCCCATCGATATAGACCGGGCTGCCGCTCATGCCCGCGATCACGCCGGTTTCGGCGAGCGGACCACCTTCGAGCCGCGCCAGAATCAGATTGCGCCGCGGCCCGGTGACATTGCGGAGGACGCCGAGAATGTGTGCCTTGAACTCCTCGACGCGGACGCCGTCGAACACGGTGCGGCCCACGCCCACCATCCCCGGCTTGATCTCGTCGACGGAAAGGTGCTCGGTCGCCGCGGGAAGCCGGACGAGGAAGAGGGCACCGAGAATCGCGATCAGGGCTACGGTTCTCGCCAGCATCGAGATTTGAAGGGCGTGGAGATATGGTGCTCTGAGACGTCGATCGTCTTTCACTTATAGCGAAAGAAGTGCTTACAGGTCAAGGAAAAACGGGGATTGTCTTGACATGCCGAGCGGCGCTCTGCTATTGTCGCGGCTTCGACATGGCATCCCGCTCATCGGCCTTCGCCACGATCGTCGGACGCCCCGCGTTTTTTGCGGGCTTCTGGTGGTACTACGCGGCAGCCGAAGAGGCGGGGGCTATGCACTGATACCAACGCGCGAGCCAGCACCCAAGCCTCTTCAGCCAGCCGGTTGAAGAGGCTTTTTTTGTTATGCGACCACTTTTGTGCGCCACCGTGACCGGGACCACCACGGCCGACCTACGCCGCGCCCGTGATGAGGCCGCCAGGACGAGCGATCTCGTGGAGGTACGTCTCGACTCGGTGGGCGATCCCGATCCCGCCGGTGCGGTCGACGGCCGGAGCTGTCCAATCATCGTGACGTGCCGGCCCTCGTGGGAGGGCGGCTCTTTCGGCGGCTCCGAGGACGAGCGTCGTCGGCTCCTGGAGCGGGCGCTCGAGGCAGGGGCCGAGTATGTCGATGTCGAAGCGCGGGCGGCCTTTGCACGCTCGCTGGTCGAGCGGCACAAGAGCCGCGTGGTGCTGTCGCGCCATTGGTTCGACGGACTGCCAGCCGACATCGAGGGCGAGACGCGACCGCTGCTCGCGAGCGAGGCGGCAGTGGTGAAGGTGGCCGTTCGTGCGCGCTCTCTGGCCGACACCGTGGCACTCGTCCGTCTGGCGAAGTGCCGCCCGCCGAATCGCCGGATCGTGCTCATCGGGATGGGGCTCGAAGGCCTGGCCACACGAGTGCTGCCAGATCGATTCGAATCGGTCTGGACGTATGCAGGTGACGGCGTCGCACCAGGACAACTCCCGCTGGCCCGCATGCTGAACGAGTTCCGGTTCCGATCGCTGACGCCCGACACGGCGGTGTACGGCGTGGTGGGCGCGCCAATTGGTCATTCGGTGTCGCCGGCCATGCACAACGCCGCATTCCGGGCAGAGGGAATCGACGCCATCTACCTGCCGCTCGCTGCCGCCGATGCCGACGATTTTCTCGGGTTCGCCGAAGCGTTTCGACTGCAGGGTGCGAGCATCACCGTCCCGTACAAGGTCGTCCTCGCCGCACGGGCGCACGAGAGCGACGAGGTGTCACGGCGGGTCGGGGCGGTCAATACGATCCGGTTCGAGGGGCGGCGGATGGTTGCGACCAACACGGACGTCGAGGGTTTTCTCGCGCCGATTGCGCGGGTGATGCCGCTCGCGGCGGCGCGTGCCGCCGTGCTCGGAGCTGGGGGAGCGGCGCGAGCCGCGGCCGTGGCGCTCGAAGGCGCCGGCGCCCGAGTGTCGGTGTTCGCGCGCCGGGTGGAGAAGGCCGCGGAGGTCGCCCGTCTCGTCGGAGGGCAATCAGGCGCCATGCCGCCGCCACCAGGCAGCTGGGATCTGCTGGTCAACGCGACGCCGGCGGGCATGTCGCCGCGTGAGGACGACACGCCGATCCCCGCGCCGGCGCTCGCCGGCGGCCGCTTCGTCTACGACCTCATCTACAACCCGGCCGAAACGCGTTTGATGCGCGAAGCTCGAGCGGCTGGCTGCGCTGCCATTGGCGGACTCGAGATGCTGGTCGCACAGGGTGCGGCGCAGTTCAGGTGGTGGACGGGTCGCCGGCCCTCGGTCGACCTGATGCGTGCGGCTGCGACGGAACGTCTTGCTGTCCTGGCGCGGGAGGCGGCATAGCCGTGCGGCTCACGACCTTCGAGGAATTCCGAACGCTGGCCGAGGACGCGACGTTCGTACCCGTGTGGAAGGAAATCGGTGCCGATCTGCTGACCCCGGTCTCAGCCTTCCTCAAGATCGCCGAGCATTCCGACTATGCGTTTCTCTTCGAGAGCGTCGAAGGCGGCGAGCACGTCGCCCGCTATTCGTTTCTCGGGAAGGATCCGTTTCTCATCCTTCGCGCGCGCGATGGTCAGACCGTCACCGAGCACGCCGGGGTCACGGCGACGTCGGCCGACTCTCTCGTGGCCACGCTCAAACGCGTGATGAGCGAGCTCAGAGCGCCCGCGGTTCGTGATCTCCCGCGATTCACGGGCGGCGCCGTGGGCTACCTCGGATACAACGCGGCAGCCTGGTTCGAGCCGGTTCCGATCCAGGCCGGCGCACCCGTTGAAGACGACGCCGGGTTCATGCTGTTCGATACGGTCCTGGCGTTCGATCATGTGCGGCATCGCATTCTCATCATTGCGAACGCGCGCATCACGCCGCATGACGAGCTGTCGTCGCTCTACCAGTTCGCGTGCGCCAAGATCGCATTTCTGGAGCGCGAGCTGGCGCGCGGATTGTCGCAGGAGACGTTCAACGAACGAGCGTCGCTGACATTCTCGGCCAACCTCACCCGCCAGCGGTTCGAGCAGATGGTGAGGACCGCGCAGGATCACATTGCCGCCGGCGACATCTATCAGGTGGTGTTGTCGCAGCGCTTCGAGACGGAGGTCGCGGCCGATCCCTTCACTGTGTATCGCGCGCTTCGACACGTGAATCCGTCGCCCTACATGTTCTTCATCCGCATGGGCAGTCTGAGCGTCATCGGGTCGTCGCCGGAGATGCTCGTCCGAGTCGAGGCCGGCCGGGTGCAGACGCATCCGATTGCCGGCACGAGGCCGCGTGGCTCGAACGACGAAGAGGATCAGCGACTGGTCGAGGAGCTCAAACGCAACGAGAAAGAGACGGCCGAACACGTGATGCTCGTGGATCTGGGCCGGAACGATTTGGGCCGGGTCTGTGAATACGGGAGCGTCCGGGTCCCGCGGTTCATGGCCGTGGAGCGGTACTCGCACGTCATGCATCTGGTGTCGGTCGTGGAAGGTCGTCTGGCTGCAGGCCACGACGCGCTCGACAGCCTCGTCGCGTGCTTCCCGGCCGGCACGGTCTCCGGCGCACCGAAGGTGCGAGCCATGCAGATCATCGCGGACCTGGAGCCCGATTCGCGCGGCATCTATGCCGGCGCCGTCGGCTACGTGGACTTCGCGGGCAATCTCGACTTCTGCATCGCCATCCGCACCATCGTCATGCGCGGCGGGCGGGCGATGGTGCAGGCGGGGGCCGGTATCGTCGCCGACTCCCAGCCGGTCGCCGAGTACGAGGAGACGAGGGACAAGGCACGGGCGTTGATCGAGGCGCTCGAGCTGGCCCAGTCGGGTCTGTGGGGCAGGTAAGCGCGTGACGCGCACCAACCGGTCTGGACATGCTGCTGGTCATCGACAACTTCGATTCGTTCACCTACAACCTGGTCCAGGCGCTCGGAGAGCTGGGCGCCGAGTTGATGGTGCGCCGGAACAATCAGATTACGAGCGACCAGATCCGGGCGCTCGATCCGGCGGCGATTGTCATCTCGCCGGGCCCGGGGCGTCCCGAGGATGCCGGTCCGTCGGTCGAGATCATCCGCCAGTTTGGGGCGACGGTGCCCATCCTCGGAGTATGTCTGGGTCACCAGGCCATGGCCGTGGCGTTCGGCGGGTCTGTGGTGCGGGCGCCGCATCCGGTTCACGGGAAGACGTCGGGCGTGGATCACGATGCACAAGACCTGTTCGAAGGCGTCGCGTCGCCGTTTCGAGCCGCCCGCTACCATTCGTTGATTGTGGAAGAGCGCGGACTTCCGCCGGAGATCGAGGTGTCGGCCCGTACAGGAGGACGATCGGCTCGTGATGGGGCTTCGCCACCGCGAGTGGCCGGTGTACGGCGTGCAGTTTCATCCCGAATCGGTGTTGACCGGAGAAGGGCCGAAGATGCTCGCGAACTTTCTACGCATTGTGAACGCCAGGTCCGCTGCGTGCGGGCCGCGGGATTGACGGGATAAACCATGTTTCGGCCACTGCTCGAGAAGCTGGCACGCCGCGAGGATCTCACCGTCGACGAATCGGCGGCGGCGATGACCGAGATCATGGAAGGACGTGCGTCTCCGGCGCAGATTGCCGGGTTCCTCGTCGGCCTCGCCACCAAGGGCGAGCGACCGGCGGAGATCGTCGGGCTGGCTCGCACCATGCGTGCGCACGCCTCGCGGTTCTCGAAGATCTACGACGGCGTGTTCGACACGTGTGGCACCGGCGGCGATCGGACGTTGACCTTCAACATTTCGTCCGCCGCTGCGCTGGTCGTGGCGGCGTGCGGCGTGCGGGTGGCCAAGCACGGCAACCGGTCCGTGTCGAGCGCGTGCGGGAGCGCCGACGTATTCCAGGCGCTCGGCGTGAATACCCAGGCCTCTGTGGCCGAAGTCGAGCGCTCCATCGATGAAGCGGGGATCGGGTTTCTCTTCGCGCCGACCTTTCATCCCTCGATGCGGCATGCGGCGCAGGCGCGCCGCGATCTCGGCCTTCGCACGGCGTTCAACCTGCTTGGGCCGCTCACGAATCCGGCAGCGCCCACTCGTCAACTGGTGGGGGTACCCGGGCCCGAGCTCACGGAACTGCTGGCGCGAACGCTGATGCTGCTGGGTTCAGAGCGGGCGTGGGTCGTTCACGGGGCCGATGGACTGGACGAGATCTCGACCACCGGTCACACGAAGGTTTCGGAATGCCGGAACGGCGCGGTGCACACCTTCTATGTGCACCCTGCCGATTTCGGCATTTCGAAGGCGCGCTTGAGCGATCTCCAGGGAGGTGACGCCGAGACCAACGCTGCCATCGTGCGGACGGTGCTGAGCGGGCAGGACGGTCCGGCTCGAGACATCGTGCTGTTGAACGCTGCGGCCGGCCTGTTCATCGCCGGTCGGGTCGAGTCGATACAGCAAGGCCTTGCGGCCGGAGCGGAGGCAATCGACTCCGGTCACGCAGCTGTGGTCCTGGAACGCATGGCGGCCGCGTCGCGCCCGAACGATGCGATGGGAGCCGAGGCATGATCGGCCAGAGTGAGAGAGCGATGGTCACCTCCTCGGGTCTGCTCGACACGATTGTCGCGGCCTCACGACGGACCGTCGAATTGAGGAAAGCTCGCGAGTCTCTTCGAGCGATCGAGGCGAGGGCGGCCCAGGTCCCAACCCGCACGGGCATCCTGGCGCGTGCGCTGTCCGTGACCAATCGCATCAACGTCATCGCCGAGTGCAAGCGGCGGTCTCCCGCTCGGGGAATTCTGCGCGAGAATTATGATCCAGCCGAGCTGGCCGCGAGCTATGAGCGCGGCGGTGCCGCCGCGCTGTCAGTCCTGACGGAGCCCGGCTTCTTCGACGGTTCGCTGCAGCATCTGGCGCTCGTTGGTCGCGCATCCGAACTGCCGGTGCTCCGCAAGGACTTCGTGATCGACGAATACCAGATTCACGAAACCCGGGCGGCCGGCGCGGACGCCGTCCTCCTCATCGCAGCAGCACTCTCCGGCGGGACCCTGTCAGAGCTCCTGCATGCAGCCCGAACGAGTGGTCTCGAGGCATTAGTCGAGGTGCACGATCAGGACGAGCTGGCCCGGGTGCTCGATGCCGGTGCCACCCTCGTCGGCGTGAACAGCCGCAATCTCCAGACGCTTCATGTAGATCTCGCGATCGCCCGGGCCCTGATCGCACGAATTCCGAAGGGCGTCGTCGCGGTCGCCGAAAGCGGCATCCGAACCACCGAGGACCTGATGCATCTTCGAGCAGCGGGTTACTCGGCATTTCTCATCGGGGAGCGGCTGATGACCAGCCCCGATCCGGGTGCGGCTCTCGCCGATCTCCTGGCGGCCGCCTCCCGAATGGACGCCTGATGGTGAGGGTCAAGGTCTGCGGCGTGACGCGACTCGAGGATGCGAGGCTGGCCTGCGAGCTTGGTGCGTCGGCCCTTGGCTTCGTGTTCTGGCCCGAGAGCCCACGGTTCATCGAACCCGATCGGGCTCGGGCCATCACCGACGAGCTCGAGCCGTTCGTTGCGACGGTTGGGCTCTTCGTGGATCAGAGTGTGGACGAGATCGAGCGGGTGGCTGCGATTGCAAGGCTCAGCGTCATCCAGCTCCATGGCTCCGAGTCGCGCGCGCACTTCGACGCCATGACTCGTCCGGTCATCAAGTCCGTGGCCGTGGATCCGTCGGTCGATTTGCGTGCCATCGATGAGATTCCCGTGCATGTCACCGTGCTGCTCGACGTGCTGGATCCCGTTCGTCGAGGGGGCTCCGGCCGCACCATCGACTGGTCGATCGCACAACGTGTCGCCGCGCGCCGGCCATCGGTGCTCGCTGGCGGACTCAGAGCCGATAACGTGGGCGCCGCTATCGGCCAGGTGAAACCTGCGGCAGTCGATGTGTCGTCGGGCGTCGAATCGAGTCCGGGCATCAAAGATCCTGGCAAACTGCAGGCCTTCTTCGAAGCGGTCAGGCTTGCGGGAGGAGTGGCGTGAAGTCGCGGCGCGATCCTTCGGAGCGGGGCTACTTCGGTCCCTTTGGCGGACGTTTCGTCCCAGAGACGCTGGTGGCGCCCATCGAGGAGCTCGAGCGCTCCTATCGTGAAGCGCGTGAA
This sequence comes from uncultured Acidobacteriota bacterium, assembly GCA_963826865.1. Taxonomy (GTDB): domain Bacteria; phylum Acidobacteriota; class Vicinamibacteria; order Vicinamibacterales; family CAVPJW01; genus CAWGYQ01. Next base: position 91,399 of record CAWGYQ010000011.1, read on the forward strand.
GACGCCACGTTTCATGCGGAGCTGGATCGCCTGCTGCGGGACTACGTTGGTCGGCCGACTCCGCTGTACGAGGCGAGCCGCCTGTCGGAGTCGCTGGGTGTCCGCGTCTTCTTGAAGCGCGAGGATCTCACGCATACCGGCGCCCACAAGATCAACAACGCTATGGGGCAGGCGTTGCTGGCCCGACGCATGGGCAAGCGTCGCGTGGTCGCCGAGACGGGAGCGGGGCAGCACGGCGTGGCCACGGCAACCGCGTGTGCCTTGTTGAATCTGGCCTGCGACGTCTACATGGGCACCGACGACATGGAGCGCCAGGCGTTGAACGTGTTCCGCATGCGCCTGCTCGGCGCGGGGGTTCAGCGAGTCGATGCCGGCAGCCGAACGCTGAAGGACGCCATCAACGAGGCGATGCGCGACTGGGTCGCCAATGTCACCGACACGCACTACCTGCTCGGCTCCGTCCTGGGTCCGCATCCCTATCCCTTGATGGTTCGCGAGTTCCAGTCCGTGATCGGACGTGAGGCGCGAACGCAGATCCTCGACCAGGCTGGCCGGCTTCCCGACGTCGTCGTTGCGTGCGTCGGCGGCGGGAGCAATGCCGCGGGCATTTTCGATGCGTTCATCGACGACGCCGGTGTTCGGTTGATTGGTGTAGAGGCCGGCGGCGAGGGCATCGTGGCCGGACGGCATGCCGCGCGCTTCGCCGGCGGCAGTCCCGGAGTCCTGCAGGGCGCGCGGACATTCATCCTCCAGGATAGTGACGGCAACATCGAGCTGACCCATTCCGTGTCTGCCGGTCTCGACTATGCCGCCGTCGGACCCGAGCACGCCTGGTGGCGCGAGACCGGCCGTGCCGAGTATGTGTGGGCATCGGACGCCGAGGCGTTGGAGGCGTTCGAGAATCTGGCGCACACCGAGGGCATCATCCCGGCGCTCGAGTCGTCTCACGCGGTCGCGCACCTGAACAAGCTGGCGCCAACGCTGGATGCGGGATCCGTTGTCCTGGTGAATCTCTCGGGGCGGGGCGATAAGGACGTGCAGTCGGTGGAGAAAGCCATGGCCACGAAGCGCGGCGCGGAGGTGCCTGATGTCGCGCATCGATGACACATTCGCGCGGCTGCGCGCGGAGCGGCGCACGGGTCTCGTCACCTACATCACGGCAGGCGATCCCGATCTCGAGCGGTCGGGCGACATCCTGCTGGCCCTGGACCGCGCCGGCGCCGACGTGCTGGAAGTAGGTATCCCGTTCTCCGATCCGCTGGCGGACGGGCCCGTCATCCAGCGTGCGAGCGAACGTGCGCTGGCCAGCGGTGCGACCACGAGCACGGTCCTGGCGCTGATCGAGCGCCTGCGACCTCGCCTTGCGTCGCCGGTGGTCCTGTTCACCTACGTGAACCCATTGCTCAGAATGGGCCTGACGACGTTTGCGCGACGGGCGGCCGCCGCAGGCGTGGATGGTGTCCTGGCACTTGATCTGCCCGTCGAGGAGGCTGGCGAGTACCACGAGACCCTTACCAACGCTCGCCTGGATCCCATCTTCCTGTTGAGCCCGACGACGACGGGGGAGCGCATCCGGCAAGCCGCGCGATTGGGGCGGGGGTTCCTCTACCTCATCTCGCGCCTGGGGGTCACTGGTGCGAGGGCGCGTCTCGCGGACGGCACCGCCGAGCTCGTGGCGCGCGTCCGTCGCGAAACGGCGCTGCCAATCGCACTGGGCTTCGGCATCTCGCGTCCCGAACACGTCACGGAGGCCGGGAAGTCGGCGGACGCCGCGGTCGTTGGGAGCGGTCTCGTGGGCGTCATCGCCGCCACCGAGGATCCCGACGCGCTGACACCGCGAGTCGGGTCCTACGTGCAGTGGCTCAAAGGCGAGTCCCAGGGCATGTCGATATGAGTATGGACAAACTTCGCGCCCGGATCGACGAGCTGGATCGCCAGCTCGTCGAGTTGCTGAACGAGCGGGCCAGCTGCGCGGTGCAGATCGGGCACATCAAACGGCGGGTTGGCATGCCGATCTATCAGCCCGAACGCGAATCAGAAGTGCTGCGCAACGTGCAGGCCAGAACGACCGAGTCGGGCGGCCCGCTCAGTCCCGACGCGATTGCCCGGCTGTTTGAACGGATTATCGACGAAGGTCGGCGATTGGAACGCTTGGCGACCGGCGAAGCCGGCAGGGTCGACGATCGGATGGACGCTGATGGAGATTCGCGCGAGCGGCCCTGAGCCGCCTCGCGGTGACGGATCAACTGACGGAGGCAAGGAACATGGTGGTGGTCATGGAGGAAGGCGCAAACGAAGAGCAGATCGGCAAGGTGGTTGCCCACCTGACCGAGATGGGGCTCGACGTCCATCGCTCGACGGGCGTGAGCCGGACGGTGCTGGGCGCGGTGGGTGGAAACCCCAACGCCGATCACCGGCTCATCGAGCTGCTCGATGGCGTGCACGAGGTGCTGCGGATCTCGGAGCCCTACAAGCTGGCGAGCCGGGCGTTCAAGCCGGACGGCAGCGTCGTGTCACTCGACGATGTGCGGATTGGCGGTGACGAGGTCATCGTCATGGCCGGCCCGTGCTCGGTGGAGAGCGAAACGCAGATACAAGAGGCAGCCGCCGCCGTCAAGCGCGCGGGCGCGAAGATTCTGCGGGGCGGCGCGTTCAAGCCACGGAGCTCACCCTACAGCTTTCAGGGGCTGGGCGAGGCGGGCCTCAAGATGCTGCGAACGGCAGCCGATCGTGAGGGGCTCAAGCTGGTCTCCGAGGTCATGGACGTCAGCCAGATCGAGGTCGTCGAGCGCTACAGCGACCTGCTTCAGGTTGGCGCGCGCAATATGCAGAACTATACGCTGCTGCGCGAGCTCGGGCACGCCCGGAAGCCCGTGCTGCTCAAGCGAGGAATCTCGGCCACGATCGAAGAGTGGCTGCTGTCCGCCGAATACATCCTGGCCGGTGGCAACAGCAGCGTGATTCTCTGCGAGCGCGGCATTCGCACGTTCGAGAGCTACACTCGCAACACGCTCGACATCTCGGCGATACCCGTCATCAAGAAGCTCAGCCACCTGCCAATCGTCGTCGATCCGAGCCATGGCACGGGGCGTCGCGACAAGGTGGCGCCGATGGCCAGAGCGGCGGTGGCCGCCGGCGCCGACGGGCTGCTGATCGAGGTCCACTGCGATCCGGATCACGCGCTCAGCGACGGTGCGCAGTCGATGTTTCCCGCGCAGTTCGACCGACTCATGGCGGAGTTGCGCATCATCGCGCCGGCGATTGGCCGATCGATCTGTCTCGAGCCGGTGGCGCGCCGGGGCTGGGCGAGGTAGATGCCGGGCGAGGAGCCTCACTTTCTGCCGATGGCGCAGGCGGGGCGGGCCGGCGCACCGCCCATCTTCGCCAAGATCGGCATCGTGGGGCTCGGCCTCATCGGCGGATCCATCGCTCTCTCGGTACGCCGCCTCTGGCCTTCGGGGCTGGTGATTGCGGTGGACGAGAAGGACGTGCTCGAAAAGGCCATGGTGCTTGGCGCAGTGGACGTGGCGGCCGACGACCCGGTCGTGCTCGCCGAGGCGGACCTCGTCATCCTCGCGGCTCCTGTCGTCGAGAACACCCGGCTCCTCGGCGCGCTGGCCGATTACGTGACGGGCCAGGCCATCGTCACCGACACCGGCAGCACGAAGCGCGCGATCGTCGAAGCGGCCCGCGATCTGCCCGCCCGTCTCATCTTCGTGGGTGGTCATCCGCTCGGCGGCGCTGCTCGAGGAGGCATCGAGCACGCGCGAGCGGATCTGTTTACCGGCAGACCCTGGATCTTCACGCCAGCGGGTGACAGTCTGTCGGAACCGCTCGACCGCCTTCAGCAGTTCGTGACGGCGCTGGGCGCGCGGCCCTTCGTGCTTCGGGCGGCGGAGCACGATCGAATCATGGCGTATCTGAGCCAGTTGCCCCAGCTCGTCGTGAGCTCGCTCATGCGGGTCGTGGGAGAAGAAATCGGCCGTGACGGTCTTCGGTTGGCCGGACGCGGCCTGCTCGACACCACGCGGCTGGCATCGAGCCCGGCGGGCATCTGGCGGGACATCTGCGCCACCAACGCCGATCAGTTGACGAAGGCGCTCGACGCCATGATCGAACGGCTGCTCGAGCTGCGCGAGCACCTGACCGAGGGTGACGAGCTGTCCGAAACGTTCGACTCTGCGGGTCGGTGGCGCGAGGAACTCATAAATTTGGTCGACGCCTCGAATTCCTCCGAAAAGCCTGGGCGCTGAACGTTCGCGACCGACAGTGCCACAGCGACGGCACGCTCCGCGAGAGAGAGAAGTCATCGGGCAGGCCATCGCGCATCAGCTGCTGTTCCAGCTGCGACAGCTATAATCTGCTCATGAACAAGGTGCTCGAGAGCGCGGAGGCCGCGGCGGCGCTCATCCCCGATGGCGCAACCATCATGGTGGGCGGCTTCGGTCTCTGCGGAAATCCCGAGAACCTGATCCAGGCGCTGCACGCGCGCGGTACGAGAATCTCACGGTCATCAGCAACAACGCGGGTGCGGACAACTTTGGTCTGTACGTGCTGCTCAAGTCGCGCCAAATCCGGAGGATGATCGCGACCTACGTGGGCGAGAACCAGGAGTTCGAGCGCCAATTCCTAAGCGGCGAGCTCGAAGTCGAGCTCGTACCGCAGGGAACGTTCGCCGAGCGCATGCGGGCCGGCGGCGCGGGCATAGGCGGGTTCTACACGCCAACGGGTTACGGCACTCCGGCCGCCGGGCAGAAGGAGACACGTCTGATCGGTGGCAAGCCGTACGTGTTCGAGATGCCCCTTCGAGCCGACTTTGCGCTGGTCCGGGCGCATCGCGGTGACCGTCTGGGCAACCTCACCTATCGGAAGACGGCGAGAAACTTCAATCCGGTCATGGCGACCGCGGCCGAGGTGACCATCGCCGAAGTGGAGCATCTCGTCGAGCCGGGAGAGATCGATCCCGACACGGTGGTAACACCCGGTATCTATGTGCGCCACGTCGTCCAGGGGAAGGACTATGAGCGTCGGATTGAAAAGCGCACGACGCGCCGGACCTGAGATCGAACCCTGTCGATGAGAGAAGAGAGGATCGCCGGTGGACCAGCGTGAGCGCATTGTTCGACGCGTCGCCCGTGAGCTGAAGGACGGCGACTACGTGAATCTTGGAATCGGCATGCCGACGCTGGTGGCCAACTACGTGCCGCCAGGCGTGGACATCGTGCTGCACTCGGAGAACGGCATGCTCGGCGTGGGCCCGTATCCGCTCGAGAGCCAGGTTGACGCCGATCTCATCAATGCGGGCAAGGAGACGGTCACCGAGACGCCTGGCTGCAGCTATTTCAGCAGCGCCGAGTCTTTCGCCATGATCCGCGGAGGGCACATCGACCTCACCGTGCTGGGCGCGCTGCAGGTGGATCAGGAAGGCAATCTGGCGAACTGGATGATTCCAGGCAAGATGGTCAAGGGCATGGGCGGCGCCATGGATCTCGTCGCCGGCGCGAAGCGCGTCGTGGTGGCCATGGAACACACGACGCGCGACGGACAGCCGAAGATCCTCAAGGCGTGCACGCTGCCGCTGACCGGCGTGAAAGTGGTCGATCTGATTGTTACGGATCTGGCCGTGCTGGAGGTTCAGGATCGCGGCCTGGTGCTCAAGGAAATCGCGGCCGACACGACTGTCGAAGCCGTGAGGCGCGCGACAGATGCCGATCTGATCGTCGAGCGCACGCCGGGGACGTTCTGATGCGCCCGGTGATTCTCAGCGCGTGTCGGACGCCCATCGGATCGTTTGGGGGCGTCTTCAAGGACCTCAGCGCGGCCTCGCTCGGGGCAGTCGTCATCCGCGAAGCACTCCGCCGCGCCGACGTCGCGCCGTCCGCGATCGACGACGTGATCATGGGATGCGTGCTCCAGGCCGGAGCGGGCATGAACGTGGCCCGGCAAGCTGCGCTGGGCGCCGGTCTGGGCGTCGCGACGCCAGCCGAGACGGTGAACCGCGTGTGTGGTTCCGGACTCGCGGCGGTCGTTCACGCCGTGGAGGCTCTGGGTGCCGGGACGGCCAGGGCGGTCGTGGCAGGTGGCACCGAATCGATGAGCAATGCGCCGTACCTCCTTCGAGGCGCCCGGTGGGGTTACCGGCTGGGCAACGGCGAAGTGATCGACTCGATGCTGAGCGAGGGGCTGACCTGTGCCATCGAGTCGTGCCACATGGGGCTGACAGCCGAAGAAGTTGCGGCGAGATTCGACATCTCGCGTGACGACCAGGACGCGTTCGCGGCGGAGAGCCAGCAGCGGGCAGAGCGGGCAATCGCCGAGGGCCGGTTTGCCGACGAGATTGTCGCCGTTGACGTGCCGCAACGAAAGGGCGACGCGATTCGAGTGACGACCGATGAGTATCCGCGGCCCGGCACGACAGCCGAGAAACTGAAGGGACTGAAGCCGGCGTTCAAGAGGGAGGGCGGCAGCGTGACGGCCGGGAACTCCTCGGGCATCAACGACGGGGCAGCGGCGCTCGTCGTGGCGGCTGAAGAGATGGCTAGCGAACTCGGCCGAAAGCCACTGGCGCGGATTCTGTCGTATGCGACCGCGGGCGTAGATCCCAAGGTGATGGGTATGGGGCCCGTGCCCGCGGTTCGGCGCGCGCTCGAACGCGCCGGACTCGATCTGGCGCAAATCGACCTGTTCGAATTGAACGAAGCGTTTGCCGCCCAAGCACTGGCCGTGCAGCGCGAGCTCAGGCTGGATCCGGCGCGTGTCAACGTCACAGGCGGGGCCGTGGCGCTCGGCCATCCCATCGGTGCCAGCGGCGCGCGCATCCTGACCACGCTCATCTATGGCCTGCGCACCCGTCATCTGCGGTACGGTCTGGCGGCTCTGTGCATTGGCGGCGGCATGGGCATTGCCATGGTAGTCGAGCGGACCGACTGAACGCGGCCTTCCACCGAGTCGAGCGTGCAGGCGCCCGTACCCGACCAGATTTTCATCGGACGTTCCGTGCTCGACGCCATGGCTCGTCATGCCCGCGACGACGCGCCGAACGAATGCTGCGGGCTGCTGATTGGAACGCTCCCGCATATCGAGCTGAGTGTGCGGACGCGCAATCTCGAGTCGAGCCCAACCCGCTATCTCATCGATCCTCACGATCATTTCGCGGCCATCAGGACAGCGCGCGCCATGTCCCACGAGGTAGTGGGCGCATATCATTCTCACCCGGCCGCTCTGCCGGAGCCGTCGGCAAGGGACCTGCGAGAGGCTTTCGACGCGGCGTTTCTCTATGTGATCGTGTCGCTGGCGACGGAAGCGGCCGAGCGTGACATCCGCGCCTGGCGCCTGGTGCGCGGGCGCTTCGACGAGGTCCGGCTTTTCGACTATCCTCCCTCGGCGTGACCCTGCTCAGTCGTCTGGCCATGCGCCTGTCGGCGTGGAGCCAGCGCTCGATTCCCAGCGCGTTCTCGATCGCCTGTCTCCTGACGATGGTGACGTTCGGTCTTGCGCTCACCGCGGGCGGCGCAACGCCGCGGACCGTGGTCGTCGAGTGGGGGAACGGCTTCTGGACGCTCCTGCCGTTTGCGATGCAGATGTGCCTGGTCGTCCTGACGGGTTATCTGGTCTCGACGGCGCCGCTGGTCGATCGCGCCTTCATGCGTCTGGCCACGCTCGCGCGCACGCCGCGCACGGCCGTGGTCCTGATGGCGCTCATGTCGATGGGGCTCGCGTGGATTCACTGGGGCCTGAGCCTCGTGGGCTGCGCCATGCTCGTGGGTCATGTGGCCCGCGCTCAACCAAGAGTGGACTACCGACTGCTCGTGGCCGTCGCCTATTTCGGCATGGGCGCCACGTGGCACTCCGGTCTCTCGGCCTCGGCGCCGCTGCTCGTCGCAACACCTGGGCATTTTCTCGAGTCCGAGATTGGCCTGATTCCGGTCACCCAGACGATCTTTCACCCCTTCAATCTCGTTCTGACGCTCATCGTCGTCGCCGTGCTGACGGTGATGGCCTGGGCCATGCATCCCTCGCCGCAGGACACGGTGACTCTCAGCGCCGAGGCGCTCGAGTCGATAGAGCGCCTCGAACCGGCGCCCCGCCCGTCGTCGGTGACGGGCCTCGCCCGCCTGGACCATGTGCCGTTGTTGAACCGTGTCATTGCGGTGTGTGGAGGGTTCTGGCTAGTCCACCACTTTGCCACGCGCGGCTTCCTCCTGACCCTCGACGTCGTGAACTTCGGGTTTCTCATGCTTGCCGTCGCGCTCCACGCCACGCCGTCGTCTCTCCTGGCGTCTGCAGAGCGAGGCAGCCGGCTGCTGAGCGGAGTGGTGCTGCAGTTTCCGTTCTACGCGGGGATGTACGGCGTCATTCAAGGCACGCGCCTGGCAGAGGTACTGGGAAACTGGCTGGCCTCGATGGCCTCGGCGCGGTGGTTTCCGCTGCTCTTGTATTGGTACTCGGGCCTGGTCAACTACTTCGTGCCGTCCGGGGGATCGAAGTGGGCGATCGAGGCGCCATATCTCGTCGATGCGGCCCATCGCCTCCACGTGAGCGTCGATCAGGTCGTGATCGTGTACGCCTGGGGAGACATGGCGACGGATCTGATTCAGCCGTTCTGGGCGCTTCCGCTCCTGGCCGCTGCTCGGCTCGATTTTCGCGACATCATGGGATACGAGCTGCTGGTCTTTCTGGTGTACATCGCGATCGTGTCGGTGGCGTTTGCGCTGGCGCCGTTGCTCTGGTAGGGGAGGCGCGGTCGACGACGGGACGCCTAGTAGAATCCGTCGCGCAATCCGGGTCGGACTTCAACATTGATCGTCCCAGAGGTCATCACTCGTTCCTTGCGCTTCAGCCGCATCTGGATGCGATAGTTGCCGCCGGTGCGAAAGTTATGGATGATGGTAAAGCGACGACGAATCTCGCTCTTTCCGGCTTCGTACGGGGTGCAGTCGAGCGTCGACTCCGACTTGGTGCCGTCACCCCAATCCCATTCGATGGTCGGGCAGTAGTAGTCCTCGTAATCGCTCGCACCCCCGCGCAGCTCAGCCGTGAAGGTGATTCGAGCCGGCGAAAATGCCAGCATCGGCGAGGCTCTTAGGTTCAGACTGGGACGCCGGTCGTCTTTCTTCTCCTTGTCGTCCTTATCCTGTGGCGTCCCGGTCAGCGCTGCGACTGCGAATCCGACTCCGGCAAGACATGAGAGAGGGATGCGAAGCCAGGGCGAGATGTTCATGGTCCGTGTACCCGTGTGGCGCTGGGATCTTAAATTGTACCGCGCGCGGTGAGCCCCGGCAACGCCGTTTTCGCGATCCGTTCGATTTGCTCGGACGTTGGTTCCGCTGTGACAGCCGGTCGCAGAGCGGACGCCGTGGCGCCAGCCGTTCTTCATCGGCGATAATCAAGGGATGTCCACACGAGAGCGGATCTCGTCCATCGCCGTGTCGTCGGCATCGCCGCGCGAGGCGCGAGCCGACCTCCTCATTTCACCAGTGTTTGAAGACTCTGCCCTGGAGGGGCTCATTCAATTGGATGAGGCTACCGGGGGGGCGATTGGCCGGGCACGGGCCTCTCGAGAGCTTTCCGGAAAGTCCTTTGAGGTGTTTCTGACACCGGTGACGGCCCAGGGCTGGTCGGCGGGCCGGGTGCTGCTGGTCGGCGCAGGCCCGCGAGCCGGCTACAGCGTCGAGCATGCGCGGCGAGTGGCCACCGTCGGCGGCCTCGTGGCGCGCCAGCATCGGGCGCGATCCGTCGTCTTCTGGATGGGAGAAATCGCGGGCCCTGCCGGCGCACCTGGCGATCGGCTGCAGGCCATCGCCGAAGGGCTGACGCTTGCGGAGTTCGACCTGGGACGCTACAAGACCGGCGATCCCGACGTCACGAAGCTGCAAGAGGTCCAGATTCTAGGCCGGGCCAGGCGAGCGCGCCGCCGGCGCCGCGCGTGACCTGCTTCGCCTGCGCGGTCGCGCCGGCGATGATCCGCGGGTCGATCGGGATCAGCTCGCGACCGGCTGCGCCTGCGCGCGCAGCTGGATCGTGCACGCGGCCTCGAAGAGGTACATGAACAGGAACGCGTCGGCGACGGTCTCGCGCGACCGTGAGCAGGCCGTGGTTGCGCAGCATGAGGAAGTTCTTGTCGCCGAGGTCGCGCACGAGCCGCGGCTTCTCGTCGTCGTGGAGCGCGACGCCCTCGTAGTCGTGATACGCGAGCGAGGCGAGCGACGAACGATCGACTGCTGCGAGATCGGCAGCAGGCCCTCTTTCTGCGCCGAGACGGCGACGCCGTTCGAGGCTGTGCAGTGTGCAGCACGCACTTCGCGTCCTCGCGCGCGGCGTGGATCGCGCTGTGGATCGTGAAGCCCGCCGGGTTGACCTCGTACGGGCTCTCCTCGACCTTGCGGCCGTCGAGATCGATCTTGACCAGGCTCGACGCGGTGATCTCGTCGAACAGCATCCCGTACGGATTGATCAGGAAGTGATGCTCCGGTCCCGGCACGCGCGCCGAGATGTGCGTGAAGATCAGGTCGTCCCAGCCGTAGAGCGCGACGAGCCGGTAGCACGCCGCGAGGTCGACGCGCTGCTGCCATTCCGCAGGGCTCACCCGGGATTTTGCGTCGGCGGTGCGTGACCCGGCATGAGGCCACTGGTGCGTAGCGTTCATGCTGCGGCGACCCGGGTCACGATACCCACCTCGACGTTACCGCGGATTGCATTCGAGTACGGGCAGACCTGGTGCGCGGACTCGATCAACTTCTCGGCATCCGACGCCGGCAGGCCGCCGACCGTCGCTTCGAGGTCGACCTTGAGTCCGAAGCCGCCGGCATCGCGCGTGCCGATGCCGACGATCGCCTTGATCGAGATCGACGTCGGCTTGAGATTCGACTGCCGTGCCACGAACTCCGCCGCGCTGCCAAAGCAGGCGGCGTAGCCAGCCGCGAACAGGTCCTCGGGCGTGGTCGTGCCGGGGCGCCCGGGGCCGCCCATCGCCTTCGGCACCGACAACTCGACGTCGACCAACCCGTCTGCGGACCGCGTGCGGCCGTTGCGGCCGCCGTTCGCGATGGCGTGCGTGGTGTAGAGAACCTTGATGGCCATGCTGGGTCCCTCCGGCGGCACGGACCGTTCGGGTCCGGGACACGGGACTTTACTCCGACGCCGGCCCAGCGGGTCGCAGGCCCCACAGAACCGCCCCGAGGGCGACGACCAGGCCCACGGATCCGGCGCCGAAGACCGCGTCGACGAGCGCTTCCTGCCAGGGCTCGCCCGCGTGCCCGGCACCCGCGATCGGCGTCGAGCGGCTGGTGCCGAATATGGCTGCGAGCGTGAGGCCAATCCAGAGCGCATAGAGCGAGAACACGCTCGCGAGCGCTGCCAGCCGCTCGGTACGCAGCGTGAGCGTAAGGTGCCGCCAGAGCAGACCGATCAGCGTGAGCATCATCCCGTTCTGCACGCCCGCGGTGTGGGCGGCCAGCCCCTGGCGAACGTTCTCGAACAGCGGGATGAATGCGCCGGTCCCGAGGCCGAGCAGCATCAGCAACACGCCGGCGCGGCACAATCGCCGCGCCATGAGCGGCAAGCGCGCAGGTGTCTCTCCGATGGGCATCTTCTCCTCAGCCCGGCGCAACGCGCTCGATTATGTGACGCGCCATGCCGACGGCGAGCTCGTGCTCGCCCATGAACACCTTGCCAGCATTTTCCTTGCGAAGCAGTTCGGCTTCCTCCTCGCTGTGCGTGCGGACCACGGTCTCGATGCCGGGATTCTGCGCGCGTGCCGATTCGATCATCTGCCGCGCCTGGAACGCATCAGGGGTCGCGATCACGAGCATACGCGCGCGCGCGATGCCCGCCTGCGCCAGCTCGGCCGGGTCGGATGCGTCGCCGGCCACGGCCTGCAGACCTTGCTCGCGCAGCCGCTCCACCAGCTCGCGGTTGTGCTCGACGACGACGAACGGCAGGCCGCGCTCGGCCATCGCCTGGCCGATCCGGCGGCCCACGCGGCCGAAGCCCACCAGCACGACGTGGCCGGACGGTTCGTGCGCCGCGGCCGAGCGGGGCAGCACGGCCAGCGGATCGGGCCGGCGTTCGAGCCAACGCGCCAGCCGCCTTCGTCCACGCAGCCAGCGCTCCACGGGCTCGATGGTCTGGAAGACGATCGGATTCAGGGCGATCGAAATTATGGCGCCCGCCAGGATGAAGCTCTGACCCTCCTCCGGGAGTACGCCAAGCGTCACGCCGAGACCGGCCAGGATGAAGGAGAACTCTCCGATCTGCGCAAGGCTTGCCGAAACGGTGAGCGCGGTGTTGAGCGGATAGCGAAATGAGATGACGAGAAGGAATGCCGCGACGGACTTGCCGACGAGGATGACCGCCACGACACTCAGCACCTCGAGCGGGCGCGTAAGCAGCACGGCCGGCTCAAAGAGCATGCCGACCGAGACGAAGAACAGCACCGAGAAAGCGTCGCGCAGCGGCAGGGATTCCTGCGCAGCGCGGTAGCTCAGGTCGGACTCACGCAGCACCATCCCGGCGAAGAAGGCGCCGAGTGCGAATGACGCGCCGAACAATGCCGCGGATCCGTACGCGATGCCGAGCGCGGCGGCGATCACGCACAGCGTGAAGAGCTCGCGCGAGCCCGTGCGTGCCACCTGCCACAGAAGCCACGGAAATAGCCGTCGCCCGACGACGAGCATCAGCGCGACGAACAGGCCGATCTCGCCCACCGTCGTAGCAAGGGTGCGAACCATGGCGCCGGCGTCGGCGGTCTGCGACTTGGCAATGATCGCGGCGAGCGGTGGCATCAGCACCAGCACGAGCACGGTCACCAGGTCCTCGACCACGAGCCAGCCGACGGCGATGCGGCCGTTGACCGAGTCGAGCTCGCCGCGCGCCTCCAGCGCGCGCAGGAGCACGACCGTGCTGGCCACCGACAACGCGAATCCGAATACGATGCCGGCGTACAGATTCCAACCCCAGAGCGTCGCGAGACCAGCGCCCAGCGCCGTCGCGACTGCGATCTGCACGATCGCGCCGGGCAGCGCGATTCGCCGCACCGACAACAGGTCCTGGAACGAGAAATGCAGCCCGACGCCGAACATCAGAAGCATCACGCCGATCTCGGCAAGCTGGCCGGCGATCTCGAGGTCGGCGACGTACCCAGGTGTCGCGGGGCCAATCGACGACGCCCGCGAGCAGGTAGCCGATCAGCGCGGGCAGCCCGAGGCGCACCGCGACGAAGCCCAGGATCAACGCGAGCCCGAAGCCGGCCGCGATCGTCGTGATGAGCGTGAGGCCGTGCATCCTGCGGACGGCCCGTCAGCGCGCAGGCCGACGCGCCGCGCCCGCAGCTCTGGGCCGTCGGAGTGACAGCAGCGTCAGGGCCAGGAGACCCAACCAATCGACGCTGCCGCCGCCTCCACCACCGGCCGGCTGCGGAGGTGGAGGGGTTGGCGGCGCGGCGGTGGCGGCGGCGTTGCCGCCTGGCAGGTCGCCGGGTTGGCCGGCGCCGACACACCGGCCGCGGGCGCGACGAAGGGCTTGAACGAACAGTCGATGCCACCGACATCGCTCTCCGCATTTGCAGAATCCTCGAGACGCACCCAGTGACCGCTCGCCCAGTCGGCGGCCGTCGCAGGATTGGTGTCGAGCGCCATGTCCGCCAGGTCGCGCATCGAGAGCGACAGCACCGCGGCGGTTGCGGCTGTCACCGGGAGATCGGGCGGCAAGGTGAAGTCGACCGCGAACGCGTCGTCGCGATACCGCAGGTATCCGTCCGGCGCGCCCCCCGGCGCATCGAGCCAGCCGTCGGCCGAGGGGAGCGTCAGGTTTCGGCCGGTCAGGTCAGGAAACTCGAGCGTGAGCGCACCCAGGGCCGGCCCCGCTGCCTGCCCGCGGTAGGGCACGACGGCGCCGGCGCCATCGCGCACCCGCATCGGCTTGTTGAACGCGACCCAGAGCCGATAGTTGCGTCCGGGCACGAGCGCAAGATTGGTGGCCGTCGTCAGCGCGCGGGTCGTGGCGGACGCCGCTTGCCACGCGGCGTCGTAGACGACGTCGCCGCTGTCCCGATCGCGGATTTGCGCTGCGAGGACCGACGGCGGCCCCGCCTGCCGATAGAAGCCGAGCAGGTACATCCGCGCGACGTCCGCCCGCATCCGCGTGACTTCGCCCGCAGGCAGTACGAAGCCACTGTGGCCATGCGTGGCTACGCCGCCTGGGTAATCCTGTCCGCCATTGGCGGGCTCCAGCTCCATGGTCCAGCTCGGAAGCTCGTGGGTAAAGGCGAAGTAGTCCGCAGTCGTGCCGATGCCCGGCGAGCCCGGCGGATCCGGATCGAAGCCATAGCCGCGCAGCGAAGCGGCGCGCATCCGGTCTGCCAGCCGGGCAGTGACGAAATTCCGCCGCCCGTTGCCGGTGGTCGGTGCGAGATAGACCTGCGCCAAAGGAATGCGTGTCGCTGTAAAAGCGCAGCCGTGCCACCGGACCCAGCGCAGCCGCGGCCTGCAGACGCCAGGATTTCGGGCTCGGTGGTAGCCGCTGCACCACGGTAGATGAGGCTGGTCAGGCTCGAGCTGCTGCCGCCGCCCTGTCCGAAACCGTTCGCCGAGTTCCGATTGAGATCGACGCCCCAGAAATTGTCCGCGACGGTCGCCAGGGCCTCGTCGACCGCGCCACCCGTCTGCGGGTTGCGCATGTTCTTGCGCCTCATCCGGCCGTCGCGCGGTTCTTCGCGATCTGCAGTCGCGCGATCCGGGAAGCGCTGCGTCTGGAGAAAGCCGTCGACGTTGTGGACGGGCAGCAGGACGGTCGTGAGGTTCTCGACGAGGTACTGCCCGAAGCCGCCGTCGGTTTTGCCGGCGACCAGCGCCTCCATCAACCCTGTGACGGCTTCCGGCGTCTGCCACTCGCGCGCGTGGATGCCACCGTTGACCAGGACGGCACCCTCGGGAAATCCGTCGGCGGTCGTGGCATCGGTGTCACCCACGCGATAGGCCCAGACCTCCCGGTCCGCGACCGTCCGGCCGACGACCTGGCCATCGACTTCCTCGTGCATCGTGAGCAGCGTCTGGTGACGCTGGAACAGGCTCAGGTAAGTGCGGAAACCGTCGACGGGCGTCAGGGACTCGACCGGGATCGGCACTGGATAACCGAGCGCAATGTTATTGCCGGTGTTGTCCGATTGGGTATACGTCAGGACGACGTCGCCGCATCCGGGCTCGAAGGGATTGGCGATTTCGTTGTTCTCGAACCGGCAGGCCGCGTGCGTGGGCACTGCCGCCGTCAGAAAGAGCGCGATGCCGACTATCAGCGGCCGCGCGCGAGCCATTCAGCGGTCTCCGTCCTGGCTCGAGGGAACCCTGCTTCGAATCGATCAGGCGCGCGAGCGCATCCCGTGCCGCCGAACTGTCGTTCAGCTTGAGCGCGAGCACCAGGCGTCGCCGTGTCGGCTCGTCTTTCGCCTCCAGCAGGCGCGCGCCGAGGCGTGACGGCAGGCCCGGATCATCGATGCGGGCGAGCGCGGCGGCCGCGAAGTCGCCGCTCACCGGATCGGACACGCGATCGAGCAGCAACTGCTGCGCTTGCGTGTCCGCAGCGGCCAGCCGGCCGATTGCGAGCAGCGCGGCGGAGGCGACGGGTTCGCGGTCTGCGGCGGTAGCCAGGAGTCCGAGCGCGGTCGCGGAATCGAAATCGCTCAGGGCCGCCTGCACCGCGGCGAGCGCCATCGCCGGCTCGGCATGCCCGATCGTCAGCGCCATCAGCTCCGCGTCGCGGAGCCGTCGTGCAAGCTCGAGCGCCAGGCGATCGACGTCCTGACCTGAGAGCATCGCACCGATGACGGACGCTCGTTGCCTGCGGAGCGCAGAGGCATCCGCCGCGCCGAAGGCGTCCACGATGCCGTCGCGGACGGCGCCGCCGTCGGGTGATCGACCATGGTGCAGCCAGCTTGCCAGAGCTTCGGGACCGCCGACCTGCAGCGACCGTGACGCGGCGACCCGCGCTTCGCTCCGTGTCCACTCACGCCGCACGAATCGTGCGGCCGCCCCGACGTCGTAGAGAGGCACCGCGCGCTGGCCGTGCTCGGGCTCGACCCGCGTGAGCACCGTGGCCGGGCGGGTCGACAGCTCGGCGGCGAGCGTGCGCGCGGCGGCCGTGACGGGGATCCGCCGGAGCGAGTGCAGACCCGACTCGAGGAGCCATTCCCGCGCGACCGGGTCGAGCGCCGGATCCGCGAGTACGCCGCGCAGCTCGCCCACCAGCGCATCGGTCGAACCGAGCGCCGCATACTGCTCGATGCGCGCGGACGTCGCCTCGACGTCCGCCGCGGTCTTCGATCGCCGCGCCGTGGCGATGTCGACCACGACGCCGCCTGCGTGCGCCGTGCCGAGAGCGGCCAGGATGAGCGTCGTCAGCATGGCAAAACAGATAGCATAGAACCGGGCCATCGGCGAGGCCGTTCCGGGGTTTCTCGGCGTCGCAGGAACGCAACGCGCGCATGTTCGGAATACACGACTACGGCTTGTTTCTGCTCTCGGGAATCCTGCTCAACCTGACGCCGGGTCAGGATACGTTCTTTATTCTCGGCAAGAGCGTGGGCGGCGGTCGCCGCGCGGGTGTCGCGGCTGCCCTCGGTATCGCGGTAGGCAGCATCGTGCACACGCTCGCCGCAGCGCTCGGATTGTCCGCGATCCTCGCGACCTCGGCGAAGGCCTTCCTGGTCGTGAAGCTGCTCGGCGCCGCCTATCTGGTCTATATC
This sequence comes from uncultured Acidobacteriota bacterium, assembly GCA_963826865.1. Lineage (GTDB taxonomy): Bacteria > Acidobacteriota > Vicinamibacteria > Vicinamibacterales > CAVPJW01 > CAWGYQ01. The sequence continues at coordinate 108,134 of CAWGYQ010000011.1, forward strand.
GGCGTTCGCGCGCTCGCCTCGCGAACGCTGCTGTCGGGCGAGCTCGCGACGAGCGGCTCTTCGGCGGCGCGGGTGGCGTTTCGGCAGGGCATCGTCACGAACCTGCTCAACCCGAAAGTCGCCCTGTTCTTCCTCGCGTTCCTGCCGCAGTTCATCGACCCGGGCAGCGACC
>CAWGYQ010000012.1:0-48375 GCA_963826865.1 uncultured Acidobacteriota bacterium
CGAGCCGACCACGTCACGAAGACCCGCGGCCAGAGCATTTGATGCTGAATCGTCCAGCCGAAATTGTCGCGGCTCGCCTCGACCGGATCGCCCGGCGTGAGACGATCGTCCAGCGTCCCGGCCTCGTGCTCCCACTCGAATGCCCCGGTGAGAATGTGCTCGCCGGCGCCAGTGGCAATGGAGCCCAGACGATAGTCGCTCTGGTAACCGACGTGATGGCGATCGAGATCGTCGGCCGAGTCGTAGAGGAAATCGAGGAACTCGAAGGGCGAGACGGAGCCTTCGAACGAGGGCGTATAGGGTGGATCGGCGACGAGATTGGTGGAGATCTGACGTGAGTTGGCGAACGTGGTACGAGAAACGCTGCTCCCAACGCCGGTTCATGGAGCATCCGGGCCGATCCGCCAGCCACCCAGTCGCGCCGATCGCCAACGGCGTCCAGATCGGGCCGCCCGAAGGCCGTCTGGCCCGGTGTGCCCACCTGTCCCGACGTGCCGCGCACGATGAAGCGAAGGCGGGTCCGCTCGCCAGCCTGCCCGCCGACGTTCAGCAGACCGGAGGTCTGCTCGAACTCGTTGTGGGGTTCCTGGTTGTCGGTTTCGAGCCGCGCGCCCTCCACGCGATACGTCCAGGTGCCCGCGCGACCGGCGAGCCCGGCGCGGCCGCGCCAGGTGCTGAAGCTGCCGCCCTCGAAGCTTCCCTCGACGCGCACGGGCTCGGTCAATTGATCGGCGCTCGGTGTGAAGAGCTGGATGACGCCCGCCATCGCGTCCGACCCGTAGAGCGCCGACTGCGGGCCCCGCACGATCTGATCCGTTCCAGGTGGTCGGTCGTAGATCGTCCCGAAGTTGAAGAAGCCGCCGGGATCGTTCAGCGGGATGCCGTCGAGCAGGACCTTCGTGTAGTTGCTCTCGCCGCCGCGGACGAACACCGAGGTCAGGCTTCCGAGGCCGCCTGTCCGCACGACCGTCAGGCCGGGCACGACGCGGAGGACGTCGGCCACGAGCCAGCGACTGACGATGCTCGAGATCGTCCGCCGTGATGACGGTGGTCGTCGTTCCGGTCTGGATGCTGGGCGCTTCGGTGTTGGTCGGTGAAACGAGAACGCTTTCCTCCACACCCTGAACTGACAGCGTGATCGTTGCCGGGCTGTTGACCGTCACGCCCATGGCGACGTTCTGGAATCCGGTGAGCGCGACGTCGAGCGTGCAGCCGGCACATGCGGCCTCGTCGAACCCGAAATGACCGCGGGCGTCCGTCAGCGTGCGGCCGCGTTCCGTGCCGTCCGCGTTCAGCAGACGAACCATGGCACGCGGCACGGACGCGCCGGTCGTGTCGACGACAGTGCCGGTGATGGACGCGGCTTGCGCCCGACACGCCTTGCGTCGGTCCGGCGCTGGCAACAGGGTTTCGTGACGTCTCGATCAGGTGGGCTGCGGCCGGTGCAGCGATGACGAGGCCAATCGACACGAACAGCGCGAGCATGGCTCCTCCAGTCCCACGGTGGGGAGGCAAGAACTGGCAGAGTGAGCCCGCGCGGTGCCGAGATGCGGAACAGCTGGGGAAGAGGGAACGCGCCCGCCCTCCCGCGAAGGCTTACGTCCGGCTTCTGGCAGGTCTCCTGACTCTCGCTTCTTCGGACCAGCCTGCCTTCCCAACTCGTCGAGTAGTGGCGTTGCGGCTGGCCCTCCACGATGACAGTGGCGGGGCCGTGCCGGATTCTCACCGGCTTCCCTATTGAGCGTACGGTCGCACCAGAAGCAGGCTGTACCTGTACGTCTTCGCAGAAAACTGTCAAGCGGCACGCCGCGCGCGTGACCGCGATTACGCGTCGATTGCCACCGTCGCCAGGAATTTCGGCGCGCGGCGATGCTTCGTCGCCTGCTCGAAGGCGTACGCCAGCCGCAGGAGCGTCGGCTCGCTCCACGGCCGGCCGAAGAACGACATGCCCACCGGCAGGCCGAACGCGAATCCGCCAGGCACCGTGATGTGCGGATATCCAGCCACGGCGGCCGGCGTGGAGCTGCCGCCGCCGTAGTAGTCGCCGTTGACCAGATCGGTCAACCAGGCCGGCCCGCCAGTTGGCGCGAACAGAGCGTCCAGCCGATGCGTGTTCATCACCCGGTCGATGCCTTCGACCGCGACATCCGCCGGCACTTGGCCAGTGCGTCACGATACGCCTTGTCGGTCAGCGGGCCCTTGCCTGCGCCATCTCGAAGATTTCCTGTCCGAAATACGGCATCTCCCGATCGCGGTGCTGCTCGTTGAACGCGATGAGATCGTCGAGCGCTGCGCGGCCCGCCGCCTGAGCCGAGAGCGGCCAGATAGGCGTTCAGATCCGCCTTGAACTCGTAGAGCAGCACCTCGAACTCGGCGATCGCCGAATCGTCATCGACGCTTCGGCAGATCCGCCGGGTCCACGATCAATCGCTCCCGCCTTCTTGATGACCTCCATTGCCTCTTCCGCAATGCGGTCGGCGCGAGCGGCGTACCCGAATGAGGTCGCGCGGCGACGCCGACACGTGCGCCCTCGAGGCCGTTCGCATCGAGTGCGGCCGCGTACTCGACGTGCCTCGCGCCTGCGGCTCGCAGTGGCCGGGTCTTCGGGTCAGCGCCCGCGATGCACGCCGAGCAGGATGGCCGCGTCGGCGACCGTTCGGGTCATCGGACCGGCGGTGTCCTGGGTGTGCGCAATCGGGATGATGCCGCTGCGGCTCACCAGGCCGACCGTCGGCTTCAGGCCGACGAGACCGCAGTAGCTCGCCGGGCGACACGATCGAGCCGTCGGTCTCGGTGCCGACGCCGACGGCGGCGAAGTTCGCGGCGAGGCGCCGCCCGATCCAGAGCTCGATCCGGAGGGATTGCGGTCGAGCGCATAAGGGTTCCTGCGCCTGGCCGCCGCGGCCGCTCCAGCCGCTCGACGATTTCGTCGAGCGGAAGTTGGCCCACTCGCTCAGGTTCGTCTTGCCCAGGATCACGGCGCCAGCATCGCGCAGCTCCGCACCACGAACGCATCGGCCGGCGCAATCGTCCCTTCGAGCGCCAGCGACCCGGCCGTGGTGGTCATGCGATCGGCGGTGGCGATGTTGTCCTTGATGAGCACGGGAATGCCGTGCAGCGGACCTCGCGGCCCTTTACTCCGACGTTCGACGTCGAGCGCATCGGCGATCGAGCGGGCCTCGGGATTCACTTCGAGCACGTGCCGCAGAGACGGGCCCTGGCGATCCAGCGTGTCGATACGGGACAGATATTTCTCGACCAGCGACCTCGTGGAGTCCTGGCCCGACTCGAGCCGCGCCTGCAGATTCTGTAATGGTGGCCTCATCGAGCTCGAACGCGGCCACGTTCGTGGCACCCGTCCCGGCCGCCGCTGGCTGTTCGGCCGGGACCTCCGCGCCGCCACACGCGCTGCCGGCCAAGGCCAACGCGGCGCCGCCGGCCACACCCGTCTTGAGGAACGCTCGTCGATCCATGATGCTCACGCCTCCTTCATCGCTGCCGATCTGCGCATGCGCAGCGTTCCAGGTGTTCGGTTCGACCTGATGTGTCGGTATGGATCGCCACTCGTGAAATGTCCGGGAGGGCGGCGCTCTCCACGAGCGCGCCGCCATTCTACGTGGCTTCCGGCGCGTCGCGTGTGGCCGCGCGGCGCTCCGGCTTGAACCGTCGTCGGCCCCACGCCTCGCCACGAAAGTCCACCGGCGCGGATTCCACCGACCGTCGACAGCTCAACCGCCGGTTCCGTCTGTCCACTCATCGTGGACTGTGGTAGGGTAGCCGCGTACCTCGCGGGTCCCGCTTTCCGTTCCAAATCAGGGGCCCAACCTGCGGTTCACCACTCGCACGGATCGCCCCCGCCTTCTTCATCAGCAGGAGGATCGGTCGATGTCGTTCAAGAAGGTCACTCCCAATCTCGTCGTTCGTGACGTGGTGAAGAGTGTCGAGTTCTACCGCGATGTCCTCGGCTTCGAGCTCGGCATGTCGGTGCCCGACACGCCTCCATACGTCTTCGCGGGCATGCAGCACGGAGAGGTGGCTATCTTTCTCAACGATCGACACGTCGCCGCCGAGGAGCTGCCGGTGATGGCAGAACGCCAGATCGGGGGCACGTTGACGCTCTATATCGAGGTCGCCGGCATCGATGATCTCTTTGCCCGGCTCGACGGTAAGGTGGACGTCGTGATGGCGCTCAAGACACAGTTCTACGGCATGCGCGAGTTCGCCATTGCCGATCCCGATGGGTGGATCCTGACCTTCGCCGAGCGGGTCGGGAGCTGAGATGGAACTCACTGAGCTTCGCACTATAGTAGGCGCCGGTTTCGACCGGCGGTTCACTGGAGGCGCTAGATGTTGAAAGAATTCCGCGACTTCGCCGTCCGCGGCAACGTGGTCGACATGGCGGTCGGCATCATCATCGGAGCGGCGTTCACCACGATTGTGGGGTCGCTCGTCCACGATGTCATCATGCCGCCAATCGGCCTGGCGCTCGGCGGCGCCGATTTCTCCAACCTCTTCATCGTGCTGAGAGACGGTGCCACGCCGGGACCCTACGCCTCGGTGGCCGCCGCGAAGACAGCCGGCGCCGTGACGGTGAACATTGGTGTATTTCTCAACACGCTCGTCAATTTCCTCATCGTAGCGTTCGCGGTGTTCCTGCTGGTCCGGTTCGTCACTCGCCGGCAGCGAGCCGAACAGGCCGTGCCCGCCCCGCCGTCCGACGAAGTCCTGCTGCTTCGAGAGATTCGCGACACCTTGCAGAAGCCGGGCGTCTGAACGCTCGGACACCCGCGGCCAGCCGACATGCCCGAGCTGATCCGCTCGGCGGTTCGGCGTCCGTACACGCGTCGGCCACACCGTGCCGTCGCCCGCTCTCTGGCGCGAGCCGGAGTTATCCACTTGACGAAAGTTTTGGGGCCGGCCGACCGATAGCCTGTGCTATATTTAACGACTCCGATGAATAAGTATTCAGCTGCCGGAACGGCCGAGGCGACCAACGGACGTGTGAGCTCTTCTGGCGGCCGTCCGAGCGTCGGCGTGGCCGGAGCCACCGGCTATGCCGGCCGCGAGCTGGTGCGGCTGCTGGCGCGCCACCCGGGCGCGAATCTCACCGTGGCGACCGTGTCGACTCCGTCAGACGAGCGCCGCGAGGTGCCGGCGTTGCGCGGTGTGTGGACGGGTGGATTCCGTCCGCTGGCCATCGACAATCTCTCCGGGCTCGACGCCGTGTTTCTCGCGCTGCCTGAAAACGTCGGCGCCAAGGTCGCGCTGCCCCTGGTCGACGCCGGCGTCCGCGTCTTCGATCTCTCCGGCGCCTTCCGGCTCCGCGACGGCGGCGAGCGCGCGCGCTGGTATCCGGAGACTCCCGCGCTGCCCGAGACCGGCCTTGTCTACGGTCTCACGGAGATGTGCCGCGCTCAGCTGCCCGACGCACGTTTGGTGGCGTGCCCGGGCTGTTACCCGACGGCCGCGTTGCTCGCGCTCGGCCCGCTGGTGCGGGCCGGCTACCTGGTCTCCGGCGCGCCAGTCGTCGTCGATGCGAAGTCGGGCATTTCTGGCGCCGGCAAGGCACCGTCCACACGAACCCATTTCTCGGAGTTGCACGGCAACGTCGCCGCCTACAACATCTTCGGCCATCGGCATGTGGCCGAGATGGAGCAGGAGCTCGGAGGGATGGTCACCTTCGTGCCGCATCTCGTCCCGCTCAACAGAGGGATCCTCGAAACCATCTACGTGCAGATGGCCGAGGGCGTGTCGGACGCCGACGTGGCCGGTTGCCTCCAGGCGGCATACGCCGACGCGCCCTTCGTGCGCCTCACCGGATCGACGCTCCCCGAGATTCAGGACGTGGTGCACACCAATTTCTGCGACATCGGGTGGAATCTCGACGCTCGGACCAGACGGCTCGTCATGGTGGCCTGTCTCGACAATCTCTTGAAGGGCGCGGCGGGCCAGGCGGTTCAGAATTTCAATGTCGCCTTCGGGCTCGACGAGCGCGAGGGGCTTCAATGACGCGGCCGCTCACGGTCCTGAAGCTGGGCGGCGAGCTGCTGCAGGACCAGGACCGCCTTCGCGACTACGTCGCGGCCATCGCCCGGCTCTCTGCCAGTGGACCGCTGGTAGTGGTGCACGGCGGAGGACGCGGAGATCGACGCCGAGCTCGCGCGCCGCGGGCTCGAGCCCCTGATGGTGGACGGCCTGCGCGTCACGGACGACGCCGCGCTCGACACGGTGGTGGCGGTGCTCGCCGGGTCAATCAACACGCGATTCGTCGCCGCCCTCACTGCGGCCGGCGTGCGCGCGGTCGGACTGACGGGCGTGGACGACGGGATGGGGTTGTCCGAGAAGGTGGCGCCGCTTCACTCGAAGAGTGGGGTGCTGGTCAATCTCGGGCGCGTCGGCGCGCCGGTCGGCACGTCTGCACCGCTTGTCACTGAGCTGTGCCAGGCCGGCTTCGTCCCGGTCGTGGCGAGCATCGGCGTTGACGCCAGCGGTCAGTTGCTCAACGTCAACGCCGACACGCTGGCGGCCCATCTGGCCGGTGTGGCCCGGGCGTCGCGGTTGCTCATTGCGGGCGGCACGCCTGGAGTGGTCGACCGGGCGGGACACACGATTGCGCGCGTCGACGTGTCGGCTGTCGATGCGCTGGGCGCGGACGGCACCGTGAGCGGCGGTATGCTCGCGAAGCTCGAGGCGTGCCGTCAGGCCGTGAGAGCCGGTGTGGGCGAAGTGATGATCGTCGATGGGAGCAACCCCGACCACCTGGTGAGTCCCATCGGGACCGTGATCGACAAAGCCGGCTCACGGCCGGTCCCGGCTTCGGGCGCGTCTACGGACTGGGATGCGGCGGACTCTTCGGCCGCTGAAGCCGTCAAGCTGCTCGATGGACGCCATGTGGTGCCGGTGTACCGGCGGCAGCCGGTCGTGCTCGAGCACGGCCGCGGCTCGCGGGTGTACGACACCGAAGGACGCGAGTACATCGATCTCGTGTCGGGCGTCGGTGTGGCCTCGCTGGGCCATTCGCATCCCCGGCTGATCCAGGCTCTGACGGATCAGGCCGGGCGCCTGATGCACACCTCGAATCTGTATTTCCAGGCCCAGCAGGCACGGCTGGCCGGCCGGCTCGCCGAAATCTCCGGGCTGCCGCGCGCCTTCTTCTGCAACAGCGGAGCCGAGGCCGTCGAGGCGTGTCTGAAGTTCGCACGCCGCTACTGGCATCGCCGCGAGACGCCGCGCAAGGAAATCGTGGCGCTTGAAGGCAGCTTCCACGGCCGCACGTTTGGTGCGCTCTCGGTCACCTGGGATCCGCACTATCGCGAGCCGTTCGCGCCGCTGCTCGAGCACATCGTCTTCGTGCCGGCCAACGACGCCGAGGCGCTCACTGCTGCCGTGTCCGAACGGACGTGCGCCGTCATCCTCGAGCCGATTCAGGGCGAAGGCGGCGTTCGCGCGCTCACACCCGAGTTCGCGGAATCCGTCGATCGGGCGTGCCGGCGCACCGGAGCGTTACTCATCGCCGACGAGGTGCAGTGCGGGCTCGGCCGCACGGGCGTGCCGTTCTACTCGGCGGAGCTTGGCCTGCGTCCCGATCTCATGGCGCTCGGCAAGGCACTCGGCGGAGGCGTCCCGATTGGCGCAGCGCTGGCCAGCGAAGAGGTGGCCTCCTCGCTCGCGCCCGGCGACCACGGAAGCACCTACGGCGGCAACCTGCTGGCCTGCCGCGCCGGGCTCGTGTTCGTCGAGGAGCTGATCGATCGCAACCTCATTGGACACGTCAAGGAGGTGGCCGCTCATCTCGACGGCCGGCTGCGCACGATCGCGTCGCGTCGGGAGGGCGTGGTGAACCTGCTGGGCGTGGGCCTGATGCGCGGCCTCGAGATGGACGTCGATGCGGCGCCCGTTGTCGAAGCGGCGCGCCGCCGTGGCGTGCTCGTGAACCGGACGGCCACGCGCGTCGTGCGACTCCTGCCGGCGCTGACGATTTCGCGCGACGAGCTCGATCTCGGCATCGATCGGCTTGCGGAAGCGCTTCAGGACGTCACCGCGGAGGTGCGCGCATGAGCCTGCAACCTGTTGCGGGAACCCGTCACCATGGCGCACTGGCGGCCGAAACGGTCAGCATCGTCGTGCGGCGGGGCTCGCTCGATGACGCGAATACGCTCTTCAAGCTGGTGACGGACAATCTGGAGGAGGGCCATCTGCTGGCGCGCTCCTTCGAGGAGATTCGCCGCCACGTCGCCCGCTTCTTCGTGGCGGAGGCAGACGGCGAAATCGTCGCGTGCGCCGAGCTGGCGCCTCTCAGCTCCACCGTGGCCGAAGTGCGCTCGCTCGTGGTGGAAGCCGGGTTCCGCAGTCTGGGTGTGGGTGCCGAGATCCTCGCAGCGGCTCCGCAAGCAGGCCCGCGCGGACGGATATCACACGCTCTGCGCGTTCACGCACGCCCCGGCGTACTTCGTCCGCCACGGGTTCTCGATCGTGCCGCACGTCTGGCTGCCCGAGAAGATTCAAACCGATTGCCGCACATGCGCGCTCTTCATGCGCTGCGGACAGCAGGCGGTGGTGCTCCCCCTCGATGCAGCGGCGCCAGCCGCGCGTCGATGTCTGAGCCAGTCGATGGGGGTGTGACCGCCCCTGCCGGATTCCGGGCCGCGGCGGTCGCAAGCGGCATCAAGACGTCGGGCCTCGACCTTGCGCTGCTGGTTGCCGACACCCCGGCCAGCGCGGCCGGCATCTTTACCGTCAATCTCGCACAGGCCGCGCCGGTGCTCGTCTCCCGCGAGCACCTCGAGCGACATCGAACGGTCTCGCGCGGGCCATCGTCGTCAACAGCGGATGCGCCAACGCCTGCACCGGTGCCGCAGGGCCTCGAGGCGGCGCGCGCCATGGCGCAGGCCGCGCGCGCGAGCCGTGGGCTGCGGCGCTCGAGCAGGTGCTCGTGGCGTCCACCGGCGTCATCGGTGTCGGCCCTCCCGATCGACAAGGTCACCAGGGGCGTGGAGCGCGCGGCCACGCTCCTGGCTCGCGATCAGCACGCCGTCGGTCGCGCGCGCCATCATGACGACGGATCCGTTCCCCAAGGAACACGCGGTTCGCGTGGACTCGACCCGGGGGGCCTTCAGCGTCGGCGGGATGGCCAAGGGGTCCGGCATGATCGAGCCGCGCATGGCGACGATGCTGGCGTTTCTCACGACGGATGCCGCGGTCGATCCGGCGCGGCTTCGTCGCGCGCTCGTCGAGGCCTGCGCCGACACCTTCAACGCCATCACCGTGGACGGTGAGTGCTCGACCAACGACACGGTGTTCGCCCTGGCCAGCGGCGCCAGCGGCGTGCGGATTGACGAGGCGTCCTATCCACAGTTCGTCGGCGGCCTTCGCGACGTCTGCCGCGAGCTCGCCACTCGGCATCGTCAGGGGGGAGAGGGAGCCACCAAGCTGGTGGCCGTGCGCGTCACGGGCGCGCGCGATGTCGGCGAGGCGCGGCAGGCCGCGCGCGCCATCGCGAATTCGCTTCTGGTGAAGACGGCGATTCACGGTGCCGATCCGAACTGGGGACGGCTCGTCGCGGTGGCAGGCCGCAGTGGGAGCGCCTTCGAGCTCGATCGGTGCTCGGTCAGAATTGGCGATGTCGTGCTGTTCGCCGATGGCCGGCCCTACGACGAGCGGGCTCCCGAAGCGGCGGAGCTCCTCACCGCTTCAGAAGTGAAGGTACAGGTCGACCTGGGAAGCGGCGGATCGGCCGAGGCCACTATCTGGACGTGCGACCTCAGCGCCGAGTACGTGAAGATCAACGCGATGTATCGAACCTGAGCCATATAGAGAGTGTTTACGGCTTCGGCCGAATGCCCTCAGGCCCCGTCCCACCCCTCGTCCCAATCCCTCGATGGAACGCCGACCCGGACTGCTGAGTCAAAGACACTAGGCCACTAGCGCCCGGCGTACTCGGGCACAAGCTTGGAGAGGGCGGGTTGGTGAGACGTTCAATCGGTTACACTAAAGATCTCCTGAGTTCCGGCATACCGTTTTCTCACCTCCCTGAGCCCGCGCTGGTTCTGGACACCTGTGGTGAGCGACCTCGTCGCGTGTGGCGGGCTTGTGGCCGCGTGGCAAGGGCGATCGCGGCCTGGACGCAGGGAACGGAGTGATGCGCATGAGGCAAGGCTGGGTCATTCTCGGGCTCGCCATCCTGGCGGCTCAGCTGCGGAGGCGGCGGGGCCGATCCCGCCGCAAGGCGCCGGCGCGCCGCCGCCGACGGCCGTGGAAATGCTGACGCTCGTCGAGAAGCCGATTCCGCGGACGTCCGAGTTCGTCGCCGTCGTGCGGTCGCTCCGATCCACCACGATCCAGCCGCAGGCCGAGGGCTTCGTCACGCAAATCCTCGTGCGCGCGGGCGACCGCGTGCAGGCCGGGCAGCCGCTCGTCCAGATTGATCCCGATCGCCAGGCGGCCGCCGTGGGCAGTCTCGAGTCGTCGCATGCGGCGCATGAAGCCGAGGTGGCGTTTGCGCGCCAGCAACAGCAGCGCATGGAGACGTTGTTCGAGGCTGGCGCCGTCAGCCGCCAGGAGCTGGAACAGTCCCAGATGGCCCTGAAGACGGCCGAGGCGCAGATGAAGGCCATCGACGCGCAGATTCAGGAAAGCCAGGTGCAGCTGCGGTACTACCGCGTGCTCGCGCCGCGCGCCGGCATGGTCGGCGACATCGAGATCCGCGTGGGAGATCGCGTCGAGACCTCGACGATCATCACGACCGTGGACGAAAGCGCCGGACTCGAGGTCTACATCGCCGTGCCGCTCGAGCAGGCGGCAGCTTTGAAGGTCGGACTTCCGGTACAGCTGCTCGACACGGCGGGTGAGGTGTTGGCCACCAATCCGATCAGCTTCGTGGCGCCGCGCGCCGACGACGCCACGCAGTCGGTGCTGGTGAAGAGCCTGTTGCGTCAGGCGTCGCCGCTCAGGGTCATGCAGTACGTGCGCGCCCGGATCGTGTGGAGCACGGCGCCGGGTCTGGCGGTCCCCATCGTGGCGGTCAACCGGGTGAGCGGCGCGTACTTCGTGTTCGTCGCCGAGGCCGCGCAGGGCGGCACCGTGGCCCGCCAGCGACCCGTGCAGGTTGGCGAGATCATCGGTGACGAATACGTGGTCCGCGGCGGCCTCAAAGCCGGCGATCGCGTCATCACGTCTGGTATCCAGAAGATCGGTGACGGCGCGCCCGTCACCCAATCGTGAGCTGCGCCGCTTCGCGCTGAGCCTCTCTGTATGTTCGTCGACACCTTCATTCGCCGCCCCATCCTGGCCACGGTTTGTTCGCTGGTAATCATCCTCGCGGGCGCCATTGCCATTCCGACGATGCCCGTGGCGCAGTATCCCGAGATTGCGCCGCCGCAGGTGTCGGTGTTCGCGATCTACACGGGCGCCAATGCCGAAGCGGTCGAGACGGCCGTCACGACGCCCCTCGAGCAGGCCATCAACGGCGTCGAGGGCATGCTCTACATGAGCTCCTCGAGCACCAACTCGGGCGTGAGCAGCATCAACATCACGTTCGACGTGACGCGCGATCCGGACATCGCCGCCGTCGACGTGCAGAACCGCGTGTCGCAGGCGCTGGGCCGTCTGCCGGGCGAGGTGCGCCAGACGGGCATCACCGTCCAGAAGCAGTCGAACAACTTCGTCCTCGGCGCGGGCGTCTACTCGGAGCGCGGCGAATACGACTCGCTGTTCCTCAGCAACTACATCGACGTGAACGTGAAGGACGCGCTCAAGCGCGTGCCCGGGGTGGCCGACGTCATCATCTTCGGCGAGCGCAAGTACTCGATGCGGCTGTGGCTCGATCCCAACCGCCTGGCGGCGCGCCAGCTGACCGGGGGCGACGTGATCGGGGCGCTCCAGGAGCAGAACGTTCAGGTGGCGGCCGGCAGCATCGGCGAAGCGCCGGCGCGTCTGGGTCAGACCTATCAGATGAGCGTGCGGGCGGCGGGCCGGCTGCGCGAGGTGAGCGACTTCGAGAATCTCATCGTCAAGGCGGGCGCCGACGGGTCGCTCGTCCGCTTGAAAGACGTGGGCACCGCCGAACTGGGCGCCGAAACCTACTCGTCGGCGCTGCGTTTCCAAGGCATCGACGCGGTCGGCTTCGGCGTCATCCAGCTTCCGACCGCGAACGCGCTCGACGTCGAGGCCAACGTCGTCGCCGAGCTCGAGCGCCTGTCGCGGACGTTTCCGCCGGGCCTGCAGTACCGCATCGCCTTCAATACGACCCGGGTGGTGGCTTCGTCGATCGAAGAGGTGCTGAAGACGCTGCTCGAGGCCATCGCGCTCGTGGTGCTCGTGCTCTTCCTGTTCCTCCAGAGCTGGCGCAGCACGATTATTCCGACGCTCACCATTCCGGTGTCGCTCATCGGCACCTTCGCCTTTGCGAAGTGGCTCGATTTTTCGATCAACACGCTGACGCTCTTCGGCATCGTCCTCGCCACCGGCATCGTCGTGGACGACGCGATCGTGGTCATCGAGAACATCGAGCGTCACATCAGGGACTACGGACGGACGGCGAAACAGGCCGCGTCCGAGGCGATGCAGGAAGTGATGGGCGCCGTCATCGCCACGGCGCTCGTGCTGGTGGCGGTCTTCGTCCCGGTTGCCTTCTTTCCGGGCACGACGGGCCGGATGTATCAGCAGTTTTCGCTGACGATTGCCTTCTCGGTGGCGCTCTCGGCGTTCAATGCCCTCACGCTGACGCCGGCGCTCTCGGCCCTGCTGCTCGATCGCACGCACCACGGCCAGGGACGGTTTTTCTCGATCGTCGAGCGAATCATCCAGGCGTTCACCAACGGATATATCGCCGTGCTTCGCCGCCTGGTGCGCGTCCGCTGGGTCGTCGTCGCAGTGTTCATCGCCGGTCTGTGGGCCACCTACTGGGTCTACAACTGGGTGCCGCGCTCGTTCGTGCCCGACGAGGATCAGGGATATTTCATCACCATCATCCAGGCGCCGGCTGGCGCCTCGCTGGAGTACACGAGTCGTCTGGCCGGTGAAGCCGAGAAGATTCTGCTGGCGGTTCCCGAAGTGGACGGCGTGTTCGCCGTGATGGGCTTCAGCTTCAGCGGGTCGGCGCCGAACCAGGGGCTCATTTTCGTGAGCCTCAAGGATTTCGAGGTGCGCCGCGGCGCGGACCATACCGTTCACGCGGTGCTCAACCGGCTGCGCGGTCCGCTGTTCGGCATCAGCGGGGGCATCGTCATTCCCTTCATCCCCGCCTCGATTCCTGGCGTCGGCGCCTTCGGCGGCTTCACCTTCGAGCTGCTCGATCGCACGGGCGGCGACATCAACAATCTGGCGACGGCCTCCCAGAACCTGATTGCCGAAGCCGGCAAGTCGCCGCGGCTCGCCGGGCTCTTCAGCAGCTTCACCGCCAACGATCCGCAGCTGGCGGTGGACATCGATCGGGAGAAGGCACGCAGCCTCGGCCTGCCGATCAGCGAAGTGACGAACGCGCTGCAGGTGTATCTCGGATCGGCGTACGTGAACGACTTCGACTTCAACAACCGCGCCTATCGCGTCTACGTGCAGGCCGACAAGGCATTTCGGTCCGATCCGAAGGACCTGGGCGGCTACTACGCGCGAACGATCAACGGCGACATGGTCCCGCTCTCGACCGTGGTGCGATTCCGCGAGACCACGGCGCCGCAGGTGATCAGCCACTACAACCTGGCGCGCTCGGCCGAGATCAGCGGCGGCGCCGCGCCGGGCTTCAGCTCGGGTCAGGCGATTCAGGAGATGGAGGAGATTGCCACGCGGACGTTGCCGCAAGGGATGTCGTTCGAGTGGTCCGGGCTGTCGCTCGAGGAAATCAAGGCGGGCGGGCAGTCGACGGCCATCTTCGCCATCGGCCTGCTGCTCGTCTATTTGACGCTCGCCGCGCAGTACGAGAGCTTCGTCCTGCCCTTCATCGTGCTGCTGGCCGTGCCGCTGGCCGTGCTGGGCGCGCTCCTGGCGCAGGGGCTGCGTGGCCTGCAGAACGACATCTATTGTCAGGTGGGGCTCGTCATGATGATCGGCCTCGCCGCCAAGAACTCCATCCTGATCGTGGAGTTCGCCGAACAGCTCCGGGAGCGGGGCATGACCGTCATCGAGGCCGCGATCGAATCGGCGCGCATCCGGCTGCGCCCGATTCTGATGACGTCGCTGACGCTGATTCTCGGCGTCATGCCGCTGGTCTTCGCGGGGGGCGCCGGGCAGGAAGGCCGCCACTCGGTGGGCACCACGGTGGCGGGAGGCATGTTCTTCGCCACCTTCCTCAACATCTTCTTCATCCCGGTGCTGTATGTGATCGTGCGCGGACGCCGAGAGCCGGCGCGCCAGCCGCAGGTGACGGGTGCGGAGGCCGACGCGCATGCGTGAGCGTCGGGTCCCCGGTCGGGTCCGCGCTGACGCCACCTTCACCCGCTGGGCCCTGGGGATAGCTCTCGCGGGCCTGGTGCAGGCGAGCGCGTCAGCTCAGGCTCCCGTGGTGGAGCGCGTCAGTTTCGATCAGGCCGTCGAACGTGCCCTGGCGCGCAACCCGACTCTCGCGCAGGCCACCGCCGGCATTCTGCGCGCCGAGGCCATCCTGCAGCAGACGCGCTCTCTCAGCCTGCCGACGCTCGGCGGCTTTGTCTCGACCCTCACCATCGATCCGGTTCCATCGTTCGACGAGGACAGAATCTCTCCGCGCACGCAGGCGACGGCGGGCTTCGCGCTGGGCGTTCCGTTGATCGTTCCCGTCGAGTGGGCCCTGCGCAACCAGGCGGCCGATCAGGTGGGCATCGCGCGTCAGGACGTCGCGGAGATTCGTCGCCAGATCGCCGTCTCCACGGGACGGGCCTACCTGACCGTGATCGGCCTGAAGCGCGTGGTCGAGCTGAACGCGCTGGCGCGCGACACAGCGCGTTCGCACTCGCAGTATGCGCGTCAGCGTCTCGAAGGCGGCGTCGGAAGCCGGCTCAACTACCTTCGCGCGGATCAGGAAGCGGTGAGCGACGAGACTCGCGTCGAAGAGGCGCAGCTGGGTGTGCTCCGCGCGCAAGAGGCCCTCGGCGTGCTGATGGGCGCTGAAGGTCCGGTGGACACGACGGAAGAGCCGACCTTCCCGGTCCCGCCCGACGCGACCGACGCGGACGCACTGCTGGTGCGTCCCGACGTGCAGCTGGTCACGCTCCGTCAAAGCGCGGCCGAGCGTGTCGTCAACGACTCGTGGCGCGAGCGCCTGCCGTCGGTGTCGGGCTTCTTCGATCCGCAGTGGGTGCAGCCGGCAGGTCTCTTCAACGAGCCGCGCAGCCTGAGCGCCCGGCTGCTGTTCCAGGTGCCGCTGTTCGACTCGGGCCTCCGGAGCGGCCGCAAGCGCGAGCGGCAGGCCGAGCTGGACGTAATTCGCGCCGAGCGGGAAAGCGTCGAGCGGCAGGCCCGCTCGGAGATCCGCGAGGCGCGCGACGCCGTCATGATCCTCGAGCGCGCGGCGGACAGCGCGCGCCGGGCGGCCGCCCTGGCCGCCGAGGTGGTCCAGATTACCGACGTGTCGTTCCGCGCGGGCGCCACCACGAACATCGAGGTGATCGACGCTCAGCGCCGGGCCCGCGACACCGACACCGCGGCCGTCATTGCCGAGGATGCGCTGCGACGCGCCAGGCTCGACCTGCTCGTCGCGGTGGGACAGTTCCCGCGCTGAAACCCCCCCTGAACGAGCGTTCCAACCTGGGGGTGCTGGGTCGGCGGGCAAACGGCCGACTCGGAGCCGCGCGCACCGCGAAGTTACGAAGCCGCGCCGCAGGCAGCGAGGATTTCGAGCGCGACGTCCGGCGGCCGCTCTTCGGCGTGGCCGCATCGGACTCGCGCGATGGGCGTCAGTCTGAAATCCGCGCGGACGGAGGCGACGGCTTCGCGTGCCGGCTCCGTGGAGGCCGTTTGAACGGCGACCCAGCACCCTCGGGTGTACGCGCAGACGGAAGCTCCGGCATCACGCGCGGCGTGGAGGACGCTGGACCGCCGACCTGAGTGCCTTGACGGGAATCGCCGGTAACTACCCCCGCTTCTCCGGCCGCCACAGCATCCCCGCCCCGATGATCCGCTGCAGCAGCGCTTCGTAGGAAATCCCCACGTGCTCGGCAGAGGCCGCGAAATCCTCGCCGTGCGCGAGCTGGGGATTCGCGTTGGCCTCGAGCACGTAGATCTCACCCGTCGGCGTCAGCCGCAGGTCCACCCGCGCGTAGCCGTTCAGATCCAGCACCCGGTAGACGCGCTTGCAGATCTTCACGATGCGGTCGGCCACGCCGTTGGGCAGCTCCTGGGCCGGCCCGGTCTCGATGCCGTGCCGCTTCTGGTGCCGCGTGTTCCACTTCACGCGCTCGGTGGCAATCGGGTACACGCTGTCGGGCGATTTCGTGAAGCGCAGCTCCCACACGGGAAACACCTGCAGCCGCTGGTTTCCCAGCAAGCCGACGTAGAGCTCGCGGCCTTCGACGTAGCGCTCCACCAGGGCGTCGGTGCCGACGCTCTTGTGCACGAACTTCACCCGATCGCGCAGATGGGCGTCGTCATTGACGATGGAGGCCTGTGAGATGCCGATGGAGGCGTCCATCGTGAGCGACTTGACGATGAGCGGGAAGGCGAGGCGCTTGGGGCGGTGCACGGCGCGGCCCGACCGGATGACGGTGTACTCGGGCACCGGCAGCCGGTGATGAGCCATGATCATCTTCGACAGTGCCTTGTCGCGCGACATGATCAGCCCGCGCGGATTGCAGCCGGTGTAGGGTACGCCGAGCACTTCGAGAAAGCTGACGATGTTCTGGTCGAACGTCACCACCTCGTGCAGGTTCTCGAGCAGGTTGAAGGCGACCTGCGGCTTGACCTCGCGCACCGCGTCGCTCACCACGCCCAGACTGTCCTTGATGGCCAGCGGAATGACCTCGTGGCCGATCCGGCGGAGGGCTGACAACACGTCGTACTCGGTCTTCCACTCCGCCTCGGCCAGATCGATCTTCGACACGTCGTCCGGCGGGATGAGGTAGTCGTGCATCAGCAGGAGCACCCGAAGCTTCTTCGGCGTTGGCGCGGGCCTGGTCTTGGCCATTACAACGCCATGCGATGCCGCCCGCTGTGCAGGTAGTTCATGGTTTGTACGGTGAGCATGATGATGAGATCGATCTTCGTCTGTTCCTCGGACCGCGCCAGGTGCAGATCCAGCTCCTGGCAGCGCTTGATGATGTCTTCGATCACCTGATCGATGGTGTATTGGTACGCGCCGGTCCATTCGTCGACGCGGCGGCGTACCTCTTTGCGGACGCGGGCGATGAACTGGGCAGCCTTCATGTTGCCCGCGGCTTCGGGCGCTCCGCTGAAGACGCGATGCAGATCGCGGTCGTAGAAGGCCGGGTGGTCGAGCCCGTAGTGGCGCCGCTTGCGCTTGTAGTGGCTTCTGAGCGTGCGGGTGATGGACGAGAGCGGATCCACGCGGCGGCGCGATGGGTTCACGGGCTGCCGCTTCGAGACGTCGCGCATCAGATCGTCCATGTATTCCAGTTTGCGGAGCGCCGGCCACCCCGCATAGCGCGCCCGCCAGTCCACGTCCGGGGTCAACCACACGGCGAAGGTCTCGGCGAAGTCCTCGTCGGGGTGGCTCTGCGCGTACCACGAGTCGAGGTGCAGCACGAAGCTCTTGCTGTACGGCTTGGGCGTGTAGTACCTCGGGATAATCCCTGGCTGACGATCCGAAGATGCCCTGGCGCTTCCGACGCCGTCTGAGCGCGTAGGCATTGTCGATGGCGTGGCCCGCTTCGTGGCGGAGTATCTCCAGGCACCACTCGGGCGTGCCGCCCTCCACTTCGAGCATCTGACTCTCTTCGAGCCGCGACAAACGCGGGTGGGCGAGATAGAAGGGGATGGCCACGCCGCCGATGCCGTCGGGCGTGAACCAGTCGTCCGACAGCCAGAAGTGAGGCTGGAACTGGATGCCGCGCCCGGCAAGCTCGGCGCAGATCTCGCGCGTGCGGTCCTCGAGACGGCTGCCGGCGATCGACACCGGCAGATCGCACATGCGCACGTCGAGAAGCGCCTCGTTCGAAATCTCCGTGAGGTCGACCGGGACGGCGGCTGGGCGCTTCGCGGAGCGTGGCACGCGATTGGAGTTTACCCTTGGGGCACTTCGAAGGTCACGAGGTTGCGGCGGAAGCCTCTCGTCTTGACCGCACCGTACAGCACGCCCGCCCCCAGCCACACGCCGCCGGCGATCTTGGCGGGCCACCGCAGGCTGAGCCACAGATAGAGACAGATGAGAAATCCCGCAAGCGGCAGCACGAACCCGGCCACGGTGCGGCGATCAGCTTTCACCCAGTAGCGGGCGAAGGCGGCGAGGTTCACGCCCATGAACGCGATGAAGGCGCCGAAGTTGAGCATCTCGGCGCCGAGCTGATAACTGACGAGGAGTCCGCCGGCAAACGCGACGGCTCCCACCAGCAGCACGTTGTTTCGCGGAACGCGGCTCTCGGGGTGGATCGCGCCGAAGAACGACCGCGGCAGGGCGTTGTCGCGGCCCATGCCGTAGAGCAGGCGCGCGGCGCCAATCTGTGCGCCGAGAGCCGACCCGAAATTCGCCACGAGCAGCGTGATGTTCGTGATGTGGAAGAGGGCGGCGCCGCCGGCGCGGCCGGCCACATGGACGAATGCCGTGTCCACATCGGGGAATCCCGTCCAGTCGCCCCAGACGAGCTGCGCGGCGTACACCTGGAGCGACGCCAGGATGCCCGTGATCAGGCACACCGAGCACGGTGGCGCGCAGGATGTCGCGCCGCGGATCTTTCGCCTCCTCCGACAGCGTCGAGATCCCGTCGAAGCCGATGTAGGTGAGGCTGGCGATTGACGCCCCGGTGAGAACGACCGGCAGCGAGAAGGTGGACGGATCGTAGAAGGGTCGGATGAGATCGGCAGACGAGAGCGGCGTTCCGGACAGATACCGGAAGGCCGCTCCGAGAAAGAGCACGACCACGACCGACATCACGGCCGTCAGCACCTGGTTCGTGCGCGCGCTGGCCTTGATGCCGCGCAGGTTCATCATCGTGAACGTGCCGGAGAAGAGCGCCAGCCAGACGGGGAAGGGCACCCCGGGCAGAATGTTCAGCGCCGCCTTGCTGCACCAGATGGTGCAGATGATCGGGTTGAGCACGTAGTCCATCACCATCGACCACCCGGTCACGTAGCCCAGCGCTGGATGGATCTCCTGGCCCACGAAGGTGAACGCCGAGCCCGCGCTCGGGTACGCGCGGGCCATGCGGCCGTAGCTCATCGCGGTGAGCAGCATTGCGCACATCCCGATGAGGACCGTAGTGACGACGTGGCCTTGCGCCTGCTGGCTGACGACGCCGAAGATGCCCATCGGCGCCGTGGGCTGGACGAGGACGATGCCGTAGAAGATGAGATCCCAGAGCGTGAGCGCGCGTGTGAGCCGCGGCGCAGCGGATGACGAGGGAGCCGGGCTCGAGGGCATGTGGCGTGAGGCGTCGTGATTATGCCACGCCGGCGCCGAACGAGACCGCGCGCTGGGCCGTCCGGGCTCGATGGGTTATGCTCGTATCAGCATCAGGGAGTGGAGCAGTCGATGACACGAGAGATCTCGCGGCGGACGGTGCTGATGGAGTGGGCGGCGGTGGTGGCGGGCGCGATCTTCCTTCCGCGCGGCGCGGCCGCACAGGCCAAGGTGCCGATCACGGTTTACAAGGATCCCAACTGCGGATGCTGCGCCAAGTGGGTCGCGCACATGGCGGCCAGCGGCTTCTCGCCGACTGTGACCGACACCCACGACATGAAGTCGATCAAGGATCGCTACAACGTGCCCCCGTCGCTCGAAAGCTGCCACACCACCCTTGTGGGCGACTACGTGATTGAAGGGCACGTTCCTGCGGCCGACATCCGGAAACTGCTGGCCCAGAAGCCCGCAGGCATCGTCGGTCTGACCATTCCGGGGATGCCGGCGAGCGCGCCGGGCATGGATCTGCTGCCGTTCCAGCCGTATACCGTCCTCACCTTCGACGGCGTGGGCAACACCGGTGTGTTCGCCCGCCACGACACAGCCTGACGCGGACGCGACTCGAGCCGATGACGAGCGGCATGGCGTCGAGCGGCCTGCCCCGAGAGCTCTATTTCAAAAGCGGAGAGTGTCGAGGGGCGGCGGCGCGGCGCGTGCCTGCAGAAACGCGTAGATGTTCGCGATGTCGGTGTCGGAGAGCACCTTCGTCGTGTAGGGCGGCATGAGCAGCGCCGGCTTCCGAATGTAGCTCGAAAAATACGGGTAAGGCGCCGGACGCGGGCCCAGCCGCGGTCCGGCCACGGACCCCTGTCCCTCATAGCCGTGGCACTGGTAGCAGCCGTGGCTCACATACACCTTCCGGCCTTCCTCGGCGTTTCCCGGTGGCACGGCTGGCGTTGCGAGTGCGGTTTGAGTGGCTGGCGCCGCGGGTGCGGTTTGCGTGGCTGGCGCGCGGTGCGGTTTGCGTGGCTGGCGCCGCGGGTGCGGCTTGCGTGGCTGGCGCCGCGGGTGCAGCCTGAGCAGCGGGCGCCGGGGACGGCTTGTCCGTCGCAGGCGGCGTCTGAGACTGCGCGAACATTCGCGCGCCACCCGCCAGCGTCGCAGCCACCGCCAAAACGAGAAGGGATCGTGTCATCGCGCGCTCCCTATCGCGGCTGCGTCACGACGTCGAGGAGCGACGGCTCGCCGCGCTTGACGACCTCGATCGCGCGCTTGATAGCCGGCGCCAGATCGGCCGGCCGTTCGATGGGCCCCTGCGCGTGCACGCCCATGCCCTGCGCGATCTTCGCGTAGTCCACGTTGGGGTTGTCGATGGTGGTGCCGATGTGCGCGCGCGTGATGCCGCGATCGTGCCGGCTCGCCATGCGCTGGAGGTGCATCACCTCCTGGTGGTACGCGCGGTTGTTGTGCATCACGGCGAGCAGCGGAATCCTGTGGTGCGCCGCCGTCCACCACACGCCGGGCGCCACGAGAAAATCGCCGTCGCCCTGGATAGACACCGACAGCCGCCCGTGCTTCCGGTTCGCGAGCGCCGCGCCCACCGAGGCTGGTGCGCCGTAGCCCACGCCCGCGCCGCCCGATCCGCCCAGCTGCTGATAGTGCTTGTCGAACGTCCAGAGCCTGCTCGGCCACTCGGACATCTGGCCGCTCTCGGCGACGAGCGCCCAGTCTTCGGTCTTGATCTGGGCCCACACTTCGGCGGACAGCCGCGCCGTGCTGATGGGTGAGGCGTCCCACGCGTAGGCCGCCTCGGAGCGGGTGCGATCGATCAGGTTCTGCTGCTGCTCGGCTATACGGGTGGCGCGCGCATCGAAGGCGGCCTTTCGCGCCGGCGTGATCAGGCGCTTGCAGGCTTCGATGAGCGCGGGCAGCGTGGCCTCGGCGTCGGCCGCCATCGCGATATCCACTTCGGGATATCGCTGCATGTCCTGATAGTTGCCCTTCATGTAGAGATCGCCGGTGGTGATGCTGATGAGCCGCGTGCCGGGCTTGATGAGCACTCGCGACGAGCGCACCAGCGAGTCGCGCACCGTGCCGACCGTGCCCCAGAAGTCGGTGAGCTCGAGGCCGAGAATCACGTCGGCGCCCGTGATGGGCTGCCGCCCCGCGAGGCTCAGATTGAGCGGATGGCGCGTGGGGAAGTTCATGCGCCCGCCCTGATCCACGACCGGCGCCGACAAGGTTTCCGCCAGCTCGATGAGACGCGCGAGCCCCGCGGGCGTGCGAGCCAGCCGATCCGCGACGATCACGGGGTTGTCGGCGTCGACGAGCAGCCGCGCGGCTTCAGCCACCGCGCCGGAATCGCCCTGGGGAGGAGATGCGAATGGTCAGCTTCGGTGTCCGCAGGCGCGCCTTCACTTCCGGCGAGATCGCGTTTTCCTGCAGCTCCCCGTCGACCACGAGCATCACGGGCATCGTCGGCGGCGTCATCGCGATGCGGTACGCGCGGACGGCCGACTCGGCGAAGTGCGGCAGCGACACCGGGCTGTCGTCCCACTTGATATAGTCGCGCACCATCGCCGCGGCGTCCTGCACGCTGTGCGCCCACTCCACGCCCGGCCGCCTCATCGTCGCGTCGAGCGAGTTGCCGGCCAGGATGTAGACCGGCACCCGATCGCAATACGCGTTGTAGATGGCCATCGCCGCGTGCTGCAGGCCGACCGTGCCGTGCAGCAGCACGCCCATGGGCCTGCCTTCCACCTTGGCATACCCGTGAGCCATGGCCACGGACGACTCTTCGTGGCAGCAGGTGAGGAACTCGGGTGCGACGTTATTGCCGTAGTTGATGAGGGACTCGTGGATGCCGCGGAAGCTCGAGCCCGGGTTCGACGCGACGTACTCGAGCTTGAGCTCCTTCAGCACGTCCACCATGAAGTCGCCGCCGGGCCGATCGATGGTGAGGACGTCGACGTGGGCGGGGGGATCGACTTCGCGCGGCGGCGTGGGGGCCGTGGCCAGCGCGGGCCCGCTCGCGTGCGCCGGCGCAACACTCTGTTGTGAGCCTTCCGCGGCCGTGACGGGAACCAGCGCCGCGGCCCCCGTGACCGCAGCGCTCTTCAGGAAGTTGCGACGATCGACTGAAGGTTTCTTGGCCATGAGCGGCACGAGTTTACACGAATCCCGGCAGATCGGATCGAGGGCAGGATCGCGGGCGGAGAGCTATCCGGCCGCGATCTCGGCACTGAAGCTGAAGCGCTCGACGATCGAGCGTTCGCCCTCCCACGCTCGCCAGCGCACCAGTTCGACGAGGGTGGCGCCGGCCTCGAGCGCGCGAAAGGTCCACTGCGCGACGCCCGCGCCTCCGATCGAGGGGTCGGCGCGGTAGCCGGAGTCTTCGACGCTCAGCACGGTGTCGTCGTGCGACCGGATTGCCCACCGATAGCCCGTGGACGCGTTCTCGGGCAGCGTGAGATCGATCCGGTCGCCGACGCGCACCGACACCCGCTTGCCGTTCTGTGGCGCCGATATCGTGATGTCGCTCATCTCATTTACGGATCAGCCGTGCCAGGCCTCACACCGTGACGCCGTACGCTTCCTCGAAGAACCCGGCGGTGATGTAAGCGGCCGACGCATAGGCGAATCCCTGGTCGCCCCATCCCGTGCCCCAGCTGTTGCGCACGATGAACCGGCCGGTCGACGTGAAGCCGACAATGGAAATGGCGTGGCCGCCGCGCACGGTGTTGGGCATGAACACGTCGAGATTGCCTGGCTGGCGGTGGCATTGTCCCATGTCTGATCCACGCCCAGCCCGGCCAGGATTGGACCGTTCGACGCCAGCCACGACTTCCACTGGTTCAGGTTCTTGCCGAGATTGAAGTACGCCGTGATGCGCCGCTGTGCGGCCGCGGCGTAGAGGGCGTTCTCCGTGCCGTGTGCATCTTGGTGACGATGTGGAACGGCAGCATGTCCATGGTGACGGTGCCGTACTTGCGGCAGATGTCCACGGCGGCCTTGAGCGAGGTGCCGGCCTCTTCGACGAAGCTGGAGGGACGCTCCGTGAATTCGTCGGTCTCCTTGGACGCCATCCACACGTAACGTGGTGAGAGCGGCTGGGTCTTGTCGAGCTTGCCAATCGCCACCATGTGGTAGCGAACCACGCCCTCGGCGGTGGCCCAGCCCACGCAGGAGCCCGTGTCCTCCTGGTCGGCAATCGTCCACCACGACGCGCGCAGATCCACCGAGGTGGGCAGCGCGGCGACGGCGCCGAGCGAGCCCGACATGAGCGCGTCCTCGTACCTCCAGTCGCTTTCCGTGCCCATCGAAGGGACGAGATTGCAGATGCGCCGTCCCGGAGACACCTTGCTCTTGCTGCCGGCTGGCTTCTTTCGGGCCTTGCTTCGCTTCTTCGCCATGGAGTGCTCCTTCCCCAGAAAACCGAAGGCTGCTTCCCGGAACCTTGCGATTCAGTACAACGACCCGGGTCTCTGAAGCGAACGCGTCCCGTCCGCGGAACGCGGTGTCAGCCTTGGAACTCCCTTGGGTTCAGCGTTGGGCGAGCAGCGGCCGGAGCGCCTCGCGCTGCCGGGAAAGCTCGTCGCGATCGGCGGCGGCCAGCGACCATGACGGCGGGCGGCCCGCGGCGGGCATCAACAGAAGATCGTAGGCGGCGCCGAGGTTCGTCAGGATGTCGCGATTGTCAGGATCCGCGCCCAGCGCGATTCGGAGGTCGTCCACGAATCGTCGCGGCGGTTGATCGTCCGACGGTCTCCGGAACGCCACGGCCATTCGGGCGATCGCCAGGAGACTACGTGCATTGCCGCTGTGCGGCACCAGCGTGGCCGCGCGCTCGAACTGCGTGCGCGCTTCGATGAGGCCATCATCCGATCCCCGTGTGCGGAGAATCGAGACGAAGCCGCGAAGCTGGCGTGGCATGGCGACGGCCAGCGGCGTACCGCTCGTGGCGGCGGCGCCTGCGATCAGGGCATTGTCGCCCCAGTTCTCGAGATAGGCGTCGATCGCCGTGCCGGCGCTCTGGAGATAGGAGTCCGTGGCGGCAACCGGTCCACCTGATCGGACTCGCGCCGCCAGGTACCCGGCGACGCCCTCCACGAACCTCAGCTCGGGCATCAGCTCGCGCATGGGCCAGTTCGGCTGGTCGGCCCGCGCGAGCACCCATCCCCGCGCGTACCGGCGCGTGGTGTTGGTGGAGCGTTCCATCGGCTCGAGCTGGGCCCAGTCGCCGCGCACGTCGGTGATCCAGTACCAGTACGGGCCGGCGCCCTCCGGCATCTTCACGCCCGGCGACTCCGCATCGGGTTTTTCGTGCATCAGACGTCCCGATGCGAACTGCCGCCGCACGTCGTCCAGAACGGCGCGCTCGATTTTGCGGGGGGCGCACGCGAAGGCCTGTGTCGAGAGCCGTCCGCGGAGCGTGTGCTTCTCGACGGCGATTTCGATCGATTCGTCAATGCCGTGCCGGAGGAAGCGAATGTAGCTCTGGAGAAAGAGGTCGGGGCCCGACTCGAAGATGCGTCCCCAGATGAGGATGAGCCCGCCGCCTTCGCGCATCCGCTCGGCCGCACCAGGTTTTCTGCCCGTGAGCTTGTCGAGCACTTCCTCGGGACTGCATTCCTCTGAGGGATTTCCCACGAGCTGCACGAGGCCGACGCTGCCGTATTTTGCGATGGCCAGCAGGGTTTCGAGCTGCACGAGCGCCCCGATCTGTTCCCCGGTGCCTGCGCCCGTGTTGCTGAGCGACGGTGGCTGGCTGAAGGGGAGCACCACCACGTTGACCGCCGCGCCGGAGAAGACGGAGGGCGTGGCGCAGGGGACGTTGATCTCGATGGCCCACGAGCGCGCGGGCACGACGAGCAGCGCGACGGCGAGAGCGGCCGCCTTCAAGGTGTGGGGAAGCATGGCAGATCCACCGGTTGCAGCTTGAGAGAGCCCGTGTATTTCGCGTCGCCCTGCGCGCCAGCGATGGCGTCGCCCGCCAGCTTTCTGGCGTACTCGCCGAGCTCGGTGTCGCCCGCCGATATGGGTTGCTTGAGCGAGGCGAAGAGCGATTGCGCGGCGCACAGCTGTTTGCGTGCGTCGGCCCACTTGGACGAGCGCAGCGACTTGGAGCCGGCCGCGAGCGCGGCGTACGCGCCGAGCCTGCCCGATTGATCGACCAGTCGCAGGAGGTCGTCCATGGGCGCCGACACCTGTGCACGGTGCGGAACGATGAACGCGCCCGAAGGTTTCTGGGCCTGGAACTCGTTCAGCCGCACCGGGACGAGCACGTAGCCCACCGAGGCTTCGTGAAAACGCTGGCCCTGGGCATCGGTCTGCTCGGTCGCCACGCCCCAGACCTCCATCACCACGTCGCGGACGTTCAGCTCCTGCACGAGCGACCGCGTGAAATCGGAAGGACCGCTCGGCCGCCGTTTCGCGCACGGCAGCACCTTGAGGTCGATGCCCAGCTCCGCCTGCACCTGGGCAAGGTTCGCGTCCAGCCGGCTGGTGAGCGACTGAAGCAGGCTGTCGGCGCCGGCGCTGGACGCGACGATGTCGTCGAGCAGAATTTTCTGGCCCTGGTCCCTCACCGCTGCGCAGGGCACGATCTGAGCCGCAACGGGCGCAGCCACTGCCAGCAGCACGGCAAGGAGCGCGGCAACTAGCGCGGCGCGATTCACCATCCAGGGTTCTCCAGATCTCTCGTTCGACTCAGCGTCCCGTGTTACCCAGCGCACGCTCGACATCCACCTTCAGCAGCTGCGCCGCGTCGTCGGTAAGCGGCACCCACTCCTCGGTGGCGGGGTCGTAGGTTTTCAGCTCGCCGCTGGCCAGCCGTTGCGCATAGGCCTCGAGCAGCGGGCGCGCGTCGGCGCACTGAATGTCGCCGATCACCCTGATGGCGGACCGGTGCATCAGCCACGAGAAACGACCGGACTGATGCTGGAGAATTCTGACGAGCGGATCGCATACGGCCCGCGCATTGTTGAGGCCGATGGCGCGCAGCGCGTTTTCGATGGCCGGCGTCCGGAGGTCGTCGGCGTCGACGAGCGCGGTAACGAGCGGCGCCACGGCGGGCGCACCGAACGCCGACAGGGTGGACGCGGCCGCCTGGGCCTGTTGCTGCGTGACCTCGGAGCCCAGCAGCGTGAGCAGCACCTCGCGCATCTCGGCCACGTTCGAAAGCTGCAGCTGCTGGCGTTCGAGCCCCGTGCGGACGACATCAGTGAAATACAGGCCGACGCCGGCGAGGATGAAGGGCGTGGCCGCCTGGATCCAGGGGAGCCAGTCGCGTTTTTTTTCCGTCTGCGCCGGAGCAGGCGGCTGCTTCAGCTCGAGGGTGCCGTCGAGGCGCACCTGTTGGGGAGGCGCGGGGCGTGTCGCGGGATCGACGACCGACCTGTCGAGCATTGTTCGTCTCGCCGACAGGACATTCTACCGCCGATGGTGGGAAGGGCGAACTGGCGGTGCTGTCTCGTCGCCGGGCGGCAGTTGGGTTGTCGGGCAACGGTCGACTCGGAGCGGCGCGATTGGCGTGAGTTCGAAGGCGGACCGCAGGGAGCACGGATTTCGAGCGCGACGTCCGGCGGCTCCGTGAGCTCTGCCCGCATCGGACTCGCGCAACGGGCGTCAGTCTGAAATCCGTGCGGACGAAGGTCCGGCTTCGAGCGCCGACTCCGCGGCAGAGCGTTGCCCGGCAACCCAAGTGCCGTCCGGCAGAACCCGAGTGCCTTCCGCGAGTGACCAGTACGCGCCTGACAACGCAGGCGTGGAGAGTTTCTGCGGCGGGAAGAAAAGAGGGCTCCGTCGCGATGACGGAGCCCTCGAGAAAACGCGGTCCGGTGGGAGACGAGTGAACTAGGCCTTGTTACGCTTCCGTGCGCGCGCCGCAACGGCCGCAAGGCCGCTGCCGAGGAGCATGAGCGACGCGGGCTCCGGAACCGGGGTCGTCGGATTCACCGACGTATCAAGCGCCAGCAACGTGAACGTGGCCTCGAGCTCCAACGGATGAGGGATAGTGATACCGAAAAGACCAGGTGTGCCGAAAAGGCCGTCGTTCAGGGTAATGCCCAGTCTTCCGGTGTTCCCGAACTGAAGCTCGAGCGCATTCCACGTGACCTGCCCGCAACCGCCGAGGATTGGGCCGCAACCAAGCTCGATCGGATCGATCGTATCCAGAATTCCGACCGTCGTGCCGGTCGACTGGCCGCCGAATGCACTCGGCAAATCGAACACCCAATCGATTGAGATGGCCTGAGGTTCGAGGTCGTCACCTGGCGTGTCGTTCACGGTTGACTCGTTGGTGCCGAGGACGCCCAACGGCACGGATATCGACTGGTTGACGGTCGTCAATACGAAAGGAATGGGTGGCACGGCGGGGTCGGCGCTGAAAATGATGTTGAGTTTCAGGTCGCCCGCAGGCACGCCCTCCGTTGGGACATTGACCGTAAAGGAAGCCACGTTGAACGCCGTCGCATGGGCGTTGGTCGGAAGACCGACGCCGATCAACATGAGTGCTGCAATAACCGCGAATCGTATCAAATTCATCTGTGCGCCTTTCATCTGCGCCGTTCGGGCAATCGAATTCGGTTGGTCGGAGCGCCAACTGCGGCGCCCGTTCTAACCCAACCGTTCGCAAGGGGTATGCCGAAGCCGCCCGCATCAGGCCGCGGCGTGATTGCTCGAAAGCTCACGCATTTCGCCGCTACTGCGCCTTTCGGCGGGTTCTGATGCCCGGCCGTTGCATCGGATATCTACTGCAGAGATAACTTTATTCGCCAAGTCATTCCTTAGGCACGATGGACAGGTGCGGCCAGTCGCCGCCGGTCCGATTGGTCATGCGCAAGCGCCCCGCGGCCTTCAGCGGGTACGCACTGAACACTCAGACGATGGAGAGGTTTCTGGGGCGGGAAGAAAAAAGGGCTCCGTCGCAGTGACGGAGCCCTTGAAAACGCGGTCTGGAGGGAGACCGGTGGAACTAGACCTTACTAGACCTTGCTACGCTTCCGCGCGCGAGCGGCGCGTGTCGCGACGCCCAGCAGGCCCATGCCCAGGAGCGTCATCGTGGCCGGTTCCGGCACCACCGGCTTGGTGATGTTCTGGCCCCGGGAACTCAGGCGATCCCCGTTGAGGATCTCCACGTCAAAGCGAAGGGTCATGGAATACGGCCCGAAGTCTGGGAACAGAAGGGCCCCGTCATTGTTGTGCTCGAACGACTCGGTTCCGGAAGCATCAGTCGCGAGATAGTCGAACTCGTCGATCAGATTCCCCGGAGTGTCGGTCTCGGTCTCGCCGCCCTGCTGATTCTCGGGGTCATTCCACCATTCCATGTGGATGGAGGATCCCGCCGAAGACAGCCACGTCCCGCTGCCGCTCAAATCAAACGTGCTGGATGGGCCGACGTAGTCCGTTTGCCCGATGGCCACCGTAGCGTTAACAGTTGCTCCCGTATTGTTCACGATAGCCACCGACCCGCTGTCCAGGACGTTGTCCGGCGGCCCAATGACGCTGAAAAATGCGTCGACCCGCCGACAGAGAGCCCGGCGATCAGGGTGGTGTTAGTCCCCAATTCCAGAATGCCCTGCCGTAAGATCGTTGTCGGTAAGCTGCGTGCCGTACCCACATGCCACGTTGTTGTCGGTAGCACAGAAGAGTGTACCGTTGATGTTGCCTGCAAGAATCAGCGTCGCCTCAGCTTTGGTACTCGAGATACCAAGAGCTGTAACGACACCCAAAACTAACCATAACGATTTCTTCATACAGAACCCTCCAAAGACCACTGAGAATTAACTAAAAATCACTACTCAAAATCACTGAACCCGGCTGCCGGAGCAGACAAGAGTATGCCGGCCTTATACCCTTGTCAATCACTAAAGTCTGTTCGGAGCGTACCCCCCGCACGCCCCACCGGACGCCTCCCGGACGCCCTTCTAGCGCAAACGCCACGCAAGTGCTGTGCCGAAATCGCCCGCGGCCGGTCGCGGGGATGATCTCAATCAAAAACCACACGATTCAGGCCGCCGCGATTTTCGGCGGGCCGGGCAGGCCGGCCATAGTGTTTCAATGGTCTGCCTCACAGATGACTATGTTCGCCAAGTCATTCGTTTCGCTGAGGATAACGGGATTGTAAAGCGGCCCTGCGCGTCGCAATCCTGGACACGTCGCCCTGACACCGTATCGCGCCCGACACCCTCAGTGCTCTTCGCCGCGCGCCATCCACCACGCACCATACGCGCATTCCTCGTCGTGAGAAATCGATAAAGGTTCCCCTCAAGGATCGCTCCGCCCGGATAACCCGATTGCGGGCATGATAGCCGCGGTATGCGCTTCGCCTCCGGCGAGCCCGTCCACGTCGCACACCTCGGCAAGGGCGTCGTCCGCGAGGCGCGCAACGGCGGCCGCTATCTCGTCGACATCAAAGGCCGCGCGCTCGTCGTCTCGGGCAACCAGCTCACGTCTGTCGAGCCGACGCCCAAGTCGCGAAGGGGAAAGCCCGACGTCGCCGCGGGTCCGCAGCAGACGGCCGGAGAGCACGCGCCGCCGCCGCCTCGCTCGACCTGCACGGCCTGACGGTGCCCGAAGCGCTCGAGGCGGTCTCCGCGTTTCTGAACACGGCGCTTCTCGACGGGCTGAGCGAGGTGCACATCATTCACGGCCGAAGCGGAGGAAAGCTCAAGGCTGCGGTGCACGGGCGGCTGAAGGTGCTTTCATCGATCAGGGGGTTCGGCCTCGATGCGGGGAATCCGGGAGTCACGATCGTCAGACTGTGAGCCGCAGCTGTCTCGAGCCTCATCGATGTACAGCACTGCACAACACTGCACAAGAATCGCGTCAAGCCCGGCTACAGATGAGCTGTAAACTGCTCAGTTACAACGATTTGTGTTGACACTTCTTCGCTGGGCAGACAAAGTGACCCCTTCACGACGGGGCACGAACGAAGGAGGGTACCATGTTCGACTCGACCTCCCGACCTACCTCCCGACGATTGTTAGCAGTGGTGGTCGCACTGTTTCTCCTGCCGCCCAGTGTCGCAGGTGCGGCGCCCATACTGTTCACCGCGGCCGGCGACATCCAGGGCACCGTGGACGACTTTCGCGCCGCCCTCGGTGATCCGCTCAACGGAAACGCTCCGGGGTCCCAGCCGGCTGGCCGACGCGAGATCAACTGGGACGGCGGCGGCAACAACCCGGCGACCGCCCCGGGCGGAACGCCCTTCGCGGTATTCCAGAATCGCGGCGCGATCTTCGAGACTCCCGGCACCGGGTTCCTGCAGGCCACGCCCGACCAGACGGGCGGCCTGTCGGAGCTCTTCAATCAGCCCGCGTACGCCACCGACTTCCCGACGTTCAGCCCCCTGAGGCTCTTCGTGCCGGTCGGCAGCAACATCACCGACGGGTTCTTCTCCGTGCCGGGCAGCAATGGAACGCTTCCGGCGGGCGTCGGTGGATTTGGCGCCGTCTTCAGCGACGTGGACCTGGCGGACACGACGTTGATCGAGTTCTTCGACATCAACGGCCTGCTGATCGGATCCGTCTTCGCGCCGCCGAGCGATGGCGGCCTTTCGTTCGCGGGCATCAAGTTCGACGCCGGTGAGCTCGCCACGCGCGTGCGCATCACCACCGGCAACGCGGCGCTGGGCGTGGCCGACACGGCGGGCGTGGACGTCGTCGCGATGGACGATTTTCTCTTTCAGGAGCCGGTCCCCATTCCCGAACCCGCAACGCTCCTGCTGACGGCCATGGGTCTCCTGATCGGCGGGCGGGCGCTCCGCCGGCGGGGGAAAAACGGCCCGGCATCATAGCGCTGAGGACGCCGGAGCGGTCGCACCGACCCGGCGTCACTTGTCCTGAGCGGAGTCGAAGGGCTGTCCTACGCGAAGCTACGGGGCGTGTCGTGCACGCCATCGAAGGACTCGCGCTGAAGAGGTCGCCGTGCAATTCCCACGAAATCTGCAGCGCGGGCTGCTCGTCCTGATCGTGACGGCCGCTCTGTTCCCTTCACAGGCGATTGCGGCCCCCATCCTCATCTTCCCGACAGACGACGACCGTGGAATTGATCAGCTGCTCGACGGAAATTTCCAATGCTGTCAGTTGGACATGGGTCAAGGGACCGTCACGCTGACGACCTTCGAGGAGCGCTTGGCGCTCGAGTTCGCGCTGGGGGGGCTGCCGCCGAACCCCGTGATCAACTCGGCCACGCTCACGCTGTTCATCCCGGTGGCGCCCCTCGTGCTCAACGATGCGCAGGTGCACGGATACGCGGGCGACGGCGTCATCATGGTTCCGGATCTGACGGTGGCGAACCTGCTGACGGATTTCCAGGTCGGCGCGGCCGGCTCGGTGGTGATTCCGCTCGATCCGTCGTTCATTCAGGATCTGGTGACCGCGAACGAGGCCTTCGCAGGGTTCATGCTGAGGAACGTGACCGCGGCGTCCGGCGTGTTCACCATCTGGACGGTCGACTCCGGCTTCGATCAGTTCAATCCGGTGCTCGAGCTCGACGTCGAGGAATCCCAGGTGATTCCCGAGCCGGGCACGCTTGCGCTCCTCGGCATGGCGCTCGCTGCCCATGGTGGGCGGCGGGCGTGGCGCCGACGAACGCGTTAGCGAGACCCACCCCAGTCCGCACAATCGGTCCCATCACGAGCGCGTCTTGCGTGCCCCGGAAGCCTTCGAGGAGAGTGCGGCGCTCGACTGCCGCCGGAGAACGCCGCCCGGTTCTGACCGATGCACGCAGGTGCACGGATAGCGCCCGGCGCCGGCCGGCGAAGTTGTTGTAATTTGTCTCTACGCCACGCGCCGCGGCTGAAACCGTATATAGTTCCTGCGTTCTAAAACTACCCTGGGTGGACCGAATGCACAGCGGACGTGCTGTGGAGGGATGACATGAAGCGATGGCTGAACGGCTTCGTCGTTCTGTCGGCGTTGCTCGCGGCGACGCCTGGCTGGGCGCAGGGAAGAGCCAAGGCGGAAAACGTTCCGGAAATCCCGATGGAATCGGTGCCGAACTTTCTGAAGATGCCGGCCGATGTCTATCTGGGCGAGGCCATGGGCGTCGCACGCAACTCGAAGGGACACCTCTGGGTGTACCACCGCCGCGACGACACGCGTCTCTTCGAGTTCGACGCGAACGGGAACTACGTGACCGAATGGGGCCAGGGCCTCTACGGGTTCGAGTTCGCGCACAAGGTGCGCGTGGACAAGTACGACAACGTGTGGGCCGTGGACGAGGGGACGAACACCGTCATCAAGTTCAATCCCGAAGGCCGCGTCGTGATGGTGATTGGCCGCCGCCCGGAAGCGGTCGAGGGCGCAGTTCAGACGCCGTCGGGTGATCCGCCTCCGGCCGAGCGCTACCTGCTGGCCCGTCCCACCGATGTGGGCTGGGACGCGCAGGACAACATCTTCATCTCCGACGGCTACATCAACCACCGTGTCGTCAAGTACGACAAGAACGGCCGCTTCGTCCGCCAGGTGGGCAGCGCCATTCGAGGCCGCGAGCCGTATCAGTTCAGCACACCGCACACGCTGGCCGTCGATGCGCAGGGCAACGTGTATGTGGGCGATCGCGGCAACGGCCGCGTGCAGGTGTTCGACAACAACCTGACGCTCCGCGCCATCTACGACAACGTGGGCAATCCGTGGGAAGTGTGCGTCTCTCCGGGCCCGCACCAGTATCTCTTCGTGTCCAACTCGAACCCGGACTCGAACCCTGCCGCTTCGTGGGCGGTCACGGGCGAGGTCTACAAGATGGAGCTGGACGGCCGCATCGTCGGCAAGTTCGGGAAGGCCGGCAAGGCGATTGGTGAGTTCCAGACGATCCACGGCATCGACTGTCGCGACCCGAACGAGCTCGTCGTCGCGGAGATCTCCGCGTGGCGCGTCCAGAAAATCCGCCTGAAGCCGACGCAAACGACGACGGCCGCGGCGAGCCGCTGAGGAGAATGCCATCATGAGACGGTTGATACCAGCAGCGCTGATCGCGATGGCCCTCGCAACGGGGTCGCTGTCGGCGCAATTGACGTTTCCCGAGCTCCAGTACGACGCGGTCGACCCGCTGAAGTTCCCCGCCAACATCCACCTGGGCGAGGCGGCAGGCGTGGCGACCAATGCCAACGGCGACATCTTCGTCTACACGCGCACCGGCACGCCGATGATCACGACCGCCGGCTCGCGCAACGTGTCGCACTACGGTTCGCGCCTCTTCATGTTCGACAAGACCGGCAAGTTCGTCCGCGAGATGGGCCAGGGTGTGTACGGGTTCCTGCAGGCCCAGCAGGCCCGCGTGGATCCGCAGGGCAACATCTGGGTGGTCGATCAGCTGGCGAACCAGGTGATCAAGTTCGACCCTGACGGCCGCGTGGTGATGGTCCTCGGCCGCAAGCCCGAGGCCATGCGCGTGCCCGCCAATCCGCTGTCGGTGCCGGCTGACACCTACGCGCTCGTGCTCAGGACGCCGGAGCCGCCGGCGACGCCCGGTGCGGGCGGAGGTCCGGGCGGGGGCGGCGGTGGAGGTGGTCAGGGTGGCGGTGGACAAGCCGCTCCCGGTGGTCAGGGCGGCGGTGGTGGCGGTCAGGGTGGCGCGGCGGCGCGTCCGCCTGGATCGGGTGCCGAGGGCGAGAGCTTCAACCGTCCGACGGACGTCGCCTGGGACTCCACCGGCAACATCTACGTGGCCGACGGCTACGGCAACTCGCGCGTCGCGAAGTACGACAAGAACGGCAAGTGGGTGAAGAACTGGGGACACACCGGGACCGAGCCGGGACAGTTCAGAGTGGTGCACGGGATCGCGATCGACAGCGCCAACAACGTGTATGTGGCCGACCGCGACAACCGGCGCATCCAGGTGTTCGACACCGAGGGCACCTTCAAGACCCAGTACCGCAACGTCGGATCTCCCTGGGCCATCTGCATCACCCCCGGGGCGAAGCAGTTCATGTATGTGTCGAACTCGAACCCGCCGAACAATCTCGACTACGACGGCGAAATCCTCAAGATGTCGCTGGACGGCAAGATCGTCGGCAAGTTCGGGCGGGCCGGCAAGCTGCCGAAAGAGTTCGGCACCGTGAATGCCATCGACTGCCGCGTCGAGAACGAGCTGCTGGTTGGCGAGCTCGGCAACTGGCGCGTGCAGAAGGTGACGCTGCGCAACAACTAGGCGCCGCGCGACAGGTCATTCCTCATCGCCCGCGGCGGGTTCGCGTTCGAGCGGATCTGCCGCGGGCTTTTTCTTTTG
Organism: uncultured Acidobacteriota bacterium; assembly: GCA_963826865.1. Lineage (GTDB taxonomy): Bacteria > Acidobacteriota > Vicinamibacteria > Vicinamibacterales > CAVPJW01 > CAWGYQ01. The sequence continues at coordinate 34,709 of CAWGYQ010000012.1, forward strand.
CCGCAAAGCGCATCCGGTCACGGTCGGCTCTTCGCGGGCGCCGACTGGTCGCTCGCCATGCGTGTCCACTTCGTCGAGCACACGACCGCCCAGTCCAGCGTGACGCAGGCGTTCGTCCGCGCAATCGCTTCCAGCTCCGGCGACTCGGCAACCACCCGGGTGTTGAACACGTACAGCACGCCGTCGCGGAGCACCGGCTCCTGCCGCCATGAAAGCTCGCGTTCGCAGTTCTTCAGGGATCTCGACACATAGACGCTGTTGGTCGGGACGCCTGCCTTTGCCGCCGCGAGCTGAACCTGCAGCTCGCGGTTCAGTTCGCGTCCGCCAGAGTCTCGCGTAGCGCTCAGCCCGCCGCAGTAGAACGACGGAAACTGCCACACCTGCTCGTGTTGCTCGAGCCAGCTCGCCATGCGTGGCTGGTCGATCAGATCTTCATAGGCGGTCATCGTCACAGTCCGTCTGGCCCGCACGCGCGGTGTGGCTTCGTATATCTGGAGAAGGACGCCGAGCACGGCCGCCAGCAGGGCCGGCAACGGCCGCCATGTGCGGAAGATCAGCGCCACGGGAAGCACGGCCAGGCTGTAGGCCAGCGGCCAGATGAATCGGCCGCTCGCGCGGAAGAAGCTGCACACCGTGGCCATGAGATCGGGCAGCGGGTACGACGCCAGGAGCAGCGAGCCCGCATACACACGGTTCGAGGCGGCATACACGGTGAACACGGCGACCAGCGCCACGTAGTGCCAGTAGCGTCGCGCCGCGTGCAGTGCCTGGCGCGGCGAGAGCGCCGCGGCGAGCATCAGAAGCGCGAGGGCGCCGAAGCCAATCCACGCTTCGCCCTCGTACTGCCCCCGTGTGGCGTCGCGTGTGAAGCCCACGAGAAATCCGAAGACCCCTCGTGGCGGCATGAGCAGGCCGACGAGGTTCCATGAGTACGTGCCAAAGCCCATGGCGCTCATGCTCGCCGGATTGGCGAGAAACCGGCCGTAGCCGGAGAGCACCCCGAGGGCGGCCACCAGCGTGAGCGCGATGGCGCTGTTTCTGAGATCCCGCAGACGCGAACTTTCCCCGTTGCCACAGCGCCAGAGCTGTGACGAGCTCGAAGGCGAGCACCATCACGAACAGGTAGGCGTTGATCAGCAGCGTGAGCGCCAGCAGCGCCCCGAGCTCGCCGATCCGCGCGCGGCCTCGGCGCAGGCTTTCGAAGTGGACCGCCATGGCCCACAGCAGCACGAAGTGGCTGGCGAGGGCGATATGCCCAATGCGGTCCATGAAGTGGACGTTCGTCGTGGCGAGCACCGCGGCGGTCACGCACGCCGCCATCGACCGCACGCCGACGGCGCACACCAGCCGCGCCGCCATCGCTCCCTGGAGGATGTACGTCAGGTAGAGCCACCAGCCGTACGGGTTCACCTGCTGCCCGGTCACCCGATACAGGATTCTCGACGCCAGCGCGGTGAGCGGCAGCGCGTCGCTGTACAGGACGTTCCCGCCTTCCGGGTATCCCATGTTCGGCAGGCTGAAGAGCGGCAGCCGCCACTCGTCGATGACGAAGTAGTGCCAGGTGAGGAGGTAGAGGATGTGGTCGTTCTGCGGCCCGCGCCAGAGTCCGCCGGTGCCGGTGATGAATTCGGGGGCGAATCGCCAGAGTCCGATGGCCGCACCGACGACGGCGCCGGCGAAGAGGTAGGGGAGTTTGCTGTCGACGCCCAGTCGCCCGCCCGGGGTTGCATGAGACGACCGATCGTCGCTGGACACGGCGCTCTAGGGTAACAGGCCCTGCACGCCGCACGCGCCTGCACCGGCGGACGCCGGACCGCGAAGAATCGCAGATTCACCTCGCCTGGTCTTCCCTGCTCCGGCAGACGACCGGCAAGACGTCGCCAATCTTGCCGCGCAGCACGGCATCGGCCATGTCGTCGAACGGCGTCGGCTCGGCATTGACGATGACGATGCGTGCGCCGGCGGTGCGGGCGGCCGGTACGGCACCCGCGACCGGATAGACCTGGAGGCTCGTGCCGGCGGCGAGCAAGAGGTCGGCGGTTTCCGCCGCGCGCATCGCGCGCGCGATGACGGAGGGCACGAGCGGCTGGCCGAATGAAATGGTGGCGCTCTTGAGGATCCCGCCGCACCGCTCGCAGCGCGGGTCGTCTTCGCCGGCGCGGACGCGGTCGAGGATCGGCGCCGAGGGTCCGCGCCAGGAGCACTCCATGCACATGACGTCCCAAATCGTGCCGTGCACCTCGATGACCAGGCCCGGCGAGCTGCCCGCCCGCTGATGCAGGCCGTCGATGTTCTGCGTGACGAGGGCGTGCAGCGTGCCGCGGCGCTCGAGCGTGACGAGCGCACGATGTCCCGCATTGGGGCTGGCGTGCCAGGCCGGGTGGTCGAGGCGGGCCTTCCACGCGCGCCGCCGCACGTCCGGGTCCGTCATGTAGTAGTGGATGTTCGACAGTTTCTCCGCCGCCGGATCCTTCGTCCAGACGCCCTGGGGCCCGCGGAAGTCCGGGACGGCCGACTCGGTGGAGATCCCCGCGCCGGTCAGGCGACGATGCGGGTGGCGGAGTCGATCCAGGACGTGACCAGGTTGAGGGTGGTCATGGAAAGATCGGGCAGGAACTCTACGCGGCCTCGCGCGGATGCACGTCCCGTTTGATCCGATCGGCTGATGCACGCGTGGCGACGTCGAGGTCGTACGCCGCCTGCAGATTCATCCAGAACTGCGGCGTCATCGCAAAGTAGCGTGCCAGGCGCAATGCCGTGTCAGCCGTGATGCTTCGGCGGCCGTTGACGATCTCGCTCATCCTGGTCACAGGCACCCGCAGGTCGCGGGCGAGCCGGTTGATGCTCAGCCCGAGCGGCGTCATCAGATCTTCCAGTAGGACCTCGCCGGGATGCACCGGCGGTAGTCGGCGAACCTTCGCCATCAGTTCCTCCTGCGCTAGTGATAGTCCACGATCTCCACATCGTTGGCGTCCCCGTCGTGCCAGACGAAACAGATGCGGTACTGATCGTTCACTCGAATGCTGTGTTGACCACGGCGGTCGCCCGCGAGCGCCTCGAGCCGGTTACCAGGAAACGCCGCCAGGTCGCGGAGTTCTCGAGCCGCGTGCAGCTGCTGCAGCTTCCGTTGGGCGACCCGCGCCACCCGCTGTAACCGGCGGCTGAACGTGCCGGAGAACAGCGCCTCGGCTTCGGGGTCCTTGAACGACCGAATCACCTGAATGTCAGGGTATAACGCCGTGCGTTATACGTCAAACAGTATGGCCTGGGCACGGCTCAGCCGCCAGCGCGTCGGTGAGGGCGCGCGGCGTAATCTGCCAGGAGAGGCCCCGGCGGTCCTTGCGTCGAAAGACTAGCGGGCAGGCTTGGTCTGTGTGCCCCGTGGCGCCATTCTCGAGGACGAACGCCTTCCATGCTCGCCCTGCAACTCCCGCAGGAGATCCTGCGTCCCAGTCAGCTGATTGTTGAAGATGCGGCGCGCGATCGCCAGGAGCTCGGCGACGAGCGGATCGCGCACGCTGTAGCGCACGCTGACGCCTTCCTTCCGCCCGACGACGATTTGGCTGGTGCGGAGGACGCTCAGTTGCTGCGAGACGACCGGCTGCTCGAGGCCGAGCGCCTCCTGCAATTCCTGCACACTCCGGTCGGTCGCACCAGCACCTCGAGGATACGGATGCGCACCGGGTGCGCCAGGGCCTTGAAGAAGGCGGCCTTGAACACCTGGAGATCGCCAGCTGTCGCGGGTACACGGAGCGGGCTCATCATATTAATATATATTCAAATATTGTAATATTTAGCAGCGCCACGCACGCGTGGCGCCCTCGGCGCACATGCCTTCGCTCACATCCTCCGACGCCCAAGCTCGTCCAGTGCCTCCGCGAGGGGTATTCGCTCGGCACCCTCGGCCACGACCTGGTCGCCGGAGTCACCGTCGGCCTGGTCGCTCTCCCGCTCGCGATGGCCTTCGCGATCGCCTCCGGTGTGCCGCCGCAGAACGGCATCTACTGCGCGGTCATTGCCGGCTTCACGATCTCGGCCCTGGGCGGATCGCGCGTCCAGATCGGGGGACCGACCGGCGCCTTCGTCGTCGTCGTGTCGGCCATCGTCGCCGCCCATGGCCTCGACGGCCTGTTCATGTGCACGCTGCTGGCTGGCGTGATCCTGATTCTCCTCGGGTTGACGGGCCTCGGCACGGCCGTCAAGTTCATCCCCCGTCCCGTCGTCATCGGATTCACGAACGGCATCGGCGTGCTGATCGCCAGCACCCAGATCAGGGATCTGTTCGGGTTGCAGGTCGCGCAGGTCCCCGGCGAGTTCATCGGCCGCATTCGGGTGCTCGCTGGCCAGTGCCGGCACGGCCTCCATGACCGCGACGCTGCTGGGCGGCGACGACGATCGCCGCCATTCTGGTGATGCGCCGGTTGTCGCGCCGGATCCCGGGCAGCATCATCGTGCTCCTGGCGGGGTCGGCCGCGGCCGTGCTCGCGCAGTGGCCGATCGAGACGATCGGCAGCCGATTCGGCGGAGTGCCCAGCGGCCTGCCGACGCTGCACATCCCGCGGTTTCGGGCGGACCTCCTCCTGCCGCTGCTGTCGCCGGCGCTGACCGTGGCGATGCTGGGCGCGATCGAGTCGCTGCTCTCGGCGGTCGTCGCCGATCGGATGTCCGGCGATCGCCACGATCCCAACGTGGAGCTGACCGCCCAGGGCATCGCCAACGTGCTGTCGCCGCTGTTCGGCGGTCTCCCGGCGACCGGCGCGATCGCGCGCACGGCGACGAACATCCGGGCGGGCGCGCGGACCCCGGTGGCGGGGATGACGCACGCGGTGACGTTACTCCTGATTCTCCTGTTCGCGGCGCCGCTGGCTCAGCACATCCCACTCGCCATGCTGGCGGGCATCCTCTTGATCGTGTCGTACGACATGGGGGAATGGCGCGAGATCCCGGAGGTGGTCAAACTGGGGCCCGCCGAGGCTGCCGTGTGGGCCATCACGTTTGCGCTCACCGTGCTGGCGGATCTGACCGTCGCGGTCGAGGCCGGAATGATTCTCGCGGCGCTGCTCTACATCCGCCGCGTGACGATCGACCACGACCGTCGCCCGGGTCACGCGCGACTACATCCTGCGCGGCCGTGCGCACAGCCTGCAGCTGCACGACGTGCCGGATCAGGTCGCGATCTACCGGATTCACGGGCCGTTTCTGTTCGGCAGTACGGACAAGCTCGCCGATCTCGAACGCGAGATCGCCACGCTGCCCCAGGTCGTCATCCTCAGGCTGCGCAACATGACGGCCATCGATGGCACGGGACTCCACGCGCTGGAGCATCTGGCCGATGCACTGCACCGCACCGGCCGCAACCTGCTGCTCTGCGGTATGCGCGACCAACCGGCCCGCATGATGCGACGGGCCGAATTCCACGAGCACATCGGTGCAGAGAATCTCCTCCCGTCGGTTGAAGCCGCCCTGGCGCGCGCACGGCTGCTCCTGGGCTGACCGATCGACGCGAGAGGGGATCGAATCCGGCCCGGTCGTCAGTTGGCACCAGCAGTCGGAAATGCGCTCACGTGAACGGCCCGGCCGCCGGCCACGAGCGCCGCACCGGCGAGATCGGCGCTCTGCAGGCGCACGTCCTCTCCCTCGCCGACGGCGGGGAATACCGCGGGTGTGCTCGACAGCAGGGCCTGCATCAACGCGCGTGCAGCCGTTGGCGAAGCGTGGACATCCTGCTGCTGCCGATCGATGGCATCGAGTGCATAGCTCCTCACCAGCTTTGGCGCGAGCTTCCGCCACGTGCTCGCCGCGTCGAAGAGCTCGAGCCCGGCGTCTCGACCGTTGACGAGGAAGATGGCGCCGACCTGACGCTCGAGAGCCGGGAACGCAGCAACGAACTCGTCCAGGGAAGGACCCAGCTTGTCGAACATCGCCGACATCGCGGAGGTGTCGGAGGCGGCGTTCAGCCGCGCGGACTTCTGTGCGATGAGTTGCCACATCGCCTGTTGGTTGGACCTGTGACCGCCAGACGCGGCCAGCGAGTCGCTCACTTGCTGCATCTTCGCGGCGCGACCCTCCGCGAACTGTGTCCGTGGAGACGCCTGGAAGCGGCTTGATGTGCGGCGCCAGCGTCCCGCCTCGACGCACGAGACGGGGAGCACCGTGGAATGACGGGGCGGTATCAGCACGGTGAGGTTCAGCACGCGGTTCTGCTTGGCGCCGAGCAGCTCTTCGCCGTCGAGCAGCAGGACGGCGACATCGCCGCTATTCACGACGTTCAGCTCGTGAACCTGCCCGCCGTCGCTCGACTCGGTGAGCTCGATCCACCCACGGGCCAGCGCCTCGTCCAGGACCGCGTAGTTCGCCGCCTGTTCGTGCGCGGCCACGAGGGGCACCAGCGAGAGGTTGTGAAACGTCATCGCCGGCGCGTAGGTCACTTCGCCCAAAGCTTCGAACACTGTTTCTGCTGCTGTCACTGAATCTCCTTTGACGTCGAGCGCTCTCCGCACCCGCCAGGCTGTTGGTTGAAGGAGCCGGAACCAGGTGTCCTTCCCGGAGTTGTGAGGCTTAGCGCTCGATCAAAGAGTAGGCGCGGGCTATGACAGGACTGGTCAAACTTTGTGGCTCGTGCAAGCGGGGCCGAATCTGTTGGGAATGATGTGAGGGCAAGGCAGTAGAATCTCGGCGACGGGTCGAGCGTCACGCCCGATCACACATGCTCCGAAACAAGGCACTCATCCGGCAGTGGACGCTCCTTCAGAAAGCTCTCGGGCGCCCGCGACAACACCATTCCGAAGCTGGCCACCGCGCTTGCTGTGAGCACGCGGACCGTCCGGCGCGACCTGTCGACGCTTCAGGAAGCTGGGTTTCCGATCTTCGACGAGACCGTCAACGGGACGAAATTCTGGCGATTTGAAACCAGGTCGCTCGGGGTGCTGGCCCGGACCGGGCTCACGTTCTCAGAGCTCTGCGCCCTTTACTTCAGTCGTGCCCTGATCGAGTGCTTCGCGGGGACGCACCTGCTCGCCGATGTCCAGAGCGCGCTCGGCAAGTTCGAGGCGGCGCTGTCGCCGCGCATGAAGCAGTTCGTCGATCGCTTGCCCCGCGTGATGACTGCCAAGCCTGCCGGCGCCAAACGGCAGGACGCCACCACCTACCAGGCGATCGCGCTCTTCCTCGACGCCATCCTGCATCAGCGCGTCGTCGCCATGCGGTACCACTCGCGGGCGAGCCGGAAGGAAAAGGACTACGTGGTGCACCCGCAGCGGCTGGTGCACGTGCAGGGCGGGCTCTATCTGTGGGCGTTCGTGCCCGCCTACGCGGAGCTTCGAACGTTCGCCGTCGAGCGGGTCCGGCGGGTGGCGCTTCAGGAAGAGTCCTTTACGCCGATCCCGGAGCTCGACACCGACCCGTTCAAGAACTCGCTCGGTGCGTATCGTGGTGCCGTCAGCCGCGTGCAGATCCGGTTCCATCCGCAGATCGCGTCGACACGTCAAGGAGCGCTCGTGGCATCCGTCGCAGCGTCTGAAGGACCGCTCCGACGGTTCGGTCGTGATGACGATGGATATCAGCGACGACTATGCCTTGAGGAGCTGGATCCTGAGCTTTGGACGATCCGCGCGCGTGCTGGCGCCGCCGGAGCTCGTCGACTGGATTGTCGAGGAGCTGGGCCACGCAGGGCGGCAGTACGAATCGGATCGGTTGCCGCCCGCGGTTGACGAGGATGCCGAGCCGCGATTGCCGTTTCTGTTCGAGCGTGTGGCGCGCGCGTGAGGGGTGGGAAGCAATGGACGAGCCGATCATTTCCGGACGCCTGCAGCTCCTTGATCTTCTTCTCAGCACTCTCGCGTACGAGCTGCTTGAACTCTGGCGTGGCATTCGTATCCGTGTCCAACATTTCGATCGCTTTCAGCGCGTACTTCAGGGCTTCTTCCTTGTTCCCCATCGCAAGATAGCCGTCTGACAGGCTGTCGCAAGCGTTTGCCGATTGCGGATACGCCTCCACATTCATCCGAAAGACAGCGACGCCGTCCTGAAGAGTGCCAGCTTCCAGGAGCTGGTATCCGAGCTGGTTCATCTCCGCTTCCGGAAACAGTACGGCATTCCCGTCTCGGCCCTTCGCCTCGTCGTACAGCTTCCGCGCGCGCGCCACGCCGCCGGGCTGATTCAGCACGGTCCAGAACTCCTCGACGATGGTGGGGCCGGCCGCGGGGGTGACAGCCGGACGCGTCGCCGGCGCGTCGCGGACGTGGGTCTCGAGCCACGTCAGCACCTGCGGCTGCAGATCCTTCTGGACGGCGAACATGTCTGTGCCGTGTCCGGCAGCCTGGTACTCGATGAACCTGTTCGACGGATTTCTCGACCAGCCCATCGCCCACCGCAGCGTTTCCACGGCGCCCTCATCGCCATGGCTGGCTGCGGCGAAGATCGGGAGCCACGCGGCATCGCGGATGAACTCACGACCGCTCGCGCCGATCCCGCCGCTCAGCAGCACCACGGTTCTGACCTCAGGGTGGCGTCGAGCGAGCCGCACGGATGCATCCACGCCGCAGCTCGCGCCCGCCGCGGCCATCCGGGTCGTATCCACGCCTTGCTGGGCTGTCAGCCAGGCGTAGGCGGCATCGAGGTCGCCGGGCCATTCCCGGTCGGCGATCCACTGCCGTTGCTGCGGATCGTCCGACCGCGTCCCGCCGCTCTGTCCATAGCCGCGATAGTCCAGTGCGAGCACGTGGAAGCCGCGTGCGGCCGCTTCCGTCGCCAGATCGTTCCAGGACGAACGATCGCGGTTGCACGCATGCAGCAGGAGAATGCCCGGACCCGGGCGTCCCGGGGAGAAGTACGACGCCTTCAACGCGATCCCGTCAGGCGACTTCAGATCGATCGTGCGCGCCGCGTAGGGTGTTGGCGCCGCCGCCGCACTCTGCGATTGCGCCGAGAGCGGAGAAGCCCCGGATACTGTCACGAGGACCGCAATTGGAATCGCAAGCACACGACGCTGGCTCGACATGGGACCTCCTGTGCTGGACGTGCGGACACCATTGTGTCCGGCACGCGCCATCCGTCGATCTCCTGGGACGAACTCCAATTGACGGGCTGGACCTCACCTTGGTTACAACGAGACCCGCGCGGATAGAAACGCCCGTCGCCGCCCGCGAGCGCGGGCGAGGTCGTCGGTCGTTCAGGACGGTCAAGCTCGGATTATATTCGTGGCGGGAGGCTCGTCATGACACGGCACCAGGTTCTCGCGTTCGGGCTTGTCGTGGCCGTCGCCGTCGGCACAGCGCGCCGCGGGGACACCCAAACCCGGTGTGGACTGGCCACAATTCCGGGGCATCCGCGCGGGCGGTGTCGCGGAAGGCTTTCCGGTTGCGGAGGCCTGGGACGTTCCGAGCGGACGCGGAGTCCGGTGGAAGACTGCAATTCCGGGCCTCGGCCTGGCCAGCCCGATTGTCTGGGGCGATCTCGTCTGCCTCAGCACGTCGATTACGAGTCAGAAGGACGCCGGGCTCAAAGTTGGCTTGTACGGTGACGTCGGGTCCGTGACTGACGACACCGATCACGAGTGGCGCATCTATTGCCTGGACAAGAAGTCCGGTGCCATTCGCTGGCAGCAGACCGTGCTGAGAGCTGTTCCGAAGATCAAGCGGCATCCCAAGTCGTCACACGCGAATTCCACACTGGCCACTGACGGCGAACGTCTCATCGCGTTCTTCGGCTCGGAAGGCCTGTATGCCTACGATCTCACCGGCAAGCCACTGTGGAAAAAGGATCTCGGTGTCCTCGACGCCGGATGGTTCAACGATCCGACGGCGCAGTGGGAAACGGGCAGCTCGCCGATCCTTCACGACAACGTGGTCGTCGTCCAGGTGGACGTTCAGAAGGGGTCGTTTCTGGGCGCCTTCGACGCGCGCGACGGAGGCGACGTCTGGCGCACGCCGCGACTCGACGTGCCAACCTGGGGCACGCCGACGGTTCATGAGGTCAATGGACAAACGCAGCTGATCGTCAACGGCTGGCGGCACATCGGCGCGTACGACTTCAAGACCGGCAAGGAAATCTGGCGCCTGACGGGCGGCGGTGACATTCCGGTCCCAACGCCGGTCGTGCAGGAGGGCTTGATTTACATCACCAACGCGCACGGTCCACGAGCGCCCGTCTATGCGATCCGCGAGACGGCCACGGGCGACATCACGTTGGCCGAAGGAACGTCCAGCAATCAGGGCGTCGCCTGGAGCACGCCGCGCGACGGCGGTTACATGTGCACGCCCCTCGTCTATAGAGGCATCGTCTACATCGTCAAATACAACGGCGTGCTGTCGGCGTTCGACGCGAAGACCGGAGAGGTGAGATACCAGCAGCGGCTTGCCGAGGGGAAGTCTGCGTTCACGTCATCCCCGGTGGCGTCGGATGGCAAGATCTATCTCGCCAGCGAGGAAGGCCATGTCTACGTGCTCAGGGCCGGCCCGAGCTTCGAGGTGATAGCCGAGAACGATATGGGGGAGAGCGTACTGGCAACGCCAGCGATCTCCGAGGGCGTGATGATTTACCGCACGCAGGGTCACGTCATTGCAGTAGGCGGAGAGAGCAGGCCGTGACTCCCGTGCTGCGTTCGCTCAGACATTGCGCAGCCGAGAGATAATTCGGTGCGCACTACTGACAACGGTCTGCTGCTCGCCGCGACCGACCTGTCCAATTTTCTCGCCTGCCCGCACCGTACGGCCCTCGACTTCGCGGCTGCGCTTGGGCAGATTAGCGCTCCCACGCCAGTGCTCGACGAGCACACTCGGCTTCTCAGAGAGCGCGGCCAGGCCCACGAGCGCGCGTACGTTCAACACCTACGCAACGAGGGTCTCGAGGTTGTTGAAATCCCGCAGGACGGGACACCGACCGTCCTCGTTCACCCGAGTAACGCAGGCCGACGTCACCCAACGTGTCACCCGCTCCTCCGTCAGACTCATCATGTATCGAAACTGCTGCGTTTCTGAACTACCAACCCGGACCGAGCGCTCGCCCGCAGGCAGGGCCGATCAGCGGAATGGAGGATCAGTCGACCCATACAAAATGCTGCGGCGAGAGATCGGGTTGGCCATCAAATCGATAGGCGACCAACGGACCGCCAGCTCCGGCGCTGTAGTCCACACAGACGTGCCGGGCGGTTTGTAGCACTGGGGTGCCGGTGAGCCAGTAGTGGCCGAAAAACACCGGCTTGTCCGTCCGCGCGATTCGCGCATGCGCGGGAATCGGAAGGTCTGGCAGTGCCGCGCATTCCGTTGGGGACAGCATCGCGGCGCTGCGGTACGTCGTGGCCTCCTCGTCCCACCAGCGCACGCGCACCCGTCGCCGCGTGTGGCCATCCTTGTCCTGAAACTGATGACCATCAGGTAACGGAATCTCGATACCTTTGGTCAGGCATTCGACAGCCTTGAAGATACTCGGCGTCGCCGTGTCCTTCTCTGCTTCATCCTCGTCCGTCGCGGCCACCATCAATTCTCTCGTCAGGTACCGCTGCTCATGCAGCTGCGGCGCCAGCCATGCCATGAACGGCGCATGCCAGCACGCATGCACCACCAGCAGGTCGGGCAACTCCAGCCAGAGCGGGAGGGTCAAGAACCAGTCGATGATCTCGGCATGCAACGCCGGCTTGTCCTCCACTTCGGCCAGGAAGGCGGCGTGCTGCTTCCGGTTCTTCTCTCCCCATTTGGCGCTGAAGTGCGGTCGCAGGAAATCCCCTGGGTGCTTGGAATCGGGTGTGTGCCACGCGATGGCGTTCAATTCATGATTGCCCATGACCGCGAGCGCGACACCAGCGTCCACCATTCGGCGGGCGATGTCGATGGAGCGCACTTGTGCCGGACCGCGATCCAGGAAATCGCCAACGAAGATCGCCTGGCGCTCCTGGTGACGCCAGGCGCCGGCCGTGTCGCGATAGCCGAGCGTGCGGAGCAGTGCCTCCAGCTTGTCCGCCTGCCCGTGGATGTCGCCGATGATGTCGTAGGCCATGATCGTCACCTCTCCGATGCTCCGTTGCGGGTGTCTACCGTTCTTGCGGTTCCGCGTACCGGCTGATTCGACAGGAAACGCACTCACATGGATCGCCTCGTTGCCGCTCCTGGTCATCGCCGGCGAAGACGACCGGATCGTGCCGATCGGCTCATTCGCGCCCTCGTGGATTCCCGAGCACATCTCGCGCGGCATCCGCCAGTCGGGCGAGCATGTTGTCGCCGAGATTCAGTTCCTGGACCGCGAGCGATCCCAGCGCCGTCGGCAGTGCCTTGATGAAGGCGAGGCGCGCGTCCGCCAGGTTGGCCGTCTCGATCTTGCGCCGGTCGGTGTCATCCGCGGCTGCTGCCAGCGCCGCCGTGTGCGTGCTCCGGTCAGTTTCGAGGGCAAACCGCTTCTCCTGCGCCTCGCGCTCGACTTCGTTGAGCTTCTCTTCGAGCCGGAGTGCCTGCTCCTTGTTCGCGTGCCGCGCGACGGCCAGTTCCGTTTCGTGCACGAGTTCGCGCAGCCTCCGTTCCTGCTCCTGGCTCTCTGTGAGTGCCGCCAGCGTCGCTGCCGCCCGCGCGTTCATCGCATCGAGTTCCGCCTTCCGCTCGCTCTCCTTACGCCTGAACTCCTGCTCCGTCACCGCCAGTTGCTCCCGCTGTGCCGCCCTGCGTTCGGCGATCTCGCGTTCGGTTTCGAGGCCGCTCGTCTCACTCGTCAGCCGCACTTTGTCGCGGAATTTGGCCTGCATGTTGGCGAACAACTGCGCGGACATGATCCGCACGTTCTTGATCTCGATCGTCTCGATCGTGAGCCCCCACTGATCCCGCGATGTAGGCGAGTTCCTGCTTGAGTTCCAGGATGATCGAGCCGCGTTTGCGAAGCACGTCTTCGATCGTCATCTTCGCGACCTGGTGTCGGATGGCCGACTCGACGACATCCGTGAGGTTCACCGCGATCGTCTGCACCGCCTGGTTCACGTCGGTGAAGTCGAAATTCTGGCTCGTCTTCTCGGGATCGCTGATCTTCCAGATCGCGAAGCCGCTCACTTCGACCCCCTGGTTCTCGGCCGTGATCTGGTCGGCGGCGAAGGTCAGACCGTGGGTGCTTGAGGGAATGCGGTAGTAGCGGTCGATCACCGGCAGGCAGAAGACGCTGATGCCGCGGCCCTGGCGGCGAATCTTCCCGAATCGCTGATGGATCAGGAACTCAGCAGGGTTGGCAACGATGTATCCGAAGGTTTTCATCTTGTGGCTCGTTTCGCAGGTTTGTCACTCATTCTCACGAGCACAGGATCGCATATTTATCATGACTGTGCAGCGTTATGATCGTAAGATACTTAACCTTATGGATACGTATTCGTCTTTGCTCTCGCGTGGCGGCTTGTCGTACAGACCGCCTCCTCCAACTTCTGCCGCATCGCGGAAGCGGGTGGCGGTCGAAGGCGGCCGGCGGCAGCCCGGCGAAGCAGAGCCTACTATTCCCGGCAGATTCGTGAGCTCGAGGAGTTCTTTGGCGTGGAACTCAAGCGCCGGCACGGGAAGGGGCTCGTCATCACCGACGCCGGCCGGCGCCTGGCGCAGCTCGCGCGCGCGCATCTGCTCGGCTTGGAGGATTTCAAGCGCGAGGCGGCGGCCGTCCCGAAACGCCTCTCGATCGCCGCGGGCAACAGCATCCTCGAATGGGTGTTG
>CAWGYQ010000013.1:0-15315 GCA_963826865.1 uncultured Acidobacteriota bacterium
AGGCTTGTTTGGAATTTCTCCGAATGGTCCATGGCCACCCGACCAGCAGCACGCTAACCCGAATGCGCTTCCTTCTGATCCAGTCGAAACAGATCGCCAGACCTCCCTGCATGTTGCTGTTGCGTCGTGTCAACCGTTTCTCGTATTCCGAGTAGGACTTCCGTAGACTACTCTGTACGTCCTGCTGCGCGACGACGGCGGACGATGTCATCCGATGCCTCAGCCTCTCACCTCAGAGCACCCATGAACGCCGGATTACGAATCTTCGTCGCCGGGAAATCGAGGCCTTGTCGGGTCGGCCGTCATGCGGCGGCTCGAGCGAGCCGGGTACGCACCAGGTGCTCACCGCCACGCGCCAGCAGCTCGATCTGCGCGATCAGGCGGCGGTGAATCACTGGTTCAGCGTCAACCGGCCAGTTACGGCTTCCGTCGCCGGGCACCGTCGGCGGCATCCTCGCCAACTCGACGCAGGCCCGCCGAGTTCATCTACGACAACATGCTGATCCACGCGACAGTGGTGCACGCGGCCCACCTGTACGGCGCGAAGAAGCTGTTGTATCTGGGAGCTCGTGCATCTATCCGCGCGAGTCGGCGCAGCCGATGACCGAGTCGGCGCTCCTCGCCGGCCCGCTCGAACCGACCAACGAAGCCGTACGCGATCGCCAAGATTGCCGGCATCAAGTTGTGCCAGGCATACCGTCGCCAGTACGGCTGCAACTTCATCTCGGCCATGCCGACCAATCTGTACGGACCGGTCACGACAACTTCGACCTCACCAGCTCGCACGTGCTTCCGGCGCTGATTCGCAAGTTCCACGACGCGCGCCTACGGGGCCTCGCGGAGGTGACGGTGTGGGGATCGGGCCGGCCGCGCCGCGAGTTCCTTCACGTGGACGACCTGGCCGACGCGTGCCTGTTCCTCATGGAGCGCTACGAGGACGACAGCCACGTCAACGTCGGCACCGGAACGGACCTGACGATTGAGGAGCTGGCAATCACCGTTCGCGACATCGTGCAAGGCAGAGGTCGCCATCACGTTCGACGCATCGAAGCCCGACGGTCACGCCCCGCAAGCTTCTCGACGTCACGCGCCTGCACAACCTGGGCCTGGCGACAGCACAGTCGATTTGCGGGCCGGCATCGCTCAGACCTACCAGTGGTTTCTGGACAACTGACGATCAGGCCCGCCGGGATACCCAACCGGCCGGGCAGTCCGCGATGATCGCTCGCTGATCATCCTGGGAGCCGGCGCGGCTGACGAGGATCGACCTCAGTCGAGATCGCCCGGGCTGTTCCGGCGCGGCCAGCAGCCTCGGCCTGAGTGCTCATCGTCACCGGCCGCGAGCGCGAGCTGCCGGCAGGCTCGAGCATCGACTTCCTCGCTTCTCTCAGACGAACTTGATGCGACCGGCGGCGAAGAGAGACACTCCTTCAGCAGCAGCCAGCCGTGGCGCCAGCGCTGGATGTTGGTCGTGCCGTAGGTGCGCTCGCGATAGCGGATCGGCAGCTCGACGATCTTCGAGGCCCAGCTTCGCCGCGCCGAAGAGCAGATCGAAGTCGCCGAACGGATCGAAGTCGCCGAAGTAGGCGCGGTTCGCCGCGAGCGCGTCATAGTGCGTCGCGGCGCAGCACCTTGGTGCCGCACAGCGTGTCCTTGATCGGCTGGCCGAGCAGCCAGCGAAACGCGAGGCTGAAGAACTTGTTGCCGAGCAGGTTGACGAACCGCATCGCTCGCTCCTCCATCGGGTAGACGAGCCGCACGCCGTTGATGAACTCGCCCTTGCCGACGCGAATGGCATCGTAGAAGCGCGGCAGATCCTCCGGCGGCACGGTCAGGTCGGCGTCGAGGATCATCAGCACGTCGCCCGTCGCCACGGCGAACCCGGCCGCACGGCGTCGCCCTTGCCCTTGCCGCGTCTGCCGGAGGCAGCCTGGCGGGCCGGCCGGATTGGCCGCGATGCTCGCGCTCGATCGCGGCGTAGGTGTCGTCCGTCGAATGCCCCTCGACGAAGATCAGCTCGGTGCCGCCGCCCATCTCGGGCGTGCGGGCGAAGAGCGCCGGAATGTTGCCGGCCTCGTTGCGCGCCGGCACGACGACCGACACGCGTTCGGCGCGCGGGTCCTGACGCGCGGCACATGTCGGCCGCGCAGAACGAAGTTGGCCAGCGCCAGATGGCGAAGACCCCAGAGCCGGACGAGCACGCGGTTGATGAGGGAAGCCGCGCCCGGCACTGGCAACGGCAGCAGGACCTCCTGCCATGTTCGGACCACACGGAAGTCGGTCAGGTGAAGCAGGTTGGTCACATCAGGAACGGTCAACCAGTTCTGTTTGAGGACCGGCTCGGCGAAACCCAGATGTCTCGCCGCGGTCAGGGGGAGTTCCCACAGGCGGCTATAGAGGTTCATCACGACCCGTGTGTCTCTGTGGCACAACCTTGCGAGACCGCCAAGCAACGCCTGGACGTCCCATGCGTCGTGGAGGAGATCGGACAGCATGATGACGTCGAACGTTCCATCGATCCCGGTCAGATCGTGCGCGTCGGCCTGGACGAACTGCAGGTGTGGATGCTTGCGCCTCGCGCGCTCGAGCGTCGAGGCGGAGAAATCCACGCCAACGCCCACGGCGGGCTGAACCGCCGCCAGCAGATCGCCGTCGGCGCACCCGAGCTCGAGGACGCGCAGCCCGGGTCTGACAAGGAAACGGTAAACATGCTCGAGACGGGCGTGATAGGCGCGCGCAGCGCCTCGAGGAGAGGTCCTCGCGGTCGCGACGCCGTCCCAGTGGGCGATGCGGCGTGCTCGATACTCGGCCGCGCCCTGACCCGACACGTCGACTGAGGTCATGCGGAGCGCGACACGTTCATGGCCATGGCCCGTGCAAACCAGTGGCCTGGAGAGGTCATGAGTGAGGCCCAAGCATAGCTCAAGATTCTGCGCTCAGAGCTGAGCGCGGTCCGGCAACGTCTTACCGCGGAGTCAACCGCATCGGCTTGAACGGAGCCCGTACGCTAAAGTGGATGCGATGAAGTGCACAACGCTTCACACCCTGACGCGCCGGCTTCCGCGGCGACTCGTGACTCGGCGGCGCTATGGAAGTGAACAAAGGAGCCCCACCATGACGCGAGGCGCCACGAAGCGCAGGAGCGTGCACACACATCTGTTCGTCGCGGTCCTCGGAGCCATGAGCCTCGTCTCGGTTGTTGCGCAGGTGCCCGTGCAGGATCAGCAGCCGGCCGGTTCGGCCCTGCGTCCTGCGGTCATGGGGCCGTCGGGCGGTGTGTCCACAGGCCACCCGCTCACCACCGCCGCGGCCTTCGGCATCCTCCTCAAAGGCGGGAACGCGTTCGACGCGGGCGTGGCCTCGCTCCTCGCCGGGGGCGTGCTCGAACAGGATCTCTACAGTCTGGGCGGCGAGGCGCTCGTGCTCGTGTACCCGAAGAAAGACGCCAAGGTCACATCGATTGTCGGACAGGGCTGGGCGCCGCGAGCCGTCGATGTGGACTGGTACCTCACGCGCGGGAAGACTCTCGACGGCGCGGGGCTCGACCCCGCCGTCGTGCCCGGAGCGCTGCATGCCGCGCTGACGGTGCTCGAGCGCTGGGGCACCATGAGCTTCGAGGACGTCGTCGCTCCGGCCATCGGCTATGCGGAGCGCGGCTTCCCTATCCGGTCGAGTACCGTCCGCGCGATCGAGAACCAGCTCGAGTTCTTCGAGCGCTGGCCGGGGAACAAGACGTACTGGCTCAAGCCAGACGGCACTGCATACAAAGCCGGTGAGACCATCAAGCTGCCGGCCACAGCCAGAACTCTGCGCCGGATGGTCGAAGCCGAGCGCGGCGCGAAATCGCGCGGCCGCGCCGCCGGCATCACGGCCGCACGCGATCGCTTCTACAAGGGCGATATCGCCCACGCGATGGTCGCGTTCCTGCGCCAGCACGACGCGCCGTTCGACCAGGCCGATTTCGCCGACTACTTCGCTCGCGTCGAGGAGCCGGCACGCACGACCTACCGCGGCTACACCGTCTACAAGCACGGGTTCGGCAGTCAGGGTCCGTTGCTGCTGCAGACGCTGAATATCCTCGAGCAGTTCGATCTGCGCGCGATGGGCTACGGCAGCGCAGACTACCTCCACACGATTGTCGAGGCCATGAAGCTCGCCTACGCGGATCGCGATACGTACTATGCCGACCCGGCGTTCGTGCAGACGCCATCGGAAGGTTTGCTGTCGAAGGCCTACGCGCGCGAGCGCGCAGCGCTCATCGACCCGAGGCGCGCATCCACCACCTTCGTGGCGGGCGATCCGCTGCGGTTCGACTCCCAGGTGAAGACGTGGCCGTACTGGAAAGCCGACATTCGCGGGGACGCCACGAACGCGCGCGGGCCGGCGGATCCCGTGTTGCGGTCGTCACTCGGTCAGGATTCGGCAGGTGTGTCGAAGGACACCACGCACATGGCCGTCATCGACCGCGACGGCAACATCTTCGACGTCACGCCCAGCGGAGGATGGGTGCCCGGCGCGGTGATTCTGGGGGATACCGGGATCGGGATGAGCGTTCGCGGTGAGCAGTTCTGGCTCGACACGACACGAGCCAATCAGATTCGCCCGCGCGCGCGACCACGCTACACGTTGACGCCGAGCCTGATCTTCAAGGGCGACGCGCCGATGATGGCGCTCGGCACGCCTGGTGGTGACAATCAGGATCAGACGATTCTGCAGGCCTTCCTGAGCGTGGTGGAGTTCTGGGACGACTGGTATCCGAACCTGCACGCCGCGCTCGAACGGCCGCGCGTGCAGACGCTGCACTTCTACGGGTCGTTCTGGCCGCATACCCCGGGGTTCAACAAGCTCAATGTCGAGGCGACCATACCCGACGCGGTGTACGACGAGCTGCGCGAGCGGGGTCACGACGTGAGCCGGCTGAGGCCCTTCGGCATGTCGGGCTGTGCGACGGCCGTGATGATCGACCCCTCGACGGCCAGTCGCATGGCAGCGGCCGACCCCCGGCGCGACTGTTACGCCATCGCGTACTGACAGCGCGGAATCCGACGCCGCGCACCGACCCTCTGTTAAGCTGCGAAGCGAGAGTCGTCGTGGCGAGCTCAAAGGAACGGGAACTGCTGGTCGTCTCGGGCCGCGAGATTCCAATCTCGAACCCGTCCAAGGTGCTGTTTCCCGAGCCAGGCTTCACCAAGCTGGATCTCGCGCGCTACTACGTGGCCGTCTCCGAAGGCGCGCTCAGAGCGGCCGGCGGGCGGCCCAACGTGCTGGTGCGATACCCGAACGGGATCGACGGCGAGTTCTTCTATCAGAAGCGCGCCCCCGAGTCGCGGCCGGCCTGGATCGAAGTCGTTTCGTTGAAGTTCCCGTCGGGCCGCACCGCCGAAGAGGTCGTGCCGCGTGACGCGGCGGCGCTGGCCTGGATGGCCAACCTGGCGTGCCTCGAGCTGCACCCCCACCCCGTGCGCGCGGAACAGCTGGACCATCCCGACGAGCTCCGCATCGATCTCGATCCGGTGCGAGGCGTGCCGTGGTCCCAGGTTCGTGAGGTCGCGATTGTCGTGCACGCGGCATTGAAGGACTTCCACCTGGTGGGATGGCCGAAGACATCGGGGTCCCGCGGCATTCATGTCAATGTCCGCATCGAGCCGCGATGGACGTTCCCCGAGGTGCGTCGCGCCGCGCTGGCGCTGGCGCGTGAGGTCGAGCGGCGCGCGCCTCGTTTGGCCACCAGCAAGTGGTGGAAGGAAGAACGCCACGGGGTGTTCCTCGATTACAACCAGAACGCCAAGGACCGGACGGTCGCCTCCGCCTACTCGGTGCGGCCCGTGCCCGACGGGCGCGTGTCGGCTCCGCTCACATGGGACGAGATCGCCGACTGCGATCCCGCCGACTTCACCCTGGCGACGATGCCCGCGCGTTTCGCCGCGATTGGTGATCGCCACGAGGGCATCGACCGTGAGCCCTGCTCGCTCGCCAGCCTGCTCGATCTCTCAACGCAGCACGAGAAGGACGGGTTCGGCGACGCGCCGTGGCCGCCGCACTACCAGAAGCAGGCCGGCGAGCCGGCTCGCGTCCAGCCGTCGCGGCGGCGCGTCTCGAAGCATCCGCTGATCGAGATCGGACGCGCGCAGAAGAAGGAGGACGCGCTCGCCGGGCTCGAGCGCTGGCGCACCCGGCACCCCGACGCCGCCGGGCACCTGACGCCTTCGGACGTGCTCGTCGATGCGATGCGCGGGCGGTTCCACACGTGGACACGCATCCGCGTGAATCTACAGCACGTACCGGTCGAGCTGCGCCCGGATCAGGAGAAGCTCGACCCCTCCGATGTCCCCGAGCGTCCGTCGAGCGTCAATCCTGGTGAGCGCGTCCGGCGCCGAACACCTTCTCGAGCTGGTACGGTGTCGTGACCTCGAGCTGATCGTAGCGGCAGTCGCTCGCGGCCTTGTCGGGGCGCCAGCGCTGAAAGATCGTGGCGTGGCGGAAGCGCGGCCCTTGCAGGTGGTCGTACTTGACCTCGCACACGCGCTCGATGCGCACCGGCTCCCACGAGAGATCCTTGCCGGCGCTCCACCGGCTGTGCCCGCCGGGCATGCGGCCCTGCGCATGCGCCTCCGCGTCCGCCCACTCGCTCCACGGATGATCGACGAGAGCGTTCCGTCGGAGAGGCGCCAGCTCCGCGACGAGACGTTTCCGCATGTCCATCGTGAACGACGAGGTGACGCCCACATGATGCAGGGTCCCGGCCTCGTCGTAGAGCCCGAGCAGCAACGATCCGACGCGGTCGCGGCCGCTTTTGTGCCACCGGAAACCGGCGACGACGCAGTCGGCGGTGCGGACGTGCTTGATTTTGAGCGTCGCCCGCGCGCCAGGCTGATAGATGCCGGCCACGGGCTTCGCGACGACGCCGTCAAGGCCGGCCCCCTCGAAGCGCGTCAGCCAGTCGGCCGCCACGTCGCGATCGCGGGTCGCCGGCGTCAAATGAATGGGTGGTCTGGCATCGCGAAGCAGCTCGGCCAGTCCATCGCGCCGCGCCGTCTGTGGCGACGACCGGACGTCGCGCCCTCCAGCCGCGAGGAGATCGAACGCGACGAACGCCGCCGGCGTTTCCCTGGCCAGCCTGGCCGCTCGCGATGCCGCGGGGTGGAGCCGGAGCTGCAACGCGTCGAAATCGAGTCCGCCAGGCGTCGCGATGACGATTTCACCGTCGACGACGCACCCGTCGGGCAGCTGTGCCAGGAACACCTCGTGGAGCTCAGGAAAGTAGCGATCGAGCGGGCGCAGGTCCCTGCTCTGAATGAACACGTCCGACCCGCCTCGAAAAACAATGGCGCGGAAGCCGTCCCACTTGGGCTCGAACAAGTATGCGCCACCAGCCGGAAGCTCCTCCGTGAGCTTCGCCAGCATCGGCTCGATGGGAGGGGCGACCGCGAAGGGCGTGTCCGGTGACGGCATGCGCATGGAGAGGGGCGTGTCGTCCCTCGGAAAATACGGATGGAGCTGGCGCCGGCTGCCGGCGCAAGGTCTGCGCGCCTAGCGCAGCGACTGAATCGGCCAGTCTTCGTCGCGTCCCACGCCGAACCTGTCGCGCAGCTCTTGCACGCGTCCTTCACGCTCGAGCTCCTCGAGCGCCGCGTCGAGCCGGGCTTTCCAGTCCTTGCGGTCTTTCGACAGGACGAACGCGTAGCGCTCGAGTGCCACCGGGTCGCTGAGCACTTTCAATCCACCCTTCGAATCCCGGGCCGCATCCACGGCGTCGAACTCGTCCAGCACGAGCGCGTCGATGACGTGCTGCTCGAGCGACGGCACACCCTGCTGTCCTTTGCCGAGCGAAACGTGCTCCGCACCCTCGATCCCTTGCATCGCCAGGGCAGCTGTGCCCGAACCGCCGGCGCCCACGCGCCGCCCCTTCAACTCGGTCAGGCTGCCGGGCTCGCCGGGACCCGAGCGCACCAGGGCTGCCTGGCAGGTCTCGAAGTACGGCCGTGTAAAGAGATACAGCTCCTCCCGCTCAGGCGTGATCCCCGTCGTCGCTGCCACGAGATCGTGCGCGCCAGAGGGAAGGCCTGCCAGCAACTCGTCGTAAGGCCGAACGATGACCTCGACTCGAAATCCGGCTCGTTCGGCCGCGGCCCGAGCCAGCTCGATGTCGAAGCCTGTGGGTGCTCCGCTCTTGTTTAGAAAATGGAACGGCGGGAACGTGGCGTCCGAGGCGATGCGAATGAGGGGACGACCCTCCGGAGCCTCGGCGGTGCCGCAGGCGAACACCGCGCCCAGAAAACACGCGCCGATGACGCCGAGCCACGGCCTCATACGAGCGAGCGTATCACCAGGGCGGCCGGTGGCGCGAACCGTGCGGAAGAATGCCGCGCCCTAGTCCTGTAGAACAACCAGCAGGTCCCGGATCTTGACCGTCGAGCCGGCCTGCACGAGCACCTCGGCGACAACCCCTGTTCGCGGCGTGTAGATCGCCGTCTCCATCTTCATCGCCTCGATCGACAGCAGCCGCTCCCCCGCTCTCACCGTCTGTCCCTTCTTGACGGCCACGCTCGAGATCTTCCCGGGCAGCGGTGCACCGATCTGATTGGCGTTCCCCGCCTCCGCCATCGGTTGCTTGCGTCGAACCGACTCGCGACCGTGCTCCGCCACGCTCACCTCACGCGGCTGGCCGTTGAGCTCGAAGAACACGGTCCGGGTGCCATCCTCGTGGGGCTCGCCGGTGGCCAGATATCGGACGATCAGCGTCTTGCCCTGCTCGATCTCGACCGCGATCTCGCCGCCGGTCTGCAAGCCGTAGAAGAAGTTCGCCGTGGGAATCACGGAGGTGTCTCCATGGACACGCTGATGCTCGGCGAACTCCAGGAAGACCTGCGGATACAGGAGGTACGACAGCACGTCCTCGTCGGCCGGCTGACGCTTGATCTTCGCGGCGAGCTCCTTCGAGGTGGCGGCGAAGTCGGGTTTTGGCAGGCTCGTTCCAGGACGGCCCGTGACTGGCGCCGCGCGGCCGGCTCTGAGCACCTGCTTTTGCAAAGCCCGCGGCCATCCGCCCTCGGGCCGACCCAGCATCCCCTGCAGCATCTCCACGACGCTCTTCGGAAAATTGAGCGGTTCGCTGGCTGACTGCACCTGATCGGCCGTCAGGCCATTAGCCACCATGAAGAGCGCCATGTCGCCGACGACCTTGCTCGACGGGGTCACCTTGACGATGTCGCCAAAAAGGCGATTGGCGGCAATGTAGGCCTCGCACACCTCGTCCCACCGATCGTCGAGCGCAAGGCTCTTCGCCTGCTGCCGAAGGTTCGTGTATTGCCCGCCGGGCATTTCGTGCTGATACACGTCGGAAGCTGGCGCCTTCAGGCCTTCCTCGAAGGGATAGTAGAGCTCTCGCACCAGCCGCCCAATACCGGCTCAATCGATCCAGCGCGGCCTGATCGAGACCGCTGTCGCGCCGCGTGTGACGCAGCGCGGCGACGAGCGAATTGAGGCAGGGCTGACTCGTCATGCCGCTCATCGAGGCCAGCGCCGCGTCCACGATGTCGGCCCCGGCATCGACCGCCCTGAGCACACTCGCCGAGTTGACGCCGCTCGTATCGTGCGTATGGAAGTGAATCGGTACGCCCACCTCGTCTCGGAGAGCCTTGACGAGCGCGTGCGCCGCATAGGGCTTGCAGAGGCCAGCCATGTCCTTGATGGCCAGGACGTGCGTGCCCATGCTCACGAGCTCGCGGGCCAGCTTCACGTAGTAGTCCAAGCTGTACTTCGTCCGGCTGGGGTCGAGGATGTCGCCGGTGTAACAGATGGCCGCCTCGCACAGGGCGCCGGTGTGCTTCCGCACGGTCTCCATCGGCACCTTCATGTTGGGCGTCCAGTTGAGCGAGTCGAAGATGCGAAAGACGTCGATGCCGTTGGCCGCGCTTCGCTTGATGAACTCCCGGACGAGATCGTCGGGATAGTTGGTATAGCCGACCGCATTACTGGCGCGCAGGAGCATTTGGAACAGGATGTTGGGAATCCTGGCGCGCAGGGCCGCCAGCCGGTCCCACGGATCCTCCTGCAGGAAGCGCATCGAGGTGTCGAAGGTGGCGCCGCCCCACATCTCGAGACTGAACAGATCCGGCAGCCAGTGAGCCACCGCGCCGGCCGGCGTCAACAAATCGAAGGTGCGGACGCGCGTGGCCAGCAGCGACTGATGTGCATCGCGCATCGTCGTGTCGGTGAACAGCACACGACGCTCGGCGCGCACCCATTCCGCGAACTTTTCGGGGCCCAGCGCGAGCAGTTTCGTTCGCGTGCCCGGTGGAACCGAGCCGGAGGGGACATCGCGGAACGAGGGAGGACGCGGCAGGCGGCGCTCGGGGTCGTAGGCGTCCTTGACGTCGGCACGTCCGTTCACGATGACGTTGCCCAAATACGACAGCATCTTCGTGGCACGGTCGCGCAGTTCGGGAAACCGGAAGAGCTCGGGCGTCGTATCGACGAACGTGGTGGTGGCTTCGCCCGCGAGGAACGTCGGATGCTGGATGAGATTCAGTAGAAACGCGATGTTGGTCTTGACGCCGCGGATCCGGAACTCGCGCAGCGAACGATCGGTGCGGCGGATGGCTTCATCGAGATTCGTGCCCCACGTGGTGACCTTGACGAGGAGCGAGTCGAAGTAGGGCGTGATCACGGCGCCGCCGAAGCCGTTGCCGCCATCGAGCCGGACCGCGAACCCGCCGGGCGATCGATAGGTCGTGATGCGTCCGTAGTCGGGGATGAAGTCTTTCTCAGGGTCCTCGGTGGTGATACGACACTGGAGCGCCACGCCGCTCGTGGCAATCTTGTCCTGCGTCGGCACGTTCAGTGGCGACTCGTGCAGCCGATGCCCGTCCGCGATGAGGATCTGACTGCGGACGAGGTCGATCCCCGTGACCATCTCGGTGACGGTGTGCTCCACCTGAATCCGAGGGTTCACCTCGATGAAATAGAACTCCTCCGTCTCCACGTCGAGCAGAAACTCCACCGTGCCCGCCGATCGATACTCGACGAGCCGGCAGATTGCCACCGCGGCGTCTGCGATCCGCCGCCGAAGCGTCTCGGACACCGTGATGCTCGGCGTGATTTCGACGACCTTCTGATGCCGCCGCTGTACGGAACAGTCGCGCTCCCACAGGTGCACGAGGCCACCGTGGGCGTCACCCAGGATCTGCACCTCGATGTGCTTGGCCCGTGGAATGTAGCGCTCGAGAAACACGTCGGGCCGCCCGAAGGCGTTGCCGGCTTCTCGGCTGGCCTCGCCCACCTTCTGGAGCAGCTCCTCGGACGTCGTGACCACTCGCATGCCACGACCGCCGCCTCCGAAGGTCGCCTTGACGATGAGCGGAAACCCGACTGCTTTCGCGGCAGCTCGTATCTCTGAGGTGGTGGCCACCGGTCCGGAGCTGCCGGGCACGGTCGACACGCCCGCCCGCGCGGCCAGCGCCTTGGCGGCGATCTTGTCGCCGAAGATTTCCAGATGCTCGGGGGTGGGTCCAACGAATCGCAGACCATTCGCCTCACAGGCGCGAGCGAACTCCGCGCTCTCGGCGAGGAATCCATAACCCGGATGCACGCCGTCCACCCCGCGCTCCCGGGCGACGGCGACGAGCGCACTGATATTGAGATACGAGCGAACCGGTTCGCCGCCCTCAGGCGGACCGATCAGGAAGGCTTCGTCGGCCTTGAAGCGATGCAGGGAAAAGCGATCCTCCTGGCTGTAGACCGCCACCGTCCTGAGCCCGAGCTCAGTGGCGGCGCGGA
Organism: uncultured Acidobacteriota bacterium; assembly: GCA_963826865.1. Classification (GTDB taxonomy): domain Bacteria; phylum Acidobacteriota; class Vicinamibacteria; order Vicinamibacterales; family CAVPJW01; genus CAWGYQ01. Next base: position 11,779 of record CAWGYQ010000013.1, read on the forward strand.
AGCATCGAATGGCGATTTCCGATCGGTTGGCAACGAGGAGCTTCCGCATCACATTCGTGCTGAAACGTGTTATGGCGCCGCCGGTCGGCGCGCGAATCCTTGGCGGGCCGAAGCGCCGGCGACCGCAGAATCGCGCCGCATTGTCGAGTGAAAGGCGAGTGTGAAACCGACCGGCCAACAACGCCGCGACTATTGTAAGACACCCTCGGCCGCCTCGAAAGCTATGGTATTCTCCGGTGTGATCGCTTCGTGTGGAGGAATTGATGAACGCCAGAAGCATTTCGACGGGCCTTGCCGCGCTTCTCCTCGTGCTGCTCGTCGCGTCGGCGCGACCTGGATTGCAGGAGCTCGGCAGCATCTCGTTTCCGAATTCGGGCGCGGCGGCCGCGCAGGTGCCGTTTCTCGAGGGCGTGAAGAGCCTGCACAGCTTTCAATTCGACGAGGCGGCCGTCGCCTTCCGCCGCGCGCAGCAGATCGACCCGACGTTCGCACTGGCGTACTGGGGCGAGGCCATGAGCTACAACCATCCGCTCTGGGCCCAGCAGGACACTGACGCGGCCAAGAAGACGCTCGAAAAACTCGCGCCCACGCTTGAAGGCCGGCTGGCCAAGGCGCCGACGCCGAAGGAGAAGGCGTACCTGGAAACGGCCAACATCCTGTTTTACTCGCCCGGCGACAAGCTCGCGCGCGATCTCGCGTATTCGGACGCTCTGGCTCGCGCCCACGCGCAGTGGCCCGACGATCACGAGATCGCCACCTTCTACGCGCTCTCCCTCCTGGGGACCGTCCGGCCGGGCGAGAAGGGCTATCGCCGCCAGGCGCTTGCCGCCTCGATCGTCGAAGAGGTGTTCAGCGAGAACCCCAGCCATCCAGGCGCCGCCCACTTCATCATCCACTCGTTCGACGATCCGGATCATGCGCCGCTCGCGCTCGACGCGGCCAACGTCTACGCCAAGATCGCGCCTTCCGCGCCGCACGCGCTCCACATGCCGTCGCATATCTACGTCCAGCGAGGGATGTGGCAGGACGTCGCGGCATCGAACACCGTGGCGTACAAGGCCGCGCGTGACATCCAGTCCCGTATGAAGCTGGCCGAAGGTCGCGAGGATTTCCACACGCTGTCGTGGCTCGCCTACGCGAACCTCATGATGGGTCAGTTCGATGAGGCACAGAGGAACGTCCAGATGGCCAAGGACGCCCTGGATCGTAATCCCGGCAACGCGGGTGTGCAGAACGGCTATCTCGGCATGCGGGCGCGCTACATTCTCGAGACTGGCAAGTGGGAGAAGATCCCGCTCGAGGCTCCCACTGCCCACGCCGCCGACGCGCACGCCGGCATGCCCGGAATGGCCGGCATGCCGGGGATGTCGCAATACGGCGGCAACAACACCTGGACCTTCATTGCGGGCCTGAGCGCTGCGAAGATGAACGATCTCGCCGCCGCGGATGCCGCTGAAGCCCGGCTGCGTGCGATCCGTGAAAAGCTCGAAGCCGAGGACAAGGCGTACGAGGCCAGGACGATCGCGATCATGGAAAAGGAAGTGGCCGCGGTTTCCCGACTCGCGCGGGGTCAGAAAGAAGAGGCGGTCCGCCTGGCCAAGGAAGCGGCCGACATCGAGCTGACGATGGATCCGCCGTCAGGTCCACCGGATCCGATCAAGCCCGCCCCGGAACTGTACGGCGAAGTGCTGCTGGCCGCCGATCGGCCCGCCGATGCGGCCACAGCGTTCAAGCAGTCGCTGTTGCGCATGCCGCAGCGCACGCCGTCGGTGCTGGGCCTGGCACGGGCGTCCCTCAAGGCCGGCAACCTCACGACTGCTCGCGAAAGCTACCAGCTCCTGACGAGCATGGCGGGTGCGTCGCCCACATCACCGGCCGTACAGGAAGCTCAGAAGTTCCTGAAGACGAGTCACTGACGAATTCCGGCGCAAAAACATCGGGCCGGCTCGAAGCACCCGCTTCGGCCGGCCCGAACAGCGTACGGTCCGCGCGCCGCGAGGGTTATGACCCCGGCTTCGTCGCCTGAAACTGAATCCCCTTCAACATCTCGGAACGGTTCTGAAGCTCGGTCTTCCCCGCCGGCATCTTGTTCGCGCTGAACATGAAAGCGAGCACATCCGCGTTCTGCTGGCGTGTCAGGACGCCCGGGCGATCGAGAGGCATCGTCACGCGGATGCGATCGAACAGATCGGCCACGGTCACCCCGTTCCAGTTGGACGTGAAGATGGGGCCAGTCAGGGGACCGGCCATCTCGCCGCCGTTCAGCGCGGGACCGTGGCAGTTGCCGCAGAACTCCCCGTAGACGGCTTCGCCACGCTTGGCCTGCTCGTCCGTGTAGATGCCGTCCCACACGGAGCGAGGAGCACCGGATGCCTCCTGGTGGATGGTGGAAGCAGCGCTCGCCCCGAGCGTCAGCTGGAATGCCGCAATCGCCGCCAGCCCCACCATGCCGAGAATCGGAAATCGGACCGTCATGTCACCTCGTTCGCGAAATTTCAGCGCGCCTGGCTGCTGGTCGTCGTCGTGCTCGATGCAGGGCAGGCTGAACGCCAGATACTCGCCGGAGTATGGTCCGCCGCTCACCGCCACGATGATGTACTGCTTGCCGTCGAGCACGTAGGTCATCGGCGAGCCGCTCTGCGGCGCCGGCATGTACACGGCTCCGACCTCTTTGCCTGTGGCTTTGTCGTACGCGCGCAGCATCGCGCCGCGCGGGCGGTCGGGAGTCGTCGAGAACTGCGGGTCGCCGATAATCACCAGCGTCTTGGTGATGACGAGACCCACGTTTCCGCCCTGACCGGTCTTCGGGATGTTCAGGCCCTTCAGCTTCGGATGATTGCGGACGACGTCGGGGGTTTCGCCGTGCGGCACCTGCCAGAGCAAGTCGCCCCGATCCAGCTGAATCGCTGCGAGCACGCCGTACGGCGGCTTCACCATCGACAAACCCTCGACGGTCGTGAACGATCGTGTTTGCGGTGCGTCGGCTGCGGGCGCCGCGGCAGGCGCAGGGGCAGGCTTCGGTACGTCCGCGTAAGTCCCGGTGCCCGCGGCTTCTCTCAACCGGAATGCCTCGCCGACGATGCCAGCCTGATACGGGATGTCCGAGAAGCCTGGTGGCGGCGGCGAGACGGACTCGGGCGAGAACGCCGACATGCCCGCCTGCGCGTAGACGATGCGCGTCTCGGGATCGTAGCCACCGCCGGGCCAGTTGGTCCCACCACTCGCGTTGCCGATATTGAGCGCGCCGAGCAGCCCGTCGACGTTGCCCACGATTGGCGGGTTGTAGAGCGTGCCGCTATAAGGATACGGACCGCCCCACTTGTACCGCTTCATGTTCTCCAGCGCCTGCGCGCGCAGCTCGGGCGTGAAGTCGATCAGCTCGTCCGGGATCTTGAGCCCGGGACGCCCGTAAGCCACCGGCTTGGTCGGGATTGGCTGCGTCGGGCGCATACCATTCACCCGGTAACGTCACCCTGCGGCACCGGTGTTTCGACGATCGGCCATACCGGCTCGCCCGTGACGCGATCGAACACGTAC
>CAWGYQ010000014.1:0-127263 GCA_963826865.1 uncultured Acidobacteriota bacterium
AAGCTAGTCGATCGGCCGGCCGACCACCGCGGTGAGCTCCTTCACCAGGCGATCGGACATCTGCCCGGTCACCGGAAGCTTGCGCTCGCGCTCGAACTTCTGGATCGCGGCCTGGGTGTCGGAGCCGACGGTGCCGGTCGGCTTCAACTGGCCGTAGCCGTATTCGGTGAGCGTGCGCTGGACCGCCGCGACGCGGCGCGCGGCCGGGGTCTGATTGGCGATGGTCTCGTGGCGCGAGGCAACCGGAATCGGCGCCGGCGGCCGCGCGACATTGGAGGGCGTGGCCTGCGGCGCCGCCGTCGCCTTGACCAGATTGGTCATGGGATCGCTCTTGGGATCGCTCTTGGGATCGCTTCTGGGATCGGCGCTCCTCGGCTCGACCACCCTCGGTTCCGATGGCGCGGGATCGGCCAGGCGTGCCGCGGCTTCCACCGGACGCGGACGCGGCAATGGACTGGCGGGCGTCATGGCCGCTGCCGGCATCGTGGTCACCGTGCCGAACATCGGCGACGGATGGCGTCCGGCCTGCAGGAACAGCGCGTTGGCGATGATGGCGCTGACCGCGGCAAACGCCAGCAAGCCTGCCACCAGGTCCTTCGGGCTGTGCAGCAGGATGCGCATCGCAAGGCCCCGCTCGGCCTCCGCTTCCACGGCAGCCGCCCGCGCGCCGCGACGGCGGCGCGGCATGTCGTCATTGTCACGGATATTTCTAGGCACTTTTCTTCACCTGATGGGATGGCTCCGGGGTGGCGGATCGCACCGCCGGAGTGAGCGTTGCGATATTGCTGGCGGGCTGCTCGGCCTTCGGCGTGAAGGCCAGCGGCAATGCGACGGTCACGGTGGTGCCCTCGTCGAGCTTGCTCTGCACGGACATCTCGCCGGCATGCAGGGCGACCAGGCTTTTCACGATCGACAGCCCGAGGCCGGTGCCTTCGTGCCGCCGCTGATAGGTCTTGCCGGCCTGGAAGAACGGATCGCCGATCCGCTTCAGGTCGTCGGCCGAGATGCCGACACCGGTGTCGGAGACGCGCAGCACCAGCCGCGATCCCTCGACGGCGGCGGACACCGTCACGGAGCCGCCGCGCTCGGTGAACTTGATGGCGTTGGCGACCAGGTTCAGCACGATCTGCTTGAACGCACGGGGATCGCCGGTCATCACGGGCAGGTCCTCCGGCGCGCGGGTGACGAGATCGATGGCGTTTTCCCGCGCCTTCAGCGCCAGCAGGTTGCAGCAGTTGATCAGCGCGGCGCGCGGCGCGAACGGTTCCGGCGAAATCTCGAAATTGCCGGTTTCCATCTTCGACATGTCGAGAATGCCGTTGACCACCGACAACAGATGCTGGCCGGAATCGTTGATCAGCTGGGCATATTCCTTGCGGCGCGATGGCATCGATCATCAGCACGTCTTCCTGAACGATCATCTCGGAAAATCCGATGATGGCGTTGAGCGGCGTGCGCAGCTCATGGCTCATGGTGGCGAGGAAGCGGGTTTTCGACGCATCCGCCTGCTCGGCGGCGGTGCGCGCCAGATCGAGCGCCTGCTCCTGGATCTTGCGGTCGGTGACGTCGCGCATCACGGCGACGACCTCGGCTTCGGACGAGACCGCGACTTCCGCGGCCTGCTCGAGCGGCCGGCAACGCATTTCGACCCAGATGAAGTCGACCTGACCGTTGTGGCCCCGCGCGCCGCCGCGCGGCGCTTCCCGCCTCAGGCGGAATTCGACGCTGCGCGCCTCGCCGCCGCGCGCCGCATCCGAAAGCGCGGTGAGATAGGCCGGACGATCGGCGACGTGAACACGGTCGAACAGGCCATGCCCGAGCAGCCGCGATACCGGCGCCCCCAGCATCGTCTCCACCGCGGGCGAAATGAACTGCACGGCGCCGTTGCGCTGATGCCGCGAAATCACGTCGCTCATGTTGCGCGCCAGCAGGCGATAGCGATCCTCCTCGACATAGAGCAGCGCGACGCTGGTGCGCGCCAGCAACTCGGCGCCGAAGGCGAGCCCGGCCGCATAGAGCGTCGCCGATGCCACGCCGAACGCCATGAAGACGCCGCGCGAGATCGTATTGGCGTCCGGCGGCGGCAACAGGTCGAAATGCCCGAATACGATCAGCAGCGCGGTGCATGCCAGCGTCAGCGCGCAGGCGAACGCCACCACGCGGCGCGATGCCGAGAGCGCGGCCTCCAGCGGAACCACGACCAGCCAGATCGCGGCAAAGGATTCGATGCCGCCGGTGGTCATCGCCACCGTCATGACGAGGCCGGTCAGCGCCAGCGACGACAGCACATGCGCGCCCTCGTAGCGGCCGGTGCGCGACAGAAACCATGACAGCAGGATCGGCGCGATCAGCCAGGCGAATGCCGCGACCTCCAGCGCCGTGGGCGCGCCGCGCATCGCCAGATAGACCGGAAATGCCGCGAAAGCCGCCAGGCTGCCGAGCAGCCGCGGCGCCATGAACGCGCGGTGGCGCGCGCGCGTCAGCGCATCGTATCGCGCGGACGGATGCAGCAACGCGTCGAGGCAATCGCGGATGATATTCAAAACTGTCACGGCTCTCGCGCTTCGGCTTGTTCGTCAAACTGACGCGCCGGAACGCCCCCTTTATCGTTGCCTCAACCTGTCAGAGCGAAATTAAGCGAACGCTAAGGCGCGCGGGCGTGCGGCCGAAGTCCGCGCCTTCACGGGGTTTCGCCGCCGTTGCGGCGGCTCATTCGATGCGGATGGTGAACGGCTGGTTTCCAGAACCCGGCAGGTATGGTTTCGAAAGGGTGGACGCGGCCGCGGCATCCGCTCGATGACGGCAATTCGCTCATCAATCGAAAATTTACACCGAATCAAATCATTCGGAATTTTCGCGAATTTTCGCCGCTTTAAGCTCAATGCAAACACTTGCGATTTATCGACGGCTGTTAGTCAGGGGACTAATTGCGCGCCAACGCAACGGTTGCGAGGTCGATCGCAGGCTTCTGCGACGTATCGCAACGGAAACAAGACAGACGACCGGGATCGCGAGATGTTTTTTCTGCTTCGCATGACCTTCTGGCTCGGGCTGGTGCTCGTGCTGCTGCCCAGAGAAAAGACGCCGGAGTCGGACAAGCTGCCGCAGATCGGCGCGTCGGAAGCCGTGTCGGCGGCGACCGCGGCGGTGTCGGACATGAGCCAGTTCTGCAAGCGCCAGCCGGCCGCATGCGAAGTCGGCGGCCAGGCCGCGACCGCGATCGGCCAGCGCGCCCAGGAGGGCGCCCGCAAGCTCTATCACATCATCACCGACAAGAAGGCATCCGACCATACCGGCTCGATCGGCGGCGCCGACGATGCCGACGCATCGCCGGCGGCGGCAGCGCCGCGCGACACGCTGACGCCGGACGATATGGTGGCGGAGTGGCGCGGCCTGCCCTGAGCGGCGAAATTAGCCATGCGGAACAGTATCGCTTTCGGACGCCCGCAATCCTATATAGAGCGCTGGGATTGAGCGCGGGACACGATGACGATCGACGAAATCAGGGATAATTTTGCGCTGCTGGACGATTGGGACGACCGCTACCGGTACGTCATCGAACTCGGCCGCACGCTCGATCCGATGCCGGAAGCCGAGCATTCCGCCGCCAACAAGGTGCAGGGCTGCGCCAGCCAGGTCTGGCTCTCGAAACAGGTCGACCGCGGCGGCGGCGAGCCGCGCTGAACTATCTCGGCGACAGCGACGCGCATATCGTGCGCGGGCTGATCGCGATCCTGCTGACGCTGTATTCCGGCCGCACGCCGCAGCAGATTCTGGCAACCGATGCGCTGGCGGTATTCGACGAGTTCGGATTTCGCGAGCACCTGACGCCGCAGCGCTCCAACGGCCTGCGCGCCATGGTCGAGCGCATTCGCTCCGACGCCCGCGAGGCGCTTGCGACCGCTTCCTGAAGCCGGCGTTACTTCCGCCGCCGGCGCTGCTGGCCGAGCCCCATTTTCTTGGCGAGCGCCGAACGCGCCACCGCATAATTCGGCGCCACCATCGGATAGTCGGCCGGAAGGCCCCATTTGTCCCGGTATTGTTCCGGCGTCATGCTGTATTGGGTGCGCAGATGCCGCTTCAGCGATTTGAAGCGCTTGCCGTCCTCGAGACAGACCAGATAGTCGGGCGTCATCGATTTCTTGACGGAAACCGCGGGTTTCGCAGGTTCCAGCGGCGTTTCAGTGCGGCCGTTCGAAACCCGCTGCAGGGCCGCGTGAATCTGGCTGATCAAGGCCGGGATTTCGGAGGCCGGCGTCGGATTGTTGCTGAGATAGGCCGACACGATCTCGGCGGTCAGGTCGATGAAATTTTTTCCGGCGCCGTCGGTCATGACTAAACCTTCCAGGGATCGCAATCGAACCGATCGCGGAACCGAAACAGTATTCCGCAGCGCCAATACGCTGTTCGGAACGTTCCACTACTTGGCGAATATGAGCGGATTACTGCGGACGTGACAAGAACGACGGCGCTTTATTTTCAACTGGCTTGCGCCAGCACAACCGCTCAGGGACGCTGGTCGAGATGCGAGCGCAGTTCGTCGATCGACGCGAACCGCATCATGCCCTCGGGCATCTGCGCCTCGATCGAGCCGTCGGAATACAGCGAATAGGCCATGCCATCGACGACGCCCGATTTGAGCACCGTGACCTGCGCCGGCTCCTCGTTTCGTCCCGCCGGCGGGTAACGATCCGCGCCGGCCGCGGCCGGAGCCGGTTTCGGCAAAGGTCGACGGTGTGCGGCCGGCGCGCCGTGGCGGTGGAACGTCGGTCCGCGAACGTTCCGGCTTCGGCCAGGCGTCGTCGAACGAAGCGGGCGGCGGTTCGGCCGGCTGCGGGAACCGGTGGAGGCACCGCTGGTTCCGGATGAGGCTCGGTCATCGAGGGATCTGGTTCGCGCCTGGGCGCGCTCGCGTTCCTTGCGGGATGACGATGAGAACAACAGGTTGCGCTTCGGCTTGGCGGCCGGCGCGGGTTCGGCGGCGGGCGCAAGGGAGCTATCGTCCTGCGCGCGCTCGCGCGGCGCGGCCTCCCCATGCCATGGCGGCGAAGGCGCCGAGGACGGCGGCGCCGATTCGGCATGGCCCGCAGGCTCCGGTTCCGCGGTCGGATGGCTGGCCGCGGCGGTTGCCGCCGCCGGTTGCACGGGCTTTCCGCGCTGGAACGCGGTCGCGCCACCGAGCCCAAGCCGCCCGGCAATTGTCTTCAACTCCTTGACGGCGGTCCAGAGGCCGATCAGCAGCATGCCGGTGCACGCGGCCACGGTACCGGCAGCAATCTGGTGATGTTGTTGTTATGTACGTCTGCTTGGCTCAGTTACGTATTGCTACACGCAGGCGCGCGCAGCATATAGTCCGCTCCGACCCCTCCGTGCATCCTGAAGGCCTCCCATGATCAGTTCACGTCGTCACTTTCTGAAGCTTGGAAGTGTCGCGACCGCCTGCGGCACATTGGGCGGAATGCTCGAGGCCGCCGAGGAACCAGCCCTCGGCTTGATTGCGATTAGTCCCAACATCCCACCAGACGCCCAGGTGCTCTATTCCACCGGCGTGCGGTTTCTGGCGAAGGGCCTTGGCCTGCCGGGCGGAATGACCGCCGAGGGTTTTGACGAGGCGATCCCGAGGGTCGTGCCTGCAGCACATGAACTGGCGAGCCAGGGAGCCAATGTCATTTCTGTCTTTGGATCGTCGCTGACTTTCTATAAGGGAGCGAAGTTCCACGACGAGTTGATCAAGCAGGTCAGCGAGGCGACCGGGCGGCCAGCCACGACTCAGAGTAACGGTCTCCTTGACGGCCTCCGCACTGCCAACGCCCGCCGCGTCGCCCTCGCGACGGCCTATACAGATGTCATCACCGAACGGCTGAAGATCTTCTTGCAGGAGCACGGCTTTGAGGTGACGTCGGCCAAGGGGCTTGGTTTGGCAGGGTCGTCAATCCCAGTTGACGCGGCCACGCACGACATCCTGTTCAAGCTGGGGATTGATGCCTACGCCAGCTCGAAAATGGCGGACGCGCTGGTTGTGTCCTGCGGCGCGTTCAAGACGCTCGATCTGATCGTCCCGCTCGAGAACCAGATCAAGGTCCCCGTGATCTCGTCGACTCCGCACGGTCTGATGAACGGCGTGCGTCTGCTTGGTGTGAGCCCACGGGTAAAGGGCTACGGAATGGTTCTCGCGAAAGCCTAGTGTCCGGTCACTACTGCCGCGACCGAACCAAAAGGAAGGCCCATGGCGATCCAGTCAGGTCGGCGTCTGGGGCCCTACGAGATCCTCTCCGCGATCGGCGCGGGCGGGATGGGCGAGGTGTATCGTGCCCGCGACACGCGCCTCGACCGCATCGTCGCGATCAAAGTCCTGCATGCGCACCTCGCGGACCGGCCCGATCTGCGCGAGCGGTTCGAGCGCGAAGCGCGGACTATTGCCAGCCTGAATCATCCACATATCTCAGTTCTGCACGATATCGGATCCCACGACGGCATCGATTTCCTGGTGATGGAGTACGTGGAAGGCGAGACCCTTGCGGCGCGGTTGTCGAGAGGGCCGCTCCCGCTGGCGCAAACGTTGACGTCTGCCATCGAAATCGCCGACGCCCTGGACAAGGCCCACCACAAGGGCATTACGCATCGCGACTTGAAACCCGGCAACATCATGATGACGAAGTCCGGCACCAAGCTGCTGGACTTCGGCCTTGCGAAGTTGAAGCAGGAAGTCGCACCCATCGTTCCTCTCTCAAAGCTCGCCACCGAGGACCAGCGTCCACTGACGGCGGAAGGTGCCATCCTCGGGACCTATCAATACATGGCCCCCGAACAGGTGGAGGCCAAAGAGGTAGACGCGCGCACCGACATCTTCGCCTTTGGTGCCGTGGTGTACGAGATGGCGACGGGGAAGTGCGCGTTCGACGGGAAGACGCAGGCCAGCATCATGGCCAAGATCCTCGAGAGCGAGCCGGCGCCGATGTCCGCATTGCAGCCCATGGCTCCTCCGGCGCTCGATCGCGTGATCCGAAAGTGTCTGGCCAAGGATCCGGATAAGAGGTGGCAGGCGGCGAGCGACGTGGGCGACGAGTTGAGATGGATCGCCGAGAGCGGCTCACAGGCAGCCGGATCGCGCGGCGAATGCCGCCCCGCGAAAGCCAAGGGCTCGCTTGGCCTGGGCCCTCGGCCTCCTTGCCGTGGTGATTCTCGCAGCCACCGCCGCCACGTCCTATTTTCGGAGCGTCCCCGCGGAACCTGGCACCTTTACGCTTCTCGATAGGTCCGCCTGACAAGGGCAGCTTCGCAGCAGGGTCCGCCTTTCTGACTCTCTCTCCGGACGGCAGAATGCTGGCCTTCATCGGATCGGATGCGGCCGGCAAGTCGCAACTGTGGATCCGACCGCTGGACTCGCCGGTCGCCCAGCCGCTGCCCGGAACCGAGAATGCCAGCCAACCGTTCTGGTCGGGCGACAGCCGTCATGTAGCCTTCATTGCAGCGGGCAAACTTCAAAGGGTGCCGGTATCCGGCGGCCCTGCGCAGACGATTGCCAACAACCCCGGCCCTGGTGCCGGCTCCTGGAGCCGAGACGGGGTGGTGCTGTTCGGGTCTGCTGCACCGGCGACCATCCAGCGGGTCTCGGCCGCCGGCGGTGTGATCTCGCCGGTGACCTCTTTCGATGCATCTCGGGAGGAGAACGGTCACTTCAGTCCCGTCGTTCCTCTCGGACGGGAACTACTTCGTGTACTTCGCGCGGAGCGTGAAGCCGGAGAACAACGCGGTTTACGTCGGCTCCCTGAATTCCAAGGAACGAAAGCTGCTGCTGCACGCCAGCTCGAACGTTCAGTACGTTCCACCGGGCTATCTGCTGTTTCACCGCGCGGGAACCCTGATGGCGCAGCCCTTTGACGCCTCGCGTCTCGAACTGAACGGCGAGGCCGTTCCGATTGCCGAGCGCGTGCAGGTTGGAGGTCTCGCCTTTAGGGGTGCTTTCGCCGCCTCTGACAACGGCGTGCTCGCCTATCGCAGTGGCTTACCTGGAGGCGCTCAACGCACACTCGTATGGGTGAGCCGCAACGGGACGGAGCAGGCCCTAAGCGCGCCTCAGCGCGCGTACCAGCACGCGCGGCTCTCACCCGACGGGACGCGCGTGGCGGTGCAGATCGAAGAACAGGGAAATCAGATCTGGCTGTACGAGCTGGCCCGCGAGACGCTGACACGGCTGACGTTCGATGCGGTTCAGAATGAAACGCCGCTCTGGATGGCAGACGGCAAACGCGTCGTGTTCTACTCGAACAAAGAGGGGCCGCTGAATCTCTTCTGGCAGATGGCGGATGGCAGTGGCGGGTTCGAGCGCTTAACCACCAGCACTAACCCGCATGCTCCCGTTTCAGTGTCCCCAGACGGGGCTCTCCTGGCGTTCACCGAGGCGCCCGGCGCGAGCCGCGACATCTGGGTGCTCCGCCTCAGTGACCGTAAAGCGCAGCCTTTCCTCCAGACGCCGGCGATCGAGGGAGGGGCGCAGTTTTCCCCGGATGGGCGCTGGATGGCGTACGTATCCGATGAGTCGGGACGACCAGAAATCTACGTGCAGCCGTATCCGGGTCCGGGTGGCAAGTGGCAGATCTCGACGGAAAGAGGTCAGGAGCCGGTGTGGAATCGGAACGGGCGGGAACTGTTCTATCGAAGCGGCAACAAAATGATGGCCGTGAACATTGCGACCAGCCCTTCGTTCTCGGCGGGCAGGCCGACGGTGCTCTTCGACCGACCCTATGTCGCGATTCAGCTTCCGCAGACGATTCCTGTCTACGATGTCTCGGCGGACGGCCAGCGTTTTCTGATGCTCAAGGAAGGCGAACGCCCTGAGGCGCCGCCCATCGAGGTCGTCGTCAACTGGCCGGAAGACCTGAGGCGTCGGATGCCCACAGGTGCCCGATAGCTCAGTGACGTCTCCCAGAAATGAAATGCGATTTGATCCGGTGTGCACAGGAACGAACGGAATCCAGTTCTCGCGAACGCCTGTCCCGAACCGGTAGCGGATCGCGGCCTCCGTCGGACTCGTGTCCGGCGTCGTCGACGTGTTGCTCCGAGCCGCTGATCCTCCATGCCCATCGGGCCCGGCGCTCGCCTCGGCCCAACAATTGCCCGTCAAGATCCGATGCCGACGCGTTGTCTTGATGTTCAGCATTGTTCCGTTACCTGCTGGCGATCGCCGGCCGCCGCTGCTGGCCCGGCCAATGTGTGTTCACGGTCACGCGCTGCAGGAGGCGCGTTCCATCGGGACGCAGTGCCGTCGCATGAATCTGGAACACGCCGTTGCGATCCTCGTCGTCTTCCCACACAAGATAGACGTTGCCAGTGACGTCGGTCGCGAGACGCGGGCGCAGCTGGTCGCCGCCGCCACGCGGATTCCCGGTCGACTCGGGCTGCGCCTCCGTGCCGTCCTGGTTGAACACTCGCATCCGAAGCTGACCGAGTGTGTTTTCGTTGCGGTCGTCGGTCCAGACGACCAGCGTCCGCCCTGCGGGTGTGACGGCCGCGTCGGAAAACAGCTGTGCGCCGACCGGATTGACGTTGACCGCCGTATCGGGAAAACGCTCGAGGCCCGCGGCCGTGAAACCACGGACGCGGACGTCGCGCACTTGTCGCTCGTAGGCGACGGTAAAGGTCCCGTCTGACGCCACACCGACGCGCGGAAAGACGTCCTGGTCGCCGAGGTCGGTTGCCACGGTCATGGTCGGAAAGCGCTCGCTGCCGTCTGCGCGAAAACCTCGCGCGTGCACCGAAAGCGACTCGTCGAGCAACTCGCCCCAAACCACGACGAAGTTTCCGGCTCCATCCATGCCCACGGCAGCCGCGCCCGGCGTACCGGCGGCTCCGCTGCTGACGACCAACTCATCGAAGCGCGGCAACCCTCGTCGGTCGAATCCACGTGCTCGGATCTCTTGCCCGTTTCCGGACTGACTCGATTGCCAGGCGACGACGAATCTCCCGTCGGCGTGCATCGCAACATCTGGCGCCGAATGGCTGTCGCCGGCAGCAACCGTGATCGTCTCGAATCGCTCGGCACCGTCCATCGTCTGACAGCGCGCGCGAATTGTTCCCTCGGTGCGACCCTCCTGCCAGACGACGACGCTCGTGCGTTCGGCGTCGATGGCGACGTTTGGATTCGACTGGTGAGCGTCCTCATCGTCGTTGGCGGGAAGCGGCCGCCAGCAGTACTTGCCCCAGCGCGCGAGACCTGCCCAACGGACGACCGATCGATCCTCGCGCCTGGCATCCTCAAAGGCGGCGACGAAGTGTGGCGCGCCATACATCAGACAGATGCCGAACACGTCGCGCTCGCTCAGACCGTCGCGTTGGCCGATCGAGACGCCGTCGGGCGGGACGATCGTGTCTCCGCCATCCGCGAACGCATCGCGCGGGTAGTGCATGATCGACCCATAGTCGTAAGGGCCGAGGACCACTCCGGATCGAATGGAGAAGTTGGGCTCTTTTAGAGGCTCGATGTTGTCGGTGTTGACCGTGACGAACTGATCGCGATCGGGACGTTGATGCTCGTGCTGGTAACCAAGGGCATGGCCGATCTCGTGGATGACGCTACCGGTATTGAAGCCGTCACCCACAGCACAGCAGAGGCGCTGTCGGCCGCCGATACGGCCGACGCTGGACTGGCACGAGTCGGGATCTGGTTCGATGATGACGAAGTCATCCTGGCCGATGCGCGGGATGAGGCGAACGATCGCGCGATCGTTCCAGTGCGCGATCGCATCGGTGATGGTGTCGCGTTCCGACTCGGAGAAATCGTCGCTGATGACGTAGGGCAGGATGCCGTCCGGCCAGCGAAGGCTGTCGGACGCGACCGCGAATGCCATTGACCACCTCCGTCGAAGGATGCTCGTTCTTGGTCATTCCGTGCAACCCCTCACGTTCAGCATGATCCTGTTCCACTTGATCCCATCGAAGCTGGAACAGGCTGCCTCTTCGGAGGCCCGTGTGCACAGACAGGATCATCTTTTCAGCGAGGAAAGGCGACGTTTCGATCTTCTTCGCTGCCTGCGTCTTCGGCGCCTGCTCGTGCCAGGTTCCGTTCTCAATCTTAGTTTCGATGAACCGGGCGATTGCCGGCCAGAACAGGTTGCGTACCTGAACACTGCCTTCGAGAGGTCCAGCACCGAGGGCGGCGGCGATCGGCCGTGATATAAATCACAACGAGTCTGGAGGCTAAAGCCATGCCGTTCTATCTGACACGATTCAGCTACACGCCCGAAACATGGGCTCGGCTCATCAGCAACCCAGAGGATCGCCGTACGGCGGCGCGGCAGTACATCGAATCGGTCGGCGGCAAGCTGCATGGCTTTTGGTACGCGTTCGGCGACCACGATGCCTATAACCTTTGGGAGGCGCCGGACAACGTCTCGATGGCCGCCGTCGCCGTGGCGATCAGTGCCGGCGGCGCGCTGAGCTCGCTTCACACAACTCCGTTGGTCACCGTCGAGGAGACGCTGGCAGCGCTCGAAAAGGCGCGGTCGATCAAGTACAAGCCGCCAGGCACCTGACAGCTGGCGCGCGACCGATCCGGCCCTCGAGCAGGCGGGCGACAAACCGGAGTCGCTCGTCCATGACGTGCCGCTCTTCCGACCTGAACTCCACACGACGCCGTCAGCCGTAGAATAGTGTCGCGCTGAGAGCCCCGATGCGCCGATTCGAAGATCCCAAGCTCGCCGAGCTCGCCCGTTTCTCCGAGGACCTGGCAGGACAGAGAGGTCGCGTTCTGCATCTGTTGCATCTCGAGCTCATACAGCGCGGGGCCGGTTTGTGGTTTCAGGCACGGCAGGGGGAAGAGACCCTCCCTCCATGGCCCCAAGGCGACGATGAGGATCCTCTGGAGGAACCGTTTGGGCGCCTTGCGGACGAGACCCGTCTGCTGACGCCGAACGACTTGGCTGAACTGCGTCGTGGCGAACGCCCCACGGGAACTGCGCCGGAACCCGATCTCACGAAGCCGGGCGACCACGGTTCCTGGAAGCCGCGGGTTCCGAGCGATGAATGGCCTTATCGCATGACGTGGCGCTTGCCCGACAACACATGGAAGCGTATCGGGGTTGACGTCCCCAGTTGCGGCAATCTGTGGATTTTCGACTTCGACTACTCGACGCGCGTTCCCCGGTGCGGGGGACTGAACTACGCTCGTGATTACCGGGCCACCCTTCTCCGCGCCTTCGCCGAAGCGTTTCACTGCTGTCGGGAACGCGACCCACAATGTCCGGACGCGCACTTGTGGATGTTGGGCGCTCATTGGGGATGCGTCATCGACGGCGGTGCTCCGACGCTGAACATCGTGTTCAAGGTCGCGGTCGCCTGCATCGCACAGTAGTCCGCGAAGAAGCGGGAGGCGACAGTCCTTGCCGGCGGAGCCGCAGGGACCTGCCGGTCGACTAGGCGGGGCGATGCGACAGCAGGAAGCTCCGGATGTGGCGGACCGCCACTGGGATCTTCTCCGGCGTGTCTTTCCAGGGATACATGCTCAGTTGACCTCTTGGCGCGAGCATCGCGCTTTCGATGGCGACGGCCAATGAATGTCCGGGGGTATCGTCCGGCAGGACGAGCACCGGCGTCTGGCACGCCTTCACGAAGTCGCGCGTCACCGTGAACACGAAGTCAGGATTGTTGCGGAACATTCTGGTCAGGAATTGATCGACCACCTCACTCGTGACGTCAGGGCGCCGCTTGACCAGTTCTGCGCCCCAGCCGTTTCTCTGGCTGTCATAGAGAGCGTTCGGCAACTCGGGGCGGAACCCGACCGGCTGCGCGGGCACGGCCGCGACGACGCGATTGGGCGCCCGCTTGATAAGGTTCCAAATGAACGGTCCCGCGATGCAGAAGCCGAGCACCATGAACCGGTCGACCCCCAGATGATCCATCAGGCCCAGATGATCGTCGGTGTAGGAGTCCCACGGCCGGTCGAGCTCGAGCGGGCCGGTAGACTCACCGGCAGAGTTGCGCAGGTCGGCGTAGATACAGCGGAACTCTCCCCCGAACGCCTCGATCGTGTTGAAGGGATTGCCGCCGCGAATTCCCGCGATCGTCGAGCCGTTCAAGCCGCCGCCCGGGATGAGCAGCAGCGGGAAGCCCGCGCCCGTCTCCGCGTATCGGATGCGGACGGCCCCTCGCTGGTAGAAGCGATCGCCTGCTCCGCTGTTGCTCTGCTGCGCGAACACCGAGGGCGTCGCGGCCATCGCCGCCGCCGCGGCGCCGGTCTTCAGGAGCTTGCGTCTCATTGGATCCATGATGCGTCCTGTTCTATGCCGGTGTGACGCCTCGATGGCGCAAATCGCTTCCGTCATCGCGGCCTTTGCGGCTGACTGCTCCCGGACTATAACGCAACCGGGGCAACCACCCGCACTCCCTGGTCACCTGCCAGTCGAGCGTAGACTGCTCCGCGTCAGAAGCGATCAGAAAACGGATGTGTGCGGAGCTGGCGCTCAACGAGTCCAGCCTGAGGAGCAATTTTTCTCCGTAGACTCCACACCCAGGCCTGGCGTGACCTCAGCAGTTCCCGTGTATGTTTGGCCCCCTGACTCGCTAGACTTGCGGTATGGCGAGAACCGATTTGGCCGACAGGCGCAAACATCGTGCACTCTCAGCGGCATCCATAGGCGCGATTGCGATTGGCGCGACTGCAATCGGTGCGTTGGCGATCGGTGCCGTCGCGATCGGTCGGCTCGCCGTAGGCCGCTTAGTCGTCCGACGTTCGCGCATTGAAACGCTCACGATCGCGCATCTCACCGTGGACCGTCTCACGATTCGGGAATCGGTCAAGCTGCCGACATAGTCTCTCGCAGGAGATCGTTCCCGCGCGCTCGAAGAGCCACGGCGCCATTCAAGTCAGCACGATGTGGGCGAGCGTGCGCATGTGCTCGTCACCGGCGTCATCGCGAATAGGCAGGACGCGGTTGAGGAAGTCCACTTGATCCCATCGAAGCTGCAACAGGCTGCCTCTGCGGAGGCCCGTGTGCACAGACAGGATGATCTTTTCAGCGAGGAAAGGCGACGTTTCGGGCTTCGTCGCTGCCTGCACGCAGCCGGCTGTACTCGTCCTCAGTGAGATATCGGAGTCGCGAGTTGTCGACGTTGAAGAACTTCACGCGACGACCGGATTCGATGCGGCCAAATTGCGTACCCTGCACCAGTTGAAGAATGCTTTCAGGACGGCGAAGTCTTGTCGACGGTCGTGTGCGCCACTTCCTGGGCCCGGCGCAGTTTGACGTCTTCGATCAGCGCTGGTGTAATCTTCGCAAGCAGCATGCTCGCCTTAATGCGAGTGTCCCACATGTGGGACGCTCCAGCACATGGCGCCCGAGCAGCTTGAAGGCAGAGGTTGACGCGCGCACGGATATATTTTCGGTCGGGGCGGTCCTCTACGAAATGCTGACCGGGCGAAGGGCGATCGACGGCAAGAGCGCCGACTGACTATCAAGATGGCGGAGACCGGGTCGTTCGACTTCGACGGCAACGTGATGGTCGATGGATCGCATATGTGCTCGTACGAGTCCGGCGACGGCGAGGTGCATGCTTCGCCGTTGCAGTATCGAGTCGGCCGAAGAACCGTCCGAGGCGCGTCGAAGGCGTGTCTGATTGAACGTCACAGAACCGGTTCGTTCATTGCGTGAGAGACGATGAGACCAGCGTGCGTTGTCGCATTTCTGTTGTGTACGGGTGTCCTAGCGGCAGCCCAGACCGAGGGGCGAGTCAGTGTCGGGGCCTCGGTCACCTCGCTGAACCCAACGGACAGCGAAGTCCAACCGCTTGTAGGCTGGGGGCCCCTTGTCCGTCTGAATCCAAAGAAAGGCTGGGGCGTTGCAGCGGGCCTCAGCTGGTTTCGAGCAGATATTGACAACCCGACTGGCGCCGGTGGCGATTTCGTAAACCTGCACGTACGTCCACTCATGGGGGGCGTTGCGTATACGGTTGGAGAGCAGCCCGTCCTCGTCAGTTTCTCAATCGTCGCGGGACCTTCTTTCAACAAGCTCGAGTTCGACGACGACTTCCTGAGGTCCTTGCCACCGGGGTTGGCGCAACCCGAACTCGACGCGAACACCAGTTTCGCGGTGAGACCAGGCGTGGGCGTGACCTGGACGGTTGCTTCGCGGGTGGCCATCATCGGGTTTGGCGGCTACATGATCAATCGTCCGGACGTGTTTTACCGCGCGCCTTCCGGGCAGGAGTCCCGGAACCAGTGGCAGGCGGACGCGATCCTCCTCAGTGTCGGATTGGTCTATTCGCTCTTCTGAGGTGAATACCCGAGTGTCGCTTGCGAGAGGACCTCGACGACACCCCAGGTTTCGGCAAGCCGGCGATCCGCGAATCGGCAGTTGAAATCTCGTTGTACGTAGTGAATGTGCCGCTTGGTGGCTGGCTCCAGGTACTCGCTTTGGTAGGTCCCACTGACCGAAGACATTCGCCCGGCTCGTGAAGGATGTCGCTGCGGATCGTTTTCACCGCTCTGGAACACCCGGATGCTCGCGCTCAGAAAAGTGACCGCCCGTCAAACCGAGGTCGTGCTCAACTGGTTTGAAGAGCTGAAGTCGAAAGTGCCCACGAAGTAGCCATCTCGCTGACTCTACATTGACAGAGGCACGACGACATTCGGTGGCACGTCGTGGCCTGCGCCGGCTACCTCATTCTTGCGGGCCGCGTCGAAACGATGTGCTCGACGTGTGCTTGCCGTCGCGTCCCACACTCCCCAACAGCGCCGAGCTCAACGAATAGAGGAAGTACGCTTCCAAACTGACGATCGTTCATTCGGCCGCCGCCTATCGGGGCGTCAGCTCGCGATTTCAGCAGGTTCACGTCGGCCGCTTACGAAGGCGTCGGGCGAGCACGATCAGGCACGTAAACCACACGGCACACAGAACGCGTTGCAGAAGGCCAACCCACGCGTGCATCGGCGCACCATCATCGATGGCAAAGAACCCGACCGCGACGAACAGGAAGAGGATGGCGATCCCCGTGAGCATGGTGTAGGTCGCCAGGTCGCGCCACAGTGGATCGGCGATCATCCGTCGTGAGAAGGCAATGAAGCCAAGGCCGGTGGCGGTGAAGACCATGACCGCACCAATCACGTGAGGAGCGGTCTCGGTAAGAACGCCGTCAACCATCTTCCACGGGAAGATGCCGGCCCACAGGAGACCGAGTCCGCCAAGCACCAACAACGCGACTCCAGCGCCTCCCCGCGGGGTTGGTTGCACGCCGTGGTGCAAGGCCACGGCGAACGCCATCGTGAGCACACCCGTGACATAGAAATTGATGTTTTGAATCCAGCCAGTCGGCCACGCGGCCAGCGCGCTGATGGGCAGCCTCACGTGGCTGTAATCAGGAAGAAGCAGCCCTTGGAGGACCACCAACGTGGTGAACAAGATCGGTCCGATGATGCCCGCGAGTGCGAGTGTGCTCGTCCGCTGGCGCCTCCGTACTTCCGTGCCGCTCTCGAGGTCAACCGACCGCGCGATCGTGACCGTTGACTCCACCTTTGCCATCAAGCATCCCTCCCACTCCGAGGAACCATCCGAAGCCAAGGGCGTCAGGTCTCGAGTCGATAGATTTCACGGCGCCCGCGGTCGACGAGGTCGTGATAGTCGGCCATGGTCTTCCGAAGCGTCTCATTGGTCGCAAGCTTCTGCTCCATGGCGAAGAAATCATCGATCCTCTCGACCCTTGCCTCAGCGACGATGGTCCAGTAGGGCTCTCCCGTAACATCGGTGAGCACGCGGAGCGGTTCCTGCCCCATTTCTGTCAAAGCCGTTGAGATGCTTTTGAACTTCTCGACCATCTGGCGGACCTTCCCGGGTTTGCAGTTGAGCACCTCGCGGATCACGTACATGACATCACTCCTCTCTCAGATCGTCGTTCATCTGTGGAGCTCCACGTCCCTCGCGGCAGCCATGATGCGGCCGACATTCTCGTGCGACATGAAATCGGGCAGCGGAATGGCCCCCGTGATCGCAGACAGAAAGGCGTTGGTGGCATCCTGGTTGCCATGGAGCGCGGCAAAGAGAGCCCGCATCTCTGGCGGAGGGGGTTCGAGTGCGGCCAGCTGACCGGTGAACTCATACATCGGTCGCACCCGTTCGTTGCGTGCCGCCTCGTGAGCCGCCAGTCGGGTTTCGAGCGTGTCGGCGCCCGACCACACCGTGCTGAGGGCCGTCGCGAGCATCTCGGCCTCGATGAATGCGTCGCTGATGCCCTGCGCGGTAATCGGATCTCGGTTGTAGCTCGCGTCGCCGACGAGCGCCCATCCTTTGCCATACGGCTTGCGGAAGTAGCCGGGCACGCCTGCCGTGCCGTACCACCTTTCTTCGCGATGGCCCTCGCGCACGCGAGCGGCGAAGTCGGGAGCGGACTTGAGCGCCCGCCAGACGGAACCCTCAATGTCGGCACGCACCGCCGGAAAGTCGCTGGCCGGCCAGTTCACCATCACGAGGTGGAGACCATCGTTGGTTGGCGCGCCACCGAACGCGTGGTGGTCCCGAACGTACAGCTCGATATCCTCTTGCCTGACATTGCTGAAGTACGAGTAGTAGCCGCAGGCCGCGACCGGCCGAACGTCGTACTCCGCAGCCTGCACCGCTCGTGCGACGAAGGAGCTCACGCCGTCTGCGCCGATGACAATTCGGGCGCGCTCCTCGACACGATTGGTATCCCTTTCATGGCCTCGAATGCCAACGACGCTGTTGCCGGCCACCAGCAGCTCGTCGGCGATGAAGCCCTCTCGAACGTCGACTCCGGCTTCAGCCGCCGCGTTCAGCAGGAGGCTGTCGAGCACGGTACGACGAGGACAGAAGCCGCCCATACCATCGTTCGCATCGGGGATGGCGCCGCGAAGGGCGAATGGCCCGACATCGAACGTCATGTGCCGACAGATCGGTGGGGCACCTGTCGCCGCCAGCGAGCCGAGGAGACCCCAGCGCGCCAGGATCTCCGCACCGTGGGGCCAGAGGATGTGCGTCGAGATCGTGTCGCTCGGAAAGGTTGCTCTGTCGACGAGCAGGACCTTGAACCCCTGTCGGGCCAGGAGCATTGCGGTCGGCGAGCCCGCACACCGCGCGCCGACGATGATGGCATCGTGCATCTGAGCCTCCATGTCGACACTAACGGTACCGGAAGCCGGAAGCGCTGACATCGGACGAAATACCCAAAATCGCGAAGGCTGAAAATGGGTATTTCTACGTACGTCTCAGATGAGGTTGTGCTGGAACGCCCAGGCGGTCGCGCCAGTACGGCTCGACACGCCAAGCTTGTCGAAGATATTGCTCACATGCCGGGCGACCGTTTTCTCGCTGATGAAGAGCTCGCCGGCGATCGCTCGATTCGTCTTACCTGACGCGAGCAGCCGAAGCACCTGCGCCTCGCGTTCGCTGAGCGAACCGATTCGCTGATGCGAGGCGCGCTCCGATTGCTCGGCGATGCGCGCGAGCCCCGGCGCGGCATCGAGCTGCTTGAATCGTCGTCGCGCGGCGTCGAGCTCGAGACGGCGGCCGTCCTGATCGTCTCGCTGTTCACAGACGGCAGCCAGCAGCAGACAGGTATGCGCTTCTTCGTACGGCATCTCCAGCTCGCGCCAGGTGTCGCACGCCCGCCGCAGCGATGTCGAGGCCGCTGCGGACGTCGCCGTCCGCAAGGAGCAGGGCGCCGGTGGCGTGCGCGGACGCTGCGGCCAGCAGCGGCGCGCCGAAGGCGAGGGCCATCTCCGACAACTCTGCGGAAGCCGTACGCGCCGCAGCGAGATCCTCAGCGGCCAGCAGAATCTCGATGGCTGCAGGCAGCATTCTGGCGCGGCTGATCTGTTCCTGTGTATCGAGGAGAACGCTCCTGATCGACGCGGCCGCCACGTCGACCTGACCCTGGGCCAGACGGAGCAGTGACAGTCCTGGCTGCGGCTTACGTCCTCGCTCGTGCGCGCGCGTGTAGGCCTCTTCCGCCTTGGTGAACTCGCCTCGAAGTCGATGGATTTCGCCGCAGCGATAGAACGCTGCTCCCGCCGCCGCCCGCGAGCTCAAGAGATCACACGCGCCCTGTGCGTCGCGCGCGGCCTCGTTCCACTGGCCCCGCAGCTGCAGGACTTCGGCGCGGTAGAGCAGACACTCGCCGCGATAGCGCACGAGTTCGGGCTGCGTCGCGCTCCACTGCGCAAGCGAGGCCGTCCATTCATACGCGCGCCGCAGATCGAACGTCTCCCGGCAGCCTTCCAGCACGCTGCAGTAGACATCGCCGGCCACGAGTGAGGTGACCTCACCTGCGATCACCGAAGCCATCGCTTCATCGAGGAGCGCGACACCTTCGGCGATGCGTCCGAGGCGGATGAGCGCGCGACCACGTCCGTGGCAGGCCACTGCCGCCAGGTCGCGATCGTCAAAGCGGCGAGCGATCGCCGCCGCCTGGCTGAATGTGGCGTGCGCCGCAGAGGGATCGCCCTGCACGATGCATTTGATGCCGACGGGGATCAGCAGATAGCCTCGCACGGCGCAGTCGAGCTGGCCCTCATCCAACAGGCGCCCGGCTCTTGCAAACCAGCCGGAGGCGGGAGCGATAGCGCCCCGTTCCATGAGAGAAAAACCGAGCCAGAACGCCGCTCGAGCGGCCCCTTCACGGTCCCCGCGATCGAGGAAGGCCTGATGCGCGCGTGCGGTGACGGTCTCGCACTCGTCATCCTGGCCCACCAGGTGGGCCGCGATCGCGAGTCGCTCCAGGTCTTCGGCGTCGAGCGGTGCGTCTCGATCAGCCGCTTGCAGTAGCCGACACGATTCGGCCCACGCCCGTTGCTCGAACGACTTCCGCGCACGCCGCAATGTCGCGAGGTCCGTCATGTCGCCCGCCTAAAAACGGTAAACCGGTCGGGAGCGGCACCAAGGCGCTCAAAACTCGCTCTGCTGCTTCGAATTCCTCAACGTGCCCAGAGGTCCGCGCTGGCCTCGTCCTTCCCCAGCATGTATGCCGAAGTCGCGAGTCGTTCGAGATCCTCTACGCCGATCTGGGCACGTGTTTCTTCGGCGACCAACAATGCTGTGTACGCTCCCTTCCACTCCTGCCGCGCGAATGCCTCGCGAGCCGCTGCAAGCCTGTCGGTCACCATCTCAGGCCGATAATGGCGCTTGACGCCGAGGCGCGCAAGCGAGCGCTGCCGCGCCCAATGCTTTCCTGTGATCCAGTTGGGTTCTCTAGGGCTCTAGTGATTAACGGCTTGCAGGTACGCGAGTGATTGACAACTTGCGAGCGATCAGGACGCGATCAATTTTCAAACCCTGACGCAATTCGCGTAGAAGCAAGCGGTTGCGAGTTCTAACGCGCGAGATTCAGACCGCCTGACCGCCGGAGCGCGCTACCGCGACGGACACTCATTCACCGGTGCCCAATCAGTGGTGTTCGTCTGCCATGGCTCCGACGCATCATGGAGCACGAGGAACAATGCCCGACGTGTCTCCGCCCCAATGCTCGTCAGCACCATCGGCGGACCCGGCGGAACGAAGCCGCCTTCACCAGATCGGAGGACCATGGTGTTGTCGGGGGTCCGCAAGCACTGCGCACCTGTCAGCACGTACCAAGCCTCGGGCCCAGAATGCCGGTGGACCGTCGTCACCATTCGCTGGTTCGGCGGGAAGGTAGCTTCCATGTATCGCGCGACGTATTCTCTTGCGCGTGGAACGGGTAACGGGCCAATGACCGCGACGCGCTCACCAGCGGACGGCCGCCACTGTGCGTTCGCGATCGTGAAGAGCCAGACCTTGTCGAGCGATTCGGCGACGGTGCTCAGAGATTTTGCTTTCGCAGCTTCTGCCGCCGCGCGTGTCGGGTAAGTGTACCAATGCCAGAAGACAGGTTCATCCGGCAACGTCGCAACTGGCTGAATAGCGCTGAGATAGCATCCGATCTCGCTCGGCCGCTTCGGCGGCTCGGCGCAGCCGCCAGGGAATTGTCCCGGAATCTGCTGTGCCGACATGTGTGCTGCAAATGCCAGTACCGGGACGATGCCGATCAGTACAGGGTAAAGCGTCTCCACGTCTTTCCCCCTTATGGTCAGGACGAGCGACTTACGGCACGGAAAGAATCTACCACGCCGAGCACACCAGTTCTGTTCATGAGTGGCGGCTCCTGCGCAGTCTGTCCGACGAATGTGCGCTTCGTAGGGGCTTGATTACATAGAACTGAAGGGCGACGATGGAGATGGCACCCCACGGTGTCCTCAGACATCGCCCGACTCGCTTCGCTCCTCGGGCTTGGCACGAGTCCAGCCTGAGGAGCCAATTCCCTTCGGAAATTCGACAACTTTCGCCGGCCGATGATTCCGCGTCTGGGCACGCGTCACAGGAACTTACAGCTCGTACGTGAATGGCCCGATTCGGAGCAACCGCCTCGTGTCGGCGCGATAATGAGGTCTTATGCGTGCCCTCGCGTTGTCCTGGCTGATGGTCGCGATCGGTTCATCCGGTTACGCCCAACGATCAGGGGATGGACCGCGATCGAGCGGAGGTGGCGAGCTGTCACCTGCCGTTTGTCGCGACGTGGGAGGCTCACGGTGAATCGCCGCAGGGCGGAGATCCCGCGGCGGACCCCATGGTCTTGGACCTCCTGGTGTTGTGGCGCGGGACCCTGGGGTGGGTTGCGCCGCCGTCCGCGCACGCTGGCGAGAATCGGCTCTTCGCGGGTCCGGGGTTCCCGACAGGACACATCAGGTGTGGGTGCGTGGCCGCAAACTGGAGTTGCGGGTGGACTCGAACACGAACGTGGCGCTGATTCAGGGCCCGGAGATTCCGCTGAATGGCGTCAATGTCGTCATGATCGATGACGTGGACACGGCAAAGGTCCGAATCACGGGTGTCATGTGGGTCGATCCGCAATTCCCGCTCCCCGGAGAGTCAGAACTCGATGCAATGCTGAAGAGGTCGCCCGCACTGCAAGACTTCGTGCGCGGACGCTAGAGGCTGGATTCGACACAACCGAACGAGCGTCGGATGTCACCGTCGGTGCTCGTGTAGTCATGCACGAAGAACAGCATGGAACAGAATGCGTCAGGTCCGTGCGGTACGGCGGACATCTGACGGCAACTTAGTAAGGGAGAGACAATGCGGTTCCTCTCAATCGTTGCTCGTGTGTGCGGCGCTCAACGGCTGTGCAACTATCGAGATCTCAAAAGTCACCCCAAATCAGAGTAACGTCGATGGCCTTCGTTTCTACCGCCCCGATCTTTACCTGCTGGTCACCGCCGACGCTGCCGACCCGAGTGGTAAAGGTCTTCA
This sequence comes from uncultured Acidobacteriota bacterium, assembly GCA_963826865.1. Lineage (GTDB taxonomy): Bacteria > Acidobacteriota > Vicinamibacteria > Vicinamibacterales > CAVPJW01 > CAWGYQ01. The sequence goes on from CAWGYQ010000014.1 coordinate 22,266, forward strand.
AACCTCCGTCATTTCGTTGCCGAATAAAAACGAGGAATACATCCTGCGACATAAGAGCGGCATCGGGTCGACTGAATTGTCTGCGACGCTCGAGGGTGGTTGGAACCTTACTCAGCTCGGAACCACGGTCGACACCAAGGTGCCTGAAACGATCACGGGGGTTGCGGGAGTCCTTGGCACGGTCGGTGGGCTGGCGGCTTTGCGAACGTCGCTGGCACTGGAGCCTGGCTTGTACCTCATTGAGTTTGACGCTACTAGCGGGCAGGTGAAAGGCTTGCGTGAAATCAACCTGCAGGTGCCGGCGGGATCGACGCCGTGATGGTGAAGCCGAAGTGATTCGGGGCAGAAGCGCACGATCCATATTCTTGAGCTTCATCACGCGCGTGACTTGCCGATGCACGTGCCCCACTACGACTGGATCTTTCCCGGGTTCGGTGGCGCCGGGTTTCTCCTCTTGGGTTGGATCCTGAGTCAATCCGCCAGCGCAGCCGAATTATCGGCGCGCGGATTGATCGCATAAGTCAGTTAGGCTTGGCGCGAATCTTCCGAAGAGTACAAATCTGCGCTTCGGCCGGAATCCGGTGCACAGATTGACGACACGACGCCGAGCTCAACGGGAACGAGCCGAATGGTTCAGGTATGGGCCTCTGTGCCAGCCCTACCTGGTTGGACGGGTGTGCGCCCGACTTCATCGTACGACGACGTCGTCGATGACGAAGCCGACGGGGACCGCACTCAAGGTCCAGTCGCTGCGGATGGTCGCATCGACCTGTTCGTAATCGTGCGCGGCGTGGGTATCAGACGCTCACGCCGCCTTTCCTTTCAGTCCGACAGTCCCACCCGGCGCTCACGGACGTTTCTGTTTGGCGCTTCGAACCGAACCCAGACCCTTTGCGGGTGTGCTTCGTTCGCGTTTCTGGGGGCGGCTCGCTTCAATGGAACCTTTTCCCTCTTGGTGTGAACGAGTTCCAGCTTTATGCCCCTGAGACTTTGATTTCGCCATTTTGGTTCCTCCGGACGTGAGCAGGTGCCGGACATCCGCCGGTCACCCGCTCTTCGCCGCTACCGAATCTATCTGCTCGGTCGGTTGTCGCCTCGGTCGGTGTCCGGCTGGGGCCAGTTGTCGCCTTCCCGGTCCGTGTTGCCCGGGGTGCGTTGGTCGTTTTCTTCACGCTGACCCTGCCGATTGCCGGAATCGCCTACACCTTGCTGGCGCTCACCCTGCCGCTGTTGACCGCCCCCTTGGCCCGGTCGACTCTGGCCGCGGTCGTTGCCCTCGGCTTCTCCCGCTTCCTGCCCGAAGCCTTCAGCGTCGGCCGACCTCACTTCGTCATCTTCGTCGGCGCCAATGAGATCCGTCTCGTCAGGGTTCTCGCTTGCGTCACGCGGCTCACGCTGGCGCAGTTCGCTGTCGGGCTGGCCGGCGCTGGTCCTTCGTCCTCGCTCCTGACCGTTCGGGCGCGTATCCGTAGAGATCCCGCGGTCAACGTCTGTATCGTTCTTGGGCATTTGTTCTCCTCCGGGAGCGGGGAAGAGCAACTGCGGTACCACTCGTGTACGCCAGCGGCTCGGCTTACAGTGTGGGCAACACACTCGAACAATATGAAACACGTCGTGCTCTGCGGGCAGGCGGCCGCAGGTGGATGCGGCAACACTCGTCAGCATCGACTCGACGTCGCGACGGTGGACGCCGCGGCATGTGAGTCGATGACGCGGCGGATTCCAGCGGGTAGCGCCATGCGAGGCCCGCTGTTAGGCTGCTAGCGGCGCATCTCAGCCCAGCCGACCAGTCCCTCGCGAGAGCGAACGAAATCGAATTGCCGAAAATGGCCGAGTATTTCAACGTCGGTGCCGCGTTCCAGCGTCGTCATGACCGCCGCGGCGCTCAGCGGTCTCTCGCGCAAGGCGAGCGGTTCGGCCAGGGGGTGTCGTCGAAGCGGCGGTTCTGCAGTCACGACGGCGTTCTCCCTGACGTACCCGACCGCGCCGTCCGGCAGCCGCAAACGATGCCACGTGCCGCTCACACCAAGCCGATGAGCAATCGTGGACGGTTCGAGCATTCCGCGCTCAGCGCTGGCGGCCAACGGCCCGGCCAGGAGAGGGGTGCGCCCGCTTCGGGTCCGCACGAGTGTTCCGAGCAGCGTAGGTTCAACGACGGTGCCCCGCAGATTCTCATCGGGCGCCAGAAATGGCGCCGGGTCAATGGCCCCATCGTCATATACGCCGAAGTGGAGATGGGGTGACGTGGTGCGCGCATTGCCGGTGTTGCCGACATAGCCGAGCACGTCGCCTTCGCGGACCCGGACGCTACCGTCGATCGCCCAGCGATCGAGATGCGCGTAGTAATACCTGGTCGCGCCAATCAAGCCATCGCGGAGCCAGACGACGTTGCCGCCGAGGTCGTTGGTCTCGGTGTGGGCGATGCCGTCGGTCACAGCCACTACCGGTGTGTCCCGAGGGGCGAAGATATCGATGCCTTCGTGGGAGCGCGTCCCGCTGTCACGTTGGGCGCCGAAGCCGCTTTGAACAGCGCGGGATGTCAGTCCAGAGACGGGAAACGTTCGGATCGCCGCAAGCGTTTTCTCCGCGAGCGTGAACCGCCCGCTGCGAAGCAGTTCCGGTTGCAGCCGAATCACGTAGGAGGCGGTGCGTTCGACGACGTATTCAATTAGCGGCTGACCGTCCTTGAGCGATGCGACGCGGCGCAGTTCGCCGTTGCTTTCACTCCTGAACAGGTCGACGAACAAGCGCCCTGGCTCGCTCGTTGCGAATCCGATTTCGATGACCATGCGACGGCCCCGCTCGAGCTGCAGGCGGTACGCGACCGCTGTTGGCTGGTCGGCGGCGAAGTATCCGGACTCGGCGAACGGCGAGACGATCGGGGCGGCGCTGCGGAGCGCCGACTCGCCGGCAGCCGTCCATTGCGCACCCAGCGTTGTCTTGTCCAGACCGGCCCCGCGAAGCATTGAGGCGTAGTCGTCGTACGGCGATGACATCAGCGAGAGCCGCCCTGCGCCACTGCAGCCCGCGGAAACGACGAGTGCGATGAGGGCTGACCGCGTCAGGATTCGGCGTTCGACCGCCATACACACTAGGGTTCCACGAATGCGGCCGAGTGCCAACCTCAACCGAGCGGAATCGGTGCGACATGCCGCACTTGACGCCCGGTTCGGTTGTGCTGGCGCTCGCCGTGGGTTTGCGTCGCCATGCCGGCAGAAACCGAAATGGAGGACCGGCGCGAGATTCAGGTTGTCGGTCGTTTCTTCGCGGCTCGGCGCCTTCCCGACGGCGTCGCCTTTTTTGGGCTCTTGGACTTCGATCTAACCCGCTCCGGCAGTTTCTTCCGCCCCGTCTCGCGATTCCATTCCTCGAAGGTCTGATTGGAGATTTTTCCTTCGACGAGCAACTGCGCGAATTTCCGGCGTTGAGCCTGACTCTTGAATGGCATGCACCACTCTCCGCTCATCTGTGGGCACGAATCTCAACGATGGTGCGCATCTCCGATCAATCCATCGGCGAGTCCACACGCGCGCGACTGCGAAGAAAGAGCGGCCCAAGCCGGTCAGGGGCCAATGGCCGGGATTTTTGCAGGGTCGCCGAACAGAAGTGCGGGATCGATGCGAGCGCCGTGCCAGCGGGCGCCCAGGTGGAGATGCGGTCCCGTCACGCGTCCCGTCGCGCCCACGACCCCGATGGCCTGGCCCTGCTTCACGCTCTGCCCGGACGTGACCTCGAGATCGCGAAGGTGAAAATACATCGTGATCAGGCCATTGCCGTGATCGATGAAGACCGCGTTTCCTGTGAAGAAGAGATCATCAGCGATGACAACCGTGCCATCGGCGACGGCGGCGACCGGCGTGCCTGCTGCGATCGCGTAGTCTGCACCGCTATGAAGTTCGGACATGCCGGGCGGACTATTGAAGATCCAGGTCGAGCCAAATCCCTGGCCTTCTGGGAAGACCTTCGCCGACGGTGCCAGCGGCAGCGTGAACTGTGCGGGACCTTCGCGCCTCGTCCACAACTTCGCCACCAGTGCCTGTTCGCGCGCATTACGCTGGAGCTCGGCTGGTGACGGATTGGCCTGGGGAATGTCGCCGAGCACGATGTTTTCCTGCACAGATGTCAGCGGGAGCACGTTGAGCCGAGCATACTCAGCGCGTCCAGCGCCGTGGCGACTCACGCGGACGACGACTGGCTTCTGCTCGAGGTCGATCGGGTAGTAACAGGTTTCTTGCAGCGCATCCCACGCGCGCTTGCCCATCGCGCAGCGTTTCGTGCCTGGAACCGACCAGCGGACAACCGTCCCCGGCGCGGTGTCGATGGTAATCGCCTGAGTACTCGATGCGGGGTGACGCGACTCCGGCTTCGCGGTCGCTGGCTGGCGCGTGTCGCGCGGGGGCGCTTGGGCCAGTGCCTCGCCTGTCATGAGTAGGGCAGCGGCCACGACGGCTAGCGTATTCCTCATGTGTGTTCCGGATGAATACAGGGCCAGCCAGGCGATCCGTGTCGCTGTAGTGACCGGTCACGCTGAGCTCTCGTACGCACGTCGGATACGGATGCAAGATGACGACCAACGCCAAACTGAAACATTCCATGATGGACCGGCGTCAGACGCCGAACGTGTGGTGTACGAGTGACCAGCGATGCCGCTCGATGGCCTCCCACTGATGGACCGCATCCGCTTCCAGTTCGACAAAGCTTCGACGACCGGGCGGGTGCGGAAGCGCGACAAGCGCTTGTGCGGCTCGCCAGAGGCATCGCTTGCCCTGCACGCCGATAGCGAGGGCCTCGAGCGTCCGGAACAGCGACAAGTCGCCGGGCGCGCCGCCGGCCACCACGCGAAGGCCACTTCCGGTCGCCCGACCCGCCAGTCGTTTGGCCGACCGCGAGGTGTACCCGAGCTCGGCCAGGATCCCCTCGACGACGCCGCGGTCTTCGCGAAACTGTTCGTACAACGACTCGAACAGGGCGCCCTGCGGGCCTCCTCGGCATGCATCGCTCAAACCCCGGACCATCTGGATGGCCGTGTCTGCGCCCGCCAGGTGATCCCGCAGGTATGTCGCCAATGCCCTCCGCTTGTCCCCGTGTTGATCGCGGGGCTTCGAGCGCCGGAGTGCGACGAACGCGATCGTCAGACATAGCGCACCCAAAGCGCCGAGAATGGCGCCGGCCTCGCTACGCGTGGTCGCATCCTGACGTCGCACCATACCTATCGCTCCTTCCCTGACTGACTCTCAAGCTGCGCCCTGAACGCGTCTGAAGCTCATGGTCAGCCTATCCGCGTAGGTCTGTCCACCACCCACGGTCGAACCGCTCCGTCACGACTTCCACCGTCACGACATGGGCTGTATCGCCATCGGGCGCGGTGCACGTTCCCTTCGCGGGCAAACGCAAGTAGGTGATGAGCCTGTCAAACATTTCCGAGAGCTCGGGCCGGGTTTCCAGATCGCAGCGGAGGCGTCCTGCGACGCCGTTCCTTTCGGAAACGTCGCCGGCAGGAGTAGCGGTATTGACAGCACGGCGCGATCTCCCTATCGCCGGTAGCCGGCTTTGGCTTTCGAGGTCGGCTTCCTCTTCGCCGCCGCTTTCGCGGTGGGCTCCTCGTCCTCGCCCTCTTCGTCTTCGGCCGGATGCGCCTCGTCGGCGGCAGCCTGATTAATGCCGCCTTCCGCCAACCCGGACAACTTCTTGTCGGCAGCCTTCTCTTCATCGAGCGTCTGCTGCAGGAGCCTCGCGGCCTCGGTGTGGCCCATGGCCTGCGCCCACGCGACGAGCGTGCCGTAGGCCGCCATCTCGTAGTGTTCCGCGCGCTGGCCCGCGGCAATCAGGCAGGCGTCCATCGTGGTCTCGTCGAAGTCCTCTTCCATGATCGACTTGCCTTCTTCGATGATGCCGGCGATGCCGTCACAATGCTTGCTGCGTACCTTTTCGTCCAGGCTCGCGAATACCTTCTCCAGCCGTGCGATCTGGCCGTGTGTCTCTTGAAGATGGCTCTCGAACGCCTGACGCAGCTTGGGGTTCGACGACGCTTTCGCCAACTTGGGCAGCGCCTTCGTCAGCTGCTTCTCGGCGTCGTACGTGTCTCGCACTTCGTCAATGAATGCGTCGTGGAGCGTGCCTGCTTCAGCCATGTCGTCTCTCCTTTTGTGGTACTACACTCGCGGCGGATCCGTTTCGCGTTCGAAGTGTCGATGTTTGGCGATCGCGGCGATGAAGGCGGCGATGCCACTCGTATCGTCGCCTTCCATCAGCAGCAGGCCGGGATCCGCTTGACCCGAGACCAGCGTTTCAGGAACACCTGCCTTCTGCAGAAGACCGGTGGCCGACCCAATTGCCAGTATCGGCTTGCAGTGACGGTACTGATCCTTGACGAATTCGAGCACCCGGCCGTCGATCCCAAGCTGTTCGACCGCGTCGTCACCATCCGGAATGACGACGGCATCCCAGAGCACCGACGGCATCGTCTCGACGGTGGCGTCGACTTGCCGTGCACCGCCGGTCAGCGTGACCTCACCCAGGCGGGCTCCGACTAAGCGCGGGACCGCACCGGCTGCGAGTAGCTCACTGGCAAGCGCCTCCAACGACTGACTCTCCGCGCCGTCGGCGACCAGGATGGCGATGCGCCGTGCCTTGATGCTGCCATCGCCGGGTCGTGCCATGAGTGACAGCGCCGGTGAGGCGTCGACTTCTGGCGTCACCTCCGTCTCGAGCACCTTGGGCATCGGCGCTGGCATGGTGCGCATCCCAAGACCGGTTGCCACTGCTTCGGCGAACTCGCGATCGACATTCATCAGGCCCGACACCATCCGCTCCCGGACCGCGGGGGTCTGCACCCGCGACAGCTCGAAGCGAAACGCGTTGACGATGTGCGCGCGTTCGGGTGGCGTTTGACTGTCGAGGAAGAGGCGCGCCTGAGCGTAGTGCTCGGCAAAACGCTCCGGCTTGCCGCGCAGCTTGCTGGCCTCGGGCTCTATCTTGTCCGCGAATGAGACGAATCCTTTGGCGCCGGCTTGAAACGGACATCCCCCGGCCAACGAGTTCGGCTCGTAGGCGACGCGACCACGGTTGATGGCTTGCCGGTGCATGCCATCGCGTTGGTTGTTGTGCACCGCCGCGACGGGCGCATTGATTGGGATCTCGTGGAAGTTCGGCCCGCCCAGCCGCGAGATCTGCGTGTCGACGTACGAATGAATGCGTCCCGCCAACAGGGGATCGTTCGAAAAATCGATGCCGGGGACCACATGCGCGGTGCAGAACGCCACCTGCTCCGTCTCGGCGAAGAAGTTGTCCGGGTTGCGATTGAGCACCAGACGCCCGACTGGCATCAACGGCACCAGTTCTTCCGGCACGATCTTGGTGGCGTCCAGGATGTCGAAGCTGAAAGCTTCGGCCTGCGCCTCGGTGAAGATCTGCAGCGCCAATTCCCATTCGGGATAGGCGCCAGCCTCGATGGCCTCCCAGAGATCGCGCCGATGGAAGTCGGGGTCAGCGCCAGAAATCTTCACCGCCTCGTCCCAGACCAGCGAATGCGTTCCGGCGACAGGATTCCAGTGAAACTTGACGAACGTCGACTCACCGGCGTCGTTCACCAGCCGGTAACTGTGCACGCCAAACCCTTGCATCATCCGATAGCTCCGCGGGATGGCGCGGTCGGACATCGCCCACATCAACATGTGGGTGATCTCGGGCATCAGCGAGGCAAAATCCCAGAAGGTGTCGTGCGCCGTGCCCGCCTGCGGCATGGCGAAGTGCGGCTCCGGCTTGGCAGCGTGCACTAGATCGGGAAACTTCATCGCGTCCTGGATGAAGAACACAGGGATGTTGTTGCCGACCAGATCCCAGTTACCCTCGTCGGTGTAGAACTTCACCGCGAAACCTCGAACGTCGCGGGCGGTGTCCGTCGACCCGCGCTCGCCCAATACCGTAGAAAAGCGTACGAACACCGGTGTCTCTTTGCCGACCTCGGCGAACAGTGACGCCTTGGTGAACTCGCCGAGCGCCTTGGTGCACTGGAAGATGCCGTGCGCCGCAGAGCCGCGCGCGTGAACGATGCGCTCGGGAATTCGCTCGTGGTCGAAGTGCGTGATCTTCTCACGCAGGATGAAGTCTTCGAGGAGGGTCGGACCGCGCAGCCCGGCTTTCAGCGAGCCCTGGTTGTCGGCAACGGGGACGCCCTGATTGGTCGTCAGCGGCCGTTTGCTCGAATCCACTCGCACGCGATCAAGGGGGCCGTTCGTCTTGTTCTCGCCGATGACGGGTCCGCCGCTGCCCACTTTGTCGGACCCGTTCTTTTCCTGGACGGTGCTCGACCCCACAATCGGGTCGGCAGGTTCGATGGACACGCCCGGCTGTGGCCGGATCGCGGCCTCTGGGTCGTATTCGAGCGCCTTGTTGGCGTTGAAGGGCAGGGCCGCGGCCAGTTGCTGCGTGGCCGCCATCTTCGCCGTGAGGTCATCCGAAGAGTCGACGAGCGGCTTCGGGTCCGCCGGACCAGAGACGGTGGCGCGGCTGTTCGGATCGATGGCGAGCAGTGTTTTGGGACGTGACTTTTTCGACTTGGCCATAATTCAGCTTTCGCTAAGGGTGCGTTGTACACATCGACGTCGTCGCTGGGCCGCGCCCAGCGCCTCTCTGACGGACGGGTACAACGCGCCAGGGTTAGGCGTGCGCAAGGCCGTGGCAGAGACGGCCAGACGTGGAATAATCGAAAGCATTCCTGCTGAGGCGTCCACTAGCGCCTGAGGCTCCATGCAGACTGAGACCCGCCGCAAACGCCCTCGCAATCGACTTCTGTCGCGCCTACCCGACGAGGACTTCGAGCGTCTCACTCCGCACCTGCGAACGCTCGCACTGACCAACAAGCTCGTCTTGCAGCGACCAAACGAGCACATCAACGAGATCGTCTTTCCTGAGGGCGGTGTGGTGTCGGTCACGACGATGATGCTGGATGGATCCGCCGTAGAGGTCGCAACCATCGGCGCTGAGGGATTGGTCGGCATCAATGCGTTCCTCGGCGGTGCGACATCGAACAGTGAGTCCATGGTCCAGGTGCCAGGTGCGACCGCCGTCGCCCTGCCGGTCGCAGTATTTCGGAGTGAAGTGGAGCAGGCTGGCCCGTTTCGGGAGCGCGTCCAACGTTACAGTCAGGGATTGATGGGCCTGATGATGCAGTCCGCCGCATGTCTCGCCCTCCACTCGGTGGAAGCGCGCTGCTGCCGATGGCTCTTGATGGCGCACGACCGCGCCGGCCGTAAGGCATTTCAGCTCAGCCAGGAGTTCCTCGCGATGATGCTCGGCTCTTCCCGCCAGACCGTGAGCGTGGTGGCCAGCGCGCTGCAGAAGGAAGGCATCATCAGCTATACGTACGGTCGCGTGAACGTTCTGGATCGTGCGCGACTGGAGCTGGGCGCATGCGAGTGTTACCGAACGGTCGAGGACCTGTTCGCTCAGCTCGAGCTGTAACCCCGGCGCACCGCACGTTCCATATCGGCGACACCGCTCACTCGGCGATCGCCTCCTCACCCACACACCATACGCCGCGCCACTTGCCAAGACTGTCGTCCAGGCGACATTGTCACGTGCCCTCGACCAGTAGATGATTCAGTCGGCCGTGGCCGGCTCGAGCATTCGAGGCTATTGCGTCACGCTCGTCTCGCGACGACGCGCTCGACCCTCAACGTGAGCAGGGGGAGGGCAGACACGCATCTTCTGCAGACGCGACTTGTGATGCGCGATCTGCCGAATGATTGCGTTCAGCTTGATGAAACGTCGTTTCCGGTGGATGCTTATGAGTCCCGGTGGCCAGACGGCTCTCGCTCCTGATGGTTGTACTGGCGCTCTCCTGCGGACGAGAGCGCACCCCCACGCAACCATCGACATCCGAGCCGCCGCGCCTGATCGCGGTGCTCGGTGACAGCTTGTCGGTGTCGCCGTCTCCCGACGAATCGTTTCCCGCTGTGCTCCAACGCCGTCTTGCGACTGACCGGCCCGGATGGATGGTGCTCAACGCGAGTATGAACGGCGCCACCACGGCCGACGGGCTCGCACAGCTGAATACTGTGCTGGCCCGGCGACCGCAGATCCTCATCCTGGCCCTCGGTGCGAACGATGGCCTGCGCGGCGTTCCCGTCGAGAGGATTCACGCTCAGCTCACCGCGATCATCGAACGTTCGCAGGCGGCCTCGGCGCAGGTGCTGCTAGCGGGCATGGAGACGCCGCCGCTGCACGGATTCGACTACAGTCTCGCCTTCCGCGGCATCTACCCGGACCTGGCACGCCGGTTCGACGTGCCGCTGGTTCCTTTCCTCCTGACCGGTGTGGTGGCCAACCCTGATCTCAACCAACCGGATCTGGTCCACCCAAACCGAGACGGCGCACGTCGCATCGCCGAAAACGTCTGGCCCTATCTCGTCCCGCTGCTGTCGCGAGCGACAGCGGCAACGACATGGAGAAGTCACGTCAGTCGCGTGTTCGCCTGACCGGCAAACCGTCATCGACGTGCGGAACGCGTGACGCCTCTCTCCTGGGCCTCGCCGGCGACCTGCAGCTCGGGAGCGTCTTCGAGGATGCGGCCGAACCCCTGGCGACCAGGGCGTGGTCGTCCACGAGGACGATACGGAAGGGCATAGGAGAATCTGGGATTGGCGCCCGCCGATTGCCGGCTGGGATTACACTCGGGAGCAATCAGGAGGGGCTGTGACGGATTCGGATGTTCGGGCACGCATCGAGGCGCTCGAGACGCAGGTACAGGAGCTCAAGTCCGTCCAGGACTTGCTGATGCGCCTGCTGGCCACGACCAGGCCGCTGGCGAGCATGCTCGAGTTCTACGGCGGCACGCAGACTACTGAGCATGCGCTCTATGGCCTGCTCGACGAGTTGGCAGCGAACGCCCGCGGTCCAAAGCCCGCCCAGCCGACGTTTCCTTACTTCCAGATGCGACTGGAGGAGATCCTGCCAGCCCTCAGCGGCGACAGGGTGTTCATCCAGACGCTGATCGACACGCTGAAAGTGGATCGGCCCGCCTACCGCGACCTGCACGCGTACATGGTCAGCCACCGATGGCCGACGTGGGACTGACTATCAATACGGGGTTTCGCGATGTGGACCAGAGAAGCTGCCGTGTGCGACTTCGTAAGCCTCGAGCATTCACGGGACAACAGGCGCGTCGGCTCCAAGCCGAGTTGGACAGCCCCCAGATTCCAACTGCCGCCGATCATCGCGGTTCGCGCCGCAAAGGACGTCCAGGATATCTCGCGGTCGTCGAGTTCTTGTCAAAAACGATCTGCCCGTTGACCCAAACGGTTCGAACGCCAACGGCCTGGGCCTGAGGAGACTCGAAGGTCGATCGATCCGAAATAGTCTCGCGGTCGAAGAGGACCAAATCAGCAAAATATCCTGGCCTGATCAGGCCTCGATTGATGATGCCGAGATTGCTCGCCGTGAGACTCGACATCTTGCGCACCGCCTCCTCGAGCGGAAAGAGCCGCTTGTCACGGACGTAAGGGCCGACGACCTTGGCGAAACTACCGAAACCGCGTGGATGCGCGCCCGTCGAGAGGCCGTCGCTGCAGACATTCGCAAACGGCCATCGGATCAGTGTCTCTACGTCGGCGTCAGACATGCCCTTGGCGACAATGTCCGTGTCTGGTCCGCCCTCTTCGGCGAGAAGATCCATCATCGTTTGCACGTTCGATGTCATGCGCATCTGAGCGATTTGGGCGAGCGTCTTTCGTGCGTATTCGGGGTGGCGCGGTGAGCCCTTCTCGAAAATGATCTCGTCTGCCGGCGTCAAGTGCGACAGAATGAATTCGGTTTCGACGCGATCGGTGAAATTTCTGCTCGGGTACAACACGCCAAGATTTGACTGCCAGTACGTGTATGGATAGATGTCTGCAGTAATCTGCACGCCTGAGGACCGCGCAGTGTCAAGCACGCGTATCAAACGATCCGCTTGACCCCACAGATCAGACATGGCCAATTTCAGATGTGACACCTGCACGGGCATGCGGGTCACGCGGCCAATCGCGATGATCTCGTCGATCGCACTCCACACCTCACGATCCTCGCTCCGAATGTGACTGATGTAGCGACCTCCCATGACGGCAGCCGCTTGGGCGAGAGCCGACACTTCATCAGGAGTGGAAAATATCCCTGGGTCATACTCGAGGCCGGTCGAAAGACCGAGCGCGCCGGCGTTCATCTCGGCGCGAAGCAAGGTCGTCATGCGGTCAATCTCGTCGGCCGTCGCGGCGCGCCGGAAATCGGTCCCGAGCACCCTGGTGCGGATGCTCCCGTGGCCCGCATAGGAGGCAATGTTCACGGCTACGGGCTCTGCCTCGAAGCGCTTGAAGAGTGTGTCGAGCTCGATTCCGCCGCCATCCTGACCAACCACGATCGTCGTCACGCCCTGGCTGACCATGGGAAGAGCATCGCGGCCAGTCGCGAGGCCACGGTCGTGATGACTATGGCTGTCGATGAACCCTGGGGCTAATGAAAGCCCTTGGGCTTCGATGACGATGTCGGAGGAAGCTGCAGTCAGTCGCCCAAGTTCGACAATGCGATCGCCGACAATTCGAACGTCCTCAACCCGAGGGGACGAACCGCTGCCGTCAATAATGGAAGCACCCCGGATGAACGTTGATGTCGGCTGCTGAGCAGCGGTCGGCGAAACGAGATACCAAGCAACGCAACCGATAATTGCAGTGGCGACGGCTCGATGAGAGGCATGAGACGTAGCACTCCTGCGCAATGGCTTACCACCCCCAACGGGCTGCCTAACGTACTCTTGGAATAGACCGGCGAGCGTCTCCGCAGCCAACGGCGGCTACTCTTCAGCCATGTCGCCTGTGGCAATTCCAACACTGGCGGGATGATAGCACCGGGCTGCGGGCGCGTTCCTCTCGGCGAATTCCCGCGCCAGCCGCCCGCCCGCGGCTACTTCAGCTCGAAGCGTCTGATCTGGCTGATGAACTCGCCGTTGTTGGTACCGCCGAGGTACGAAGCAAAGAGCACCTGCGATCCGGTTGAAGCCAGCGTCGCCACGAACGCGTCGACAACCGAGCCGTTGAACGTCAGATCCAACCCATTGGCCGTGACAGGGAAATTCGAGGAGCTCGTGCTGCCCCCGAGCCAGATGCTGCCGTTGCCGCCAGCGCGATAGCGGACGCCGCATCCCTGAGACGTGGGAGTTGAAGCACACACGAGCTGGTTGGTCGCGCGAGCCAATCGAGGTGACTGTCGGGTGTATAAGAGGGTCACAAGAGGGTCACGCCCGCGACCATGCGACACCTGTTCATCTGCACGCTGCTTTGTATTCTGCCGATACCAGTACCCGCTCAAACCACGCCTTCAGTCCCGCAGGCGCGCCAAGCCAGGGGTTCGGATCTTTCCACGAGCTCTGCTCGGGTCCTGGACTGGGCAAATCGCCTGGTGGCCAAAGACCCGAAGGTCCGGGCCATCGCCGAAGCCGCCCTGGTCGAGGGGGCGGGGCGCTCGCTGCCATTGCTGAGACGACTCCTCACCCGTGGCGACGAAGATCTGGATCTGCGGACTCTTGACATCATCCGGCGGATCGGCCCGCCGGCCATTCCGCTGCTCGTTGAACTGCTTCGTCATCCGCAAGTCGCCTTCCGGCAGAACGCCGCTGATGCTTTGATTGATCTGGCGCCCGATACAGAGTGGATTCAGCCGGCGTTGAGACGGGCACTGAGAGACGAGGATTCGATCGTCGCGGGCGACGCCGCACGTGCCCTGGGCGCTTTGGGCCCGAAGGCAAGTCCTTCGGTACGCGCGCTCGTCACGACACTCTCGCACGAGGATCCTTACGTCCGCGTCTACGCGGCGGAGGCCTTGGCGGCCGTCGGTCCGAAGGCGGGCGTAGCGACTCAGGACCTCGCGGGAGCCTTGAGCGATCCCATTCCCGGCGTCCGATGGGCGGCGGGTGAGGCCCTGGCAAGCATCGGCCCGGCCGCGCACTCCGCTGTGCCGCAGTTGATCGAAGCGCTCGAGGATGAATTCCTCTATGTGCGCATCTGCGCGGCCGGAGCGCTGGGAAGCCTGGGGCCCAAGGCACAGATGGCCCGTGAAGCGCTGAGATTAGCCGCGAACGATCCCGCACTGCGTCATGAAGCGGAGTGGGCGTTGAATCGAATTGCTGGCGTCGAATCTCGAGAGCCGGTCGTCTCACCCGTTGTGAGCGTGCCTTCCGTCGCGCCCCAACCGGAGACGACGGAGGCTCACACGGGAAATCCTCCAGTTGACTGGGACATTTCCACCGGGCGGAATATCGTCTGGAGCGCCGAGTTGGGACACCCCACGTTTGGCCGTCCCGTGGTGGCCGGCGATGCGGTCTACGTCGGTACCGACAACGCCAGGCACATGAACCCCGACTTTCAGGAAGAGAGCGGCGTGCTCATGGCCTTTGGGGCGAGGGATGGCGCGTTTCTCTGGCAGGACGTGGCCCCGAGAGTTGATCGCGGCCTGCGGGAGTTCGTGCTGCCTTCGACGACAAGTGCGCCGTATGTGGACGGGAACCGATTGTTCTATGTCACCGCCGAGTGCCAACTCCGTTCCCTCGACACGCAGGGTTTCCGCGACGGCGAGAACACGGGTCCGTATCGGGACGAGGTCTTCTCCGACAACGCGGCGGCCGACATCGCCTGGGAGCTCGACATGTGCTCCCGCCTGGGGGTCTTTCCGCATGAAGCCTCCAACAGCGACGTGTTGCCTGTGGGCGATCTGCTGATGGTCAGTACCTCCAACGGCCAGAATGAAGGCCATATGCGCGTCCCAACCCCGCGCGCCCCAAGTCTGATCGCGGTCGACAAGCACTCGGGTGCCGTGATCTGGCGCGCCATCGGCGCGGGCGGGGAGGTGCTGCATGGCCAGTGGTCCAGCCCTGTGGCGGCCAACGTCAACGGGCGAATGCTCGTGCTCTTCGGCGGAGGAGATGGCTGGCTGCGCGCCTACGACGCAGCGTCCGGTCACGAAGTCTGGCGATTTGACGGCAATCCCAAAGACGCCCGCTGGCTTCCGCGCCCCGGCGTCCTTTCGCGCAGCTCGATCATTGCGTCACCGGTCTTTGCCGACGGCCGCGTCTTCGTGGCGATGGGGCAAAGTCCAGGGCACGGCAACGGACCTTCGTTGATTCATGCGATCAGTCCCGACGGCCAGGGAGACGTCACCGGGAGCAGACTGCTCTGGACTTCTCGCGAGGTCGGCCGCGTGGTGGGAACACCCATCGTGAAGGATGGTTTGCTGTACGTCGCGGACCTGGGCGGGACGGTTCATTGTCTGGATGTGGCCACAGGCGCCCACGTCTGGAAGCACGAGACGAACGAGCCCGTCTGGGGTTGCCTGCTGCTGGCTGGCGACCGGCTGTACGTGGGGACCATTGAAGGCAACATGACTGTGCTTCGTGCCGGACGCCGAAAGGAAGTGCTGGCACAGATCGAGATGGATGCGCCGCTCTATTCGCGTCCGACACTGATCGGCAATGCGATCTATCTGGCCACCGCGCGCCGGTTGTACCTCATTGCGGCAGGTCCTTCGTAAGTTCCAGACCCGAACGCGTTCTGGTGTAGGATGCGACCGACCTGCGCCACCTCGCGGCGTTGTTGAAGGGAGCGCCAAGATCCCGTCTTGAGCAGTTGCCGCCGTTCTAAACGAGGCGCGCCGAGCGCCAAGCCTGGTTTTGGTCGGGCTGAGTATCGAAAGGACGATGCTATGGTCTGCGGTGAGAGGGAACAGGTTACTGAAACGTACTGGTCCGTGTGCTGGAAATGGATTTTTCCTTATCCATGCAAAAAGTCCAGGACGGCAACCAAGTTCAGGTACGATTTTCGGCCAACTCGAACGCGAATTACCTGGCCATTCCGGTGTAAGTATCAGGGCTGTTGCGGGACAGTGCTTTATGAGTGGTCCACTTCGTGCTGGCGGGGCACCGGAAACTCGGCGTGGGATACGGTCAATGTTATGACGCGATACTTTGATAATCAACCCGGTAGCATCGGGGATTGTCCGTTCTCAGAGGAGGCAGAGAGGCCCTTCGTCAAGTAGAGCCCGCGCTCCTCGGAGGATTGAGCTGCTCGCCAGCGCGCCGGAAGGCCGACACTGGCTGCACCGGGTCGAACTATCGTGTTTTTCCCTCCATCCGCCTTGCCAACGCCACCTGTCTTTGCGCGTCGCCCGCCCGGCCCTGCCGGTTGTAGATATCGGCCAGCACGTAATGACCCAGCGGCGCTATCTTCGGATCGGGATTGAGCTCGAGACCCTTGCGCGCAGCCTCCTCGGCCCCCGCCAAATCACCGGCTTCGACGAGCGCCTGGGCGAGATAGAGGAAGCCGGTTCCGAATGCGGGATTGGAGGCCACGGCTTCTCGATAGCGGGCGAGGGCCTCGGCGTGGCGCCCTGAAGTCGCGAGCAGCTTGGCAAGGTTGAAGCTCGCGGCGTGGTTCTTCGGGTTGACCGCCAGCTCCGCTTCGTATTCGGCGATGGCGGCAGCCGGCTGTCCGCTGTTTTCACGAAGAAGGCCGAGTGCGAAATGCGCATCCGGTACCTCCGGACGCTCCGCGAGCGCCTCGCGCAGCAGCTTCTCACCGTCTCCGGCGCGGTTCGTCTCGATGTAACCCTCGGCCAGCTTGACCAGGAGGCCCGCGCGTTCCGTCCCTGTCTTCAGCGCTTCCTTCAGTAGCGTCTCGGCGCCGGCGAAGTCACGCCGCCGCATCCGGATGTCGGCCAGCTGAAACGCGGCCCGGCCGTCGCGCGGATCGAGCGTGTGCAGCCGCTCGAACCCGGCTTCGGCATCCTCGAGCCGTCCCATGCTCTTGTAGGTGATCGCGAGACTGAAGATCGCTCCGCGGTTCTCCGGATCGAGGGCGAGCGCCTGCTGATACGCGGCGACCGCGTCGGACAAGCGTCCCGCTTTGACGCTCAGGTTGCCCAGCATCGTGTGCGCCTCGACGATCTGGGAGTCGGCGGCCAGTGCCCGTCGCACCTTCGCGATGGCATCCTCGACGCGCTTGTCGATGGAGTCGCTCCCCGCCAGCTTGAGCAGGTTGTAGAGCTCGATCTTGTCCTTGGGATCGCCGCGCGGCCGATCGTCCAAGGTCGCGGTCGTCACGCTGGCAGACACATAGCCCAGCGCCCGGAGGCGTTCTTCCACGTCGGGATCGATACGCTGAGGCCCTTTGGCCGCCTGCGCGCGCGTACTTTGTGCGACGAGATCGGTCAAGGCTCGCTGAAGGGCGTCGGCACGACCGGGATTTTCGGCGGCAAGGTTCCGCGTTTCCCCCGGATCGACCTGATGGTCGTAGAGCTCGCGGCGCGGCGCGCGAATGAACTTGTAGCGTCCGTCGCTCACGGCCGTGAGCTCGCTCCACCCGTAGTGGTAGCGGGGATAGAAGCTCTCGCTGTAGGCGACGAGCTCCAGCCGCTCGCCGGAGAACGCCGGCGAAAGGTCCTGACCCTGCATCTGGGCGTCGGTGGCGATGCCGATCAGCGAGAGAATCGTCGGCATGACATCGACAATGCGTACCTGGTCGTCGACGACTCGGGCAGGCACGCGAGGCCCGGCCATGATCAGCGGAATGTGCGTCGTCGCCTCATAGATGAAGAATCCGTGCGTCTGTTCCTGGTGCTCTCCGAGCGACTCACCGTGATCGCCGACGACGACGATGAGGGTGTCATCGAGGCGGCCATCAGCCTCCAGCGCGCCGAAGAGACGTCCGAGCTGGATATCGGTGTAGGCGATCTCGGCGTCGTATCCTCCTGACATCGTGCGGGGGAATCGCGAACGGATGTCGCGTGGCGCTTCGTACGGCGTATGCGGATCGTAGAGGTGCACCCAGGCAAGAAACGGCGTGTCCCGGTCTTCTCCGAGCCACGCGAGCGCGCGATCGATCACCTCGCTCCCACGCCGCTGGATGGCGTCCATGCCGGGCATCTCGGCTTTCGACATGTCGAAGTCGTCGAAGAACAAATCGAAGCCCTGTCCGATGCCCCAGCGTCCGTCCAGCACGAACGCCGCGACGAATCCCCCCGTTCGATAGCCGCCTGCCTTGAGCGCTTCGGCAAGCGTGATGTGTTCCTGCTCGAGGTAGAACCCCCCGTTGTCGCGGACGCCGTGGTAGGCGGGCCAGGTGCCGGTCAGGAGCGATGAGTGCGCCGGCAGGGTAAGCGGGACCACTGTGCTGGCACGCGCGAACCGCGTGCCGCGCGCCGCGAGGGTGTCGAGCACGAGAGTCTGCGCTCCGGCGTAGCCGTAGCTGCCAAGCCGATCCGCACGCAACGTGTCGATTGTGACGAGCAGCACGTTGGGCGGCGGCGAGGGCCGAAGCCACCACGCCGCCCCCGCACCGGCGGCGGCAAGAATCGCGAGACCAATCAGGAGCTTCCGCAAGGCTCAGGACTCAGGGCTCAAAACCGGGCTTCGCGACCTTCAACGGCCGCGACTCGACGAGACCCTGGCCCTCGACGATCGCCAGCAGTCGATCCGCCGCCAGATCATTCAGACGCTCGACGCGGCCCGACGGCCAGTGGACCTCGAGCGTGTCGAGGCGCGTGGCCGCGCCGAGGCCGAAATGCAGGCGCAGATCGTTCTGGGAGAGATAGCTCGATCCGCCGCGCACTTCGTCTGTCTGCACCCGCGTTCCCGTCCGGACCACGACGCGCGCGCCGATCGCGCTCCTGTTGCTCTGGCGGCCCTGAAGGCTCACGAGCACCCGGTGACCACCGGGCGCGCGGTTGACGAGCAGCGTGGGCGGGTCGTCCATGTTCACGACGAAAACGTCCACGTCGCCGTCGTTGTCGATGTCGCCGAAAGCCGCACCGCGGCGTGAGAGCGGCGGCAGGCGGTCCAGCCCGCTCGAGCCGCTCGTGTCGCTGAACGTGCCGTCGCCGTTGTTGCGGTGCAGGAGGATTGGCTGCCGATACGTGGTGCCCACCTTCGCCAGATCGATCTGCGCGTAGACGTGACCATTCACGACGAGGAGATCGAGCCAACCATCGCTGTCGTAGTCGAGAAAGTCGGTCGCCCATCCGACGTGTGGAATGGAGGGCGGGCCGACGCGCGCCGTCCAGCTGGCGTCGGTAAATCCCTCGGCGCCAAGATTCCGATAGAGCGCGTTGGGCTCGTCCGAGTAGTTCGTCACGAAGAGGTCGAAATCGCCGTCGCCGTCGTAGTCGCCAAAATCGACGCCCATGCTGCCCTGCGGGCGTCCGTCGCCGCTCATCGCCGTTCCGCTCACGAGGCTGATATCCTCGAACGTCCCGTCCTGACGGTTGCGGTACAGGTAGTTGGGATTGGTGTCGTTGGCGACGTACAGGTCCGGCCAGCCGTCGCTGTCGACGTCGCCCCAGATGGCGCCCATGCCGTAGAACTTCGCCGTGTCAGAAACGCCCGCACGCGACGCGACCTCCTCGAACGTTCCGTTGCCACGATTGCGGAAAAGCAGATCGCTTTCGCCGGGAAGCCCGGCCGGACCGCACTGCACGTAGATGCCACGATACCGGCAGAACTGGTCGCGGCCGAACTCAGGCAGCCGGTCGATATCCACTGCCACATAGCGTGCGACGAACAGATCAACGAAGCCATCGCGATCGTAGTCCGCAAACGCGCCACCGGTGCTGAATCCGCCGGCGCCCACCCCCGCGGCAGTCGTGACATCCTCGAACGTGCCGTCTCCCCGGTTGCGAAACAGCGCGTTGGCGAAGAATCCCGTCACGTACAGATCGACGTCTCCGTCGTTCTCGATATCGGCGGCGGCAACGCCCATTCCCCAGCCCTTCGTCGTCAGGCCGGCCTGGGAGCTGACGTCCGTGAATGTCAATGGCGCGTCCTGCCGGTACAGCGTCACCAGCAGATCACCTCCCGCCTTGAAGCGCTCCACGCTCGAGCCGTTGACGGTCACGAGATCGAGATCGCCATCGGCGTCATAGTCGATCGCCCCCGCGCCGCCGCTCATCGATTCGATGATGTACCGCTTCTCAACGGAGGATCGGTGTGGAACCAACAGCCCGGCGGCCGCGGCGACGTCCTCGAAGATCCCGGTCGCGGGCTGAAGAGGCGGGAGGTTGCTGATGCGCGCGGACTGGGTCGGGCGCGCGAGGACGGCGCCGAACGCGACGAGGGCGCCAGCCAGGAGCATGCGAGACACCGATGATACCGAGCGGGACACGGGAACCGCGGGTCAGTATAGTGGATTGCTCGAGGGCCTCCACACGCATGAGATTGGCTTCGCCGCTCGCAGCCGCCCTGGCGCTCATGTCGACAGCGGTCGCCCATCAGGCGCCGCAGCCAACCTCGATCGATCCGCTGCGAGAGCAGTACCAGGCGGCTCAGACATTTCAGCTCGCCGGCGATCTCGAGCGAGCCGAGGCGGTCTACGCGCGCGAAGTGCTCCCGCGCGCCTTGCGTCGTCTGGCGGCGCTCGCGAGCGCGGAAGGCCGTCAGGACGACGCGAGGCAGTATCTGGAAGAGGCGCGCGGGCATCAGCCCGATGATCCTCTTGTGACACTGGATCTCGTCGTCGTGCTGCTGCGCGCGGGGGACAGTGAGACGGCACGCCAACTGGCGCGCGAGGTGTCCAGCGCCGACCCAACGAACGCGCGGGCGCTTCGTCTTTACGGGAAGGCGCTCCTCATCGCCGGGGAGAATGCGGAAGCACGGTCGGTCCTCGAACGATCGATGCGGCAGGCGAGGGAGTTCGACACGGGCCTGTCGCTCGCGTACGCGAACCTTCGCACGAAGCGCCTGACCGAGGCTCGCGCGCTCTTCGATGAAATGATGGCGGGCAACTCGTCGGCCCAGATTCGAAGCCTTATCGCACGGGCCTATCTCGAGAACGGGCTCGTCGATCCGGCCGCGTCGTATCTGGAGCAGGCGCTCAGGCTGAATGCCGATCATCAACCGTCACGACGGCTGCTTGACGATCTGAAAGCCGGCCGGCGCTTCGATCGGGCCTCACTTCCGACGGTGATCCTTCAGGAGCCGCCCGTGCCTGACGAAGAGCGCGGCGCGCGGCTACGCCAGCAGGTCACCGACGTCGTGGCGAACTCGTACTTCAACCTCGGGGTCATCTATTCGCGGCGCCAGCGTGCCGCTGAGGCCGCAGTGGCCATGACGCGCGCCAGGAAGTGGAAGCCGGACCTCGAGGGTATCGATCGCGCGACGGGCATCGTGCTCTTCTACGCCGATCGGTTCGCCGAGGCCATCCCGCCCCTCGAGCGGCACATGTCGGCCTTTCCGACCGACGAAGTCGCGAAGAAGCTGCTCGACACCAGCTATCTCATGACGGGGCGTGCGCCGGCCATGATGGCCTCGACGGCCACGCCGTCGATGGCGTTGCCGGCACGACCCACCGATGTCGATGGGCTCGCTGCGGAGATCGCGTCGGGGCCGACCCATGAAGTCGAACAGAAGCTCCGGGCGCTTCTTACGCGCGAGCCGGCCAACGCGCGCGCGCTGGTTCTTCTGGGGAACCTCCTTCTGTCGGCTAATCGGCCCCTGGAGGCAGAGTCGATCTTCCGGAGGGCCACCGAGGTCGCCGCGTCCGATCGCGAGGCGTGGCTCGGCCTCGTCAAGGCAGTCACCATCACCGGGCGAACGGCCGACGCTCGAACCGCCCTGGATGCGGCGCTCACGAATCTTCCAGGTGACCCGGGGCTCGAGTACGAGATGGCTCGAACACTCGTCGCGCTCGACGAACCACGCGCGGCGCTCGAGCACCTGGCACGTGTGCCCGCGCAGGAACGACCGCCCGGAGCCGTCGGCGTGGAGATTGGCGCGCGCATCGCGCTCGGTGAGGTCGACGCGACCCGCCCTCTCCTGTTGGACGCATCCTCGAAGGCTGATGAAGCGACCGTTATCTTCCTCGTCAACCTTCTTCTGAAGCATGGCCGCTCGTCCGATGCGCTCTCACTGGCAGAGGCCGGACACGAGCGCGACATGAAGACGGCGCCTCTCCTCGTCGCTGGTGCAGGCGCACGACTGGCGGAGGGCGACCGCGCCGGCGCCGAGCGGTGGTACGAGCTGGCGCTCGACGCCGATTCGATGTCGATTGCGGCGCTGGTCGGGCTGGGCGACCTCATCGCCGCTCGCGATCCCAATCGAGCAACAGAGCTCTTCCTCATCGCCCAGTCGCACGGGGATCCATCGCCGTCGCTTCTCCGCTCCCTGGCGCTTTCCGCGACCGCCGCGCTGAGATTCAGCGAGGCGCTCGATGCCGCCCATGCGCTCACCGCGATTCGTCCCATGGACGTCGAAGCGGTCAATCTCGTCGGCACGATTCAGCTGCAACGGATGGATTGGGCCGCGGCTGAACAGTCGTTTGAGGAGATGGCTGCGCTCGACCCGCGCGATGCGCGCGGGCCGCTCGGCATCGGCATCGCCCGTTACGGCCAGCGGCGGTACTCGGACGCCGAAGCGGCGCTCGAACGAAGTCTGGCGCTCGACCCCGCGCAGGGCGAAGCGCACTACCAGCTCGCGCTCGTCGCGCGGGATCAGGGCGAAACTCAGGCCGCCGTTGCTCATCTCGGCCGCGCCGTTCAGCTGGCGCCTCGGCACCATGCAGCCCACGTCACGTTGGGCAGTCTGCAGGTCGAGGCGGGCGAGTACGAGCCTGCACGCCACGCCCTCGAGCGCGCAATCGGGCTCGAACCCGAATCGCCGGACGCGTATTACCAGCTCGGCCTTTTGTTTGCACGGACAAAGCAGCCGGACCGCGCGCGCCAGGCGATGGAGCAATTCCGACGATTGCGTGAGGCTCGAGTGACGAACCGACAGCCTTGAGGGACGAATACTCCAACCGGAATGATGCGCCTGATCCAAGATCCCGAATGCGCACGAACGTCGTCATCTATTCGTGATGCGGCCGTGAAACTGCTGGATCTTCAACCCTTCGTGTGGCATTTTGTCGCGAATGCAGTCGTTTCAATCTTCCGGGGGGCATATGAGACCTTGGAACTGTACGCGCATCCTTCTTGCGGCGGCGGTGGCGGTGGGTGTGAGCCTGCCTGCTGAAGCCCAGAACACAGGCGGCATCCGTGGGGTCGTCACCGATACGAGCGATGCCGTGGTGCCCGGAGCGACGGTCATCATCACGAGCGAGGCGCTCATTGGAAGCACGCGCGAGACGACGACCAACGAGCTGGGCGTCTATCGCTTCCCGTCGGTGCCGATAGGTGCGTACGTCGTCGACGTCACTATGCCGGGCTTCCAGCCGGCGAAGATCACGGGCGTGTCCGTCAGCCTGGGCGGGACCGCAAGCGCGGACGTCATACTACAGATCGCGGTGACCTCCGAGACCGTATCCGTCGTGGGCGAATCACCCGTCGTCGATGTGACGACCGCGACCGTCGCCGCGAATATCAAGGGCGAGCTGCTCGAGGAAGTGCCCACGCGGCGGAACATGTACGACCTCATCCAGGTGCAGGCCGGCATGAGCGTCGATTACGGAGACGGCCAGTCCGATCGCGTCGTGGCCTTTGGATCGAACCGCCAATCGAATTCCTGGAACATCGACGGCGTGGAGGTGTCCGGCCCCGAGACGGGTTCCTCGTGGTGGGACGTCAACCCCGATGTCATCGAAGAGATTCAGGTGATCGGTGTCGGCGCGCCGGCGGAGTACGGCAATCACACCGGCGGCGTCTTCAACGTGGTCACCAAGAGCGGCAGCAACACCTTCAAAGGCGCCGCGAGCTACTTCTTTACGAACGATTCGCTCACGGGCACCAATGTCGAGCTCCCGGACTCCGAGTTCACGTTCCACCGCGAGCGGTTCGCGAACGCGACGGCGCAGCTCGGCGGCCCGCTCATCCGGGACAAGACCTGGTTCTTCACTTCCTGGGAATACAGGCGCGATGCGAGTACAGAGCCAGGCAACGATCCCAACTTTGCGCCGGAAGTCTACAGCGACAATTTCGACGTGAAGGTCACCACGCGACTGGGCGAGAAGCACGACATCAACGGCTTCGACCATTACGAGCGCTTCGGCAGCCCGGAGGTTCCGAGCCCTTTCATCCAGCCCTCCGCCCTCGCGGGAGAGTACGGTCACAACCCTGCCTGGGGCGCAGGCTGGCAGACAGCCCTGAACGACCGCCTCCTGCTCGACTTCCGCTACGCGGGCTGGTGGTCGGACGACGTCTACGAGTCGCAGACCGGCAGCATTGAGGAACCGTTCTATCGACTACACCCCGGCCGGCGGCGGTCCCGCCACTCAGTCGGGCGGCGTCGATTACACGTGGGACTACGTCACCTGGCGTGCAGCAGGCCAAGGCAAAGGCCACCTACTACGCGCAGAGCTTCCTGAAGTCCCAGCACGAGTTCAAGATGGGCTTCCAGTACTCCAAGGGCTCGGCGGTGACGAACCTGGGCATCGGTCCACAGGGCACCTACCTTTATAGCTACTATGGCTCCTTGTACCGCGCGGTGCAGGATCCTTATCAGTACGGCGGCGTCACGCAGGATGTCGGCGTGTTTGTCGACGACAACGTGACCGTCGGCGATCGGCTTACGCTCAATCTGGGCGTGCGCTACGACCACAACACCGGGAACATCCCCGACTACGACCGTCTGACGTCGGGACACCATCGATCTCTCCTTCTGGCAACTTCATGGCGACTGGAGAGACACTGCCTGGTGTCGACGTCATCACGTGGAATCTCGTATCGCCGCGCCTCGGGTTCGCATACAAGGCGACGGCCGACGGCCGCTCGGTGATCCGCGGTTCATTCGGCGTCTACTACGACCACAACGTCATCGGCAACTGGGACGTGCCGCGCGCCGGCAGACCAGCCCGACTTTTCGTTTATGTCGACCCGGATCCCTCGACCGGAGAGTTCGATATCACCCATCGACGAGGTACCGCGGCAGATCTCTCATTCAATCCCGGATCTGAAGCCACCCAAGACCTATCAGACATCGATCGGGTACGAGCAGCAGGTGCTGGGCACCATGGCGGTCGGGCGCTCAGTACATCTACAAGACCACGACCGATCTGGTCGGGATGGGAAATCCTGGGCGGCGTCTACGAAACGTTCCCGTTCACGGATCCGTTCACAGGCGGTTGAGTACAACTGCTCAGTCAGGTCGAGAACCCGGTCATCCGAAAGGGCAACGATCCCGGGACGTTCCCGGGAGCGGAGGATCTCGACTACTTCCAGCGATACCACGGCGTGGTGTTCTCGTTCGACCGGCGTTACGCGAATAACTGGGCCTGAGCGGGTCGTACACGTGGTCGAGATCCGAGGGCCTGATTCCAGCGATGCTGTCGCAGGAACAGTTCAACCCGCTTGTACGGCACCGCGGAATGGCTGCCGATCCGAACCACTTCATCAACGCCGAGGGCCGGCTCCAGGGCGACCGTCCGCACATGTTCCGCGTGCAGGGTGTGGTCATGCTGCCGTACGAGGTCCAGTTGTCGACGTCCACCGAGTTCAGCAGCGGGCGGGCGTTCAACCGCCAGATCAGCGTGGGCGGTCTCGGACAGGGCACGGCAAGTCGGTGATCATGGAGCCGGGGGTTCCACGGTATTCACCCATATCAAGAACGTCGATCTGACGTTCGGGAAGATCGTGAGATTGGGCGGCACATACCGGCTCCGCCTTCGATGCGTCGGGTCTTCAACCTGCTCAACGCCGATCAGAACTGCAGTTCGCCGACCTGCGGCTGCAACAGGCCACCGACACGTTCACGCGCGGACGCAGTGGGTGAAGCCACGGACGGCTCCAGTTCAGCGTTGGGGTCCAGTTCTAGGCTCAACCGCTGAAAGCGGGGGATCGAATGTCGATCCCCCGCTTCTCGTTCCCGCTCCTTCCCGCATAGACTTCCGCCCGCCTGGAGCACGCAATAAACCGGTCGCGCAGGCCTTCAGGTCTGCAGATCCGCTGACAGGTGGACGTTCGTCTGGAGCTCACGATGAAAGCTGCGCTTGCCTGCGGGATGGTCCTGTGGATCCTGCTCGGCGTGTTCATCGCTGCGCAGAATCCGTACGCGCCCGACACACCCGAGCCCGGCTCGGTCGACGCCATCCGCGCGGCGACGACGGATCCGCGCTTCGTCAGCCCCTGGGTCGCCTATACACCCGAGTCGCGCACCGTACCCTCCCCGTCCGACTTCATGGGCCGCATCGCTGCCGCGCCGGGCGAGCTCGCGACGCAGCACGCAGATCTACGCGTACCTTCGTGAGCTGGATCGCGCCTCGGCCCGCGTGCACGTGGAGACGCTCGGTCAAAGCGAGGAAGGACGCGAGATTCTTCTTGTCGCGGTGGCCGACGAGACAGGGATCACGAGTCTCGCCTCGCTCAGGGCCGCCACGGCGAGCCTCGCCGATCCGAGAACGACGTCACCGGCCGACGCTGAGCGCGTCATCGCAGGCGCCCGTCCTTTCTATTACCTGAACGCCGCCATTCACGCCGACGAGAGCGGCAGCCCCGAAGCGGTGATGGAGCTCGCGTACAGGCTCGCAGTCTCCGATCTTCCCCTGATCCAGGAGATCCGCCGCAACGTCGTCGTGCTCATCAACCCCGTGTCGAATCCCGACGGGCGCGACAAGTTCGTGGACTGGTTCTATCGCGACCTCAAGGGCAAGACCGACTACGACCGCCTGCCCAGACAGTCGCCGCCGTACTGGGTCCGTATGTGTACGTCGACGCCAACCGCGACGCGCACCAGCTCGCGCTGAAAACGACGCAGGCGGTACAGAAGATGTTCTTCGACTACCACCCGACGGTCGTGCACGACCTGCACGAGGCCATCGCGCTCCTTCAGACGTGGAACGGCACGGGTCCGTTCAACCCGCACCTCGATCCCATCGTCACCAACGAATTCATCGAGATGAGCTTTCACGAGATGACGACGATGGCGGGTTTCGGGATGCCGGGGGTCTGGACATGGAACTTCGGCGAGGGGTTCGGGCACCACTACATGGATTCGATCGGCATGAATCACAACAGCATCGGCCGCGGGTACGAGACCTTCGGCAATGGGAGCGCCGAGACGATGCTCCGGACGATTGACGAGGGGACCACGAAGCGGGAGTGGTATCGGCCGTGGCCGCCGCCCCGCACGTTCCTGTGGTCGATGCGCGACAACCTCAATTATCAGCAGACCGGCATGCTCGCGATCCTGAGCTATACGGCGAGACATGCGAAGGAGATGCTGAAGAACTTCTATCGCAAGGGTTACAACTCGTGGCAAAAGGGCCTGAACGAACCGCCCTATGCGTTCGTCATTCGTGAGTCCGGCTCCGGTGTCGATCGTGCGCGCGTGGCCGACATGGTCAACAAGCTCCTCGCGCAGCACATCGAGGTTTCACGGGCCACCACCACGCTGACGCTCCGCGAGGGGACGTTTCCAATTGGCAGCTTTGTCGTCCGGCTGGATCAGCCGTACAGGAACTACGCCGTGGATCTGCTCGCGCCGCAGGAGTTCCCGGCGGACAACGAGAATCAGCCGTACGACGACATCAGCTGGGCGTGGCCCGTGCACTTCGGCGTCGAGACGATCGCTGTCGCCGATCCGGCGGTGAAGACGATGACGTTTCAGGCGCTCGACGCCCCGGTCAGAGCGAGCGCGCGTGTCACGGGCGACGGACCTGTCTACCTGATTCGGGATCTGGGTCAGGAGGGTCTGCTGGCCGCTCGCTATCGGCTATCCCGCTTCAAGCTCGAGATCGTGGAGCGGGCCTTCACTCACGACAATCAGACGTTTCCTGCAGGCTCGTGGATTATCCCGGCCGCGGAGGGCCTTCGAGCGGCACTCGAGGCCGTGTCCGACGAGCTCGCCCTCGACATCGTCGGCACGACATCGGTGCCAGATGTACCCCGACACGACTCGCCGCCGCCGCGCATTGGCGTCTGGGTGCCGTGGGCGGATACGGATTCGATCGGATGGATTCGCTACACACTCGATCGCGAGAAGATTCCGTTCGTGTACTGAGGGACGAGGACATCCGCGCGGGTAGCCTGCAGGATCACGTGGATCTCGTGATCTACGGTCACGTGCGGATGGATCTCACGAGTCAGATCCGCGGCATTGCGCCAACGAACGGACCGGTACCCTTCAAAAAGACACAGGAGTATCCCAGCCTGGGCGTGCCCGCCGAGTCTGATGACATCACGGGCGGCATCGGCTGGCAGGGCATGGCCAGTCTCGAGACGTTCGTCGAAAATGGCGGGCTCCTCATTACGCTCGGCAACGGATCGACCCTGGCGCTCGAGGGTGGGCTCGTTCGGAACGTGCCGGTGTACAACGGCCCGCGCGTGTCGACGCCGGGCGCCGAGATTGCTGCCAGCTTCGTCCAGACCGATCATCCGGTGGCCTACGGATACACCCCACGCACGTCGGTGTTCCGTTCGAACTACCGTGTCTACGACCTGCCTTCCTTCTGGCGCGAGATGGCGTATTGCACCAACTGTCTGGAGGGAGGACCCAACCGGGGGCCTCTCGTGATGCAGTGGGGGACGCGTGCTCCACGCGAATATCGCGATGTCGTGGGCGGCGCGGAGCCCGTGGGCGGTGACGGCGATGCCCCGATGGTCGTGAGCGGAGGAGCCAGAAACGTCGAGGCGCTCGAGGGACGTCCGGCGATTCTCGACATTCGCCAGGGCCGCGGACACGTGCTGGCCTACAACTTCAACCCACTCCACCGCGATCTGAACCGCTCGGATTTCAGATTCCTCTGGAACGCGCTGTTGAATTGGAAGTCCATCGTCGATGCTGAAGCGCGCTGACGTGGGAATGCGGGGAAGGCAACAGACGGCGTCGGGTCATCCGCCGGAACGCGCTCTAAAGGCCAGATAGGCCACGATCAGGACGATCACCACGAGTACAATTCGTGCGACGCTCATGAGTCGCGTGTGGGCCACCGGTCGTGAATCCTTCGGCTTGATGCCGGTCAGCGCAGCGAAGACGGCGACGAGCAGTGCGATGAGCAGCCATGTGAGCCAGGTCATGCCGCTTTTGCAAGCACATTCCTTGCCGTCGTCTTGGTAGACGTTGATCGGGCGTTGCCCTTTTTTCGCCGTTTGGCGAGGCTCAGACTTCTTCTTCCGCTTGTTAACCTGAGGGTCACTGGTCGAGTCCGGCCTGAGGATAAGAAGTGTTCCGCGGCGGAAGAGAGCCCTGCTACTTCGTAGCGTCTTTGACCGCGTCCTTTGTCTCGTCGATGGCGTCGTCGATCTTCTCTCCGGCCTTCTCAGCGGGGCCCTTTTCAGGACACGCACTGGTCGCGAGCGCGACCGATGTCAGAGCGAAGACCATGATGATGTTGCGGATCATTCTCATGCCGTTCAGTATACCGGACTTCACAGGAGGAACGCCTGTCTGATTCAGCAGGCCGACAATCGCCTTCTCAATGTCGTTCCCTCGCCGCTCCACCCTTTCGACGCACGCCCACGAGCGGCAGAACTGCGGGCCACGTTTCCAAGTCTTGAGCGATCGAACCGATTCGCTTTCATTGTCATGCACGAGAGGTCACGGTAACGCTGGCGCGGTCGCACCGGAAGCGACTTGAAAGGCGTCGCGCAGTCGCTAGAGGATCTCACTCGCTGAGTAGATGTGCGGCCGGCTGCAACGGCTCGACATGATCGCAGATGACCTTGATGGTCATCATCATCGGCACCGCCAGCAACATCCCCCAGATCCCCCACACCCAGCTCCAAAAGAGCAGCCCGGCGAAGACGGCGACCCGATTCATCGATGACGCACGGCTCATCAGCAGGGTGTCAGCAGGGAGCCTTCCAGCGTGGTGATCAGCAGAGAGACCCCGGCGACCGCTGCGGTCATACCGAGCGTGCCGAATTGCAAACCTACGGTCGCAAGACCAGCCGTCACCAGAAGGGGTCCGTAGTAAACGATCGCGACCCCGCCGCTTGTGACGATCTGAATGACCCGGCATGATGTCCTCTCTTGGTCTCCCGAATCGCCATTGTACCGTCGAGGCGCCGTTCGACCGCGCTTCACGGACATGCGACGTCGTGGTGATCGCGACGGTCAAGTAGCCGCCGAGTTGGGCCGGATCGTGCAAGGGCTCGGTATCGTGTCGTGCATCACCCAGCGTAGTGTTCTGTACAACCCATGACCACTCTACAGGTTGCGAATCCATCGGCAGGTCTCCGGCCCAGAAGCCGGCCCTTGGGGCTGTCCGCCCACCGTCTGAGACCCGGCTGGCGGTATCAGGCAGCGGAGCCACGGTCTCACGCTTCTAAAGGCACGCTGACGTTCTGGACCCGCGCGCGGCGCTTGTTCTGGGCGTGGTGGCCGTGGGCGATCGCCAGCATCTGGGCCATCAGTGACGCGCGATGGGGCTGGGCCATCGGCTGCGCTGCGATGGCGGTCGTGAGCTATCTGCTCACTCCCGCGGCCGACCCCCCGCGCTTTGGGCTCGATCACGAGTTTGCCGTCGATTCCCCGGAATTTGCCTCGACTGTGGCCGGAGCGAGCGGCAACTTATTTCTTCCAGGCAATCGCCTCGAGCTCCTGAACAATGGGGATGCCTTTTATCCGGCGATGCTCGACGCCATCAAGAGTGCCCGTTCCTCGATTACCGTCGAGGCCTATATCTATTGGGCCGGTCGCATCGGCCAGGAGTTCGCGATCGCCTTGGCGGAGCAGGCCACGGCGGGCCGTCGCGTCAAGCTGCTGCTGGACGCAATCGGATCGTCGAACATCGGTCCCGAGATCCTGGATGTCCTTGAAACCGGCGGGTGTCAGGTCGCCTGGTACAACCCCATCCGGTGGTACACGCTGGGACGATTCAACAACCGCACCCACCGCAAATCGCTGATCATCGACGGCCGGGTCGCCTTCACCGGTGGCGCCGGCATTGCCGATCACTGGTGCGGCAACGCGCGTGGTCCCAACGAATGGCGTGACCTCCAAGTGCGAATCGAGGGACCGGCCGTGGTTCCGCTGCAGACCGGGTTCGCGCACAATTGGCAACAGACGACTGGGGAACTGTTGTCAGGGGATGCCTACTACCCGACGATCGAGCCGAGCGGCCGTCTGGCAGTCCAGACGATCCTGAGCTCCCCGGAAACGGGTGCGTCCAGCGTCCGGACGATGTACTACCTGGCGATCGCGTGTGCCCGCGAGTCGATCGACATCGCCAGTCCCTACTTCGTTCCCGATCCGGTCGCGATCGAGATGTTGATCGAAGCCAAGCAGCGTGGGGTGGACGTCCGGATCATGGTGTCCGGCATCAGGAACGACAACTGGCTCGCGCGCCACAATAGCGTCCGGTTGTTTGGGCGGCTGCTGGCAGCGAATATCGAGATTCAGGAATTCAATCGCACCATGCTGCACCAGAAGACGATGGTCGTCGACCGGCGTTGGGTCACGGTGGGTACGACGAATTTCGACAATCGATCGTTTGCGCACAACGAGGAGAGCAACGTGTGCTGCATCGACAGCGACCTGGCTGAGCAGCTGCGGCAGATCTTCGACGACGATCTCAGCGGGTGCGAGCGCATGACCGTCGAACGCTGGAGAACACGAGGCGCGTGGGCACGCGGTCAGGAGTTCGCGGCGTCGTTCCTGCAGGAGCAAGCGTGACGACGTCTCGCGCGACTGCGGCCAATCGCGAGCGCCCGACACGGGGTGCGCGACACAGACCGCGTCGGCTCGATATCTCGTTCGCCACCTTCCTGCGCGCGCTCGTGGTGGTCGCCATCGCCTGGGTCTGGTGGCACCTGTGGCAGTGGGTGCTGGTGTTCGTGCTGGCGGCGTTCATGGCTGTGGCGCTCGACCCGGTCGTGCGCTGGCTCGAGGCGCACCGAATCAGTCGCCGATATGGCGCGCCGCTGGTGGTGCTGTCGATCGTCCTCGCGCTGGTGGGTTTCATCGCTGTGTCAGGCGCCTCGCTGTCGCAGGACGCGCGTGAACTCGGCCGTCGCCTCACCGAGCTCCGTGACACGACCATGACCCGCGTACCGGAGGAGCTGCGCCAGGTCGGCTCGTCATTCGCTCCTTCAGCGGCATCGGTCGTGGGCGTGGCGCGCGGGCTGGCTGGCGGACTCGCGGGTATCGGTGTCGCACTGGTGGTGACGGTCTACCTGCTGCTCGACGGCCGGCGGACGTTCCACTGGCTGATCGCGTTCGTGCCTGCCGGATCTCGAAGGCGAGCGCTCGAAACGGCGGAGTGCGGCCGCCAGGTCATCGCCGCATACATTCGCGGGAACATCATCACCTCAGCGCTGGCCGCGGTGTGCACGTGGATCGCTCTGGTGAGCCTGCAGGTGCCGGCCGCGTTGCTGTTGGCACTTCTGGCGGGGATTCTGGACTTCGTGCCGGTCGTAGGCTTTTTCCTCTCCGCTGCCCCGGCGATCATCCTCGGGCTCACGGTGTCGCCAGCGGTCGCGGCCGGCGTGGCCGCGTTCTACGTGGCTTACAACATGGTGGAGAACTACTACATTCAGCCGAAGGTCTATGGGCGCGAGTTGGAGCTCTCCGATTTCGCCGTCATTACGGCGTTCTTGATCGGTGGCACACTTGGGGGCGTATTGGGCGCCCTGATCGCACTGCCGGTAGCCGCGGCCTATCCTTCCGTTGAGCGCATCTGGTTCGACACGCCTGGCGACAAGGACACGGTCGACGAGCATCGCCGCATTCAGGCGCAGCCCGAACACTAGCACCGGCTCATGGATGGTCTATCGCTCAGCGGTTCGTCCTGGAGTTGGCAGCTGATACCCGGCCATTGGCTGGCAAGCTGCCCGGGTCATCATTCCGCTGGGGTACGCTGACCGCGGAGCATCAGAGACGGAAACGGGAGGAGGCACCTTGCACAAGCCACCAGTTCAGGATGATGACGCTCCGAAGGCCGGACCTTCAGGAGGCACAGACGCACTGCCTGAACGAATCGACAAGTTCGATGAGGAGGGCGGGGATCAGCCACAGGCGCCATCTGAAGCGGCTGTGAAAGAAGGATTGAAGAAGGCCCTCAAGAACAAGAATCGAGTTGGACGCTAATCGATTTCCGTGATGGCCTCGAACCCGAGCGGGGCAGAGGGGTACCCGCCATCAGGGGCAACGCGCCTCTCCGCGCTTACCTGACCATCGAGCCGGCGGTGCCGCGAGCACGACACCAGCCGACTGCGTCAGGCATCCCGCGTTGGCTGAATCGACTCCATGGCCTGTCGGAGGTCGTCCGGCGCGACGGGTTTGACCAGGTGCCGATCGAAGCCTGCCGCCCCTGAGCGTTTGCGATCATCGGTCAAGCCATAGCCCGTCAAGGCGATCAGCGCCACACTCGGTCCCTCGGGTGCCGATCGAATCTGTCGCGCCAGTTCGTATCCATCCATGCCCGGCAGGCCGATGTCGACGATGGCCACATCCACCGGAGTGCGATTGAACACCGCAAGCGCGCTCGGGCCATCGTTCGCCTCATGGACGTCGTGGCCGGCCGACCGCAACACGATGGAGTACATCTCGCGTGCGTCCGCGTTGTCATCCACCAAGAGGACGCGCTTTGATAGCTGGCGGGCAGCTGGTGCTCGATCGATGCCCGCGATCGCTACGGGCGAGGGCGAAGCCGGAAGCCGAACCGTGAAGAGTGCGCCGTGACCCTTGCCGTGACTCTCGGCCTCGACCGTTCCACCGTGAAGCTCCACCAGTCGGCGGACCAATGTCAGTCCGATCCCAAGCCCTCCCTTGGAGCGGTCGATCGCGACGTCCCCCTGGACGAACAGATCGAAGATATGCGGGAGGACATCCGGACTGACACCGATCCCTCCGTCCGTGACGCGCAACACCGCGTTCTTCCCCTCCACGGACACCGACACGCCGACACTCCCCTCACGCGGTGTGAACTTGAGCGCATTGGACACGAGATTGCCGATGATTTGTTCCAGACGCACCGGGTCGGCATCCACCCATACCGATTCGGCCGTGACCTCGACGGTACGTTCGTCAGGCTGGTTCACTGTCATCGCCGCGATGCAGGAACGCACGACCTTGGCCAGGTCAATCGGCTGTCGGTCAAGCGCAATCTTCCCCGTCACGACTCGACCGACATCGAGGAGGTCGTCCACGAGACGTGCCATGTTGAGGACCTGACGTTGAATGACCTCGCGCGCTCGAACGGCGCCGACCTCCCGAAGTTCGGCGAGGTCGAGCACCTGCACCGCACCTCCGATCGCCCCCAGGGGATTGCGCAGCTCGTGGGCCAGCATCGCGAGGAATTCATCCTTGGACTGGCTTTCCCGCTGCATTTTGGTCAGCGCGCTCAGATCCGTCACGATCAGGGTGCGGTGTTCACCGTCGTCCACTGACACGGTGCCGACCGAGATCGTGACGTCGACCGGTCTCCCCTCGTGACGGAGGCGCGTGCGAAGCATGCCCGCGCCCTCTGCGAGCCGTGCCTTCAGGGAGGGCTGATCGTCGACATCGACGAATTTATCGATAGGGGCACCGATCACGTGGTGCAACGGTGTGCCTACCAACGCGGCAAAGTACTGATTGCAATAGATGACGTCGCCGTCGGAGCTCACCGTCACCGCACCTCCTTGCATCTGCTCGACCAGGGCGCGGTACGGTGCATCGGCGCTGCGAAGCGTGTAGACGCGTTCGCCAGTGCCATCGGCGATGAGGAGCGCATCGACTTCGCCGTAGCGGATGGCCCGAATGGTCTCTTCAGCCTCGACGAGTCGTGCCCGCAAATCCTCGAGCTCTGCGCGATCGTCCATGCGGGTCGAGTCCCTGTCCATGGGACCTATCGTACCGCCCTCAGGTCGAGCCCGAGGAGGACTCGCTCCGTGTTGGACATATCGCCGATCACGCGGCGAAGAGGCAGCGGAAGCTTCTTGATCAGCGTCGGCGCCGCGACGATTTGCTCGCCTTTCAACAATGTCGGCTGCTGATAGACGTCAATGACTTCGAGGTCATACCGCCCTTCGAGGTGTTCCTCACAGATCTTCCTGACATTTTCGATCGCGCGGGTCGAACGCGGCGTCATCCCGGTCACGTAGAGACGGAGCACGTATCGCTCACTCGGCTGTGACGCCCCGTCGTCCAGTTCGTCGCTGAACGACTTGGGAGTTCGCGTCGTCACTCGGACTCTCCGCCCCTGCGACGAAGATCCAACCCCACGAGCACGCGTTCAGTGTTCGACAGATCGCCGATGATCTTCCGAATCGGTTCCGGCAGCCGACGCACGAGGGTGGGAATGGCGAGGATCTGGTCTCCCTGACCCAGCTGCGGATCCTTGAGCAGATCGATGACTTCAATCCGGTACCGTCCCGCCAGATGCTCGTCGCAGATCTTTCGCAGATTTGCGAACGCGCGGATGGCTTTCGGAGTCCGTCCCGCGACATAGAGCCTCAGATCGAACTCCGTGTCGCTCATCGCAACTTCTCAGGAGAATCGCCGCTCTGGGTCGGCAGGATGTCGATCCCGTGATCAGTAAAGCGGAATTCGCGCACCTCATTCGAATGCGGCATGCCGCGGGACTTCAACACGGACAGCCACCGTCGCCGTCGGCGATCAGCTTCTTCCAAGGTCAGCAACACCCAGGTGTCCATCAACGAGGAGATCACGGTCTCTGTGGAATCCAACGGAGCACCGCCCGACGTCAGACTGGTGAATACCGCGGTGATCTGGCGGGTCTTGAGGAAGTCGATCATCCGCGTGAGCATCGCACGAACATCAACCTGGGTGCCGGTCACCAGCAGATTCGTCATCGGATCCACGATCACGACGTCCGGCTGCAGTTCCTCAACGGCGCGATGCATGTACGCGAGATGGGTCTCCAGCCCGTGACGTGAGGGCCGATCGGCATGGAGATGGAGGCGGCCCTCGTTGACCCACGGTTCCAGATCGATGCCCGCCGCCCGCATGTTCCGGATCACCTGACGGGGGGACTCTTCGAACAGGAAATACAGGCAGCGTTGCCCACGCCGACATGCGGCGTCGGCGAAATGCGCCGCGAGCGTGGTCTTGCCCGTGCCGGCCGTTCCGGTGATCAGGACGGTGCTGCCGCGATAGTAGCCCTGACCGCCGATCATCTCGTCCAGCCGCTCGAGACCGCTGGAGACGCGATCCGAAGACGCCTCGTGTTGCAGCGTGAGCGACGTCACCGGCAGGACGTTGATGCCATCGGCATCGATCAGAAATGGGTATTCGTTGGTGCCGTGGTGGGAGCCCCGGTACTTGACGACACGGATTCGCCGCGTCGAAATCTGTTCGTGCACGCGATGATCGAGCTGGATCACGGCATCCGTCACATACTCCTCGAGGCCGTGACGGGTCAGCGTGGTCTCACCCCGCTCGCCCGTGATCACCACGGTGAGATCGCGAGCTTTCAGCCACCGAAACAGCCGGCGCAGCTCCGCGCGCAAGATCGTCTCGTTCTGGAGCCCGCCAAACAAGGACTCGACCGTGTCGAGCACGACACGCTTCGCGCCAACCGACTGAACCGCGTGCTCGATGCGCACGAACAACCCTTCGAGGTCGTACTCGCCCGTTTCCTCGATTTCGCTGCGCTCGACGTGGACGTAGTCCACCGCCAGCCGTCCCTGCTTGATGAGACCGGGTAGATCGAAGCCAAGCGACGCGACATCCTCGGCCAGCTCTTCAGCGTTCTCTTCGAAGGTGATCAAGACTCCCGGCTCGTCGAATCGTGTTGCGCCGTGCACGAGAAACGTGATGCCGAGCAACGTCTTGCCCGCGCCGGGACCGCCCGAGACCAGGGTCGGCCGGCCGGTTGGCAGGCCGCCGTTGGTGATCTCGTCCAAGCCCGGGATGCCGGTCGGCGATTTCTTGAGGGCCGGTGGTGTCAGCGTCGCGTCGGTCATAGGTCCAGCATTCGGAGTGTACGACATCTCGGGCAGTGGCGGGGCGCCACCAAGCCCACCTGCGCCATCATTCCGACGTGACGCTGGAGGCGATCAATCTCACCCCGCCGCTCGACCCGAATCCCTGATCGGACCCGGCGCGTAAGGTACACTGTTTCAATGACTGTTCCGACCCCCGCACGACCGGGGCGCAATGAGGCGTGTCATTGCGGATCGGGCCGCAAGTACAAACATTGCTGTCTCGAGAAGGACGACGCCCGAGCGTCTGCCGCGCTGGCGACAGCCGCTACCGACGAAGCTGCGCAGTCGTCAGAGCCGCCTGCGTCCACTCCCTCGCGACCACGAAAGCACCAGACGCAGCAGCCCTGGAAGGCGGCGACCTCTCGCGGCTTCATCCCGCGGGCGCGGACGCCACGCAAGGTCGGCAGCTGAGCGTCGGGAAGCGTCTCGATGTTGGCTTGACCTGATCGAATCGATCCCAGATTCGTCGAGCAGCACGCGCGCTGGTCGACCATCTCGAGCCAGTCGGTCAGGGGAGCTTCGCGATGATGGCGTTGGCGAGGGCGACGACGTCGGGCTTGATGGCCTCGGCGGTGCGCCCTGACGGCACACTCACCTGGAGATCGAGCGAATGCTTGCTCGTCCAGACCATCAGCTCCGCATAACGGTTCCGGTTGCTGCGGAAGTACCCGCCCTCACCAGCTCCGGAGATCGGTTGGAGGTCCTTGGCGGACGCTGTCCGTTTCCCACCACGCCCCGGAAACAACTGCAGCCGGACGGCGCCGTACTGGCATGCCGTGCCCGACGTCCCGAGTGCCTCCTCTTGCGGCGGGATCAGGTCCAGTATTTTCTGGTTCTCCGAGAATGGGGCGACAAGATCCCTGGTCAGCACTGCGCAAGCACGGACAGTCGACTGACCGGCTGCAGGACTGCCGGAGGGGGTCTGGGAAGCGGCTGTCTCAGACGTGATGCAACTGATGGCCACGACCAGCGTGACAACGTGACGCATTGGTCCTCCCGTCGGCTCCGGAGCCATATGCTAGCACGTGGCCCATTGCTGACAGGTTAACCGTCCTGGTCTGTCTTGCAGCGATATTCATGGAGCCATTGCGCGCTGACGGTGCCGAGATCGCCTTCCCGGCGCGCGCGACGGCCGTACATCCAGATCATGACTGCGACCACTCCAGACACCCAGAGGAGGTGAATCATCAGGTACCAGTTTGCGGACTACCGGTCGCACCACTCAACGAACGGCTGCGCGATTTCGTTCCGTACGATCATGACCCGCAGCACGCGGTCCTCACGCAAGAGCGCCGAGGCGCCGACCCTGGCCGCCTCGATGCTCGGATACCGGGCCCATGCGGGGGCCAGATCCGACGCCGTTCCCCGTTTCACCGTCGTAATGAGTCTGAACATGGTTTACCCCCTGCGAACCTCTCGGCACCCCGGTGTGGAGGCCCTTCGCAATCGTTCAGCGTAGTGCCACTGAAGCGCAGATGATCACTCCGATCGTCAACGTGATCACCGCGATCAGGCGCACGTTCCTGGCGCCACCGACGTCATCGCGCGGCCCCTTCGCGTGCCACTGTGCCCACCGCTCGTCAAAGGTCAGGGTTGTCTCCGCAGGGGATGGGCTGACGACGACCGCGTCTCTGTATTCATTCATGATGTGATCTCCACGATTGTGGATGCCTCAGTACATTCCTGCGCCCATGCCGCCGCCCGGCATCGCGGGGTCCATGTTCTTTTCCGGAATCTGTGTGATGACCGCTTCCATCGTCAGCAAGAGAGATGCGATCGACGCGGCGTGCTGCAGTGCGCAACGGACCACCTTCGTGGGATCGATCACGCCCGCCTGCACGAGGTTCTCGAACTTCTCGGTCTGCGCGTTGAAGCCTTCATCGGGACCCATCTCCCGCACCTTCTGCACGACGATTGAGCCCTCGTGGCCCGCGTTCGTGGCAATCCAGCGCAGCGGCTCCTCGATCGCGCGAGCGATAATCTTGACGCCGACTTGCTCATCGTCGTCGAGCTTGAGTTCTTGGAGCACCTTCGAGGCCCGCAGGAGCGCCACACCGCCGCCCGGCACGATGCCCTCTTCGACGGCCGCCTTGGTTGCGTGCATCGCGTCCTCGACGCGAGCCTTTTTCTCCTTCATCTCGGTCTCGGTGGCCGCGCCGACCTTGATGATCGCCACGCCACCGACCAGCTTGGCGAGCCGCTCCTGCAGCTTCTCCCGATCGTAGTCGGACGTCGTGTCCTCGACTTGCGCGCGAAGTTGCTTGACGCGTCCCTCGATCGACGCCGAGGAGCCGGCGCCGTCGACGATCGTGGTGTGATCCTTGTCGATCGTGACCTTCTTGGCCTGGCCGAGGTCCTCGATCTTGAGAGACTCGAGCTTGATCCCGAGGTCCTCCGTAATGGCGCGGCCGTTGGTGAGAATGGCGACGTCTTCGAGCATGGCCTTGCGACGGTCGCCGTAGCCGGGCGCCTTCACCGCGGCCACCTGGAGCGTGCCGCGCAACTTGTTGACGACGAGCGTCGCCAGCGCCTCTCCCTCGATGTCCTCCGCGATGATGAGCAGCGGACGGCTCAGGCGCGCCACCTGCTCCAGGACGGGGAGCAGATCCTTCATCGAGCTGATCTTCTTCTCATGGATCAGGATGACCGGATTCTCCAGCACGACTTCCATGCGCTCGGGGTCGGTCACGAAGTACGGGGAGAGATAGCCTCGATCGAACTGCATGCCTTCGACGACCTCGAGCGAGGTGTCGAGAGTCCGCGCCTCTTCGACGGTGATGACGCCGTCTTTGCCGACCTTCTCCATCGCTTCGGCGATAATCCGGCCGATGGTCTCGTCGTGGTTCGCCGAAATGGTACCGACCTGGGCGATCATGGGGCCGGTCACGGGTTTGGACTGTGCCTTCAGTGACGCCACGATGGTCTCAACGGCCGTTTCAATGCCGCGCTTGATCGCCATGGGGTTCGCACCGGCGGCGACGTTCTTCGCGCCCTCGCGGTAGATCCCCTGGGCCAAAACGGTCGCCGTGGTGGTGCCGTCCCCGGCGACGTCAGACGTCTTGCTGGCCACCTCGCGCACCATCTGCGCGCCCATATTTTCGAGCGGGTTCTTCAGTTCGATTTCCTTGGCGACCGTGACGCCGTCCTTCGTAATCGTGGGCGCACCGAATTTCTTGTCCAAGATGACGTGGCGACCCCGGGGGCCGAGCGTCACCTTCACGGCATCGGCCAGCTGGTTGACGCCGCGGAGGATCGCCTGCCGCGACTGCTCGCCGTACACAATCTGTTTGGCCATTGCGCTTGTGCTCCTGATGCTTCAGAGATGCGGTGGGCCTGCCGGAGCAGAGCCCTACGTCTTCGTTCTCGTCGTCTGTTTACTTATGTCGTCTTCTTTTGCGGTTTTTCCTTCGCGCTGTCGGGGACAAAGCATAGAAACGATGCTCCGCTTGATGCCTCATTACGCGGTTCGGGACTCATCGACGTCACGCAGCACCTCGGTGATTGTGGGAGAGGGTGTCTTCCACAGCGTCAGCATGATGGTCAAAGCCAGTGTCCCGACGAGGAGAACGAACACGCTCGTGCCCAACGTCATTGACGGCCCAAGCGAGACGAAGAGGGCGAACATCACCCACCACGCGGAAACGACTCCGTTGCGTGGGAACAGCATCGAGATGCGCTTCGGATCGAAAGCACTACGAGGAAACATGCAACCTCCTGGGGTTGGCCTGCCTGCGGGAGCCTAGATAACCTGGATCAGTTCAGAGCGACG
Source organism: uncultured Acidobacteriota bacterium (assembly GCA_963826865.1). Lineage (GTDB taxonomy): Bacteria > Acidobacteriota > Vicinamibacteria > Vicinamibacterales > CAVPJW01 > CAWGYQ01. The sequence goes on from CAWGYQ010000014.1 coordinate 62,839, forward strand.
GCAGGATCGAGGCAAGCTATGTATGACTGTTTACCAGTGTAGGTAAATTAACTAAGTAAGTCAAATATCGGTGTGGTAATCTCCGTTAGTCGGCCACAAGATACCTCATTGAGTTAAGTGCAAATCGGGAGGATTCCCCGTGGATTTCCAGCTTCTCATCCGCAACCGGCTCAAAGAGTTGGGGACCGAGCAAAAAGACCTGGCTGTGGCGGCTCAGGTGACGGACTCCTATATCTCCCAATTGCTCACAGGGAAAAAGACTCCTCCGGCGCCAGAGCGAACCGACATTTACGACAAGATGGAGACTTTCTTGCGGCTTCCCGCTGGGAAGCTGGCTACGCTTGCCGACCTCGTGCGCACAGACGCCTTGAAGAGAAAACTGGCGGACCCGCCCGCGCCGTTGTTCCGGGAAGTACGGGAGTTGATTCTCCGGAAGTACGGGCCCGGACACGTGCAGCCCATCCGTGCCATGTTCGAAAAAGAGGCATTTGGCGCGCTCGAACGCCTCGTCACCCAGACGCTGCTGGACGTCGCCAAACGTGTGACGAAACAGGAATTGAACGATGAAACCTGGCTCCGTCTCGTCGCTCGACTCGGCGACCGAAGCTACGAGCAGATGCGAGTCGTCGCGCTAGACTTCCTGGAGATCGATGTGTTCAACGTGTCGCCCGAGAACTGCGTCACGTTCTTGGATCCGCTGATCGAATCGTGGGACATCGACCTCACAACGTTCGCGATGGAGATCGTTCTGAACCGCCGCCTGGCGCCTGGGCAGCCGAAAAAATTTGAGTTCGTGGAACGGGAACCCGCACCACCGGTCAACGAAGAGCGGGGGCTCCAGGCCTTTCTGCAGGATCCATCTCTCAGCGGCGATGCGACCGCCGACGAGATTGAGTTTCTCAAGAAGCTGAAATTCACGCGAAATCGGCCAACCCCGCTCTACTACTACCGGGAGCTGCAAAACCTGCGGGACCCGCTCCATTTTAACCGTGCGTCGACCGATGCCGCAGCTGCTCATGGGTAGTGTCCCGCGACGCGATGGGCGTGAACGATAGAGCAGGACAGATCGAAGCGCGCTCAATGCGGTGACGTGGTTGTCTGAAGGTTCCAGGCGGGCTGCCGCTGTGGGGATCAGTTCGACAGGACGCGCGAATCGCGGGAGGAGTCAGGGGCCGCTCGGTCGATTGGATCGACGGTCAGATTCGTCGGAAGAGCGCACGTTCCTCGGACGCCTGCTCGCGTTCGAGCTCCGCGACCTGTCGCAAAGCCTGGGCCTTGAGTGCTGCGGCGTCGGCAGCGATCGAAATCTCGCCCGCTCGCTCCGCACGAGGGACTCGGCGATCGAGGGCGGCAATCAGTTCGAGCAGGTCACGGGAAAGTGCCGTCTCCTTCAATGCCATCGGCCCCCGCGATCCCGATGTGCTTGCGACCGCGAAATGTTCCACACCTCGCCGCAACTCGTGCATCGCCAATAACTATCAGCGTCTGGAATCTTCGCCGTCGTCACCATCGAAGAGGAGCGGCACGCCGGACACAACGCCGGTGTCACGTGGGGAGGTGATGTCGCGGAATGTGTCATGGGTCTCCCGAAATCAGCTTTGGTGAGGTGCTGGAAGCCGGAACGGCCACAAGCTCAGGAAAGCAGTGAATGGATCGAGTATACGCTGCGGCGTTCGATTCCTGAAGCAAATACGCGAGGTCATGCGTCAAGTGTCTTGAGACTCGTCAACGTGGACAACGAACCGCTGCGGAACTGACGCGATGGTCCAACCAGACACGGCAGCCGACCAAGATGTTTCTCTGCGACGTCAGGATGGCGGCGTTCGCTACAATCCGACGATGCGTTTCCGCTATGAGCTGAAGCCAGAACTGCCGCGGCTGGCCTGGGCTGCCTGCGTCCGGTCGCAGGAGGCTGCCGTTCGGGTGGTGCATGGTCCGTGGGTGGAGGTTCACGATGAAGCGTTTGTCGAGGGCGCCTGGGATGGGCCGTTCGAGGACCTTCGTTTCGATCAGGCCGCGATGCTGGTGGGCTCCGGCGCCAGAATTACGCGCGATGGGGTGGTGTTCGCGGGCCACTCAGACTTGAATGAGCGGTTGTATGTGATCCGGGGCGAGAGCGCACTCCACATCTCTCCTTCTCTGGCGTTGGTACTGGCTATCTCGGGACAGTCCTTGGACCCGAAGGAGCCGCACTACTACCTGAATTTCCTCGACGCGTATCGTGCCGGGATCCGTGACCCGCGAAAGCGGATTCGCTTGTCGCACGGCCGTTCGGCTGAGATGCACGACGTGTGCAACTTGCGGATTACGCCGGATCTGGAAATTGAGCGCGTGGAGAAGCCGTGGGGGGAATCGCCTGGCAATTACTCGACGTATGCGTCGCTGATGCAGGACACGCTGGAGCGCGTGATCCGAAATGCGGGCGATCCGGCGCGGCGGCAAGGCTTCCGGCCGGTGTGCATGATCTCGAGGGGCTACGATTCGGTGGCCGTCGCCGCATTGGCGTCGAAAGCGGGCTGCCGCGAGGCGGTGACGTACCGCGAGAGTGGAAGCGACGAGGGCACGGTCAATGATGACGGTTCGGAAATTGGTCGCGTTCTGGGCTACAGGACGACGGTGTACGAGCGGCCGGAGTCGCAGCCGGTGCTTCGCGAAGGGGAAGAGGAATTCTACCTGGAGCCATGGGGCTCGGATCGCGAGATCGCGCCGATGGAGCGTCAACTCGTCGCATCGATGCTGCTGAGCGGGCGCTCGACTGGGGGATGGGTCGCCGGCGGCGGCGCGCGCTGGGGATTGCCTGGCAACAGCGGCTTGCCGCAACTTCAGCGCCCGTTTCCCTTTACGCCGGGTTGTGCGCTCACGGATTTCCGAATGCGAGTCGGGTTCTTCCACTTCGCGGTGCCGGGGATCGGAGCGATTCATGCGCCCGCCCTGCATCGGTTGACAGAATCAGAGGAGATGCGCCCGTGGCGGGTGAGGAAGCACTACGACAAGCCCATTCCGCGGCGGATCGCGGAAGAGGCCGGGGTCCCCAGGCACATGTTTGGATCGGTCAAAATGGGCGGGCGGAAGAGAGCGGCGTGGCCGCGTTCGTTCCGCGGGCGTTTGTGGAGGTTCTATCACAACGCGACGTATTGGGCTCCGCTGCGCGTGCTGATTTTCAGGACGCTCGGCAATCGTTTGCATCCCCGCTGGCGCAGGGGTTCATTCGATGTGCAAACTGGTGCGGCGAAAGTGGTTGAGCAGTATCGCCGGGCCCTTTCGAGCTAGCAGGACATCGTTGCCCCCGAGGCACCGAGTGGTTCACGCGTTGCCCCGCCGTGCAGCACTACACCAGCGACAAGACCGGCAACCATCCACATCGACTTCCGGTGGGGATCACGTGGCGACATGGCCTCTCCTGGGGACGAGTAAGCTTCGATCAGCGTGGGAACAATTCCGGCGTGAAGCTAACCGCCCCTCGGGATCTGTCAAGACATTTGCCCACCCTGCCGTGCGTCTTGACAGCCCCACTGACCGCTGCACCTCGCCCGTTTCGCGTCGTCTACGTGATGCGTCAGCACTCGCCTGATGATGTGTTCAAGAATGGAGAGGCGCCTGTCACAGGCGGATTCTCAGTCCGATGGTGATATCGAAGGTCGTCGGACGGATCGTCAGCGGCGCTGGATTGAGGACCCGCTGCAATTCGTCAACCGAGATCTCACGAATCGGCGGTATGGACCCTTCCACGAGCCCTGTCGCATGAATCCGATCCGGACCGACGAGTTGGCATCCTCACGATCCAGGCACGAAGCGACGCTCGCAGAGGAGATCCAGGCGCATTGGATGAACCGCGATTCCGTGCTTGACCCACTCGAACGCCGGCACTAAGCTAGTCGGCAGTCGTGTCGAAGGCCCGCCGCCTTATCGCTCCGGTCGCGTGCGCCTGGTTGTTTCTGCACGTGTCCGTCATCGCCAGCACGACCGTTCTCCTGGTCGCGACTGGCACTGCAGCGTCGGCTCTCGTTTGTACCTGCGCGCACGGTGCTGATCATGGCTCGTGCCCGATGCACCAAGGGCCTGCCGACGCGGCCCGTTGCCGTATGCAGGGCACGCAGAATGACTTGGGGCTCGCACTGCTGTCGATGCTCGGGCCGCCGACGCTACCAGTCGTCGCCGCCACCGTGATTGCTGACGCGACGCCGTCGCGCCCGATCAAGTACCAGTCCCCGTTGCTGTCGGACCGCACCTTACCTCCCGACCCTCCGCCGCCTCGTCACTAACCCTTCTCCGTCTCGCCAACCGGCACGGACCGTCACGCCAACAGCGCGACGGACTGTGACCACCTCAAGTCTGTTCGTACGCCGCGGGCGCATCCGCCGCGCGGCGCACTTGAGTCGACGCCCACCGCGCTCGTGTTACGAGCGTGTGGGGCACGTCGATCCGGTTCGTCGGGCATGTCCAGTCCGGAAAGGGGAGGTCTGATGTTGTCGGTGTTTCGTTACGTCGTTGCTATTCCGATTGTCGTGGTCGCGCTCGTGGGCACATCGATTCTGCGTGCCGCTCAGCAACCGACGACCATCACCGGTGTCGTGTCGGACCAGACTGGGGCGTCCATCGCGGGCGCGAAGGTCGAACTGCGTGAGCGGCCTAATCGTGACTCGCTCCGCTGCCACCGACAGCGGAGGCCGATATCGGGTTGAAGGTCTTCAGCCCGGCGAGTACACCGTTCGGGTCACGGCTGCAGGCTTCCAGTCTATGGAACGGCCAGTGCATGTCGCCGCCTCAGGTCCGGCGGCCATGGTTGATTTCCGCCTCGCCGTGCAAGCACTGGCGGAGAACGTCGTCGTCACCGGGGAGCTGGTGAAGGCGGAGATCGAAGCGACGCGCGCCATGACGCCCGGCGGTGTCACGATCGTCGAGGGCGAGGAGCTCTTTCGACGGCAGATCAACGGGCTCGCGGACATGCTGCGCTATGTGCCCGGCGTGTGGGCCGAAAGCAGCAGCGGTTCCGAGGAACTGTTCTTCTCGAGTCGTGGCTCCAATCTCGACGCCACCGACTACGACAAGAACGGCGTCAAGCTGCTCCAGGACGGGTTGCCGGTCACAACGGCCGATGGCAACAATCACAATCGCGTCATCGACCCGTTGACCGCGCGCTACGCCAGCGTGGCGCGTGGCGCGAACGCGCTGACCTACGGTGCGAGCACGCTGGGCGGCGCCATCGATTTCACCTCGCCGACAGCGCGCAACAGTGCGCCGTTTTCGATGTTCCTGAACGGCGGCAGCCATGGTTCGGTGAATGGACGCGCCACGGTCGGCGGCGCCGGCGACGCGGTGGACGGACTCCTGACGGTCGAAGGCCGGCAATGGGACGGCTATCGCGATCACAGCGGCCAGGAACGCTGGGGCCTGTATGCCAACGCCGGTTGGCAGCCGTCGGCGACGACCAACGTGCAAATGTTCGGCACCTACGTCCACAATGACCAGCGCCTGCCAGGCGCGCTTACGCGCGCCGAGGTCGACTCCAATCCCGATCAGGCGAGCGAGGCCGCGATCGACGGCAACTATGGAAAGGTCGTGAAGACCGCGCGCATCGCGGCCAAGACGACCTGGTCCCTCGGCGCGAACGGGTCGCTGGCGGCCGGTCTCTCGTACGAAGGGCAGTCGCTGTTTCACCCGATCGTGAACCGGATTTTCGTGGACTTCGATGGGTCTGGGCCGAATCCGCCGGTCGAAGTGTTCAGCCTGCTGATCGACACCGACCATCGCGATCTCGGCGCGATGGTGCGCTACGACCGGCGTATTGGCGCGCACGACCTCCTCGCAGGGCTCAACTACGGTGACGGATCGGTGACAGGCGGCAATTATCGCAACAACGGCGGACAGCCGAACGGCATCAGCGAATACGTCGACAACAGCGCCGACAGCGTGGAGGCCTTCGTGGTCGACCGCTGGCGCGCATCCGACCGCTGGACGGCTGCGTTCGGTGCGCAGGTGGTCAGTGCGGGCCGCGACGTGCGCACGACCAACGCGACAACCGGCGCTCTGAGCAACCCCAACGCTCGCTACTCGTCCGTCAATCCGCGTGCGGGCGTCATCGCCTCGCTGGACGATGCGGGTGAATTGTACGGAAATGTCAGCCGATTGTTCGAGGCACCGACCACGTTCGAAATGGAGGATGACGTGCGCGGCGGCGACGCCGTACTCGATCCCATGACAGGTACGGTGGCGGAAATCGGCTGGCGTTCCAGGCCGAATCAGTCGCCAGGCACGCGCTGGACATGGGACATTGCCGGGTACTATGCGCGCATCAGCGATGAAATCCTCTCTATGGACGATCCGAACGCGCCAGGTAACACGTTGACGACCAACGTCGACAGGACCACTCACGCGGGTCTCGAAGCGCTGGTGGGCGCCAGTGTTCCTCTTGGAGGCTCGCATCGCATCGACCCGCTGGTCAGCTTCACGCTCAACCGTTTCAACTTCGACGGCGATCCCGTATACGGAAACAATGTCCTGCCCGCGGCACCCACGCACGCCGCGCGCGGGGAGGTGCTGTACAAGCATGCTGGCGGCTTCTACGCCGGTCCGACCTTCGACGTCGTCGGCCGACGATATGCGGACTTCGCCAATTCGTACACCGTCGATGGCTACGAGCTGATGGGCCTGCGCGCCGGCGTATTCGGCCGGCGATGGGAGGTGTTTGGCGAGGTGCGCAATCTATTCGGCACGGACTATGTCGCGACCCTCAACGTGCTCCCGGTGGCCGGCGCCGATGCGCGGATCCTGTATCCGGGCACGCCGGTGTCGGCCTACGTCGGCACGCGGTTTTCGTTCTAGCTAACGGGTTGTTACTCCCTTCCCACAACAGGACGGACATGCTCTGACGATTCAGTGGCACCCCGCTACCGTCGAACGAGCGATCCAGAACGTGTAGACCTCACAGTCATCATCTGCCGGCGGCCGCGGGGTCGGGACCTGGTGCCGCACGGGCGGGATCCGGCGCAGATAGGCGATCACCGAGCGGACGTCCTCTTCGTCCCAGTTCGACGCGTGATCCCAAATCATCCCTTGCCAGTGCAGGGCCCGGCCGTCCCGGGAGATGCCGCTGCGAATCGCTCGCGCGATTGCCGCGTCGGTCCAGGCTCCAATCCCCGTTTCCGTGTCGGGCGTGATGTTTCGTACCCACAAGGTTCCGGCCGGCCGCCAGCTGATCTTCGCGCCGCCGCTGCCATCTGGGTTGTGGCAGAAGGCACACGATGCCACCGTGAACAAGTACTGCCCGCGGGCGACCATCGCGCGTTCCTCGTTGGTCAATGGCGCTGGATCCGGGGTCGAGATTCCTGCCGTTGCTCCCGCGACGAGCTGTTCCGGTGGGATCACCGAGAGTGCCGGCAGGTCGTACATCACCCGGAGGAACGCGCTCGCGACGAACAGGCCGATCAAGGCAAGCGATGCACGGGCCCACCCCTTTCGTGTTCTGGGCCAACGCCGTTCGCGGACGATCACGACGATGAGCGCTGCAGCGCCGAGCGCCAGCATGAGCCATTGCGCGCCCACCAGAAGGCGCGCCGGACGCTGGACCTGCCGCGCCTCCTGCGCAAAGTTGCCGGCGCCGAACGTGATCACCGTCGGATTGGCCGCCGGCAGCGGGCTCACGATCTTTGCCGCGACGGTCTCGACGACACCGTAGCGCAACGGCGGCGGAATCTCGTTGTGAAGTGGTGGTTGACTCTTGAGATACCGCGCGATCGCTCTCGCATCCTCCGGCACCAGATAGTGCAGATAGAACCACGGCATCCCCCAGAGGTTCAGGAGACGATCGGGTGCGCGACCGCTTCGGAACACCTCTATGATTTGCTCTTCCGTCCGCCGGCCTAGACCCGTCGTTGCATCCGACGTCAGGTTGGAGGAAACGAAGAACGCGTGCGGATAGGCACCGACGCGCATGCCACCCGCGAGGTATCGGTCGTCGCGATAGATTCCCGTGCGGTTGATCTGCGTATGGCAGAGCCCGCACATCTGGGCGTGCACGAGATACTCGCCGCGCTCGAGCAAGTCGGCGCTGTGGCCGGGTCCGGCGAGTCGACCGCCGGGCTGCCACGGCGGGACGCGCGCGATCGACTCGAGGTAGTGGACGAGGTCCCACCGCTCGCTCCCGGTCGCGGCATCGGCATACGAAGGCATCGAGCTGCCGGCAAGGCCCGTCGTGAGGACCATCCAGATGTCCTCAGCATCGCTCCCCCCACGAAACGTCCAGGGAGCCGTCACGTCTCTGATGAGGACCGGATAGCCCTTAGCGTCCTGCAGGTGGCCGGTTTTCCTGCCGTCCGCGCCGTGGCAGCCGGCACAGCCGAGCCGCGCGTAGAGGTCGCGGCCGCGGGCTGGGCTGTCTGAATCGCGGGGTCGAGGTGGAACCGCAATTTTCGTCGGGAGCTCATCAGGCAGGCGGGCCATCCGCTTGACTTCGGCGACGACCGCGCCGATTTCGTCCTCGTTGAGCAAGTCACCGAATGCGGCCATGGCACTGGCCGGCAGGCCATCAGTCACGACGCGGCGAAGATCCTCGTCGGTCGGCGGGTCGTTGCGCAGCGTCGACTTGTACTTGAAGAGTCCCAGGCTGAAGTCACGCGGGCGCGGAATCAGTGACGGCGCGGCGGGTCCAGTGCCGCGCCCGTCTGGGCCGTGACAGACGGCGCACCGTTCTGCGAAGACCCGCGCGCCGAGCGCCTGCCCTGGCTGAACGTCACTGCCGGGAGGCCAGCGCAGATCCACGTAAACGGCCGGATCGGGTTGCCACACCTCTGTCGGGCGTGCGTATCCGACGCGGGCATAGTAGGAGCGCGCGCCATCGAGCGCCAGGACGACGACAACCGAAAGAAAAACAATCCGCCTGGCCATGGTCGCTCCAGTTATTTCCAACCGAAACGTGGTGATGATGCCAGCTTCCGGTCTCAATGCAACCTGAAGGATCTTTCGCCCGGCCAGCGCGGCCCCGGTTCACCGTTCGGCGTGAGAAAATCGCTGTCACGACTACACTGTCGCAAGGAGACTGCGGATGCCATTCAACAAGATCACGACCGCGGGCGCCGGCACCATGGGATCGCAAGTAGCCTGGCAGATGGCCTTTCACGGCAAGCATGTGACCGTGTACGACGCCGTCCCCGAGGGCCTGGAGAAGGGCAAGGCGTTTCATCGAGAGTACGCGGAGCATTTCTTGAAGCAGCGCGGCGCCACCAGGAAGCAGATCGATGACACCGTGGCTCGCCTCACCTACACGACCGACTTGCCGGCGGCGGTGCGCGATACCGATCTGATCAGTGAGTCCGTGCCCGAGTCCCTGCACGTCAAGGAATCCTTCTGGCGCGAGGCGTCCAGGCACGCCCCGGCTCGTACCGTCTTCACCACCAACACCTCCACCCTGTCGCCGAGCGCGTTGGCGGGCTTCGTCGACCGGCCGCAACAGTTCCTGGCCTTGCACTTCGTCATCGGCGTTTGGGACTCGAACATCGCCGAGGTCATGGGCCATCCCGGCACTGACCCCGTCGTGTTCGATCGCCTGCTCACGTTCGCCAAGGAAATCGGCCTGGTGCCCATCCCTATTCGCAAGGAGCAGAACGGCTACATCATCAACAGCCTGATCGTGCCCTGGTGCACCGCCGCGCTGGACCTGCTGGTGCGTGACGTGAGTGACTTCCAGAGCATCGATCGAACCTGGATGATTAGCCTGCAAACCGGCATGGGCCCGTGCGGCATGATGGATCGCATGGGCCTCGGTGTCGTGTACCACGTCGCCAAGCTGATCGGCGAAACGACCCCCAACACCCAGGCGCTCGAGTACGCCCGATACGTCGACGAGCACTTCATCCAGAAGGGCCGCTTTGGGGTCGGGAGCGGCCAAGGCTTCTACAGCTACCCGAATCCGGCCTACGCCCAACCGGGATTCATCTGACCGGCTGATCAGGGGTGAGAGGTTACCCGGCTCGCGGCGTCCACTCCTGGAGGCGGATCTCGCCGAGCTGGCGCGTGCCAGGATGTGTCCAGGAGCAGCGCAGACCTACCGGATTTTGGTCGCGGTCCAGGAACGGCTCGTGCCGCCAGCGGCAGGGGTCACGGTCCCGACGATGCCGATTACCGTTCACCTCGCCTGCGTAGTTCAGGCCGTCGACGGTGAAGGTGATGCCCCGGCCCTTCATCCGACCCTGTACGACCGGCGCCGTCTTGCCGTTCTGGGTCATCTCCCCGCTCACCATCTGATATCGCTGCGTCAGCGCGAGCTCACCGCCCTCGAACTGCCAGACGCCGGCGACCTTGGCGGGGACGATGTAGAGCCCGGCGGTACACCAGGCGCTGCAATCGCCCTCGAGCGTCTCCTTCTCGTCCGGCTCCCAGCCCTCCACGAAATACGTGTTGTTGACGATGCGGGATCCGGGCTCGAGGTCGAGAAACTTGTCTTGCAGCTTGTTCAGGTTCGACGGCAGCAGAAACAACGCGAGCACGGTGGCCTTCGAGATGTCGGCCTCGTACATGTCGCCCTGGACGAACGTGGCCTTGTCGGACACGCCGGCCTCCTCCGCCAGCCGGCGAGACAACGCGACCATGTCGGGGTTGTACTCGACGCCGATGCCGCGGGCGCCGCGCCTGGCGGCGGCGATGATGTTGCGGCCGTCGCCGGATCCGAGGTCCATCACCAGATCGTCGGCCGTGACCTTGGCCAGATTGAGCATTGCCTCGACCAGAGCGGGCGACGTGGGCACCCAGACCACGTCTTTGCCGGGCTGGCCGACGGTGGGTTCGTACGTTTGGGCAGTGAGGGAGCTCCCGAGCGCTAACGCGAAGCTCGTCAGGAACGCGGACACACGAAAGGTTTGAGACGACATGTTGGGAATCTTATCCTGACGAAGGCCAAACAGAGCCGTTTTGAGATGTCCGGGACCGGCGGTGCCGCCGAGGAGCTGGAGGTCGGCAAGAGCATATAATGCCGGCTCGATCGTTCCAAGATCGCCACGAGGTCGCTCGTCATCTTGCACGGGCGAGCCGCTACGGGAATGAGCGAGGTATCACATGAAGCGTTCAGAATTGATGGTCACCGTGTTCGGGTTCTTGATCGCGGGAGTCGTATTCGCGCAGGGCGGCGCCAGAGTGCTGTTCGACGGCAAGTCGTTGGTCAATTGGGATCCGGTCGGCGACGCGAACTGGACGATCGTTGACGGGGCCGTCCAGGCCACCGAGGGCAAAGGCGGACACCTCGTGTCGAAGGATTCGTTCGGCGACTTCGAGCTGACGGCCGAGTTCTGGGTCGAACTGGCCGAGACGAACAGCGGCATCTTCATCCGCTGCCAGGATCCGAAGTCGATCGGCTCGAAGACCTGCTACGAGGTCAACATCTGGGATGCCCGTCCCGAACAGGACTTCGCCACGGGCGGCATCGTGAACGTCGCCAAGGTCCTCACGCCAACGAAGGTTGCCGGTCAGTGGGGGACCCTGGTGATCAGGGCCCAGGGACCGAAGCTGATGGTGACGGTGAACGGCACCAAGACCGCGGAAGCGGAACACCCCCAGCTCGCACGGGGGCCCGTGACGCTCCAGTATGGTGGCCCGGGAACCGTCAAGTTCCGGAACGTGCGGATTCGGGAGCTGTAGGGTTCAGGCTTCGACGGCGGCACGGCGCAGCATGAACATGGTCGCGGGCTCCCCATTCGTACGGGTCTTCCTCGTCGTGCTTCTGGCCTGGCCCGCCGGTGTCATCGCGCAGGGTGGCCAGAGTGGCACGCTGCTCGTCGCCAACCGCACGGGTGGCAGCATTTCGTTATTCGATCTCGGCACGAAGGTCGAGATGGCGCGTGTGCCGATCGGACCGGTGATCCCGCACGAAGTAGCCGTCAGCCCCGATGGGCGGCTCGCACTGACGGGTGAGTACGGGCCCAACGACAACCCGGGGCGTCATCTCGTGGTGATCGACGTTGCCGAGGGACGCCAGACGGGACGCATCGATCTGGGGCCACAGTCGAGGCCGCACAGCAGCGTGTTCATGAAGGACGGCCAGCGCGCCGTCGTCACGCTCGAGCTGTCGGATCGCGTGGCGCTCGTGGATGTCCTCGGGCAGAAGGTCATCCGCACGTACCCCACCGGAGGACGCGAGGGTCACATGGTGCGGCTCAGTCCCGACGGGACGAGGGCGTATGTCGCCAGCCGGGGTGCCGCAGGCACGCTGTCGGTCATCTCGCTCGAGGCCGATGCGCCCCCGGTGGTGATTCCCACAGGCAAGGGCGCTGAGGGCTTGGCGGTGTCGCCGGACGGCAGCGAGGTGTGGGTCGTCAATCGCCTGGAAGGCACGATCTCCATCGTGGACACGCGCTCGCTCACGGTGGCCGCGACTATTGACGTGCCGCCCGACGCGCGTCGCGCGGAAATCTCCGTCGGGGGACGCGTGCTCGTGGCGCACGGCGGCCCACCTGACTCGCCGGCTCAGTTCCTCTCGGTGTATGACTTGCGACGTCGCGTGCTCATTGGCCGGCACGCGATGCACGAGGGGCGGAAAGGTCCTGGCGGCTTCGGCATCCACATCGTCGGCGAACGGGCCTTCGCGAGCGACCGCGCGGGCCGCGCGCTCCTGGCGATGGACCTGGCAAACGTCGCAACGGCTGGTGCGATCGCGACCGAGCTCGACGACCCGGACGGCCTGGCGTACTCGCCGGTGCGTGTGTCCGCGCTGGAGCGGTGATCAAACCTCCGAGCCACCAGCATCGAGACGGTGGTCCGTCCGCGCCGAGCCAGGCGATGACATGAGGCGGGCCTCGAAGTCGCGCACCATACGGACGAACAGGCGAAGCACGGGTCGTCCTGACGGAGCCGTGGCCACGCGGTATCTCGGCGTCCTCGCTGCGCTTCTTGCGCTTGGCGCCGTCTACCAGACCCTCGCGGCGAGACGGGAGAGGCGGCGGTTCGTCCCTCCCGGTGTTCTGATCGACGTCGGCGGGCATCGTCTGCATGTCTCCTCGATGGGCACCGGCAGTCCGGTCGTGCTCCTCGAATCGGCGATTGCCGCCTCGTCACTCAGCTGGGCCGCCGTACAGCCCGAGATCGCGAAGTTCACCCGGGTCTGCGCATACGATCGCGCGGGGCTGGCGTGGAGCGATCCGCCTTCGAATCCCAGAACATTCGAGCGGATCGTCGAGGAGCTCGCCGGAGTTCTCGCGTCCATCGCACCCCGCCAGCGCTACGTGCTCGTCGGCCACTCCTTCGGCAGTTTCGTCGTCAGCTCGTACGCGGCGCGCCATCCTGAACGGGTCGCAAGTCTGCTACTCGTCGATCCTGCAGTCGAGTGGCTCTCGATGACTCCTCAACATGCGCGTCTTCTCCGGGGTGGTCGTCAGCTGTCCCGGGTGGGCGCCCTGCTCGCGCATCTAGGTATCGTCCGCGCATGCCTGGCCCTCCTCACCGGCGGTGCGCCCGGCGCTCCGCGGCGGTTCGTCAAGGTCTTCGGATCAACCGCCGCGAGAACGCTCGAGCGTCTCGTTGGAGAAGTGCGCAAGCTTCCACCGGCCGTACATCCGGTCGTGCAGGCGCTCTGGTGTCAACCGAAGTGTTTTCATGCGATGGCCGACCACCTCCTGGCGTTCCAACGAGACTGGGCGACGATTGCCGCCGTCGATCCTCCTCAGGCGATTCCGACCGTCGTGATCTCCAGCCGCGACCAGACGGCGGACCAGCTCGCCGCCCACCGGAGGCTTGCTGACCGATCAGTCCACGGCCGCCACGTCGTCGCGGCGCGGAGTGCTCACTGGATTCAGTTCGACGAACCGGAACTGATTGTCGCGATCGTCAGGGAGCTCGTCGAATCGGAGCGAGTCGGCGAAGGAACCCCAGAAGCCCACCCGAACGGGTAGGTCCCGCGCGCCTCGTGCATCGTACGATGGCACATGGCCGCCACCCTTCCCCACGACGAAGAGCTTCTCGACAGCTATTCCCGCGCCATCATCTACGCGGTCGAACGGGCAGGCCCTGCAGTCGTGCAGGTCAAGGTCGACCCGCGCGGCAGCGGGTCCGGCTTCCTCTTCACCCCCGACGGGCTCATCGTCACCAACAGTCACGTCGTCGGCGGCGGCCAGCGAATCTGGGTCACGCAAGTTGACGGTGTCACCACTCGCGCCGAGCTGGTCGGCCAGGATCCCGACAACGATCTGGCCGTCCTCCGCGTGGCGGCGAACGGCGCAGGCGCGCTGCCGTGGATCCGGTTCGCCGACTCGTCGGCCCTGAGACCTGGGCAGGTCGTCGTGGCGATCGGAAACCCGTACGGCTTCGAGCATACCGTCACGAGCGGCGTGGTGAGCGCGATCGGCCGATCGCTCAGGGCGCGATCCGGACGCCTGATGGAGGACATCATTCAGACGGATGCGGCGCTGAACCCCGGCAACTCGGGCGGCCCGCTCCTGACGACGACTGGCGACGTGGCCGGGGTGAACACGGCGGTCATCTTGCCGGCGCAAGGTCTGTCGTTCGCCATTGCCAGCAACACCGTGCAGTTCGTCGTGTCGGCGCTCATTCGCGATGGTCGCGTGCGACGGAGCTATATCGGCGTCACCGGCCAGACGGTGCCGGTTCCGCCTCGCGTGGCTCGCGCAAGTGGGCTGGCGGTCTCGTCGGCCGTGCTGGCGGTTGCCGTGGAGCCGGGCAGCCCGGCCCACCGCGGCGGTGTGCTCCAGGGCGACATTCTCGTGTCGCTTGCCGATCGAGCCATCGGCGGCGTCGACGATCTGTTGCGCGTCCTCACGGCGGAACGCGTCGGCGAGCCGTGCCAGGTGGTGGTTCTGCGTAGTGGCGCGCGCAGGCTGGTAACAGTGATTCCCTCGGAACGCCCATGAGAGGCTTGTCGATCGTTCCGGCCTCTATATCGTGAGAATCCCGAAGTGGATCGCGCGCCTCACGGCATCGGTGCGATTCACCGCGTCGAGCTTTCCGCAGATGGACGCGATGTGGAACTTCACCGTCTGGTCGCTGATGCCGAGCCGCGCGGCTATCGCCTTGTTCGGCAGGCCTTCGCCGACGAGCTCCAGCACCTCGAGCTCGCGCGGGGTCAGCGGTTGCTGAAGCGTGCGGCCGGTATCCGAACGGTTGGAGACGATCAGGGCATCGGCGTCCAGCTCCGCCCGCCGTGCCTCGAGAACCCGACGAAACTCGCCGACGATCTCAACCGCCGTACCGAGCTCGTCGCGCAGTTTCGCGCGCTCGGCTGAGGGTCCCACCAGGATCACGCGCACATGTCAGCCTCGCGGACGCTCGCGGATCGTCAACTCGAGTTCGAGGGGCGCGCCCCCTCGACGGATCTCGACGGGGACGGTGCTGCCGATGCGGTCGGCCCCGAGCAGGGCGAGCAAGTCTCCCGCCGAGATGACGCGATGAGTGCCGAAGCTCACGAGCACGTCCCCGATCATGATGCCGGCCTCGGCCGCTGGACTTCCCGCCGTGACGGCGACGACGAGCAGCGCGTTGGCCTCGCCGTCCGGACCCCGCTGCGCCTCGGAGAGCTGCACCACTTGTCCCGCCAGGCCGAGATAACCGCGTCGGACGCCGCCGTGTTCCATGACGGCCGACACGGCCTTTGCGACAATCGGCGCAGGAATCACGACGCCGAGCCCGCGGATCGCGGCCGCCGTCGTGATGCCGATCAGGCCGCCACCGGCACCAATCAAGGCTCCACCCGCGAACCCGCCGTGCATGGGCGCGGTCGTCCGAATCACTTGGGCGATCGACCGGCGCCGCCCGGTGGCGAGCGGTCCCCCGATGACGGCGATGATCCCTGCGCTGGCGGTGACGGCGTTGCTCCACGACCGCCCGACAGCGATCACGATGTTCCCGACCCGGGGAGGCTCCTCGGTCACCGCCGCCGCCGCGAGCCCCAATCCCCTCACTCTAAGGACGGCCAAACTGGTCGCGGGATCCCAGCCGGCCAGTTCGGCCTCCTGTTCCACGCCGTCGTAGCGCCGCACCCGCACGCCATCGCCCCGGCCGAGCGCCGACGCCATCGCCACGACCACGTCATCGCTATGGACGAGGCCGCTGACCGGCCGTCCACGTCCCCGGACCTGGACGACGGTGGGCGCGACGGCAGTAACGGCATCGGCAATCTCGGTGGACAGGGTGGCCAGCATGGGGGTTCCTCCTGATGGGATCGTCGCAGAGATTCGTGCGGCAACGGATCACCCAAACGGGCAGTGGCCCGGGCACATTGGCCCTTTTGTTGTGTGTGGCAGAACGTGACTGGAGAATAATCTGACAATGGATTCAGGATCGCTGGGACGACGGCAGTTCGTACAACAGGTAGGGAGTATTGGGGTGCTGGCGGCGGCCGGGAAGGGCACCTCGCTTGCGGGTTCCAGGATGTCTGCCGTGACGTGGCCCAAGCTGGCGGGTAGTCCTGTTCTCGACAGTCTCCGACCCGTGATCGAGCATTCCCGGGACGTGCACACCGAGGTGGACAAACTACGGGAGGTCGCAGGATGGATGGCTTACGAAGAGCTCCCGATGCCCGACTATGCTCTGCCGCTCGGCGCGAGAGACGCCGATGAGATCATCGACTTCATCCTGACATCGGACGTGATCGACACGGCATTCACCGACTTCGCCACTCACGAAAAGTTCCAGGTTGATTATGCGGACCGGCACTGGTCGGATTCCGATGCGCTGTTCGCCTGCATGAAGCGGGCGCTGGACAACGGAATACCTGTGCTCGATGGCGCGTTTCTCGCGCGAGTGACGCGACGGGAACTGGAACAGATCTTCGCCGGCAATATCGAACTGCCCATGCTGGACGAGAAAATGGCAGTGCTCCATCAGGTCGGTGGTGTGCTCGCCGACAAGTACGGCGGCCGCTTTCACAATTTTGTGAAGTCCTGCTCGCCCCGCCTGTATGACAACGGCCAGGGCCTGGTGGACCGCATGGTGAAGGAGTTTGCGCGGTTCAATGACGTCAGCGATTACGACGGACAGACCATCAAGTTCTACAAACTCGCGCAGCTGGGGCTGTGGTTCGTGTACTCCAGCCTGCGAAAGACCGGCCAGTTTCGCCTGGACGATGTGGACAAGATGACGGCGTTCGCCGACTACATGGTGCCCGTCGCGCTGCGACTACTCGGTATTACCAGCTATTCCGCTGAGCTGGAACACGCGATCAACACGCACCAGATGGTGCCCCGCGACAGCCGATGGGAAGTCGAGATTCGCGCCCACTGTGTCTACGCGACGGCGTTGCTCTGCGAAGAGGTCAACACCATTCGGCCCAGGGACAAGCAAATCATCATTCCGCAGATCGATGCGCGGCTGTGGACGCACTACCACACGACCTGGTGGCCCCATCATTTGACCAGGACCATCATGTACCTGACGGGCCTCGGCCGGCACATCGCACCAGCCCGCACGATGCACGCCTCGACGACTTTCGATCAAGAACCAGTGCTGCGAGCGGCGCTCTGATCCGTCTGCGCGGTTGCGGACGCGCCATGCGAGCATCTCTTGTCAGACCGCGTTCGCTGTCTCCACCAGCAGTTTGACGCCATCTGTCGAGTAGCGCATACTCCGCCGTCCACCACGGTTGACGACGGTCAAAAAGGAGTGTTTATGAAGGCGTGCAAGGCGCTGGTGCTGGTGTCGATGGTGCTGCTGTGGTCCGGGATCGTGCTCGCCCAGGATCCGTTGAAAGTGGATCCGTCCCACTACACGGTGGTTCTCGAGAACCCGAGCGTGCGGGTGCTGAAGGTCAACTACGCACCTGGGGCGAAGAGCACGATGCATCAGCATCCAGACGCGATCGTGATAGGGCTGACGCCCTCCAAAGTCCGGTTCACTACGCCCGACGGTAAGTCGCAGGATGCTGATATGCCGGTCGAATCGGCCATGTACACGCCGTCGGGGACTCACAATCCCGCCAACATCGGCGCGGGGCCTGTCGACGCGATCCTCGTCGAGTTCAAAGCTGCTGCGCCCGGGAAGGCCACGCTCCCGCAGTCGCGCCCGGGCATGGCCGTGAAGGTCCTGGCCGAAGGCCCGCGAGCGATGGCCTATCGGTCGACGGCCGATCCGACGTTCCAGGAGCCGGCGGGCTCGACGCACGAGTTCGACCAGGTCGTCATCGCGCTGGGCCCCACCCAGATGTCGCTGTCGATCGACGGCAAGCCGGCCAAGACGAACTGGGCGCGTGGCGACGTGCAGTTCATCGGCCGCGGCGTGCCGCACGAGTCGAAGAACACGTCCGGCAAGCCGGTGGATTTCGTGATCGTCGCGATCAAGTGACGGCAGACGCGGTCCGCTACCATCGCCCGTACGACACACCCTCGAGGTAGTAGCGCAAGCCTGACGACAGGTGCAGGAAGAGGAGTCCGATGAGCAGGACGTTTCCGGCAGGACCCCAGAGGCCGCGCCAGCTCTCCCTGCGACTGACGATCACGGCGAAGCGCCCAAGACAGAGGAGAAACACGATGTAAATCGCGAGATACCGCCCCCAGC
Organism: uncultured Acidobacteriota bacterium; assembly: GCA_963826865.1. Taxonomy (GTDB): domain Bacteria; phylum Acidobacteriota; class Vicinamibacteria; order Vicinamibacterales; family CAVPJW01; genus CAWGYQ01. The sequence continues at coordinate 81,322 of CAWGYQ010000014.1, forward strand.
TCCAGTTGCCGGGATAGTCGGCGCCCCGGATGTACAGAAGAGCGTATTGAGCGAAGGCGACGCCAAAGATGCACCAGGCGAACGCGTGGTCGAGCCGTCCCCGAATGGCCCGAAAGTAAATGGCGCAGAATGCCACGGGGAAGGCGAGCGATCGGATTGAGGACCAGAGGATATTGTCAGATACCTGCCTCCACGCGCGGAACGGCGCCACAATCATCCCGTCTCCGAGCCGCTCCGTCGTGAACAATTGATAGAGAAGGACGCCGATCGCGGGCACGACGGCGAGGGCGCTCCTCGCCAGCGGCCGCCAGGCCCCTCGATGCCGCCAGACCTGCAGTGCGATGAATGCGGGTATCCAGGCGGCCACGAAGTTGGGCTTGATGAGACACTGAACGGCGGCCAGCGCACCGGCGAGACCGTGGCGCTCGCGGAACGACGCGGTGAACAGCAGGAGTGCGAGAGGAAAGACGACAACGGTCGTGGGATTGTGAAAGATCAGGCCGGACATCTGTCCGAGATGAACCCGCGAGTGAGCCGGATACAAGGGATGCACCCGCCAGTCGACCGTGATCGGGGCCAGGAAGAGCAGCAGAAACGCGAGAGCCAACGACCGTTCGGCCCCGACCTCGCGGGTCAGCATTGAAGCAGAGATCGCGAACTTCGCCACCATCGCGAGGACCGATATCCAGATTGCGGCGAGCACCAGCCTGCGCTCGGACGAGAACACGTGCGACACCGCGATGGTGAGCAGCTCGAAGCCCGGGCGTTCGGTACGCGTCGCGCCCCGGCGCTCCGTTTGACGTGCAAGGCTGAGATGCACTTTGTAGTCGCCGCCGGACACGATTGATTGAAAGAGCGGCAGGAACATCGCACCCACGACGATGGCGCAGCCCGCGAACACGAGGGCATGCCGCACCGCCTGTCCCCACGAAGCAGCGACAACGCTCATGCGCGCAGCCTCGACGGATCGTCCTCGGGCCAGCCGTCGGGGTTCTCAGAGAGAGTCGTCCGTGCGCGCTCGAGAAATGGGCGATTCACAATCGGTCGATATTATCCTGCGGTAGCCAGGCGGAGCGGCGCCGTGATCCACGAGTTCAGCCAGGGGGCGTCGCGAAGCCCCTGTCATGACGAGCCAGGAGGGAAGGTGTGCCGCCAGACGTCTGGATCCTGTTCCAATGCAGGCACAAGGACACGGCGCGTGACGTAGCGGGAAAACAGTGATGGCGTGTTCCGGCGTGACGACACGGCGATGACAGGCAAGCCAAGCGGCCGAATCGAACGTCGTGACAGACGAGACTCGTCCGAAGGCTTCAGTTTTCTTGCCGCGGAATCGAGCGCCGACCGGCGGATTGGCCGGTCTAACGCTCAGCGTGGCACGGGCAGGTTGAAGGCCTGCGAGATCTGACCGAGAGCGCTCTCGACCGATTGCCACGAGCTCTGGGCTCTGGGCGGCAGCGCGTACGGCGACGACGACGCGCGAACCCTGGCCGCACGATCGAATAACGCTCTGGCCTCGCCGGACGCCGGCTCCCCGTCTCCGACGAGCGAGGCCACCCTTTCCGCATCCTTCTTGAGACCGTCGGCGTCCATGACGACGGATTCGCGGGTCGCCTTGTCGATCGTCGGGACTGCCTTCAGGAATGAGTCCAGATCCTTCTTGAACTGATCCGCGCTTTCCGCAAGATTATCGGCCGCCTGCTCGACCTCGCGATCGTTCATCCGGCGCGCCTGCTGGCCCTTCGGGACCGGCATCACGGTGCCGTAAATTGACGCCAAAACCCCGAGACTGTCCGCGAGCCGGTTCCATTCGCTGGCGCCGTCCATGTCGGGGGGCTGCGTGGACATGAACTGCTGGATGGACGCCGCCTGGTTGAGGAGTCCCGTGACCTCGGCGCTGGCGGCGTAGTCTGCGGTGAACCGCGCTTTGAGCTTGTCCAGGTTCTCCTGGAGGTCGTCCAGGAAGCGTTCGACGCTGACCTCCATGCCCGGGCCCCGCAGAATACTCCGCTTCAACTTGCCATCGAGCTGATCTTCGAAGCGGTCTCGCTCCCAATCGATTCGTTCGAGGACGGCTCTCACGTCGTCGTCGCTCAAGCGGTCGGCGGCAAAGAGCCCCGGTGTGAGCAGCAGCATCGCGACAGCCACTCCGGACGTTCTGGCGAAACAGCGTAGCTTCGATGTCATGACACCCTTGTCTCCTTCAGCGATCTTATCGGACGGTCAGGTCTCTGGCAGTCGTGTCCTTCGTCGGCACCGTGACCTGACGCCCATGACATCGATCCGTCCTCGCTCGTCGCGATTGTCATGCCTGTCGACATCTTGCCGACGCCCTCCCGTCCTTGTCAACTCGAGCTCGATCGGGATCGGTGACGGAAATCGTCGAGTCGTTGGAAAAAGCCCTGCTGATGAGCCGGTCTCGTCCGCCTGAGCTCACGCGGCCTGCAGGACCATCTATAATTTTCCGCGATGATGCTGGCCGATGTGGCTGCCGCGCGGATCGCGATCTGTTGGCGCCCGCTGCCGACGCGAATCCATGAAGAGCACGGCGTTGTGAGTCTCTTGAAACGACACGTCCGCCGCGTCGTGCAGGCGGGGGACGTCCGACTGGCTCCGGACGAATTCGACGTCGTACTCATTCTCGAGAACAGCCGCTGGTTTCCGACGGTCGTGAGCCAGTTCAACGCGCTGAAAGCCAGCCCCACGCGGCCGCTCCTGGCGGTGTGGCACTGGGAGCCGCTACCGCTTCCTCCCGCGGCGGGCGTTCCGACGCCATCACTGAGCTTCAGGGAGATGGCCAAGATCGTCCTTCGTGACCGGCGCGCGACCGATATCTTCACGAACCTCGCCGAATTGCGGCGATTGCGACGCGACGGCTGGCCTGATCTCTTGATGGTCTCGTCCCGGGCCTGGCAGGAGTCGCTGGCACAGCATGGGATTCCCGCTCATTGGGTGCCGTACGGGTATGAGAGCGGCCACGGCGCTCCAGCAGGCGGGCTGCGAGACATCGACGCCCTGTTCCTCGGGGCGCTCGACGTGCCGAGACGGAAGAAGATCATCAGAGAGCTCTGGCGTCGTGGTGTCCAGCTGGTGGCTCACGGGAATTGGTTCGACCAGCGGTTCTGGGGAGAGAACAGGACGCGTCTGATCAATCGAGCGCGGTTCTTCTTGAACATTCAACGGTACCCGCGGGAGGTTTCCGCGCATCGTCTGATTCTCGGCATGGCCAACCGATCCCTCGTCGTCTCGGAGCCGATCTATCGGGGGGCACCCTTCGTCGCCGGCGAGCACTATGTGGAAGCCGAATCCCGCGACATGCCAGAGGCTTTGCGGTACTACCGCGAGCATCCCACTGAAGGCGATGCCATTGTCGATCGTGCACACCGGCTGGTTACCGAGACGCTGACGATGGAGTCGTCGGTATCGCGGGTCATCGCCCTGATCGATCAGCACCTTCACGCCCGGAGCAGCCAACCAGCCATCGCCTGCCGATGAGAATCGCGATTCTCGGAGCAGGCGGCGTGGGCGTGTGCGCGGCATTGGAGCTCGCCAATCGCGGCTACGGCGTCGATCTCTACGACGAGAATCCAGACGTGCTCACACGGGCAAGCGCTCGGAACGAAGGAAAGATTCACGTCGGCCTGGTGTACGCGAAGGATACGTCCCTCAAGACCGCGCAGGTCCTGATCGATGGGGCGATTCGCTTCAGATCGACCCTCGGTCGATGGATCGACCTCGACCGCGATCGGCTCGTGACGTCCGCACCTTACTACTACGCGGTTCACACGGAGACGATGACCAGTGTTCCCGAGCTCGAGCACCACTACCTCCGTTGCAAGCATCTGTTCGAGGACGCCTGTTCGTCGACCGGGCTGTCGTACTTGAACGGTGAGCGAACGCTGACGGTCGAGAGGTTGCCGCGCGCCGATCTCGAGAAGATCGTCGATGGTGCGACGTTCCTTGCGGTGTTTCGCACATCCGAACGTGCCGTCGATCCCCGTCGGGTCGCCGCCTCGCTGCGCGAAGCAGTGCGGGCGAGCCCGCGAGTCCGATTCGTCGCCAACGCCAGCATCTCCAGCGTCGCCTGGGCCGACTCCGGAAAGCTCGTCTGCACATTTCGGCTCGGTGGGGCGTCGTTTGCCGAACCCTACGATCAGGTCGTGAATACGCTGTGGCACGGGCGGCTCGCGATCGACGCCAGCCTGGGCCTGGCGCCGCCGAGCGCCTGGCTCTTTCGGTACAAGCTTGGCGGACGGCTCAATACCCCCATAGGCCCCGAGACGGTCCCGTCGCTGACGATCGCACTCGGACCCTTCGGCGACATCGTCAATTTGGGTGGTGAGGGTGTTTACTTCTGCTGGTATCCGACAGGCCTGCTGGGCACGTCGCGCGAGCTCACACCGCCCGACTGGGACCTCTCGGTGCCGTCGGCGGAGCAACAAGAGGTCCTTCACCGCAGCTACGAGACCTTGCGGACCCTGTGTCCGCCTCTCGGTTCACTCCATTACGGGGACGTTGAACCATGCGGCGGCGTGATCTTCGCGTGGGGTCAGACCGATATCGATCACCATGACAGCGGCCTGCATGCAAGGCATGAGATCGGGATTCATTCCGTGAAGAATTACCATTCCATCAATACGGGCAAGTACACGATGGTTCCCTATCTCGGCTACAAGGCTGCCGAGCGCGTTTTACGCCTGTCTTGACGACCACCGTCGAGCCCCTCGTCTCAGTTGGCATTCCGTTGTACCGCTCACGTCGGTTTCTCGATGTGATTATCGAGAACATCGAGGCCATCGACTACCCGAACCTCGAGATCATCGTCTCGGATCAACATCTGGAAGACGATGCGATGTCGGTGCTGAAGGTCCGCTATGGATCGGATCCGCGCTTTCGATTCCTCACAGGCACCGACGGCATCGACTGGGTCCGGAATTTCAATCTGCTCCTTCGCCAGGCTTCGGGCCGGTATTTCCTGTGGATGGCGCACGACGATACCTACCCCTCGGACTACGTGCGTCAACTGGTGAGCGCGCTGGAACAGAATCCGGCGGCCGTACTCGCGTTCGGGCGGGTCGAGCAGATCTCGCTCGACGGCTTTCTGCCGACGTTCCCCTTCGTGCCGCCTCCCATCGAGCGCGACGGTCCATGGTCGCTTCACTCCGCTCTCAAGATGCTGACCCTCTGGCATCTCTGGTTCGCCTTTCGCGGCGTCGTTCGGCGCTCCGTTGTCGAGGAGTCCGACCTCTACGTCCGCCAGACGTATCACAACATTCGCGCGGACATCTATTGGGTGTTCGCGCTGTCGCTCGTGGGCCCGTTGTGCTACGTGCCCTCGTGTTACTGCATCAAGCGATTCCATCGACAGAGCGGGGGAGCCAGGTGGCGCTTCGGCCCGCGTCAAAGCCTGAACGCCTGCTCGGTGCTTCGCTCGTATCTCAACGACTTCGCACGGTCGCGACAGGACGCCCTGATCGGTCAATCCGTCGTGATCCCGTGGTGTCTGGCGCAGGGTTTCCTGCCCGCATCGGTCGCCCGGCAACTCGGTATTCTCACGCGCCGGGTGCTGGCTTCCTGATCACCCTGACACGGATTCCGTTGTGAGGGCGCAAGGCGAAACCAACATCCAGCCGGACAGCCTGATTTGGCTCCAGCTGGAGTTTCAGTCGCGGTACCAGCGTGGCGAGGACCAGAACACACTCCAATTCGGCAAGAACCTCGCCGAGGCACACATGCGGCCCGCCGCCGAAGGGAAAGTACGTGAAGCGCCGCCGCTCCGAATCCGCCTGTCCCTCAAATCGGTCCGGGTTGAACGCTTCAGGCTGTGAAAAGTAGGTCGGATTGCGGTGCACGATGTATTGACACAGAAATAGCTTCGTTCCCCGCTGCACCTGCACGCCGCACGGCAGCACATCCGGGTCGAGCGCGGTCCGGGCAAAGTTCCACGCAGGCGGGTACAGGCGCAGGGATTCCTTGAACACTGCTGCCGTGTATCGCAGTTTCGGCAGATCGCCGGCGCATGGCAGCCTGCCGCCCAGCACATCGCGCAATTCCGAGGCGAGCCTTGCTTCGACGTCAGGATGCTGCGCCAGCAGGTACCACGTCCATGTCAACGCGATACTGATCGTTTCGAACCCGGTATCCATGAACGTCAGCGCTTCTGCACGAATCTCGGCGTCGGTCATGGAGGTGCCATCGTCGTACCGGGCCCGGATCCATTGAGAAAGCAGGTCATCCGCGTCTTCGGTCGATTCGCGCCGCATCTGAAGCGCACGTGACAGAGCGATGTCGATGTGCCGTATCGCCTTGCGGTAGCCGAACAGAATACGGGCGGGTTGGTACTGAGGAACCGGCAGAACGGCGCCGACGATGTGTTCGTGGTAGCGCCGCCGTGCGCTGATGGCGTCCAGCAGTGCGCTGTCGTCGCGTTCGATATCGCTCCCGAACAGCACGTGCATCATGATGCGCTCTGCCAGGAGCCGCATGTGGTCCGCAACATTCAGCCGCTCGCCGTCTCGACGATCGGCACCCCATCGGTCCACGGCGTCGGTGACCGACGTGCCGAATACCTCGATGGCCCTGGAATGAAACGATGGCTGCAGGGCTCGTCGTCGTTTGCGATGTTCTTCTCCGAGACTGGTCAACACACTCTCGCCGAGCGCTCGCCGTCCGCGCGCGCCGCTGATGCGAAGGGTCTTCGCGTAACGGTCGGCGTGCGTGACCAGGACGTGTCGGATATCGTCGGGATTCGTGAGCAAGAGAGTCGGCTTGCCGATGTGAAGCTCGACGACATCGCCATACTCGCGAGCACATCTCACGAGAAATCCCAACGGGTCGTGCCAATAGTGGAGGAGGTGGCCCAGCAATGGGAGCCCGGGTGGAGCGCAGAGACGCACGTGGACTGGATGTGGGCCGGGCATTGGTGACGACAGGGATCGTGCCGTCGAAGTAGAGGTCAGCCCCCAACTCGTCGCCGGCTGCGCCATGAGGCCGGCGTCACACCGGTCACCTTCTTGAACGCGCGGCAGAACGCCGCTTCGGACTCGTAACCCACTTCGCTGGCGACGGCGCCGACCGGTGCGGCTCCCGCCGCGAGCCGGCTCGCGGCCAGCTGTATCCGCCAGCGCGTCAGGTACAGCATCGGTGGATGGCCGACGAAGGACGTGAAGCGTTCGGCCAATACGGAGCGTGAGGCGCCGACGTCACGTGCCAGCTCGGGCAACGTCCAGCCCCGTGCAGGCTCCGCGTGCAAACGCGCGAGCGCACGTCCCACAACGGGGTCTCGCAATCCACCCAACCAACTGGCACCGCCCTCCGACGCCGTCGTCAAATGGCTGCGCAGCACCTCGACGAACACGAGCTCCGCGATCCGCAGCAGCACCGACCGGCTGCCGGGGCGGGCGCGGTTCGACTCCGACACCGCGAATTCGAGCAGCGCGTTGCAGCCGGGGCCCCGAGTCATCGTGGACGCGCACTCGTACGAGTGAAGGCAGCGTGGTCAGCACCGGGTTGAACGGCAGCGCATCGCAGCCGAGAAAACCGCAAACGAGCTGGATGCGCTCCGACCCGTCCCCGCCCTCGGTGACGACGAACGGAAGATGGCCATCGGCCATGTCCCGAAACCACCCGAGCGCATCATCAGTCGTCCAGCCGGTACGGAGGCCGCACACACTCGCCAGTTGGTACGCGTGGCCATGCGGGACGATGAGCACGTCGCCCGCTTCGAGTCGCAACGGGGGATGCCCCGGCGACTCGCACCAGCAGGTTCCCTGTCGAACGACGTGATACGACACGACGTGCTGAGCAGACGGAAGGATGACCGGTGCGAGATGTCTTGAGGCTGGTGCTTCTGCCACCCACGGCGTTCGGGCATCCACGAAGAAGAAGAGGGCCCCCGTCAGCCTCACGGCTTCGAGCACATCCGACAACGTATCCGAGTGGTCGTGCGAGAGCTCAGGCCCCCGGGACGGCTGTGCCAGACCAGCCGGGCTGGTGGGATCGACGTCCATTCTGGCCATCCTACACCTCGGGCCACACCCCAGGACGATCGGGCAAGTAAGCCGGACGCTCGGAGCTGGCGTCGACTTGCGTTCATGCCTAGTGTGGACATTGTCAGCACCAGCGCCGCGACACGCCTGTTGGAGACGAGGACGGTGATGTCATCGAGATTGATGCAGGGCGAAAGCGCCGTGAAGGCAGCCCATCGGGCGATGTGGGCCATGGGCGACTACGATCGGTTCGCGCGTGCGACCGTATGGGAGCTGGGTCCGCTGCTCGTCGACGCCTGCGGTATCAGTCCCGGCGACCGTGTGCTCGATGTGGCCGCCGGCACGGGAAACGTCGCCATCCGCGCCGCCATGAGAGCGGCGTCGGTGGTCGCCTGCGATTTGACGCCGGAACACTTCGCGCAGGGCCGACGCGGCGCCGCGGCGGCAGGCGTGAACCTGGAATGGATCCAAGGAGACGCGGAGGCGCTGCCCTTCGACGACAGCGCGTTCGATGTCGTGACCTCCTGCTTCGGCGTCATGTTTGCGCCGAATCATCGGGTAGCGGCTGATGAGCTCGTGCGCGTCTGCCGACCGGGAGGTACGATCGGACTGATCAGCTTCACGCCGGAAGGCACGGGCGGTGAGTTCTTCGCGCTGCTCGCGCCCTACGCGCCTCCGGCGCCCGCAGGCGCAAGCCCCCCGCTGCTGTGGGGGAGCGAAGAGTACGTCCACGCGCTGTTCGACGGCCGGGTCAGCCCGCTCACCCTCAGTCGACGGACGTATGTCGAGCGCGCGCCGAGCCCCGAGGAGTACTGCCGCCTGTTCATGGAAACGTTTGGCCCTCTGGTCGCGATTCGCGCAAGTCTGAACGAGGCGCCGGAACGGCGAGCCGACCTCGATCGCCAATTCCTCGAGGCAGTGATTCGCTGGAACCGAGGTCGATCGACTGGACCTGTCGAGATTGTCTACGAGTATCTGCTCGCCGTCGGCACCAGGGCGCCCATGTAGCAGCGGGCGGATCGCTCTCAGGGCTCTCGCTCTGTCTTCTCGAGCTGGGCCTGTGATGCGACGACTGGGTGACCGTTGATGTGTGTATACATGTAAGTCATGCGAAACGTGGCAGGTCCCAGAAAGCGCACCTGAGCTCGAGACTCCAGCGCAACCGGGACGACTGTGCCATCAATACGGTCATACGACCGAACAATCTGGACGTCTTTGATCCAGAACGAAGGACTCCTGGCCAGGCGTCCCTGCACTCGCACCAGACGCCCATCGTCGGGCTGCAGGAACATGGTGCCTGACACGAGGACTCGCTCCTTGCGGCGCGGTGACAGCAGGATCTTGGCGAGTCCTTCGTCATCGACGCCATCAGCCTGAAAAACATAGTTCGAAGGCGCGAGCGTCGAACGGCCCATCTCACCAAGGGCGATAACGTTCCGCTCGCCCTCCAGCACGGCTCGCAGCGCTTTCGATCGAATCGACTCAGATCCACCTTCCTCGGTGATCTGGTATTGGAAGCCCATCTGAGGGGAGTATTCCGTGACCGCTTCCACCCACCCGCTTTGCTTGCCGTGCTCGGCCTCGAGCCGACGCATGGCTCGATAGGAAGGGTGAGTATCGTCCTTCGCGAGAAATTGCTGAATGGAATGATCGGCAGCGTCCGGGACGGTCGCGTGAAGGCTCGAGACCACGACCATCGTCACGAGGAGCAGAAGCGTGAGAAGTCCGCGCCGATAATTGCTCACCCTGGCTGACGGTGCAACGTCAATGCCAGGAACCAGGCTCGACAGTAAAATCCTGCGCAAGGGCTTCTGATTTCTTCGCGGCGCATAATGCAGTCACGGCGGGTCTTCATGCCGAAGGAGAGATTCATGGCGAACACCATCACCACGAGTGACGGCACCAACATCTACTTCAAGGACTGGGGCGCAGGTCAGCCGGTCGTTTTCAGTCATGGCTGGCCGCTCACCGCGGACGCCTGGGATGATCAGATGCTGTTTCTCGGGCAGCGCGGGTTCCGCGTAATCGCTCATGACCGCCGCGGTCACGGCCGGTCGAGCCAGCCGTGGAACGGGAACGACATGGACACGTACGCGGATGACCTCGCTGCGCTCGTCACAACGCTCGATCTCAAGGACGCGGTCCATGTCGGACACTCCACCGGAGGCGGCGAAGTTGCCCGCTACGTCGCCCGTCACGGCATGAAGCGCGTGGCCAAGATGGTTCTCATCAGCGCGATTCCTCCGCTGATGCTGAAGACCGCGGCGAATCCGGGCGGTCTCGCCATGGAGGTCTTCGACGGGATTCGCTCGAATGTTCTGGCAGACCGTTCTCAATTTTTCAAGGATCTCACCGCACCGTTCTACGGAGCGAACCGGCCGAACGCGAAGGTGTCGCAAGGCCTGCGAGACTCGTTCTGGCTCCAAGGCATGCAGGCGGGCTTCAAGAACGTCTACGACTGCATCAAGGTGTTTTCGGAAACGGATCAGACCGACGATCTCAGGAAGATCAGCGTGCCAACGTTGATCATTCACGGCGACGACGACCAGATTGTGCCGATTGGCGCGTCTGCGCATGCCGCGGTCAAGCTGGTGACGGGCGCACGGCTCAAGGTGTATGCCGGGGGCGGACACGGCCTGTGCAGCACGAACAAGGATCAAGTCAACGCGGACCTCCTCGAGTTCCTGAAGTCGTAGGTTGCCTCGGTGGACACACGCACGAGCCCGAGGAATCGCCTATGATGGCGCGACTCGATCCCGAAGTTGCGTCACCCTTCTCGAAGAAGCGGCGTGCAACAGGCCGCGGGGGACGAAATAGACTGACCACAGGTCACGACACGTCGCACGCCGCGGCGGTCAACGTCATCAAACACAGGAGAGCACGACGATGCGCACAGCAATTTGCCGGGCGGCTTTGTTCACGGCGGCCGCGACTATCTTGGTGGTCGCCTTTGGGGCCACGGTGTTCGGCCAGGCGGTCGGCACCTGGAAACTCAATCTGGCGAAATCGAAGTATCAACAGGGTCAGGCGCCAAAGAGCGCAACCCTCGTGTACGAGTCGGCGGGTGAAGGGATCAAGGTGACGGTGGACCAGGTGCCGGCTAGCGGCCCCGCCGTCCACTACGCCTACACGGCGAACTATGACGGGAAGGATGTTCCCGTGGTCGGCAACCCGAATGCCGATATGGCGGCTCGCACGCGAGTGAATGCGACCACGACGAAGCTGGTCAACAAGAAGGGTGGACAAGTCATGTCCACCGTGACGATTGCCGTCTCCGAGGATGGGAAGACGCTGACGATCACCACCACTGGCAAGGATGCCACGGGGCAGAACGTCGACAGCGTCGCGGTCTACGACAAGCAGTGAACAACACGGACCATTCGACTGGGTGCACCTCACACCAAGTCAACTACCGCATTACTCCTAATCGCTCCTGACCAGGCGCCTGTTAGCTACACGCACGAGGATACTCAGTTCGGTGCCGGAGCGACGTCCAGGCCAATGCGGCTCCTGAGCACGTTGAAGTCGATGGGTTTCGTCAGGTAGTCGTCGCACCCGTACTCGACCGCGCGCTGGTGACTCTCCGCGTCGCCGTAGGCCGTGATCATGTAGACCTTCAGCTGCGGGTATCTCTCCTTGACGGCTCTGAGCAGCTCGAGGCCGTTCATGCCGGGCATGTTGATGTCCGAGAGGATCAGGACGATGTCGGCGATGCCGCGTTGGGAGAGCAGCGCCAGCGCTTCCTCCCCGGAAAAGGCGAAGTGCATCTGCAGCAGCCCCTGACGTACCTCGCGCCTGAAGCGCTGCTCGAACAACGTCTGCACGTCCCGCTCGTCGTCCACAATCACGATATTCATGTTGCTCGTTCCTGTCGCGTTCGAACAGCCGTCGCCGTTCAGGCGAGTGCCGCTTCGCCGCGGTCCACTACGGCCCCTTTCACCCGGGGCAGGCGAATCACGAACTCCGTGTACTGCCCGGGCAACGAGTCCACGTCGAGCGTGCCATGGTGCTGCTGCACGACAATGTCGTGGCTGATGGAGAGGCCCAGGCCCGTACCCTGGCCGGTGGGCTTGGTTGTGAAGAAGGGGTTGAAGATGCGGTCCCGGATTTCCTGTGGAATGCCCTCGCCATTGTCGCGCACGCGGATCTCGACCGTGTCGGCGACGCTCTTCGTCGACACTGACAGCGTCGGCTGGTAGTCGCGCTGGCCCTGTTCGTCGAGCGCCTTTTTCCTTTCGTGCGTCGCGTAGCAGGCGTTGTTCACGATATTCAGAAAGACCCGGCTCAGGTCCTGTGGCACCGCCTGGATGGTCCCGACGGTTGGATCGTAGGCGCGGTCGACCGTGAGATTGAACGAGGAGTCCTGCGCCCGCATGCCGTGGTACGACAAATTGACGTATTCCTCGAGCAGCGCGTTGACGTCGGTGTCCTGACGCTCTCCTGATTGACCCCGTGAATGCAGCAGCATGCCGCGCACGATGCTGTCGGCGCGCCGGCCGTGATCGTTGATCTTGCGCGCGTTCATCCGGAGATCCCCGGCCAGCGCTTGCAACAGCTCGAAATCCGCTGGATCGATCCGGTCCTTCACGTGCTCGATTTCCTGCCGTAACTCCTCGGCCAGCTCCGTCGACAACTCGGCAAAGTTGTTCACGAAGTTGAGCGGGTTCTTGATCTCGTGGGCGATGCCGGCCGTCAGCGCGCCGAGCGAGGCGAGCTTCTCCTGCACGACCAGCTGTTCCTGCATGGATTTCAGGCGATCGAGCGTGTCGTTCAACTGCCGGTAGGCATCGGCGTTCTCGAGCGCGATGGTGGCGTAGGTGGCGAGGTTGCGCAGGATGTTGAGGTGGTAGTCGGTGTATGCGTGCGTTCGGAAGCTCTGCGCCGTGATCACGCCGATCGCCCGGTCCTTGTGCACGAGCGGCAGGTAGAGCAACGACGCGACAGGGTTGCCGGCAACCGGCGGCTTGTAGTTCTTGATGTAGCGCGAGTGCTGGCGTGGCATGTCCTCAATGACGATTTCCTGTCGGCGCGCATAGCAGACCACCGCGAGCCGCGACTCATCGTCGAGCCGGTAGCTGAACGGCGGCAGCTGTGCGCCGTTCTCTTTCGTCGCCGGGAAGTCGAGCCGGCCGTCGGCCTCGTTGTAGAGACCGATGCCAAACACCGCCGCATCCATCAGCGTGTTCACGTTCTGGTACACCGTGCTGATGATCTCTTCGCTCGAAAGTTTGGCCGTGATGTCGCGGCCAATCCTGCTCAGCAGCTCGACGTTGTCGTAGGCCTGCTCAACCTGTTCCTTCTGCTGCTGAAGGGCGGTCGACTTCTCCTGCAGCGTAACGAGCGTCCGCGCCTTGGTGACCGCCGCCATGGCGTGCTCGCGCAGGCGCGTCAGCCGCTGCAGATCCGAATGGTTGAACGCGTTCGGATCGTCGAGGTTGTCGAACACGAGCAGACCTTCCAGCCGGCCCTGGAACGCGACGGTCATGGCCACCATCGCCTTGGGTGTCGGTACTCCGGCGATTGGGGCCCGTCCGTCCTGGTCGACCGGACGGACGATGTACACGCCCTTCTCGACCCGCTCGGTGCCTTCGGCATACCGCCGGGTGACCTCCGCCTCGGTCAGCGTCACCCCCTTGAACTGGTCGGGGAGATAGCCTGTGTGGCTGGCGAACACGAACGAGTCGGTGGCCAGGTCGCGCACGAGGAACGCGGCCTTCTGCGCCTGCGGCACGAGCTTCATCCCTTGCTCGAGCAGCGCATGCAGCACGTTCTGCAACCCTTCCTCCCGGTTGATGATCTTGACGATGTCGTCGATCGTGCGCAGCTCCTCGGCCTGTGTGCGCACTTCGGCCTCGCGGTCGCGGATCTCCCTGGTGCGGTCGGCCACGACTCCTTCGAGGCGACGGCTCTCGGTCCTGAGCGCGCGGGTTCTGACCGTCACCAATCCGAAGACTGCGCCGCCGACGCAGAGGACGTACAAGGAGTACGCCCACCACGTGAAGTACCACGGCGGTGTGATGCTGAACGCGTACACGGCCTCGGTGCTGTCGTGTTGGTACAGGTTGCGCGCCCTGACGCGGAAGCGAAAGGTACCCGAGGGCAGGTTGGTGTAGTCCCGCTTCGACTCCGACGTCCAGAGAGACCAGTGCGAGTCGAAGCCTTCGAGCATCGACTGGTACTGTGTGGTACGGACGTCGTCATAGGTGGCGGCCGTGAATTCGAATCGGAGCGCGTTGTCGCCAGCCGCGAGCTGGGGAGGAACTCCGCCCTCGGCGAGTGCACCGCCGAACAGCACCCGTCCGTCATTCACGGTGACGCGTCGAATCAGCGCGGGATAGTCCGTCGAGTAGTTCTTCCGCACCGACGGGTCGTAGCGTATGAGCCCGTCATCCCTGGCGAACCAGACAATACCGTCGGGCTCGACGGAAATCTTCGCCACGGCCAGATCCGAGAATCGAAGTAACGCCGTCTTGTCGGCGACATACGACCGATCGCTCTGCCGGCGGAACACGGCCGTTTCCTTCCCGAAGTTCGCCCACACGTTTCCCGAGGCGTCCTCGGCCATGGCCGACTCATCCTGGGTGCCTCCGACGGCGATACCTTTGAAGCGGTCGTCCGGCGTGAACCGCCCGGTCTGTTCGTCGAAATGGAAGACGCCCTGCTTCATGACAAACACGGGGCGACCGGCGATGGAGTAGGTTGCGACACCGTTGTCGCCGGCGAGACCGGCCGCCTTGCCGAATCGCTCGATGCGCGGATGCTCGAAAGACCCGTCGGGGAACTGCACGCGAAGGGTTCCCTGCGAACCGGTGCCAAGCCAGAGCACGCCGGGTGTCGGCTCGGCGATGGTGCTCAGGGTTTCACGCACATCTGGGATTCGACCCTCGTCCACCCAATGACCGCTCTCGTCGAGCCGCATCGTGGCGAGGCCGTCTTCGAGCCCTATCCACAGCCGTCTCGGGTCCTGGCGAGAGAACCGAAGTGCGCCACTGGAGAACGACGCCCCTACGTTGGCCTTGACGAGGTGCGCGACGGTCCCGTCGATCTGGTGCAGGCCCGACCCGTAGCCGACCATCAGGACATCGCCATTGGACGCCAGTCCCTGCGCCTGCGGGTTGCCCGGGCGGAAGCCCGTGACCTGCTTGAACGTGGAGGAGTGCGCGTCGAGGTAGAAGAGACCGACGCCCGTCCCGACGTAGAGCACGCCCTTGTGGCGCACGACGTCGGCGACTGTGCCCGACAAGCCGACCTTTGCGTCGAACCGCGAAAGGGGCGAGGGGATCTCAATCTGGCATACGGCCCCTTCCGGGCCGACCCACAGCATGCCGGTGTGGTCTACGAACATCGAGAGACCGTTGTCGTTGGGCAGCCCGGTCGCCTGGTTGATGTGCCGCAACACGTGGCCGGTGACGTCCATGATGACAACGCCGCCGCTGATGGTGGTCATGCCGAGGGTGCCATCTGGCAGCTGCATGCCCTTGTAGAGGGTGTTCGTCCGGAGGTAGTCGTCGGCGTCGGTCCGGAACGGGCGAAACGACTGGCCGTCGTACAGGAACAAGCCCCGGTTGAACGTGCCAACGAGCAGGTCGGAGCCCGCCCCACGAGCCAGGGGCAGGAGCACCTGCAGCCGCTCCTGCGCAAACTGCTCGCTGCCCGGAATCGTCTGGAGCTCGTCGCCGACCATGCGCTGAAGGCCGACGCCCTGGTGTTGCACGTAGTAGACGCCGCCGACCCAAAACCCGAACAGGAAAGGGCCCTCTGGCCTCCAGCTGCGGACCTTCCATCCGGTGGCGCTCTGCGGGTCGGAGGGAGGCGTCAGCCGAAAAAGGATCTCGCGAGATTGAAAATAAATCCCCCCCGGTGTCGCGTGGGCCGTCCACACGTCATTGAAGTCGCGGTCAGCCTGCGGGATATGTTCCATCAGGGAGACGTACTGCATCTGCCCCTGCGCGTCGGGCGCCAGATAGCCGACCTCCCCGGCACCGCCTATGTACAGTCGGCCTCGATCGTCTTTTGCAATGGAGCGCACGACCGACTTGTTGATCGTTTCGATCAACCGCCATGACGATCCGTCGTACTCGAGAGTGCCCAGGTTGTTGCCGACGTAGATCAGCCCACGGTTGTCTTCGGCGAACACCCAGTTCTGGGAAGTGGCCCCGTAGTCTCTCGCCGCGATGCAGTTCAGGAACGGAAGGCCCACCTCACCGCGCGAGGCGGGCACGCTGGAGTCCGCCGGCTTTCCGGGCAGGGACGGCTGGGCGAACAGCAGGCTCGGAACGAGGGCAGCCGTGGCGAGTGTGAGACCGAGCCGGGCGATGGTAGTCATGCGGTCACCGATGCCGGTGCGGTCGGCGCACTCACGGTCGCCACGCTGGCTCGAGGCGCCCAGGTCAGCACGAGCACGGTGATGTCATCGGCCTGCGGAGCGCCGCTCGCGAACTGCTCGACGTCAGCGATCACGTCTCCGACGATTTGCCTGGCGGTCACGGTGGCGCCCATGGTTGCGAGGCGCGCCAGGGTGGCCTCGAGTCGCTCCTCGTCGTAGTGCTCGTCGCCGGTGCTGACGGCCTCGGTCACCCCGTCCGTGTAGAGCACGAGCGAATCGCCAGGGCCGAGATTGATCGTCGTCGCCTGGTACGCGCTGTCGGCGAACATGCCCAACACGAGCCCGCCGACTTGTGGAGTGGGCTCGACCGCGCCGTCGGCGCGCATTACGTAGGGCGGGTTGTGTCCGGCGTTGCACATCTCGATGCGGCCGGTCCGCGTATCGAGCACACCGTAAAAGCAGGTCACGAACATCCCGCCAACGTCCTCGGCGCTGAGCGACGCGTTGACCGATGCCAGGCATTCGCTCGGCGAGGACCCGCGTGCCGCAGTGGCCCTGAGCAGCGTGCGACTGACAGCCATGAAGAGCGCTGCGGGCACTCCCTTGCCAGTCACATCGCCGATGGCGAATGCCAGGCGGTGGTCGTCGATGAAGAAATAGTCATAGAAATCGCCGCCGACCGATCGCGCGGCCTGCATGCTGCCGTGGATGGCGATGTCTGCACGATGCGGAAAAGGCGGAACGCGCTGTGGCACGATGGACTGCTGAATGCGCTTGGCGACATCGAGCTCGCGGGCAAGCGCGACGAGCCGTTCGTGATCGTGCGCAGCCTGCCGCTTGGTGAGCGCCTCTTGAATACTTCGGCTCAACGTGACGGCGAGGTCCTGAAAATCAATCGGCTTGGTGACGAAGTCGAAGGCACCGCGATTGAGCGCGGCCCGGATATTCGCCATGTCGCCGTAGGCCGACACAATCACCGATTTCAGCAGCGGGTACCGCTCATTGAGGTTGGCGAGCAGCGTCAAGCCATCCATCACCGGCATGTTGATGTCGGTGAGCACCACGTCGGCATCCCCCTGCATGTCGAGTTGCCGTAGCGCATCCTGCCCGTTGCTCGCGAAAACGAACCTCATCGTCCGATCGCGAATTTCTCGTCTAAACCTCTGAGTAATAAGCAGTTCAAGGTCAGGCTCGTCATCGACGACGAGAATCGTGTGGGGCATATCGTTCTGGTCCGGAAACCGCGGCCGGAACGCTCCGCTGAGGACGGCTATCGATGGAGGTTCGAGACGCGCCCAGCAGACTGCTGAGCTTCCGACAGTCTAGCACCTACCGGTTCCTGCGCGGGTTGACCGGCGTCAACAGCGAGCTGATTTTCCGAACGATGCCGGGCCCAGATGCCTGTCCTCCTGTCAGCCTGAGGGCACCTTACGCCGCGCCTCGTTCCGATGATGGACAGCGTTCGGAAATCCCCTGCGGGATCAATCTTGCTGTTCCTGGTCCGTTCGTATTCTCGGTAGGCGCCGGCGCAGTCAACCGTTCGCCTCGGTCCGAGCTGGTGTTGCAGTCGGCGTTCAGCGAATACCAGGCCACGCTGTCGCCCGCCCGTGGAATCTGGACGAAGAGTGTGCGATGGAGTAGCGGCTCTCGTCAGCCTCTTCTGAGCGTTCTGCCGTTCGGCTGGATGGCCCGATCCTCCCCGCTGCGGATATCGCCTCGCAGAATAGATACCGTCATCCAGATGCCGCCGGTCGCGGCCGCCAGGAACAGAACCATCGCGAACCCGGGATAGCCCAATATCGTGAACGGTGTCGAGACCTGCATCAGGAGCGCCGCACCGACGATCAGCGCTGCGAGCACGAGTCCGAGCGCAATGCGGTTCGCCACTTTCTGCAGCCCGCTCAGAATGGAGCCCTGATCGATGACCTCGACTTTGACCCTGAGCTCGCTCTGCACGAGCGCGTCGAGCAGCCCGTTGACCCTGCCGGGCAGCGCTTCCATGAAGTCCTTCACTTCCAGGACCGAGGCGAAGACATTGCCCGGCGAACCGCTCTTCATCAGGTGCCGACGCATCAACTCACTTGCGTTCTGCCGGATGGACGCGTTCACATCGAAGTCCGGATTCAGCTTGCGGCCGATCTCATCGAGGTTCAGCAGCGTCTTCCCGAGCAGCGACAACTCCGGCGCCGCATTCAGGCCGCAGGCGGCCCCCGCCCTGGTCATGTCGAGCATCACGCGACCGACGTTCAGGTCTTTGAGCGGCGCGCTCTCGTAGAGTCCTATGACCTCCGCCACTTTCTGACGATACCCGGCCTCATCGAACTGGTCGTGGCGGATCGAGAGTGCGAGAGCCGCCGTCGCCGCGTCGTCTCCGCGCGCCTCTCCGACGGCGAGGAGCAGCTTGAAGAGATGCGTCTGCATTCTTGGAGGGATCCGCCCGACCATGCCCAGATCGAGCAGCGCGAGGCGCCCATCGTCGGTCAGGAAGACGTTCCCGGGATGCGGATCGGCGTGAAACGTGCCGTCGATGAGGATCTGCTGGAGGTACGCGCGAAACAGCTCGTCGGCCAGGCGATTGCCCTCGGCGTCGAGGCGCACGAGCGGGCTGAGTTTCGTGACCTTCGTTCCCAGCACGTAGTCCATCGTCAGTACACGTGACGTGGTGTATTCCTCGATCGGCGAGGGGATGACGATCAGGTCGAACTCGGCAAGGCGATCGCGGAACATTTCGAGATGACGCGCCTCGCGCCGGTAGTCGAGCTCGGCCATGAGCGTCTTCCGAAATTCCTCGATGAGCCGAGTCGGCTCGAAGTGGCGTCCCGAGTCGCTGTGGCGCTCGACGAGCGCCGCCACATCGCCGAGAGCGTCCAGATCCTCCAGCGCTCGTTCGCGCACTCCCGGCCGCTGCACCTTGACGGCCACGAGACGCCCGCTTCGGAGAACGGCGCGGTGCACCTGACCGAGCGACGCTGCCGCAACCGGCGTCGGGTCGAACTCGACGAAGCCTTTCGACAGGCGCACGCCGAGCTCCACGCGCACGATGGCCTCGACCTCGTCGAAGGGGAACGCCCCAAGGTTGTCCTGAAGACGAGAGAGCGCTTCCAGGTAGGGGGGCGGGAGCAGATCCGCCCGCGTCGAAAGCAGTTGTCCGAACTTGATGAACGTCGGACCCATCGCCTCCAGATCGTTGGCGAGGTCAGTAGGCGAGGGATCGCCGACCGGCGGCGTGGCGTCGGATGCTTCGAACGCAGTCGTCCACCCGGCCTGACGGACCAGATCGGACCGCCCGTACTTCATGAGGAACCATGCGATGTCGCGGTAACGACCCAGCTGCTTGAGTGTGCCTGACATCCCTGTCCTCCGAAGAAGCCTGGAAACGCGCAGACGACTCCTGCAGCATTTGAGCCAGCGGGACAGAACCGAAGTGGAGGGCAGGGCTGCCGCCAAGGTCGAGCTGGCCAGGCTGACGGTACTTCTGTTGCACCATCGGCTGACTGTGGTCATGACACGCCGTCGGGTTCCTGCGCGCGCGGTACGCGCCTTTCAGATGCGACGAGTCACGGTCGGCATCGCTCTGTCGCTGACTCTCATGCTGGGATGCGGCAGCTCCGTCCAGCCTGACACGGGGCGCAATCTCATCGTGGAAGGGAGAGCGGTGGAGCGAGTCGCCGCCAATCTGGTGCTCCTGCCCTCGGCAGCCGTCTCGAGCAAGTTCGCGGTGATTGGGGACAGTGGGCGTGGCAGCACGGCTCAGCACGAGGTCGCCGCCACGATGGCCAAATATCATGACCGGTTCCCGTTCACGTTCACGCTGATGCTCGGGGACAACATTTATGAAGGGCCGGCCACCCCAGACGACTACCGTCGCAAGTTTGAAGAGCCCTACCAGTCGCTTCTCGACCAGGGCGTGCGGTTCTATGCAGTGCTGGGAAATCATGACGATCCCAACCAGCGCTTCTATCCGCCATTTCACATGGGGGGCGAGCCGTACTACACGTTCCGGCCGCCCGACAATCTGCCGATCGTCGGACCGGGCGTGCGCTTCTTTGCGCTCAACAGCACCGATCTCGACGCGGCCCAGTTCGCCTGGCTGGCGCGCGAGCTGTCGAGTTCCGATTCCGAATGGAAGATTGTGTTCCTTCATCATCCGGTGTACACCGGAGGCCGGTACCGCCTGCCCGCTCGTGCGCTCCGTGAGGCGCTCGAGGGTCTCTTCGTCGCTCACGGCGTGAGCGTCGTCTTTTCCGGCCACGAACACTTCTATCAGCGTTCGACGGTGCAGCGCGGCGTGCAGTACTTCGTATCCGGGGCAGCCGGCTCGCTACGCAGGGGGGACGCGCGCCGTTCGCCCGTCATCGCGCGCAGCTTCGATGAGGACTATCACTTCATGCTCGTCGAGATCGTCGGCAACGAGATGCACTTCCAGGCGGTTTCGCGTACTGGTATCACCGTGGATGCGGGCGTCATTCGACGCCGTCCGCCACACGCGGACACGGCGGACCTTGGGCAACCTGCCGCGTCTTTTCCAGAAACACCTCGGTCCACGCCTCCGGCGGGTGTCCACCCTTGAGATGCGCCTGATCGTGGATCCTCGCGCTCCGGAACAGCTCGACGATTTGTTTGGGTGACAGACGGGTCAGCAGTTCGGCCAGAAAGCGACGGCCTTCTTCCGAGATTCGGACCTGCTTGAATGTCCCGCCGTCATTCGGAAGCGACGCCATGCTCGTGGTGCATGCGGCGCGATCGTCCCAGAGCGGGGCGGCTCTCCATCCTTCGAGCTGGACTTTCCTGGGGCCGAACGTGGCGCCGAGGTCCTGGATCAGTGCGATCGGCCGCTGACAGGCCTCTGCTGCGCCTTCTTCCGGCCCACACACAAGACGCTGGTTCTCCGCCTTGTTGTCCCAATGCGCCAGGAAGACCGCCATCAACAGAAATCCGTCCAACTGAGCGCGAGCGGTGCCGGACCGCGTTGCTTGTACGCGGGCGAGCTCCCACCATGCCCACCCCTCGCCCCCGATTTGAATCGAGTCGCCCGGAAACTCCCGATCGATCGCAGCCCATTCGAAGATCTGTTCACGGTTGTAGTCAATGCCATTGCGATATGGCGTCAGTATCCCGAGTTTCGACACGATCCGTGCCGTGAGAAACGGGTCCAACGGGCAGCCGAGGCATCGTATCCGTGGCACGACCGTGACGCGATCGGCGCCGAACCCGAGGGTTCGAAGCAGCGTCGTCGCGACGGCTTCACCCACGCGTTCGGGCCCACGGTATTTCACCCGGATCGCCTCGCCCGTCGGAAGCACGCAATCGAACTTGGCGGAGGTGCCACCGAGGACGCCGGGGAGGAATCGGCAGGTCAGATCGCCCGTTTCCGTATCGCTCCGAAGGTCGGCTCGCTCGATGGGGACCGACGGGGGCTTCCAAACGACCGCACGTCGCAACATGTCCAGTCGACGTCTGTCGAGCGAGGCCGACGCGTCGTGCGAATCGGCACCCGTCAGGGGCCGCGACAGCAGGCCGGCAAGGGCAACCGCGGCGATCCCAGCCAAAATCACGACGAGGGCGATCGTGGGGCGAGCGAATCGCACGAGCGGGCTGATGCACAAATGCTGCCCGCGGCAGGACCGCCTCGCCAACTCAGCTGTTGAACCGAGCCGCAGTGGCGCGCGGATGGGCAAGGAACTGTATTTCCTCGACCCTGACCGTATGCTGATGGCGGTCGCGGTCTCACGTCGACCCACCTTCAAATCGCTTGAGACAGCGATCCGCGTTGGAATAGTCTGGACCCGCCATGAGCGAGTCGAACGATCCCAAGCGACCAAAGACCGGATCCGCACCGAAGGGCAAAGCGGCTGCGCGGTTCCCGCCTGATCCCGGACATTTTGACCAGGCGCACCTCGATGCCGACCTGAGCCCGGCCACATCGATCTCGCACCTGGCCCGGGCCACTTCGACGCGGGCCCTGATCCCGGGCATTTCGACCACGGTCACTTCGACCAGGGGCCGCACCTCGATCAGGGTCACATCGATCGCGGCCATTTCGATCAGGGTCCACACTTCGACCAGGGCTTCTTCGACGTCGGGCATCTCGACGAGGGACATGACGACCTGGTCCACGTCGACCGCCAGCACTCGGACGCCGGCCATGCCGACGAGCCGCATCTGGACACAATCCCCACGCACGTCGACGGGGTTCATGCCGACAGTCCCCACAGCGACCACGGGGACCACGCACACTTCGATTTCGGGCACTTCGACGTGCCGCATTTCGACTTCGGCCACCTCGATGGCGGCCACGTGGACGAGGGACACCTCGATCATCATCTCGACTTCCACCACACCGACGTCCACCACGGCGACGAGCACTTCGATCACGAGGATCACAGCGATCACGACGATCATCACGATCACAGCGACGAGCACGACGACAGCTTCGCAGACGAGGAACCCCCCGACGACCTTCCGGATCCATGGCTGGTCCTCGAAACGCAACAACGTCTCCTGGTCCGCCTCGAGAAGCTGGAGGAATTGATGGAACGCATCCTCAAGCATCTCAGGCTCCCGGGGACCGGCGGCGACCCCGGCAGGTAAACGTGTCGGTCGAGATACGCCCGTTCGGGGTGCGCTGCAATCTTCAGTGTCACTACTGCTACCAGAACCCGCAGCGGGACGCCGACAACGTCGCGCGGGCCTATGACTTGAAGAAGATGCAGGCGGCGGTGCTGCAGGAGGGAGGACCCTTCACGCTTTTCGGGGGCGAGCCGCTCTTGACCCGAGCCGCGGATCTGGAGGAGTTGTTCCGTTGGGGCTATGAGCAGTTCGGCGGAAGCGGACTGCAAACCAACGGATCGCTGATCACCGACACACATATCGAGCTGTTCAAGCGATATCACGTTCGCGTCGGCATCTCTCTCGACGGTCCCGGAAGGCTCAATGACGTGCGGTGGGCGGGATCGGAAACGAGAACCCTCGAGGCGACGGCGCGCAGCGAACGGGCCATCACGCGCCTGTGCGAGAGCGGCATCAGGCCGAGCTTGATCGTGACCTTGCACCGGCAGAACGCCGCTCGAGACGTGCTGCCGATTCTCTACGACTGGATTCGCTCGCTCGCGGCAACGGGCGTGCGCTCCATCCGGCTGCACCTTCTGGAGGTCGAAAACGAAGCCGTGCGCCGGCAGTACGGCCTGAGTGTCGAGGAGAACCTCGAAGCGGTGTTGGGATTCGCCAGTCTCGAACGCGAGCTCCCGGGTGTCCGGTTCGATCTGTTCAGAGACATTCTTCGATTGCTGGCAGGGCAGGACGAGCACACGTCATGCGTCTGGAACGCATGCGATCCGTACACCACCCGCGCCGTACGCGGCGTCGAAGGGGATGGGCAGCGCACGAACTGTGGCCGCACCAACAAGGAGGGCATCGATTTCGTGAAGGCGGAGCAGCCGGGATATGAACGGTACCTCGCCCTTTATCACACGCCGCAGGAGCATGGCGGGTGTCAGGACTGCCGGTTCTTCCTGTTCTGCAAAGGCCAGTGTCCGGGCACGGCGATCGACCAGGATTGGCGCAATCGAACGGAACATTGCGAGATTTGGAAGACGCTCTTCGCAAGGGCCGAAGGCGACATGACGCGGCGCGGGTGGAGGCCGCTCTCCAGGCATCCGCTTCGCAAGTCGTTGGAAGGCGCGTTGCTGGACGGCTGGACCCGTGGTGAGAATCGTTCAATCGCACAGACTTTGCGCTGCCTGACCCCGTCCGCAACACTGTAGTTTCTCTGTCACAGCCTTCACTTCAGGAAAATTCTAGGCTTATCCTGGGAATCATTCAGCGTCGCGCCGCGCGCAGTTTCGCCGACTATTCATCTGCAACCTGAAGGTGCCGCCCGAACAGGTGAAGCGCGCGCCATCACAACGACGTGAATTTGTACGCCTGGAAAAGCGTCCGCGCCGCGTGCCCCGACCAGCGTCGAGGTTTGAAGATGCCGAATGTCTCAGTGCTGGACACCCACTCGAGTACCCGCAAGGCCCCGTGATAGGCGGGCCTGTTCCAGAAGTCGTGAACGGCTATCAAGCCGTTGCCCCGGCAATGCAGAACCGCCTGAGCGATGCAGGCCACACGAAAACGCCCATCGACGAGCACGAGGTCGGGCTGAGCACAAAACTCCCACGGAGCCAGGGCGTAATCAGGCCATCGGGCGCGCTGCGATTGATCCGTCGGCGCACCATACTGGCCGACCGGGCCGATATGGGCATGGACGAGCGTGAGCCGCCCCACATCTTCCGCCTCGACAGTCCTCGTCTCGTCGCGCAACCCGGCGAGCCAGCCCCGGTCGGAGTCCACCGAAACAATCCGCGTCGCGCCGCTGTCCAGGGCCAGCAGCGTGCTGCCGCCTGATCCGAATTCGACAATGGATTGCGTGCCGTCCAGTAGCGCTTCATAGCACTCACGTTCGGCACCGGACATGACCGGTTGCATCGATCGAGCGACAGGGCGCGGCGATGTCATCTGACGTTGCTGCTGAGGGTCGCGATGAACCGGCGACCAGTATACATATGCGCGCCGACGTGTCGTGCGTCTGGTCCGGCGCGGTCGGGCAACGATACTCGGTCCAGCAGTGCCGACTCGAGTGTTCCCAGCGGATTCGACGTTCGGACCTCGGGATTTCGTCGGCAGGCTGCCGGGGCGGAATGTCGGTGGCCGGGGCCAAGCTCACACCAAACGAACTGGTGTGCCGTCAGCATCTGATGCTCGACGGCCGCCACCGGGCCACCTGTCGATCGTGGCTCGAATTCTACGGAAGCAAATCGCGGCTGTGGGCCTGCTAGCGCTTGTCGACCACCACACGCCCTTTCTCGTTCTGGTACACGCGATATTTGTTGCCGTCCTTGCAGGAGGCGAGGTAATCGTTCTTGCCCTGGGCCGTGGCCTCGACGACCTCTCCGCACGGCATGCCGTGCAGTGCGATCACGGCCGTGAGGTCCTTCTTGAGGGCCTCGTCGTCCTGCGCGACAAGCGACGGCGCGGCGAGACACGCGAGCAAGAGCGCGTGGGCGATTGCGATTCTTGGATTTCTCATCAGTCTCCCTCGCTCAGGCCTGAAGGGCCGCGAACTTCTTCGGGTCCGCGAGCAGGCCCCAGATTGTTTCGCGCGACGACGCGATCTGAGACGCCAACTGCTGGTCGTCGTCCTGAAGCAATGAGAGCACCTTCATCATCAACAGGTCGTAGGACTGGCGCAGTTCCGCGACCGTCGGCTCGGGCTTTCCAGAGTGGTGCGCGCGGAACTCGTCCAGCAAATCGTCAACCTTGTTCTTCAGCGAGAGCTTCGTGAAGACGCCGATCGCTTTGGTTTCCTTGAGCCGCGCGATGAGCGCATCCAGATCCAGAGTCTTGCCTGCAGCCGGTTTGCTCGGCGCAGCGGCGAATGCCGCAGGCTTCGAGACTGGCGCCTTTGCGGCGGGCTTCTCCGTCACTGGAGCGGGCGCCTTCGTCACGGGCGCAGCCGCCGCGCCAGGCGCGTTGGGAACCGGTGCCTTGGCGGTCGGCTTCGTTGTCGGAGGCGGAGTCGGAGTCGGCGCCGTCGTAACCGGTGGCGCCGCCTCGCCCTTCGTTTTTGGCGCCGTTGCTTCTTCGGGACCCGGAGCCTCGGGCGCGGGTGCCTGCTCGACTGGCGGCGGCGCGGGCGGCGTCGGAGCGGGCTGCGGTGTCTCAGGCGTGCCGCGGACACATCCGGCGCTCAGCACCAGCACCACGACGGCAGAGTAGAAGGCGCGTACCATGGATGACCTGCGATTCCTCGTAAGGTTTCAAAGCAAAAAGAGCGCCAGCGAGCACGGAGCGCTGAGAGGCGCGAAACGTGCTCGAGACGTGTAGCTCGACCAGACGTCATGTCCGCGACAGGTCCGTACGCCATCGCTGCACATACTTCCTGGTGGATCGGGCACCATGTCCACCATTTTCGTCACTCGCGCGGAGGAGGCAGACGAGCACGGTTGAGCTATTGCACCGGTACTCGAGTTGCACCACGGGTGCGGATGGAGCATCGAACGCAGCATGTTCTACTCGTGGTGGTGCTGGGACTGGTACTGCTCGTCCAACCTGCCGGCGCCTATTCGGTCCTTTCGCATGAGGCGACGGTGGATTCCTCGTGGGACGAGCTGGCCGTGCCCCTGCTACGGAGGCAGTTCCCACGCGCCACGGCGGCCGACATCCGGGCCGCACGGGCCTATGCCTACGGCGGCTCGCTGATTCAGGATCTCGGCTACTACCCGTTCGGCAACAAGCTGTTCACGGACCTCACGCACTACGTTCGATCCGGCGATTTTGTCGAGGCGCTCTTCCGAAACGCGCGGGATGTCAACGAGTACGCATTTGCACTCGGCGCTTTGGCACACTATTCCTCCGACAACGCCGGTCATCCCATTGCCGTCAATCGTGCGGTGCCTCTGATCTATCCGAAGGTTCGGCGCAAGGTAGGAGAAGTTGCGCTCTATGCGGACTCGCCGGCACGTCACGTGATGGTGGAATTCGCGTTCGACGTGCTCCAGGTGGCCCGAGGCGCGTACGCCCAGCAGGCGTACCGCGATCGCATCGGGTTCGAGGTGTCAGAGCGTGTTCTCGACGCCGCGTTCCGCGACACGTACGGCCTGGGGTTGGACGATTTGCTGCTCGATGTCGATCTCGCCATCGGCACGTATCGGCGCGCAGTCAGCCAGACAATCCCCGAGTTGACCCGCATCGCATGGCGCGAGAAACGGGACGAAATCGAAGCGCGGACGCCTGGTGTCGCGCAACAGGGCTTCGTGTTTGCCTTTTCGGGCCGTGATTACGATCGTGAGTTCGGCACCAGGTACCAGAAGCCCGGGTTCTTCAGTCGCATGATGGCATTTCTCATCAAGATCGTTCCCAAGGTGGGTCCGCTGAAGGTGCTGGCGTTCGAACCGCTCACACCTGAAGCCGAACAATTGTTTCTCCAGAGCGTCACGGCGGCGCAGACGCGCTACCGCGCCGCCATTCGCGCGCTCGGTCAGGGCCGGCTCACGTTGAGCAATACGGATTTCGACACCGGAAAGCCTCCGCGCCTGGGCACGAACCCCCTTACGGATGAGACCTACGCGAAGCTCCTCGACAAGCTCGCCGATCGAGAGTCCGATCCCGTCCCCCCGCTGCTCGTCCGCCAGATATCGGACTACTTTCAGGGCCTCTCTGCCGCAGTCCTCGACGAGGATCTTCAGGAAGACAAGCCGCGAATCCAGGAGCACCTTCGGACGCTCACCGCGCGTGTTCGTTAACGAACGACTTCACAGGCCCACATTCACGCCCGGGCACTGTTGATGACCTGGAACTCCACGCAGACGACATCAAAAGCGGCGGGACCGGTAGGGCTTGAGACCCGTCTGGATCAGTTGTCACTCAGGGGGACGACCTGCACGGCCGCGTCGGGAACAGCGCCGAGAAACCGGTCGAGCGTCGATCCGCGCCAGAGCAGCTCCCAGCGCGACCGTGCGCTCTGGCCGAAGATGACGTGCGTCACGCCTTCACGCTGCGCAAACGCGATGAGTCCATCCGATGGGCGTTCCGCCCTGACTCGCACCACCGTCGCGCCGAGGCTCTCCGCGAGCTTGATGTTCTGCTGCAGGGCATCGGCATCGCGAGGGTTGATGCGATCGGGTTTCTCGCGGGGCGTTTCGACGTACACGGCGTACCATTTCGATCCGAGCCGGCCCGCAATCCGTGCGCCGGTCCGGAGGACGCGTGGCGCCAGCGTATTGGAGCTCATGCACACCATCACGCGTTCGGGTATCAGCGCCGGCTCGAGCCCTTCGCGCGCGCGGTAGCTGGCGGCCTTTTCGCCGACCTCGTCGGCGACCGCGCGCAACGCCAGCTCGCGGAGCGTGGACAAGTTCCCTTTGCGAAAGAAGTTCGAGAGCGCCTGTTCCACCTTCTCCGGGCGGTAGATCTTTCCTTCGCGCAGTCGGTTCCGCAGTTCCTCGACGGTGACGTCGACGTTGATGACCTCGTCGGCGCGATCGAGGAACGTATCGGGAACCGTTTCCCGCACACGCACGCCCGTCGCTCGCGCGACCGCGTCGTTGAGCGTCTCCAGGTGCTGAATGTTCACGGCCGTCATGACGTGAATGCCGGCGTCAAGAATCTCGAGCACGTCTTCGTGACGCTTCGCGTGGCGACTGCCGGGAACGTTCGTGTGCGCGAGCTCGTCGACGACGCACACCTGAGGTTTTCGTCGGACGATGGCGTCGACGTCCATCTCCTCCATCGTCACGCCGCGGTATTCGATCCTGCGCCGAGGAACGACCTCCAGATCCCTGAGCTGCGCCTCGGTGTCGCGGCGCCCGTACGTCTCGACGTAGCCGATGACGACGTCGAGGCCGCGGGCGCGCAGCGCGTGCGCCTCCTGGAGCATCTCGTAGGTCTTGCCCACGCCGGGCGCGGCGCCGATGTAGATGCGCAGGCGTGCCCGCTCCTGTCTCCTTGATGCGGGCGAGCAGCGCGTCAGCAGTCGGACGTTGGTCGGGCATGCGACCCTCACGCTGCGGCCGGCGCGTATGCGAGCCCAGTCGCCACCAGGACGATGTCGATCGCCTTGATGCCGACGAACGGCAGCACGACGCCGCCGAGGCCATAGATCAGCAGGTTGCGCCGCAGGATGGCCGCCGCGCCGAGGGGCTTGTAGGCGATCCCTTTCAGCGCCAGCGGAATCAGCGCGATGATGATCACGGCGTTGAAGATCACGGCCGACAGGATGGCCGATTCGGGCGTTCCCAGCCGCATGACGTTCAGCACGCCGAGCTGCGGGAACGCCAGGATGAACATCGCCGGGATGATCGCGAAGTACTTCGCCACGTCGTTCGCGATCGAGAACGTCGTCAGCGCGCCGCGCGTCATCAGCAGCTGCTTGCCGATTTCGACGATCTCGATCAGCTTCGTGGGGTTCGAGTCGAGATCCACCATGTTGCCGGCTTCCTTCGCGGCGGTGGTGCCGGTGTTCATCGCCACGCCGACGTCCGCCTGCGCGAGTGCCGGGGCGTCGTTCGTGCCGTCGCCGGTCATCGCCACGAGCTTGCCTTCGGCCTGCTCGCGCCTGATGAGCGACATCTTGTCCTCTGGCGTCGCTTGCGCCAGAAAGTCGTCGACGCCGGCTTCGTTGGCGATCGAGGCGGCGGTCAACGGGTTGTCGCCCGTGATCATCACCGTCTTGATGCCCATGGCTCGCAGCGCGTCGAACCGCTGCCGCATGCCGCCCTTGACGATGTCCTTCAGATGCACGACACCAAGCGTACGAGTGCGTTCAGCGACGACGAGCGGCGTGCCGCCGGAGCGGGCGATGCGCTCGACGATGGTCTGCACGTCCGGCGACGAGGGTGCCGCCGTTGGCTCTCACGTAGGCCGCGATCGCATCGGCGGCGCCCTTGCGGATTTCGCGTCCGTCGACGTTGATGCCCGACATGCGCGTTTGCGCCGTGAAGGGGACGAACGCCGCGTCCTTGGTCGGACAACTCGCGTCCCCGAATGCGGTACTTCTCCTTCGCGAGCACCACAATCGACCGCCCCTCGGGCGTTTCATCGGCGAGCGACGCCAGCTGCGCCGCGTCCGCGAGATCGCCCTCGGTGACGCCCGATACCGGCACGAATTCCGTCGCCTGCCGGTTGCCGAGCGTGATCGTGCCGGTCTTGTCGAGGAGCAGCGTGTGCACGTCGCCGGCCGCCTCGACGGCGCGACCCGACATCGCGAGCACGTTGTGCTGCACGAGGCGATCCATCCCGGCGATGCCGATCGCCGAGATGAGCGCGCCGATCGTCGTCGGAATCAGACACACGAGAAGGGCGATGAGCACGGGAATCGGAATCTCCGTGCCGGCGTAGTAGCGCAAACGGCTGCAGCGTCACCACGACGAGCAGGAAGATCAGCGTGAGGACGGCCAGGAGGATGTTCAGCGCGATCTCGTTCGGCGTCTTCTGCCGTTCCGCGCCCTCGACGAGGGCAATCATGCGGTCCAGGAACGAGTGGCCGGGATCGGATGTCACCCGCACCTTGATCCAGTCGGAGATGACGCGCGTGCCGCCGGTGACGGCGGACCGATCGCCGCCCGATTCGCGAATGACGGGCGCCGACTCGCCCGTGATCGCCGACTCGTCCACCGACGCGACGCCTTCGACGATCTCGCCGTCCGCCGGAATGAACTCGCCGGCCTTCACCATGACCACGTCGTTCTTGCGAAGGCTCGCGGCCGGCACCTGCTCCAGCTGGCCGGCGGCCGGTGAATCGGTTGGCGACCGTTTCGGTTCGGGTCTTCCGCAGCGTCTCGGCCTGCGCCTTCCCGCGGCCTTCGGCCATGGCCTCGGCGAAATTCGCGAACAGGACCGTGAACCACAGCCAGAAGGCGACCTGACCCGTGAAGAGCGGCCGTCCGCTTCCGGCGGTCGAGCTCCTGGATGAAGACCATCGTCGTGAGAAGGCTGCCGACCTCCACGATGAACATCACCGGGTTCTTGAACTGGATCCGCGGGTCGAGCTTCCACAGCGAGTCGATGACCGCCTGCCGGACGATGCCCGGATCCCAAATCGATACGGTGCGTGCGCGTTCTGCCATGGTCGTGTCCTGAATGAGCTAGTTGCCGGGCACCGGCTTCGGTGCGCCGAGCGATTCGTCGAGCGCCAGGTTCAACTCGAGCACGTTGACGCGGGCGCGGCCGAGAAATCCGAACGTTGGCGGCTCGGTGTGCGCCTCAATGAGCGTCGCGCACGCGGCTCAATCGGCACACCGCGGGCTGACGCGACGCGATGCGGCCTGCAACTCCGCCGCGTCCGGCGGGATGTGCGGGTCCATGCCCTGCGCCGCTGGTGGTCACCATCTCCGACGGAATCTGACTGGCCTGGACGCCGTCGTCTTCACGAGGGCGTCGATGCGCTCCTGCACGGCCTTCAGATGATCCGGGTTGGAGGGTCCGTAGTTGCTGCCGCTCGTGGAGGCCGCGTTGTAGTCCGCGGCTGACGGACGCGGGTGGAAGTACTCCGGCCGCTCGAACTTCTGCGCGATCAGCCGAGAGCCGACTACCGTGCCATCGGCGCGGCGGATCAGACTCCCCTCGGCCTGAGCCGGGAACACGAACCGGCCAATCGCCACGAGGAAGACGTTGTAGACGCCACCGAGCAGCACCATCGTGACCAGCGTGAATAGAATGCCTTGCTTGATTTCTTTGACCATGGTCGATTCCTACTGCAGCGCCAGATGCTCGGCAATCGGCCCGAGCACGGCGACCGGCATGAACATGAGCAGGCCGAGAACGACGATGACGGCCCAGAGCGTGAACCCGAAGGTGGCGCTATCTGCGCTGAGCGATCCAGCCGTTTCCGGTGCCGCCGGCTTGGCCGCCAGGAACCCCGCGAGCGCCAGCGGCGCGATGATCGGGATGTAGCGCGAGAGCAGCATGACGAGGCCGGTCGCTGATGTTCCAGAAGGGCGTGTTGTCACCGAGTCCTTCGAAACCGGAACCGTTGTTCGCCGTCGCCGAGGTGAACTCGTAGAGCATCTCCGAGAAGCCGTGCGGGCCCGGGTTCTTCAACCACGCCAGCGCCGAACCGGGATCCGCCGTTGTCGCCCAGACATAACAGGCGATCGGCGGTGCCGACGAGGATGGCCAGCGGATGCCAGAGCAGCGCCAGGCTCGCGAGCTTCATCTCCTTGGCTTCGACTTTCTTCCCGAGGAATTCCGGCGTGCGACCGATCATCATGCCGGCGACGAAGACCGCGACAATGACGAAGATCAGCATGTTGATGAAGCCGACGCCGACGCCCCCGAAGATGTTGTTCAGCCACATGCCGATCGAGCGGCATCAGGCCGCCGAGCGGCGTCAGCGAGTCGTGCATGCTGTTCACCGAGCCATTCGACGTGACGGTCGTGGTGACAGCCCACAGCGCCGACAACCCTGCGCCGAAGCGGACTTCCTTCCCCTCCATGGACCCGGTCGATTGATCGACGCCCATTGCTGGCAATGGCTGGATTGCCGCCGGCCTCCTGCGCGACGCCGAACATCACCATCGGGATGTAGAGCGCGAGCATCGTGGCGAAGATGACGAGCGCCAGCTTCCGTCGGCTCACCATGTGGCCCAACATCACCACCATCGACATCGGGATGATGGTGATGGACCAGGTTTCGATGAAGTTGGAGAGCGGCGTGGGATTCTCGTAGGGATGCGTGGAGTTCGGACCGAAGTAGCCGCCGCCGTTCGTGCCGAGCTGCTTGATTGATACGACGCCGGCGGTCACACCTCGAGCAATCGTCTGCTCCTGTCCTTCGACCGTGGTCGCCCTGGCGGCACCCTCGAACGTCATCGGCGTGCCCTGCCACATCATCAGGACCGAGACCAGCACGGCAAGCGGCAAGAAGAGGCGGAACGTCGCGCGGGTGAGGTCGACATAGAAGTTGCCAAGCTGCTGTCAGGCGATTGCCGGCCAGGCCGCGGATAATCGCGACAGCCGCCGCCACACCGGTTGCGGCGGTCACGAACTGGAGAAACGAGATCACGAACATTTGCGAGAAGTACGAGAGGCCCGTCTCGCCGCTGTAGTGCTGCAGGTTCGTGTTCGTCGTGAAGCTCGAAATCGTATTGAACGCGAGCGTCGGCTCCATGTTCGCGACGGCGTCCGGATTGAGGGGCAGCACGCTCTGCACCGACACGATGACGAATGTCGCCAGCCACATGAAGACGTTCGAGATCAGGAGCGAGAGCGAGTAGCGCTTCCAGTCCTGTTGTTCGGTCGTGTCGACGCCCGTCAGGCGCAGCACGAGCCGCTCGATCGGGACGAGGATCGGATCCAGGAAGGTGCGCCTCCCGGTGAACACCTTGGCCATGTAGCTGCCCAAGCAGCGGCGCTGGTGGCGATGGTGAACAGGATTGTGAAACCGACGGCAATGTATTCCGTGCCCATGAGATGCCTCAGAACTTTTCCGGGCGCAGCATCGCGTACACGAGGTACACGAATGCAGCGACGCTCAAGAACAACGACAGTAGAGTCATGATTTCACCTACACCCGATCACAGAGTGTGACGAAGCCGAGCATGGCCGCAAATGTGACCATCCCAAGGACAACCAGTCCAAGCGTCAACATGGCGCGTCCTTTCGCGTCTAGTAGGTGAAGCCGATCCCGATAGAGCCGATGACGCGGGATCCGTCCCCGCCGTTCAACGCCTCCGTGGTGTCGCCCAATGCCTGGTACTCCACGCCGCCGTGCACATTCCACGTGCCAAAGCTCGTCGTCCCGCCAAGGGGCACCGTGACAATCCCTGCGAGGCTGAAGTAGCCGAATCCGTGATCCACGAAAACGGGCGCGGCCGCCGTCCCGGTATTCAGCTCGTAATAGTCCGCGAGGCTCATGCCCAGCTTCACCGGGACGGCGACCGACGCCCTGGGCCAGCCGTAGCCGGGTGCGACCCCCAGCTCGAGATATGTCCCTGCCTCGGAGCCGCCGTCCGCCTGCCCGACGCCCAGCTCCGTGTCGAATTCGAAGGCCACCAGTGCATACGGCTTGAGCGCAGCCCCTCCCAGGTAGGCGCTGTCATCAACGCCAACCTTGAACGCGATCTCCTTCACGGTCGTGAAGGCGTTGTTCGGGCTCGTATAGGCCGTATATGTGGCGGCCAGGCTTGTTCCACCGCCAAAACCGAGGCTGAGTGTCGTGTAGAAATCCGATTCGTACCAAAGCTTGCCGGTCGGACCGTCCTGCCCGGTGTCGCCCGTGTGGAGACTGTTCCACGTCCCGAGGTTCACGCCCACGCTCTTGAGGCCGCCGTCTCCCGAGTACACCGTGACCCCGAGGTCGGCGACGGGCCAGAGCGCGATTCCAGTGGAGTGCTGGCGGATGCCTCTGAACATGTAGGTGCTCACAACGTCGAAGCTGCCGGTCAGGGTCATCTTGCCAGGATTCGGATCGACCTGGGCCTGCGGTGTTTGAGCAACGGCTGGTGCGGCGAGCGCGATGATCAACGAGAAACCCGCGAGGGCTCGGACCGGCCCGCGGGCCCGTCGGATGCCACACATTGAATCGATTCCTTTCGTTGTCAGCGTCGTATTCCTCATCTCAGACTGGACCATGAATCCTGAAAAGGGGCCAAAAAGTCCCCAAGAAAGTCCTCAAGCGGCCATCACCGGCGTATGTGCCGGTGGCGCGTCCGGCACCAACTTGCGCAAATACCACCGGATAGCCCTCAGCGAAGAGGCGGCTGACCAGCCTCTCCTCGCGGCTCGGCCACCAGACTCGTCTCCGGCCGCCGACGACGAGCAGAAAGGACCGACCCAGCATCCGGTGAACGACGTCGTCATGCCGTTGACACACGCAGAACAGCACGCTGACGTGCACTCCAATGCTGACAGCCAACGCCCGATACTCGTCGACGAGACCTTGCGCCCTCATCGCTCGCCGGATCGAAGGGCACGGAAGACGACTCGAGCTTCGGCACCACGAGAACGACTCGTGCATCGACGCCGTCAGTCAGCCGCTTCGCAATCATCAGCGCGCTTCTCGTCCCCTCCGGAGTGGTCGCGAGTACGTAAACTGAGAGGCGACCCGACCACGGGGTCGCTGCTTGACCGTTCATGCTGACAGGATAAGAAGGGCCACCTGAAGCTGGGCCAAGAAGTGCCTGAAAAGTTCCTGAGAGTGGGCAAGTGGTGTCACCCCTTGTGGCCGCGAACTCAAGTCTCAACGCTCAGGCATTCTTCAGGTAGTCTTCAGGGCATTCTCGGGTGGGCGTGGCGTACCTTCGAAGGAACGGCGCCACCCCTGGCGGTCAAGGAGCGTTCCATGAGACGTTTACGTCTGCGGAGCCGCACGCTTCCCGGCGTGCTCGCGACCGCCATGGCTGTAAGTGGGAGTTCTGCCTGCGTCGATGCACCAGCGGGTACTCACGCAGCTGGTTGAGGCACGTCGCCTGGCGTCCGAGCTGCACGTCGAATTCACGAGAGCATCAGAGGCGGCCAACCGGGCGGTCATGGCAGACACGGATGAAGCGTCGACAGCCGCAGCCGAGGAGGCGAAACACTCGAGGGAGGTCGTCGAACGCAACATCGAGGCGCTGCGTCCTCTTCTTCAGTCACTGGGCTATCGTGACGACATGCGCTCTCTGGACGAATTCACGTCTCGTTACGAGGAGTATCGCCGGCTCGATGACGAGATTCTGCCCCTGGCGGTCGAGAACACGAACCTGAAGGCGCAGCGTTTGTCGTTCGGTCCCGCGAGGGAGGCGGCCGACGCTTTTCGGACGTCAGTTGCGGGGGCTGTCGAAAGTCGTGGGGCGAAGGGCAGCTGCTGCGCCGAGGCGATCGCGGCACGGGCCCGTGGCGCGGTGCTCGAGATTCAGGTGATGCACGCGCCGCACATCGCTGAAGCCGAGGACGCGGCGATGACGCGCATGGAGGGGCAGATGAAGGCGTCCGAAGCGGTCGCTCGCAAGGCGCTCGACGGGCTGAAGACCGCGCTGACGCCCGTCTGCGGGGCCTCAGCTCGACGCGGCAGGAGCGGCCCTGGATCGCTTCATGGCGATCCACGCCGAGATCATCACGCTGTCACGTCGCAACAGCAACGTTCGTTCGCTCGCCTTGTCGCTCGGCCGAAAGCGCGTCGTCACTGCGGAATGCGAGGATCGGTTGCGGGCGCTTGAAGAAGCGCTCGCGAAGCACGAGTTCACGGCCACGCGGTAGCCGCGCATCAAGACGGGATCAGGTTGTCTCGGTCACGAACCGATAGCCGACCCAGGGTTCGCTCAGGAGGTACTTCGGATTGGCCGGGTCGGGTTCGATCTTCTTCCGCAGCTGCGCAACCAGCGTCCACAGGTGTTCTGGCTGCTCCACGGCGTTCGGTCCCCACACGGCCTTGAGAATGGCTCGATGCGTCAGCACACGATCGTGGTTCCGGGCCAGCAGCGACAGGAGCTCGAATTCCTTCGGCGTGAGCCGGATCTCCGTCCCGTCGCGAACCACGCGTCGCCGGTCGTAGTCGATCGTGAGAGCGCCGGCCCGAAAGAGCCCCGTCTCGGCGCGCTCGTCCGTCCCGACGCGCCGCAGCGCCACTCGAATGCGCGCCAGCAGTTCCTCCGGGCCGAACGGCTTGGTCACGTAGTCGTCGGCTCCGAGATCGAGCGCGTTCACCTTGTCGGCCTCCGCTCCGCGCGCCGACAACACGATGATCGGCACCTGGGATGTCGCTGCGAACGCGCCGGCACACTTCCGTTCCTTCGAGATCCGGCAAGCCGAGGTCGAGCACGATGAGCCCTGGCGTCCTCTCGGCGAAGATCGCGAGCGCCTCTGCTCCGGTGCCGGCGATGTCCACCTCGTATCCGCGCGAGCGCAGGAGCGGCCCCACCGCGCGCTGGATCGCGGCCTCGTCGTCGACGAGCAGAATTCGCGAGGATTCGGAGTCGATCACTGGAGGTGAGCTCGCTGATTCGGTGTCCTTCACGGCCACGGGCACGACGATCGTGAACTGTGCGCCGCCCTCCGGGCAATTCTCCGCCCAGACACGTCCATCTTCGACCGCGAGGAGTCCGCGGACGATCCACAGGCCCATACCGGTGCCTGACGTGCGCGTTTTCGCCGCGGCGCCGCGATAGAACCGCTCGAACAGATGCGGCAGGTCGGCCGGTGCGATCCCGGAACCCTGATCGCGAACCTCGATCACCAACTCCTTCGTCTCCGACGCGCGCATTGACGTGGACCGTCGTGCCTGGAGGCGAGTACTGGGCGGCGTTCTCGAGCAGATGGGCCAGCGCGGTTGCCGTCAACCGCGGATCCAGCCGCACCGGGACATCAGGTTCGATGGTGACTTCCACCTGGTGTCCCTGAAGCGCGTGCTCGACCTGATCGCGAGCCGCCGCGACGATCTCGGAAGGATGCGTCCACCGCGAGTCGGTCGCGACGGCGCCCGCATCGATGCGCGCCATCTCGAGGAGGTTCTGGAACAATCGAGTCAGGCGCTCGACTTCAGACAGGATCAGGTCGCTCTGTTCGAGACGGTCCTCGCGCGCGAGCTCGGACGCCTTGATGTTGCTGGCGGCGACGCGGATGGCCGTCAGCGGCGTTCGCAGATCGTGCCCCAGCGATGCCAGGAGCGCGGTCTTGAGCTGTTCGCTTTGCCGCGTCAGCTCGCCTGCCTTCCGTTCCTCGAGGAAGTGCGCGCGCTCGATGGCGATGGCCACGACGCCCGCCAGCGTGTCGAGCGTGCCGGCCTCGACCGGACGGCCGGCCGCCGCGAGCACGCCGATCGGCTTCGTGCCGACCCGCAACGGCACCAGCCGGATGACGTGTCCGTCCACGGTCATCGTCCGGTGACCCGCGTAGGTGCGGGCGTAGGCGTCGAACTCGAGCGTGGCCTGCGCGGCGGCAAAGGCGTTCGACAACTGACGCTTGTCGAGTTCAATCGTGTGCGCTCCCGCTCCATGGACATCCCAGTCGCCTTCACGCGGCACGGCCATGGCGACGAACTCCAGATCGAAGCGACGGGCGATCGACCGTGCCAGCACTGAGAGCGCCTCCCGGCTGTCGGTCATCATCAGCACGTCGCGGCTCAGGTCGAACAGACGGGCGAGCTCGTCGCGTCGTCCAACGGCTTCCTCGGTCCGTGCGCGGGCTACCGCCGACAGGTTGCTCGCCACGAGGCTGACGGCGAGAAACGCGAACAGCGCGACCCAGTTCTGCGGATCGGCAATCGTGAACGTGCCGACCGGAGGCAGGAAGAAGAAGTTCAGGCAGAGCATGGCCGCGATGGAGGTGGCCACGGCAACCCGGAGGCGCGACGTGGCGGCGACCAGAAGCACGACCATGAGGTAGGTCGTCGAAACCGTCGCCGCATTCGAGACTCGAAGCCACTGTCCCAGCACCAGCGTCACGACCGCCACGGCAACCATCGCGGCGCCCAGACGGAGCCCATCCGATTGGCGTAGACCAGCTCATAGACGTCCCAGAGAATGCCGTTGATGCCGAGTTCAGATCTCGACCTGCACGCCGAGCTCGACGACCCGCTCCGGCGGCAGCCTGAAGTACGTGGTCGCCCGGACGGCGTTTCGGGCCATCAGCACGAAGAGCCGTTCACGCCACCTCGCCATGCCGGGGGCCTTCGTGACGATGAGTGTTTCGCGCCCGAGAAAATACGTCACGTCGTCTTCGTCCAGGCCCAGACCCTGTTCGCGCGCGCGCGCGAGCGCCTCCGGCACGTTGGGCTCCTCCATGAAGCCATACCGGATGACGACGTCGAACACGCCGTGGCCCAGCGAGCGCACCACGACCCGCTGGTCGGGCGGCACGTGCGGGACCGGCTGAGTCGTCACCATCAGCGTGACGACGTGCTCGTGGAGCACCTTGTTGTAGCGCAGATTGTGGGCCAGCGCCGGCGGCGTGCCTCGCGGCTGGGCGGTCATGAAGACCGCGGTGCCCGGAACGCGCGCGGGCCGCGTGTCCACGACACGGACGAGAAAGTCCTCGATCGGCAACGCGCGCGCGGTCAGCCGGGCGGCCACGATCTGGCGTCCCGTCTTCCACGTGGTCATCAGCGTGAAGAGCAGGCCGCCAATCACGAGCGGCAGCCAGCCGCCATGGGTGATCTTCAGCGCGTTCGCGCCGAAGAAGGCCAGGTCGATCGTCAGGAAGACGCCGGTGACGGCGTAGGCGACCGCACGGCGACCACCCCCAGCGCTCGGTCGCGACGACCTGCAGCAACACGGCCGTGATCACCATCGTCAGCGTCACGGCGATGCCGTAGGCCGCCGCCAGCGCCGTCGACGATCCGAAGCCGATCACGATGACGATGGTGCTGACCATCAGCGCCCAGTTCACCTGCGGCACGTAGACCTGCCCGATCTCGTGATGAGACGTGTGCTCGATGTCGAGACGGGGGCAGTACCCGAGCTGAATCGGCCTGCTGGGTCAGCGAAAACGCGCCTGAAATGAGGGCCTGTGAGGCGATGATCGCGGCGGCGGTCGCGAGGCCGACAAGTGGGAGCAGGGCCCAGCGCGGGTGCGAGCAGAAAGAACGGCTGTTCCGCGGCGGCCGGATTGGTCAGGAGCAGCGCACCCTGGCCGAAGTAGTTCAGCAGCAGCGCCGGCAGCACCAGCGTGAACCAGGCGACGCGAATCGGGCGCTTGCCGAAATGTCCCATGTCCGCGTACAGCGCCTCGCCGCCGGTGACCACCAGGAAGACCGCGCCGAGCACCGCGAACCCGTGCCATCCGTGCTCGCGGAAGAACGAGAAGGCGTGGCGCGGATCGACGGCCGTCAGCACGACAGGTTGACGAACCAGCGACACGATGCCGAGCACCGCGATCACGACGAACCACGCGACCATGATCGGGCCGAAGAGTCGTCCGACGCGATGCGTGCCGTGCCGCTGGATCGCGAACACGCCGATCAGAATCACGACGGCGATCGGCACGACGTAGGCATCGAACAGCGGCGTCGCGACCTTGAGCCCCTCGACGGCGCCGAGCACCGTGATCGCCGGCGTGATCATGCCGTCGCCGTAGAGCAGCGCCGCGCCGAAGATGCCCATCAGGACGAGCCACAGCTACCGCCGGTCGCGGCCCTGCGGCAGCAGCGCCGTCAGCGCGAGAATGCCGCCCTCGCCCTGGTTGTCGGCGCGCATCACGATCGCGATGTACTTGATCGAGATGACGAGCAGCAGCGAGTAGATGATGAGCGACAGCACGCCGAGCACGTTCTCGTGCGTGGCAGGCACGGAATGCGAGCCAAAGAAGCACTCCCGCATCGCGTACAGCGGGCTGGTGCCGATGTCGCCGTAGACGACGCCGATTGCGGTGAGCGTGAGCGGGAAGAAGCTTGCGGGGGCTTGTGCCGGTGCTCGCCAGAGTGCCTCCAATCCGCCGACGGGGTTAGCTGACGGGCTCGAGGTTGGAAGTCCTCTTCCGGAACTCCTCCGGATGCGCCCCTACAGAGTGGGTTCCCCGCGACGCCCCGAGCGGCGTCTTAGGCGTGTGCGACGCACACAAGCTTATATCGTGAAATCCTCCCGAAGCTAACCTCAGCCGTTGAGACGAAAAAATTCTTCGGAAAGACGTGCGGGCGCTCCGCTGGCCCCACACTTGCAGCTCATCCTCCAGTTGGTTGAAGGAGGAGCTATGAACGCTACCGTCAGAATTCTGGCGTTTGTTTTGAGCCTCGCAACACTGACCCTGGGCTGCTCGTCGCCGCCCACGTCGGATATTGACGCGGCTCGGACCGCTGTCGACAGGGCGGCCGACAATGCGGCGCTTCACGCCCCGGATTCACTGAAGGCTGCGGAGGATGCCCGAGCCGCACTCGATGCGGAGTTGAAGACCCAGGAAGCCAAGTGGTTCAAGTCGTACGATCGCGCCACCGAGCTTGCCGCGACGGCGAAAGCGGCTGGCGAAAAGGCGGAGGCCGATGCTGTCGCGGGGAAGGCGAAAGCCGAAGCTGCCGCGGCGGCCCGGGTGCGAGCCGAGGCGGCGGCAAAAGCCAAGGCAAAAGTGACACCGGTTCGCGTGGGCGGACGGATTCGAACGCCAACCAAGGTCCGAGACGTTAAACCGATCTACCCCGAGATGGCGCGGACAGCCCGTGTCCAGGGCGTGGTCACGATAGAGGCCACAGTTGGACCAACCGGGAAAGTCGAAGAAGCGAAGGTGGTTCGATCGGTTCCGATGCTCGATCAGGCCGCGCTCGATGCTGTGCGGCAGTGGGAGTACCAGCCGACGCTGTTGAACGGCGTCCCCGTGCCCGTCCTGATGACGGTCAGTATCAACTTCACACGTCCGTGAGCATTCCGCGAGAGACCGACCGGGGCCGGCGGCACTCGCCGGCCCTCCCCAATCCGCCGATTCACTCACCAGCCTTTCGGCTGATCGTCGTTCGAGTCCGAGCGACCGGCTAGCAGGTCGACAGCTCTATCGGAACACCGCGGAAGCGCTCATATCGACGGAGCGCAGTCGCGAGCTCATCGCGTTGTTGCGCTGTCAACCGGGTCACGACGTTGGCTTCAATCGACACGACGCCCGCATTCCCAGCCGTTCTCCACGTGCCCGCCACCTGCCCGGCGACGACCAGCGCGTGCTGAAAGGTCACACTGGTGGGGAAGACCGGAGGAATCGACGCCGGTCCGTGCGGAACGGCCTGGCGGTCCCGATAGGCGACGAGGTACTCGTCGTAGATCGGCAGGAGATGCACAGAGCTTTCGCGCCTCGGGCCTGAGGGGCCCGGATCGATCGTCCAGTAGGTGCGGCCTTCCACCGCCTCACGCCTGGCCTTGTTCATCTCGAGCCCCCGCTTCGCATCCGCCGTCGTCAGACCCGACCACCAGACGAAGTCGCGAATGGTGGCCGGACCGTGGCTCCTGAAGAAGCGGCGGCTCAGCTCGCCGAGTGCCTCGTCCCGTTCGAGCCGCCGCGCGTCGGGCGCGCGCTCGTCGAGCAGGGCATAGGTGAACTTGCTTCCGCGGCGCGGCCCGCTGCACATTACGCCTTCGAGCTCGGCGTACATCGCCAGGTGTGCGAGCCGCATGCCGGTCATGACGAGCTTCGACCGCGCCAGGCGATCGCCGAGCTCGGTGCGGGTCAGATAGTGGCGATCGCGGAGCGCACGTTCGATGACCCTGGTCCCGCGGTGCAGCGTTCGCGCGTCGAGCTCCAGTCGCCGGTTGTACGGCGACATCCGGCTGTGCACGCGCGGTGCCGTGAGCTCCAGAAGCCAGCGGATGTCGTGTGGGGTCACGAAGTGCCATGTGGGCCGCATCACGTGCGTGCGGAGAATCCGGCCCAGATCGAACGCGCGCTCGATCGTCCCCTCGACCGAGCCGTCGTGCATGCGGAGCCCGACTCCCCATTTCGCGGCGTCGTACTCCTGCGCCTGGACGGCGCCGCACCAGGCGACGACGTCTGCCGGGCGTCGCCGGCCCGGGCCAGTAATGAGCTGATTCAGGAGTCGCTGCTGTGCAACGTGGGCGTAACCGCCTTCACGCATCTGCGATGGGGCCGCTGTCGCGCCCGCCGGTGTCTTACGCGACCGGCGCGACGTTCGCGTTCAGACGGAACAGGTTCGTCGGGTCGTACTTGGACTTGATCCGCTGGAGCCGGTCGTAGTTCACGCCGTAAGCGGCCCGAACCCGGTCCGCGCCTTCGTCCTCTCCGAGCTCGTTGACGTAGACACCTCCGCCGACGAAGGGCTTGATCGCCGTCCACGTCTGGCGCACCCAGGCGACGTTCGGATCGGTCTGTCGAGGGTCGGTCCAGAGCGCGTAGATCCCGACGTGATACCCGCTGCGGTGCGGAAAAGCCGTGGCGTCAGGCGGGATGCGGCTCGCGAGGCCGCGGATGGGGAAGAACAGGATCGAGGACATCGGTGACGGCACGCGGCTGAACGCGTCCACCGTCGCGGCGATCAAATCGCCTGAGATGTCGGGCGCGAATTCCGCCTTCCAGTAGTTGAGCACGTTTGGCGGCATGGCGGCATCGATCAACGACTGCTGCGCGAGATACGGCATCGGTCCGATGACGTCCATCACGGGAGGACCGAAGGCCTTCAACGGCGCCACGACACGCGCGCCTTCCGCAAGATCTCCGACGTATGCTGCGGCGATGCCACAGGCCTTGTTGCCGTCTGGACCCGTCATGAGGACGCCGGCCGCGACGAGCTCGTCCGGTGCGGTGCGCAGGTATTGGCTCAGAAACGTCAGAGCCTCTACGGCCCGCGCGAACGGGTGCGCGACGAGGCCGCCGATAATCATCGGGCCGACTTCGTGCAGGCGGTACTCGAACGAGGTGACGACGCCGAAGTTGCCGCCGCCGCCGCGAAGAGCCCAGAAGAGATCCGGGTGCTCGGTGCTGCTCACGTGAACCAGGCGCCCGTCGGCCAGCACGACATCAGCGCCCAGCAGGTTGTCGACGGTCATCCCGAACTTCCCCTCGAGCCAGCCAAATCCGCCGCCGAGGGTCAGGCCCGCGATGCCCGTGTCGCCGATCGTGCCGCCGGTCGTCGCCAGACCGACGGCTTGAGTCTCGCGATCGAACTCCGTCCATCGGAGACCCGGTTCCGCACGCGCGATCTTCGCGCCCTGGTCCACCCGGATCGCCTTCATGTCCGCGAAATCGATCACGATACCGTCGTCGCAGACTGAACGGCCGGCCACGTTGTGCCCGCCGCCACGCACGGCGATCGATAAGCCATGTGTGCGGGCGACGTTCACGCACGCGACGACGTCCGCGGCCGTGCGCGGACGCGCGATGACGCCTGGACGCT
This sequence comes from uncultured Acidobacteriota bacterium, assembly GCA_963826865.1. Taxonomy (GTDB): domain Bacteria; phylum Acidobacteriota; class Vicinamibacteria; order Vicinamibacterales; family CAVPJW01; genus CAWGYQ01. Next base: position 124,907 of record CAWGYQ010000014.1, read on the forward strand.
TGTCGATCATGGCGTTCCATACGCGTCGAGCTTCTTCGTAGCGCGGATCGTCTGGAACGATGAGGTCGCCTCGGTGTGACTGGCGGAGCTCCTCAAAGCCGGTGATGGTGGTCATGTTCGTTTCTCCGCTTCCCTCGGACATTCTATTGACGCGCCGCCGCCTGACCCAATGGTCACCGACAGCGCATCCGCAGCCGCCGCGGCATCAGCGTCCTCTTTTCCTGCGCTGGCGTCTTCAGCGCTCGTCACAGAACGTCCTCCGGAGCTCTACGCGCGGAGATCGCACTGTTCGACACGGGCATTATTGATTCCAATCCCCGTGGGTATCGACATGCCTGGTTGTGCCCAGCGTTTCAATTCCCGAGTCGCCATGGAAGTCGGTATGACTGACGTCGGTGTGGAACTCGTCGGTATGCAAAGACAGGTCGATATGCGCGACCGCGCGAGCCTGATCCTCATGCTCGTCGCCATGCGCGTCGTTATGCGCGTCGCTGTCACCGTGCGTGTCGGTGTGCACTGCGTCGGCGTGGTCGTTGTGAGCGGGCCCATCCGTGTGGGGAACATCAGTGTGATCCTGATGCGCCGTATCCGTGTGATCGCGATGGCCGGTATCCAAATGATCTGTGTAGGGCACATCCAAGTGGTCGTGGTGCGGGGGGGTCTCGCTCCTGTCGTCGTGATCGCGATGGCGCACATCCCAGTGGTCCGAGTGCGGTGGGTGCTGAGGAGGGGAATCCAGATGGCCCGGACCGGAGAGGTCGGAATGATCAGCGTGGGGGGCGGTGTCGCCGTGATCGGTATGGAACACGTCATCTTCGTGATCGGAATGCCCTCCGTCAGTGTGGTCATTGAAATCGGCATCGCCATGCACGTCGGAGTGATCGCCATGATCATCGTGGTTGTCCGCATGAATGTCGAGATGCGTCGCGGCGTCCGAATGGTCGCCATGTGACGGCGTGTCCTGGTGCGGGACGTCATCGTGGTCGCTGTGGTCATCGTGCGGCACGTCCTCGTGCGCGTCCGCGTGCGAGTTGTCGGTGTGGTCGTCGTGCGGCACGTCATCGTGCGGCGGCGTGACGTCGGTATGCGACACGTCCTCGTGCGGGTTGTCGGTGTGGTCGTCGTGCGGCACGTCCTCGTGCGCGTCCGTGTGCGAGTTGTCAATGTGGTCGTCGTGCGGCACGTCCTCGTGCGGCGGCGTGACGTCGGTATGCGACACGTCCTCGTGCGGGTTGTCGCTGTGGTCCTCGTGCCCGGCGCCCTCATCCAGGTGGAAGTCCTGGTGTTCAATGAAATTGTCCTGATGGCCTGAGTCGCCGTGGGTATCGTTGTGGGGCGAGGGCGTCTGCGCCTGCGCCAACGCGGAAGGAATGCTCACGGAGGTGACGACCGGCGCGAGCCAGCCGGCGCGCAGCAGCGCCCGCCGCGTGAAGTCCTTCTGCCGTTCGGTGAGCCGCGCCTCTTCCGCGGCGTCGGCCGGCTGCTGCCCGGTTGGCGTGGGCTCGTCGTTGGGTCGATGTTCCGCCATCGTTGCCTCCACGCGGCGTTCGCTGACCCGCCTCGGCGTGACGCAGCTCAGTTTGCCAGGCGCGCCAGCCCCGCCGCTCCGCTCGAGTGCCGCGACACGAGCCTCAGTCCTGCCGTCGAGCTTCCTCGTAGCGCGGATCGCCTGACCCGATTGTCACCGACAGCGCATCCGCGGCCGCCGCGGCATCTGCATAGCGAAGCCGGTAGGCCCGTGCGGTCTGGGCGAGACCGACGACATCGTTGAGCGTGGCGGCTCGGTCTGGACCCGGATAGAGGCACGACGACGCCAGGGCGAGGGCGGTGGAGACCACGCTCAGTGGCGCGAACGCGACGCGGTCGTGGTCCGCGTGGTACTCGGGGAACACGATCGTGCCAATGGGAGCGGGCTCCCGCGCGACCTGCTCCAGCCGCACGGTGACCACGACCTTCGCGGTTTCGCGAAAGTTCTGCGTATTCGACTGATCGGTCGGAACTCTCACTTCCGGCGTGATCGGGAACGGAACGGCCTTCCATCCCTCCCGCCGTACCGGCACGACATCGTCGCCCAGCAGCTGCCAGCCTCGTTCGACCAGCCGTACGACGAGCGTGCTCTTGCCGGACCCGGCTGGACCGGCCAGAAGAAGCGCCGAGTCGCTTCTGACGGCCGCTGCGGCGTGGAGCCAGAGCAGGTCCGGGTGCGCGGCGGCGCAACCCGCGGTTGTCCATTTGCGCAGGTGATGGAGAACGTACTCGAGGGAGCCGGCAACCGAGCGGCCTGTTCGGTCACGCAGATCGATCAGGCCGGGCGCGGGCTCGCTGAGCACGTAATGGCGCGCGGCCCTCGAGACAGA
>CAWGYQ010000015.1:0-316199 GCA_963826865.1 uncultured Acidobacteriota bacterium
ATCGTTGGGTGCGCATTCGTGCGGCCGACCTGGCTCTACCTCTCGCGCTTGACGGGCGCGCCGGCTAGCCGTCGTAGCCACGGATCCACGCGAGTTCTGGGTCGTTAGCCTTGCCGACCATGCCCGAGCCGCTCACCGGCGCTTATCGAGCCGTCCTCACTGCTTCCTCGCCAGTCGTGCGGACGTGGGGGCAGCTGCAGGTCTCGGGCCTTGAGGCTCTGCCCGCCGAAGGGCCCGTGCTGCTCGCGGGCAACCACGACAGCTACTGGGACCCGATCGCCATCGGCATCGCGGCGCGGCCGAGGCGGCAGATCAGGGCTCTCGCCAAGTCCTCTATGTGGAAGCTGCCTCTGGTGGGTTCGGTCCTCGACGGGATGGGGCAGATCCCGATCGACCGCGGAAAGGGCGATGCCGGTGCGCTGTCGCGGGCGATAGCCGAGCTTCGCGCCGGCGCATGCATCGGCGTCTTCCCCGAGGGAACGCGATCGCTCGGCCGTGAGTTGCGCGCTCGCAGCGGCTTCGGGAGGTTGGCGGAGGCGGTGCCCGAGGCTGCGGTTGTCTGCTGCACCGTCGTCGGGACGACGGACATCGCCGGCATACCCAGGCGCCCCAGGATCGCCGTGCGATTCTTCCGCCCCGAGGCCGGTGGGCTTGAAGACGGTGAAACCGCAGGCGAATTGTCCGCCCGGCTGCTGGAGGAGATCCGCGGCCAGGCACCCGTCGTGAGCGCGATCGCCCGGCGCCGCCGGCCGTCTAGCGGCGGTGGCTCTTCGTAGCGCCACCGCCAACGGGAACAGATTCGACGCGCACGGCCTGGTCCCAGAAGCTCACCAGGACTGAATCCGGTTCATCGGGGGCACCCCTCGTCGGATGCGCTGGCTCCCCGCCGTCCTGCTCGCGGCAGGCCTGATCCTCGGCGTCGTCCTGCCGATCGTCGGCGCGGGCCGGCTGCCCTTCCTGATCGGCGTGGCGTGCCTCGTCGCCGCCGGGCTCGCGACGCGCCGCGCGCCGCTCGCGCTCGCGGGCATCGCCGCCGCCGTGCTCCTGTTCCTCCTCCCGGGCTTGCTCACCGACCGGCGCAACGACCAGGGCGTCGCGTGGGTGGTGCCGAAGGGCGAGCGCGTCGTGTTCGCCGCAGCGGGCCTCGCTGTCACCTCGCAGGACGCGGGCCGGCGGATCACCGGGCGCGACCTCGACACGGGCGCGCGGCGCTGGGATCTCGCGCTTGCAGAAGGCGTCCGCGGCGACGTGGAGGTCCGGCGGGTGGGCCGCACGCTCCTCGTCTCGGACCGCGCCTCCACGCTGCGTGCGGTCGACCTCGCCACCGGCAAGCAGAGATGGGACACGCCGGCGGCGGATGGTTACCAGCTCCCGGCGGTCGCGAACACCGAGCTGGTCGCGTCGAGCAACTGCGGGGAGGGCCCGGGCTGCATGGCCGAGGTGCGCTCGATCGCGGACGGGAAGCTGCGCTGGAGCGCGCCCGCGGTCAGCAGTGAGTGGCTCGGCTCGCCGCCCATCGCCCAGGCGCTCGGCGCCGATCGCCCGCTGTGGCCCGCGAGCGCGGTGATCCTCGGAACCGGCCGCGAGGGCGAGCGCTACGAGGTGCGGCAGCTGGCGACCGGCGAGGTCGTGGCCCGCGTGCGCGCCCGCGGCAACTCGCTCGGCGTGACCGGCAACCTGCTCCTGCGCGAGACCGAGAAGGGCGTCCTGTCGGCCACCGACGTCACCACCGGGAACGTGGTGTGGACCCGTGAGCTGGACGGGCGGACCGTCGCCCGCGCGCCCGACGACTCGTTCGCCTGGCTCGGGATCCCCGACGGCGAGCTGATCATGACCGGCGCGCACCCTGACCTGGACAGCCTCACGCTCGGGGACGAGCTGCGAGTGATCGACCCGCGCACCGGCGAGCTGACCGAGCACCCGACGCACGTCCGCGGTGCGACCGGAACCGTAGTGGTGCCGACCGACGGGCCGCCGGTGACCGCCGAGACCGCCACCGGTGGCGCGACGCCACGCGTGCCGGTGATCGGTGACTACTTCGACGACCGGGTCCTGGCCGACGGCCGCGTGTACCGCGCCGAGTTCGGGAAGCGCGGCATCGGAGCCACAGCGACGCAGGTCGGCTGGGGCCAGCCGGTGCACGCCTTCGGGCACGGGGACCGTGCCGGCGCCGTCGTCCGCGACCGGCGCAGCGGGCGCGAGCTCGTCCGCTACACGGGCGAGGACGGCTACGTCGGCGTGCGCTCCGAGGGCGAGCGGCTGGTCATCTCCGACGGCAGCCGCGAACTCGTCGTCGAGCCTTAGCTCCGATCGATTGAGGCACCAGGCAGTCCGCCGGGAACAGTCCTCGACCGATCGAGCAGGATTCGAGAAGCCCTTACGGCCGGGCAGGCATAGCGTGCCGGTCATGAAGACCATGACCTGCAAGCAACTCGGCGGCCCCTGCAACGTCGAGCACCACGGCAAGGATCACAACGAAGTCATCAAGGCCCAGGACCGCCACCTCAAGGCGCAGGTCGCGGCTGGCGACGAGACGCACCGCAAGGCCGACGAGGCGATGCGCGGCCGATGGAAGCGCCCGGTCAGCGGCCTCGGGTGGTATCGAGATGTCAAGCGCGAGTTCGCCAGCCTGCCGGACGATGGTTAGGCGGGCCCGGGTCGGCTCGTAGCCCGGCGGGCTCGGGGCTGGGCTCGGTCGGGCTTGTCCTTCGAGGCAGAAGCGAAAGCCCGACCGATCGGGCACGGGCAGTCCAATCCGGGGTCCAACAGTGAGCGCAACCGAGCAGAACTCCAGATCAACTGAGATCGCTCTAAAAGCGCTGAATCGCTGCCGGCTGCGCCTGGATCGCTCAGCAGCGGTTTCGGCGTATCGGGGAGACGGGATTTGAACCTGCGACCGCCCGGACCGCCGGAGAGGGACGCTCCGGCATTAGGGCTGACCGGTTGACCTGGTGTCCTCCACACTCGTCCATGGCGTGACCGCGTCCGCCAGGGACGTCGGATCGGGCGCCCGTGGGGGCTGCGATCTAGAAGTGACTAACAGCCGGTTGGAACCTGCGCAGATGGAGTCGAACGCGGCGCCCTCACCGGGACGCGACGCACGACCTCGTCGAGGATGCCGGCGAGCATGTGGATCGTGGAGATGGCGCTGAGCCCCACCAGGGCCTCCTGCTCTCGGGTCAACGGCAGCTTGTCCAGCGCGGCGTCGAGGTCATCGCGATGGCCCGGATCGAGTCCGCTGTGGGCGATGAGGGTGCGGAATGCCTTCCGGGGATGACCAGTCCTGGCGATCAGATCGTTGATCAGGTTCATCGAAGGCGGATAGCCCTCGAGCACCGCGATGTACCCGAGCAGGGCCACCGGATGGACGTGGAGGATCCAGTAGTACTGCGACCCGACCAGGCCGGCGACGGCCGGGGACGGGATGCGGGCCAGGACGCCGGCAGGCTTGTGCCCCAGTATCTCGAGGTCGCGCAGCAGCCAGTCGTCGTGGTGCATCTCCTCGCCGATGTGCGTGCCCAGATAGTCGGCGAGGGCCGCTGCGACCACGTCGCTCTCGTCCATGGTCAGGGCGCGCTCGCGTGCCGCGTCCATCAGTGGGACGCTCGCGCGGATGATGGAGTGCATCGCGACGAGGTAGTCGCTGTAGAGATCGTCGATGCGGGGATGGGCCAGGAGGCGGTCCCCGGCGCCCGTCAGCTCGGGTAGGACCAGCTCCATCTTCGCGCGCAGGCGTTGGGTGTTCCCGGCGCCTGCGCGCGCAGGTGGTCGTCGTGTCGCGGGACGCATCGCGTCGCGCCCGCTAGAAGAAGCAGACCTTGCCGCCGCTCGACTCGAAGAACAACCCGGCTTCGGTGAACCTCTCGCAGATGTCCGAGACGAACCTGAGCTCATCGACTCCCAGGTCTTTGATCGCCTGCATCGCCGGCTCGGGGATGTCGGCCCCGTTCACGCCCTCCCGCTCCATCACGCCCTCCGGGTCGTCCACGAACGCGCCACGCGTCCCCTCGTCGCGGATGACGACCATGAGCCTCGCCAACGCCGCCGCTGCGCCGGATTCTTGTCCCGTGTCCACGAGAGCCTCCTTCGGGTATCGGTCACCTCCCACTCTCCCACGGCGTGTCAAGTCCTGCTAGGGCGGGGGGTTGCCTCCGCGGCCGCGTGAGGTGAGAATCGACAGGTGGTGCGTCAAGAACCGACCGCCGCCGCCGTGACCGCGAGCCGCAAGGTTCTCACCGTCCTGTTCGCGGACATCACCGGCTCCACGGTGATCGGCCAGGCGCTCGACCCCGAGTCCCTGCAGCACCTCATGGCGCGCTACTTCGACGAGATGAAGGCAGTCGTCGACCGTCACGAGGGTCAGGTACAGAAGTTCATCGGCGACGCGGTGCTGGCCGTCTTCGGCGTACCGCGCGTGCACGAGGACGACGGCCTGAGGGCCGTGCGGGCCGCGGTTGAGATGCGTGAGGCGCTCGCCCGCCTCAACGAGGAGTTCCAGCCGTCCTGGGGAGTCACCATCGCCGCGCGGACCGGGATGAACACGGGCGAGGTGCTCGTCGGCGTGCCGTCGGACGGGGAAGCACTCATCCTCGGCGACGCCGTCAACATCGCCGCCCGTCTCGAACAGGCGGCCGAGCCTGGCGAGATCCTCATCGGCGACGACACCTATCGGTTGGTGCGCGACGTCATTGCGGCCGAGCCGGTCGGGCCCCTCGATCTGAAGGGCATCGCGAAGCCGGTCGCCGCGTGGCGCCTACTCGGCTCGTCAGTGGCGCGAGCGGGTCGAGCCGCCGTCTCGATGCCGAGCTGGTAGGCCGCCGGGAGGAGCTCGCGGAGCTCAAGCACGCGTTCGAGCGCAGCGCAACAGCGGGGACGTGTCGACTCGTCACGGTCATGGGGGACGCCGGCGGTGGGAAGTCGCGTCTGCGACGCGAGTTGCTCTCGCGGATCGGCGACCGGGCGACCGCACTGCAAGGACGCTGCCTTCCCTACGGCGACGGCATCACGTTCTGGCCGGTCGCGTCGGTGCTCAGGGACGCCGGGGGGATCGGCGATCGTGATCCGCCGCCAGAGGCCCTGCGTAAGCTCGCGACGCTGCTCTCCGACGCACCCGAGGGCGAGTCCGTTCACAGCGCGCTGGCCGCACTCCTCGGGCTGGGGCCGAGCGCGCCCGGCATCCAGGAGACGTTCTGGGCCGTGCGCAAGCTGTTCGAGCACTGGGCGCTCGTCGGCCGCTGGTCGTCGTGTTCGACGACATCCATTGGGGCGAGCACACGTTCCTCGACCTCCTCGAATACCTCGCCGACCGCATCGACGCCACGCCGATCCTGATCATCTGCGAGACCCGCCCGGAGCTCTTAGACGTGCGGTCGGGCTGGATGACTGGTCATCCCAACGCCTCGCTGATCGCGCTGAAGGGGCTCACGGGTGGCGAGACCGCGACGCTTATCAGCAACCTCGTCGGCGGCGCGGACGTGCCGCCGAAGGTGTGTGCGCGGATCACCGAGCTCTCGGAGGGCATTCCGCTTTTCGTCGAGGAGACGCTGAGGATGCTCATCGACGATGGCGTGTTGCTTCGCAACGGCAAAGGATGGACCGTCACGGGAAACCTCGCCGAGGTCTCCATACCGCCGAGCATCGAGGCGCTGCTCCGGGCGCGCCTGGACCGTCTGGAGCCGGAGGAGCGGGCCGTGATCCAGCGCGCCTCGGTCTGCGGGCGGTCGTTCTGGTGGGGTGCGGTGTCCGAGCTTTCGCCGCCAGAGGTCCGGCCCTGGGTCGGCACGCACCTCCAGGCGCTGATGCGCAAGGAGCTGATCGTGCCGGGCGGCACAGAGATCGGGCACGAGGACGCGTTCCGGTTCCGGCACATCCTGATCCGCGACGCGGCGTACCGGGGCCTGCCCAAAGGCCTGCGAGCGGAGATGCACGAACAGCTCGCCGACTGGATCGAGGAACGGACCGGCGATCGCACCGGGGAGTACGAGGAGATCGTCGGCTATCACCTCGAGCAGGCGTTCAGGTCGCGCCGAGACCTCGGACCGATGACCGAGCTGATGAAGTCTCTCGGGAGGCGAGCCGCCGTGCCTCTGGCCTCCACGGGGGAGCGTGCCTTCGCGCGCGGCGACATGCCGGCGGCAGTCAACCTCCTCACTCGCGCGGGGAACCTCATCGTGACCGACGACCCTCAGCGGCTGGAGCTCCTGCCCGATCTCGCGTTCGCGCTGATGGAGACGGGCGACTTCGCGAGGCTCCAGAGCGTCGCCGAGGAGCTCAGCCGGGGCGCCACCGCGACCGGCGACAGGAGCCTGCACGCGCACGCGGCGATCGTGGGCTTGTGGATCCGCCTGTTCACGAATCCCGTGGGATGGGTCGAAGAGGCGGCAGGCGAAGGCAGGCGGGCCGTCTCGGCGTTCGAGGAGACGGGCGACGAGAGTGGCCTCACCAAGGCCTGGTCGCTCCTTGGCCTGGTGCACATGATGAACGCCCGCTTCGCGAGCGCGGAAGACGCATGGGAGAGAGCGGCCACGCACGCGCGCTTCTCGGGTGACCGCCGGGCAGAGCTCGAGTCCCTCGCATGGGTTCCGCTCACCATCTGGGCCGGGCAGAGCGCCGCCGAGGAAGGGCTTCGCCGCTGCCGCGGCATCCTCGAGCGTGCCGCGGGCGACAAGAAGGCGATGTCGAGCGCCCTGTTCGCGCAGGCCGTCTTCGAGGCGGGTCGTGGTCGCCCCGGGCAAGCGCGCGAGTTGCTGGCGCGCGCACGCGCCCTCCTGGAGGAGGTGGCGCTCAGGGTGTGGATCGCGGGACCGCTGGCCCAGTGTGCCGGATGGGCCGAGCTGGTGGCCGGCGATCCGGTTGCCGCCGAGCGCGAGCTGACTGCAGGTCAGACGGCGCTCAGCGAGATCGGCGAGGTGTCGTGGCTCTCGACGACGGTCGGCATTCTCGCGCAGGCTGTCTACGCGCAGGGACGCTACGACGAGGCGGACGCGCTCACGCGCCTCAGTGACGAGTCGGCTGTGCCCGATGACGTCTACGCGCAGGTGCTGTGGCGCAGCGTGCGCGCGAAAGTGCTCGCTCGTCGCGGGGAGCAGGAGGCGGCCGTCGCCATCGCCCAGGAGTCGGCGGCACTGTCCGCGTCGAGCGATTTTCTGCACCTGCGCTGGCACTCGCTCATGAGCCAGGCCGAGGTCCTGCGTCTGGCGAGGCGGTGCTCAGACGCCAGGCCGGTGCTCGAGGAGGCGGTGAGGCTCGCGGAGCGCAAGGGCAACGTCATGGGTGCGCTGCTGGGGCGGACGGAGCTCCAGTCCCTGGGCCGGTCGTCGATGCCCGGCGCGTAGCGCGCGTCGCTTGGCCGCCCGGTCACGTCATCTGGCGTACTCGGCCGCGCGCCGGAGGGCCTCGAGGTCGGTGACGCGTATCCCGCGCCGGCGCGTCTCGATCCAGCCGAGCCCTCGCATGGTCCGCAACGCCCGCCCGACAGCCTCGAGCGAAGCCCCGGCCCATCCGGCGAGATCCTGCTGGGAGATCGGCAGCGCGATCTCGCCCTCGGCCTCCCCGAACCGGTCGGACAGCTCGACCAGCCGGCTGGCGATGCGTTCCAGTGTCGCGGAAGTCGACTCGATCCGCTTGGCGTCCGCGTCGCGCAGCCGGCCGGCCAGCAGCCGCAACAGGGCGAGCGCCGCGGCAGGGTGGCCGGCGAGGAAGGCACGGAAGTCGGCGTAGGGAAGGGCGAGCGCGCTCACGGGCTCCAGGGCGACGATCGTCGCGGACCGCGGCTCCTCGTCGAGGGCTGACAGCTCTCCGACCAGGTCCCCGGGACCGCGGAACGCGAGAACGATCTCCCGTCCGACGGCAGAGCAGGCCGTCACCTTGACCCGGCCGGTGCGGAGCACCAGCAGCCGGTCCGGGATCTGCTTCTCGTGGCAGAGTGCCTGGCCGGCACGGAACTCACGCATCAACCCGCGAGCACTGAGTTCCTCGGCGTCGGCTGGCGGGAGCTGGGACCAGAAGTCGTGGGCCCTGATACGGCCGTCGCTCGCGACCACCATTCGTCTCCATCCTTGACGGGACTGTCGGTGTGAGCCTAATCGGACTCGCAGGTGATGTCGCCTGGGTTGGCCGAGTCCAGGCCGGGGGGCCGGTGTCCTCATCGAGGCTGCGTCCGGACGGTGACCCGACGTGCACACGTCAGATGACGGGCTGTGGTGCCGTCGGAAGCGATGGATGGGACGTGAGTCCTGACCTAGCGTCGTAGCTGAGATGACGACGTCGTCGTTCACCAGTTGGCGGGGTCACCGGGCGAGCGCGCTGGGACGCAGCTGCTCCCGGGCCCTGGCCCGGACCAACGTCGTCTTCTGCGGGTACCTGGGCGCGATCCGGGGCGCCCGGCGGCCCCACCACGTCGGCGGTAGGGACGATGACGATGCTGCGGGGGCTCCCGAGGTACGCGCGCGCCGGCAAGGTGGGGTCGAGTGCGCGTTGCTCCACGCCGACGTCGGGGTCCGTCGAACGCGGGCTCTCGCCGACAAGCACCGGGTCCGCGGAAGCGCGCTGCCGCACGCCTAGCCCTTCGCGAATCGACGCTCTTCGTGAACCCGTCTGATGACGTGCTGGCAGGCCGCCAAACGGCGTGGGCGCCCGGGGCAGCGCTCCTTAGCGTCAGCTGCATGATGAACAACGATCTCTCCCATCACCTCGCCCGCTCGATCGTCGACGATCGGGTGCGCGAGGCCCGCCGCCAGCAGCGGGCCGCCGCAGCGCGCCGGCCCGCCGGGGCAGCCGCCGATCGATCACGGCAAGCCCGTCCGTTCCTCGTCAGCGCGAGAGTCCTTCTCTCGCGACTGAGGTGACGACGATGAAGCCTCACGCCAGAAGCGAAGCGCGGCATGCCGAGAGGCTCGGGTCGCCGGTCGCGGATCGCCGATACACGCCGCCGGTGGTCCGCGAGATCGACCGTTCGGCTCTTCGGCGTCGCCTCTCCCAGCGGGACCTCGTGGTTGCGAGCCTCATGGCATGCAGGCACGAGGACCCGCTGGTCCCCGGCGGTGGGCCTGAGTACGGAGAACCTGACGTGCTCAGCCAGAGACCCGACACACCGGGACGCCGGCCCGCGCACATCGAGATCTGCGGGACGCTGCTCGCCGAGATCGACGGGCGGCGGGTCGATCCGGCGCTCCCCGGCCGAAAGGGCCGCCAGCTCTTCGCCTGCCTGGTGATCGGCCGCGAGCGCCCGATGAGCCGCGACGAGTTGATCGACGTGCTCTGGCCCGATGATTCTCCCGCAGACCCCGATGGAGCCTTCTCGACGCTCCTGACCCGGCTCCGCACGGCCCTCGGGCCAGGCGTCCCACTCGGCCGCGGCGAGCTCGTCCTCGACCTCGGCGACGACGCTTGGATCGACTGGGAGATCGCGCGCGAGAGCCTCGGTGACGCTGAGGCCTGCCTCGCGGCAGGCGATGCTCGCCGCGCGCTCGAGGTCGCGTCGCGCGGGCTCGGGATCGCACGCCGCCCGTTCCTGTCCGGCATGTCGACGCGCTGGATAGAGGACCGCCGGCGCGAGCTCGTCGAATGGCGCGCGGGTCTGCTCGAGACGGCCGGGCGCGCGGCGCTGCAGCTGGGCGGCGAGCACCTCCCGGCCGCCGAGCGCAGCGCGCGCGAACTGATCGATCGTGAGCCGTGCCGCGAGAGCGCGTACGTGCTGCTGATGGAGGTGCATTCCGCGCGCGGCAACATCGCCGAGGCGCTGCGGGTGTTCGACGACGTCCGGCGGCTGCTCAGGGAGGAGCTCGGGCTCACTCCGGCGCCGGCGCTCACGCACACTTGCCTCGCGGCTGCTCGAGGAGCGCGACGAGCCGGTCGCCACGACGACCGCGAAGCCATCCGGGACCCCAGACGACGCGCCGGCGCCGAGTTGCCTGCCGGCCGTCGCGCCGCTTCCGCCCGGGCTCGCCGCCGTGGCCGGGCGCCCTCTCGCCGGCCGTGAGCGCGAGCTGGGGCACGTCCTCGGCGCGATCGTGCACGCCCCCTCGGACACCTGCCGAGTCGTCGCGGTCACAGGCGAGGCGGGCATCGGCAAGACGCGATTCGTCGGTGAGGTCGCGGCTCGCGCGCACGCCGCGGGCTGCGAGGTCATGCACGGCCGCGCGCAGGCCAATGGAGTCACGCCCTATCAACCCTTCGTGGAGGCGCTGCGCCACCACCTCGCGCACAGCGACGCCGTGGTGCACGAGCTCGCAGTCCTTCGCCCAGAGCTCGCCGAGCTGGCCCGGCTCGTGCCCGAGCTTCGCGCCGTCGCGCCCGTGCCGGCCGAGGAGAGGGCAATCTCTGAGGGCCCATGCCCGCACGTGTTCGCCGCCGTCGGCGCGCTCTTCGACGCCATCGCGCGGCGCCGCCGCCTCGTGCTGGTCCTCGACGATCTGCAGTGGGCGGACCAGTCGACGCTGCTGCTGCTCAGGCACGTCGTACACGCCGCGCAGTCCGCGCCCATGACCGTCCTCGCCACGGTTCGCAACGACGAGCCGTCGACGCCGGACCTGCGGGGGGTGATGGTCGACCTCGATCGCGAGCGCGTGCTCGAGCGGATCGCGCTGCGCGAGCTCGACGAGGTCGAGACGGCCCAGCTCGTGAGCGCGCACATCGACGGCGCGGCGCATCCCGCCGCGGTTCGGTCCATCCTGGCCCAGACGAGCGGCAACCCCTTCCTGGTCGAGGAGCTCGTCCGCGAGGAGCCGGCCGACGGCTCGGTGCCCGCAGGCGTCCGTGACGCGGTCGAATCGCGCCTCGAACGGCTGCCCGCGAGCGCACGCCGCGTGCTGGCCGTCGCCGCGTCGACCGGGTGCAGCTTCGACCTCACGACCGTGTCCCGGCACTCGGACGCGCCGCGTGCCGCCATGCGCGACGGCTTGACGCACGCGGTTCGCACAGGGCTGCTGGTCGCCGAGGCAGGGCGGCCGGAGCAGTTCAGCTTCCGCCACGAAGTCGTGCGCCGCGCGCTGCTCGCGCACTGAGCCGCAGCCGCCGTGCCCGCGCAGCGAGCCCGCCGCCAAGCATGATCAGCGGGACGATTCGCAGGCCGGCGCAAAGCACGCCGACCGCCAGGCCGAGCGTGTGAATAGCACCCAGCCGCCGGCGTCCGATGGCCGTGCCTGAACGCGCGAGAGCCGCCATGGGGCGGCGGATCCCGACTCTACGACCCGGTAGTCGATCCCGGGGGAGGAAGCGCTCGAGGTGCCGGCCGCGTGGCCGGCACCCCGAGGCGCGGATGGTCAGACGCTGACGCCGGGTCGCTGCGGCCGGCGCATGCGGCGGCTGTTGAGCACGAAGAGACCGGCGATGGCGGCGAGGCCAGCGGCGATCCCCATCGCGATCGGGGCCCAATCGATGCCCGATCCGTCGGCCGTCTGGACCGCGGGGGCGGGGTCGATCGGCTGCGGATTCGCGGGCCACGTCGGCGGGCCGGGGAGGGGTCGCCGGTTCCCGGCGGCGTCGCGGGCGTCGGGCGAGCGCATGTCCTGCTTCTTGTCGGCTTGCGCGGCCCCGGCGAGGGGCGCGTGTATGTCCGCCGGCCGCGCCTGCGCGGCCGGCGCGGCGAGCGCGCCGATCGCGAAGGCGGTTGCCAGCGTGCGGGTGACGTGCATGGTGATGTGGCTCCCGGATGGGTGGGGGTGAACGTGAAACGACGTCGGTGCGTGCACGTTCACACGCGCAGCTTTCAGCGCGATTGCAACGGCATGAAAGGCCGGTGCAACCGCCGGCGAGCGGCAACGGCCGCTACGCCGAACTGTTCGGCATCCCGTCCGCCGGACGCCGGCGGCGGGCCCTCAGCTGGCGCGGATCGAAGAGCTCGAGCCGTTGCAGCACGGTCTCGATGCACACCGCGAGATCGACGGCCAGGGAGCCGTGACGCATGTACCAGAAGTCGTAGGAGAGCTTCTCGGCGGCGCTCTCGCAGTCCGACGCGTAGCCGCAGCGGACCTGCGCCCAGCCGGTCATGCCGGGCTTCATGAGCAGCCGGCGGCTCCAGAACGGGACCGCGGCCTCGAGCATCGCGACGAACTCGGGGCGCTCAGGGCGTGGGCCGACGATCGACATGTCGCCCTGGAGGACGTTCCAGAGCTGCGGCAGCTCGTCCAGGTGCGTGCGCCGCAGGAATCGCCCGCCGGCCGACGCGCGCGGATCGTGCGCCTTGGCGAAGACCGGCTCGCCGGGACGCTCGGCGCCCGTCGCCATGGTCCGGAACTTGTACATCGTGAAGCGCCGCCCGCGCTCGCCCACGCGCGTCTGGCGGTAGAGCAGCGGGCCAGGCGTCTGCTTGACCAGCAGCACGAAGACGGGGAGGAGGAGCCCGGTCAGCACGAGGCCGGCGGCGGCGAGGACGACATCGAAGACACGCTTGGACGGCCGGCGCCCGGGCCGCTGGCGGAGGTGCAGCAGGCTGAGGAACCACATCGGTGTCAGGCGGTCGAGCGGCAGCCAGCCGAACGCGTACTCGTAGAAGCTCGTCAGCCCGGCCACGCGGAACCGGCGGTCGGTCATGTCGAGCAGCCGCTCGAGCGCCGCGGAGCACGACTGCCCGTCGGCGAGCACGATGACGTCGGGCTGCTGGGAGTCCACGACCGCGGCGAGCGCCTCGAGGTCGCCCAGCGAGGACGGAGCGGTCCCGGGAGAGGTCCACGGCAGCCCCGATGTCCCGAGGATGTCGAACGGGACCCGGGGCTCGCGCCGGGCGGCGGCTGCGATCTCCGCGGCGGCGTCGCTGCCGATCACCAGCACGCGGCGCTGTGCGGTGCGTTCGAGGATCGCCTCCCACGCCCCGACCGTGAGGAAGATGCCGACCGCTACGCCGCACAGCGAGCCGAGCGAGAGCCCGAGCCCCGCGACGTAGGGATTGACGGCGGTGACACAGACCAGTCCCGTGCCGGTGCCCATCGCCGCCGGGACCCACGGCCCGAGCGCGAACGGCGCGCTCGCGGATGCGACGCGAAGGCTGATCAGCCACACCGCGGCGGCGCCTGTCACCGCGAGAAGGCCGCCGGCGTCGAGGGGATGCTCGGCGGCGGCGATCAGGGCGACGCCCAGCCAGACGATCACCGAGCGGCCGCAGGCCGCGACGACCGGCCGGCTGTGCCGGGTCACCGGCATCCCCTGCCGATCGCGGCGGCGCGGCTCCGGCGTGCCGCACTTCCGCAGGCCCGCCACCGCCCGCCGTGCCGGGCGGTGAGGATCGTCTGGGCCGTGCGGCTCGAGCGGAAGCGCGCGACCGTCAGCGTCCGCTCGGTCATGAACGTGCCGTAGGTGCCCGCGAGCGCCCCGTCGCGGCGGCACTCGAGCACGGGCCGCGCGCCGCGGCGAGTCACCTGGCACCCCATGGCCGCGCCTTCGATGCGGAGCGTGTCGCCGACCTTCAGCACCGTCTGCGGGACGGTGGTCGGTGCCGGGCACGCCGGGACTCGGGATCGGCGGCGGAGGCACAGGCACCTGGGCCGCGGCCCCGTCGCCGCCGGAGAGGGCGGCGGTCGAGCACGGAGGTGGCCGTCAGCGACAGCAGCCACGCCACGAGGACAGCACGGGTCATGCGGCGCCTCCCACGTTCAAGAGCGACGGGATTGGGTTATCCTCAATTTCATGGGACGCTCCGAGGGCGACCCACCGCTTCCCACCACGATCCCGGCCCGCGTCGTGACGGTACACCGATGCGGAAGGGCGCGCGACGGATGACCCGTCGGCGGCCGTGAGCGGAGAGGCCGTGCTCTACGACGAGCACGGGATCCCCCGGCGCCGGACGCTGTTCGTCCTCACCCAGCGCGAGCTGCCGTGGCTTCCGGTCGGCGAGGCGGCGTTCCTGCTCTGGGTCCTGGTGGTCCTCATGCTGATCTGGCTCGCCGTCGGGCTCGTCCTCTATCTCACATAGCGTCGGGTCGGCGCGGACCGCGGACGCGGGTCGCCCAGAACCAGACGCTCAGGAACCCGACGTAGACGAAGCCCAGCAGCATCCCGAACTGCAGCATCAGCCGGCTGTCGCGGAAGCCCTCGCCGACGTCCTCCGCCTCGTCGGCGATCGCTCGCTCGAACCCGCCGCGGAAGGATTCGAGCGCGCCTTGGATCGCGTCCTGGACACGCTCCGCCTTGCCAATCGGGCCCTCCGCCTCGGCCCCCAGCGTCCCTGACGCAGAGCCGAGGAGGTCCGCGGCCGGGGAGGCCGCGGATACCCCGGAGCCGCCTCCGATCGTGGTCGCGGCCGTGAGCAGTTCGACATGGCGGGCGAGGCTCTCCTTGACCACGCAGGGGAGCAGCCGGACGTTCGTGAACGCCATCGAGACGTCGGCGCCCGAGCCGCCCGCCCGCGGTCCGACCATCGCCGCGGCGGCCATGGCGAGCACGGCGGCGGAGACGAGGATCCGGACGTCCGGCGCGGCCTCGGCGATTGCCGCCAGCGCGGAGTCGGTCGGCGACAGCGGATCCGCCATCCCGGGATCCGGGAGCACCGAGGGGCCGGATACGGGGGCCCCGAGCACGATGCTCGGTGCGTCCCCTATGGCACCGGACGGATCGATCGCCGGGTCGGCGGCGGTACCCGGGACGGCGCCGGGGGCAGCGACGTCGAGGCGCAGCGACGGATCGGCCGCACCCGCCGGTACGAGTGCCGGGCTGAACACGGCCTCGGGGCTGATGAGCATGTCGGCACCGGGCGCTGCAGTGGCCGGGGCCGCGCTGACCGCGGCGCCGTCGATGAGGGTTTGGGTCCCGGGGGTCACGGAACCGTCCGTCGAGGAGTCGCTGCCAAGGGTCGCCCCGGTGCCGTCATCCGTGAGGCTCGTTGATCGTTGCGGTCCCGCCGACGGGACGGTCACGACGAACGGCGCCGTGACACTGGCGACGATGTCGCCGAGGGACGCGTCGGACGCGTCCAAGTTCGTGGTGAGCGGAGAGCCGATCTCCAGTGCGCTGTCACCGATCAGCGGAGTGGTGGCCGTCTCGACGGTCGTCACCAAGGGCGAGGCAACCTCCGCGAGCCCTCCGGTGAGCGCGTCCAGGCCGGCGGCGTCGCCGACAGCTCCGACCGGGTGCGTCAACGAGCCGAGGGCGGCGACACCGGCGTCGTCGGTGATCGTGGTGAGGGTGTCGTCGAGGGCGGTGAGGCCGGTGTCGTCGGTGATCGTGGTGAGGGTGTCGTCGAGGGCGGTGAGGCCGGTGTCGTCGGTGATCGTGGTGAGGGTGTCGTCGAGCGCGGTGAGGCCGGTGCCGTCGGTGATCGTGGTGAGGGTGTCGTCGAGCGCGGTGAGGCCGGTGCCGTCGGTGGCGGCGGTGAGGGTGTCGCCGAGCGCGGTGAGGCCGGTGTCGTCGGTGGCGGCGGTGAGGGTGTCGTCGAGCGCGGGGAGGCCGGTGTCGTCGGTGATCGTGGTGAGGGTGTCGTCGAGGGCGGGCAGGCCGGTGTCGTCGGTGATCGTGGTGAGGGTGTCGTCGAGGGCGGGCAGGCCGGTGTCGTCGGTGATCGTGGCGAGGGTGTCGTCGAGGGCGGGCAGGCCGGTGTCGTCGGTGATCGTGGCGATGGTGTCGTCGATGGCGGGCAGGCCGGTGTCGTCGGTGATCGTGGCGACGGTGTCGTCGAGGGCGGGCAGGCCGGTGTCGCCGGTGATCGTGGCGACGGTGTCGTCGATGGCGGGCAGGCCGGTGTCGTCGGTGATCGTGGCGATGGTGTCGTCGAGGGCGGGCAGCGCCGGTGTCGTCGGTGATCGTGGCGATGGTGTCGTCGATGGCGGGCAGCCCGGTGTCGCCGGTGATCGTGGCGATGGTGTCGTCGAGCGCGGGCAGGCCGGTGTCGTCGGTGGCGGTGGTGACCGCGTCGGGGAGCGGGGCGATGGTGATGTCGTCGGTGATCGAAACGACGGTGTCGTCGAGCGCGGGCAGGCCGGTGTCGTCGGTGGCGGCGGTGAGGGTGTCGTCGAGCGCGGGCAGGCCGCTGTCGTCGGTGGCGGCGGTGACCGCGTCGGGGAGCGGGGCGATGGTGATGTCGTCGGTGATCGAAACGACGGTGTCGTCGAGCGCGGGCGGGCCGGAGTCGTCGGCGAGCGGTGCGACGGTGTCGTCGACGGCGGGCAGGCCGGTGTCGTCGACGAGCGGGCGACCGATGTTGTCGACGGCGGGCAGGCCGGTGTCGTCGGTGGCGTCGGTGGCGACGGTGATGGTCTCGCCGAGTGCGGTGTCGTCGGCAGCTGTGGTGAGCGTGTCGCCGAGGTCGGGCGGGGCGGTGTCGTCGGTGATCGCGGCGACGGTGTCGCCGGGCGGTCCGTCCGGGGTGTCGGCCAAGGCCACTACGGCGTCGCTGTCGTCGTCCGCGGGCGGCTCGACGCTCGGTGGCTGCTCATTCGTCGCCTCGGTCGCCGGGGCGTCGACTTGCGCGACTTCGACCGGCGCCGGGCCTTCGACGTCGGCCACGGGAGCCGGCGCAGGCGGTTCTGGCTCGGGCGCGGGCGCTTCGGGCTCGGGTGCGGGAGGCGGCGCAGGAGCAGGAGCAGGCGCTTCGGGCTCGGGCGCCGGTGGTGTGGGCGGCGGCGGTGGTGGGGGTTCAGGCGCAGGTGCTGCCGGCGCGGCCGGCGCGACTTCGCTCGCTGTGGCGACCGCTGCTTGCGTCGCTTCCGTGACGGTGTCCGGCAAGGCCGTGCCCACCAGGTCGCTCATCGTTGCTCCCTCCCCGAGGCCTCGAAGGGTCCCGAATCCATGAGTCGGCTCTCGAAGTACCCGCCGAGGATCCGGGCCAGAGTCGGGTGAAGTCCCGTTCTTTTTTCCGGCGTCACCTAGGGAAAAGAGCGGAGCTGTTTCCTGACAACCTGGACGTTGGTCCTGTGCGCGGCCGTCGCTCCGTGCGCGAAGCTCTCCCGTGGTGGATGCTGGGAAGCGTGAAGCGGTGCTCATCGCCGACGCCGACGAGACGTCGCGTGACACGCTGGCCCGTGTCCTCCGAGTCGCCGGCTACGACGTGCAGCAGGCAGAGACGGGCGAGGCCGCGCTCAGCATCGCGCGCTCCACGATGCCTGTCGCGGTCATCCTCGAGGTGCCGCTCCCCGGGCTGTCGGGCTACGAGGTGTGCCACACGCTGCGCGCCGAGGTCGGTCGCGTACTGCCCGTGCTGTTCCTCTCCGGGGTCCGCACCGAGTGGTACGACCGGATCGCGGGTTTGCTCCTCGGCGCGGACGACTACATGGTCAAGCCGTACGCGGCCGGCGAGCTCCTCGCACGGCTCGCACGGCTGATCGAGCGGGCACGCGTCGCCGCTGCCTCGCGGCGTTCACGACCTGACCCCACGGGAGCTCGAGGTCCTCGGCCTGATGGGCGAGGGGCTCCGCCACGAGCAGATCGCGCGCCGGCTTTTCATCAGCCCGAAGACCGTCGCCACCCACGTGGAGCACATCCTGCGCAAGCTCGCCGTGCGCAGCAGCACCGAGGCCATCGCCGTCGCGTTCCGGCAGGAGATCCTGGGACCCGCCCCGCCGCTCCCGCACACCGCTCGCGACCCGGGCGGCCGGGAGCACTCGTAGCGCGTCGGTGAACGCAGCGTAGGATCCGCGACCATGGCGACCGCGAACGTCCCGGGCGTCGGACCCACCCTGCCCCCGGTGGTCAAGGTGGGGTTGACCCGCGCCCGATCGATCGCCTGGAGAGCCCGGTCGCGCGGGCACGGCGACGAGGCCGGATTGCGGGTTCTGCTCTACCACCGGGTGGCCGATGACGACGACCCGCTGTCGCTCGCGCCGCGGCGCTTCCGGGAGCAGATGCGGCACCTGGCCGACGAGGGCTACACGGTGGTCGACCTGATGACCGCGTTCGCGATGCTCGACGCGGGAGAGCTGCCGTCGCGGGCGCTCGGCCTCACGTTCGACGACGGGTTCACCGACGTCCGCGACGAGGCGCTCCCGGTGCTCGCCGAGCACGGTTTCCGGGCAACGATGTTCGTCACCTCGGGCGTCACCGACGGCCGCCTGCGCTTCCCCTGGTACTCGGGACGCCAGCCACCGGTGCTCGGCTGGGACGAGATCGTCGAGCTCGACCGGGAGGGCACCCTGCGCTTCGAAGCCCACACGGTGTCCCATCCCAACCTGCTGTCCGTCGACGACGCCGCGGCGCGCGCGGAGATCGTGGACGGTCGGCATGAGCTGGAGCGGCATCTCGGACGGCGCGTCTCGGCCTTCGCCTACCCGGCCGGTCTGTTCGGCGAGCGCGAGCGACGCCTCGTCGCCGAGGCGGGGTACGCCGCTGCGGTCACGTGCGAGCCGGGGGTCAACCTCCCGTCCTCGGACCGCATGGCCCTGCGCCGGCGGCAGATCGACCGCGGCGATTCGCCTCCTCGACTTCCGGGCCAAGATCGGCGGAGGTCATGACACGCCGCTCCCGATGCGCGGCGCCTACCGGCGGCTGCGCTACGGCGCCGGGGCGGGTACGCCGAGACGCGCGAGCTCGCGGGCGTAGCAGTCGAGGTGCGCGCGCCGCTGCCGGCGCACGTCGAAGCAGCGCTGCGCGCGCTCCCGGCCCGCCGCGCCGAGCCGGCGGCGGAGGCCGGCGTCGGCGAGGAGGCGGCCCAGCGCGGCCGCCATCGCCGCCGGATCGCCGGGCGGCACGAGCAGGCCCGTCTCCCCGTCGACGACGAGCTCGGGGACTCCGCCGACGCGGCTCGACACCACGGGCAGACCGGCCGCCATCGCCTCCAGGATCGAGAGGGGTGCTCCCTCGGAGCGGCTCGAGAGCGCGAATACGTCGGCTGCGCGAGCAGCTCCGGCACGTCGTCGCGCGTGCCCGCGAGGGCGACCACGTCCTGCAGCTCGAGCCGGCGTACCTCCGCCTCGACGGACGGGCGGTCCGGGCCGTCGCCGACGAGGAGCGCGGTGAATGGCCGGTCGCGAACCCCGGCGAGCGCGCGGACGAGCGTCAGGGCGTCCTTGGGCTCCGCGAGGCGCCCGACGGCCACGACCAGCGGCGGACCTCCGTCATGGCGGGCCTGAGGGACGGCGTCGACGTCGACGGCGTTCGGGATCACCACGGTCCGCTCCGCGATGCAGGTGCGCGCGGCGAGCCCGGACGTCCGCTCGCGCTCGGCGACGCAGATCGTGACGGTCGTCAGCGGGGCCATCAGGCGGTCCGCCCACCGGTAGAGCACTGACACGAGTCCCGACGACGCGGAGAACGCCCAGCCGTGGACGGTGAAGATCCGGATCGGCACGCCGGCGGCGGCGGCGGCGAGGCGGCCGAGCACCCCCGCCTTCGAGCTGTTGGCATGGACGATGTCCGGCGCCGTGCGCCGCATCAGGACGACGAGCTCGAGCAGGCCGAGAAGGTCACGGACGGGATGGAGCGCCCGCCGGACGTGGCGCAGCGGCACGAACCGCACGCAGGCGGCTTGCGACGCATCACGGAGCGGGCCGTCCCCGTGTGCGGCGACGATCACGTCGAACCGGCCCTCGAGACCCGGCAGCAGGCCGGCGACGTAGCTCTGGGCCCCACCGGTCTCCGCGAGCGTGATCAGGATGAGGATCCTCGGCCTGCGGGCGTGCGGAGACTCCAGCGACACCGTACGGGCGACTTTATGCTCTACCGATGAACGGCGCTCAGCTCGCTCCTCGCGGGCAGCGCGCGGCCGCCGGCACCGGCGTCGCGGTCGCCGCGCTGTTCGGCTGGTGGGCGGTCCGCGAGGGCGGGACGACCCCGGGCCCGCTGTACGCCGGCGCGCTCGTGCTGCTCGTCGCGCTGGTCGTGGTGGGGCGGGGCGTCGATTGGGCGCGGCTGCCACGAGCGGCACGAGTGGCGCTCTGCGCGCTCGCGCTGTTCACGGCGTGGAGCTTCCTCTCGATCGCCTGGGCCGGTGAGCGCGGCGACGCGTGGGAGGCGGCCGACCGCGTGCTGATCTACCTGACCGTCTTCGCGTTGTTCGCCGTGCTGCCGTGGACCGCGACGCAGGCGACCGGCGTGCTCGTGGCGTTCGTGCTCGCCACCGCGCTGGCGGGGACGTGGGCGCTCGGCGACGCGATCGCCGGCAGCGGGCATGCCGTCGAGGACGGGCGGCTCGCAGGGCCGGTGGGCTACGAGAACGCGACGGCGGCGCTGATGCTCACCGCCTTCTGGCCGGCCGTCCTGCTCGCCGCGCGCCGCTCGTCGCCGCTCGCGCTCCGCGGATTGCTGCTCGCGGCCGCCGGGTTCCTGCTCGGCCTCGCGGTGCTCGCCCAGAGCCGGGGCTCGCTGCTCGCGGGTGCCGTCTCGCTCGTGCTCGCGGTGGCGCTGTCGCCCGAGCGCGCGCGTCTGCTCGTCGCGCTCTCCGCGGTCGCACTGACCACGCTGCTCGCGCTCCCCGCGCTGCTCGACGTCTACGCCGGCGGCGGGGACGCAGGGCGCCCTGATCCGCGCCGCGGCCGCGATGACGGTCAGCTCCGCGCTGCTGCTCGGCGCCGGGTTGGCCTCGGGACGTCTCGACCGCCGCCTCCATGCTCCGGCCCGTCGGCTGCCGCTGCACCTGCCCGCGATCGCGGCGACCGTCCTGGTCGCGGGCGCCGTGTGGACGCAGGCGGGCGAGACCCGGCTCGCCGGCGGCGCCGCGTCCGGCCGCTACGACTTCTGGCGTGTGGCGGCGGGCCAGTTCGCGGACGCTCCGCTGACGGGCGCGGGCGCCGGCAACTTCGCGCAGGACTACGCCCGCGAGCGGACCCACCGGGAGGAGCCGCTGTATCCGCACAGCGTCGTGTGGGGGACGCTCGGCCAGACCGGCCTGGTGGGGGGCGCGCTCCTGGCGGGGTTCTTCGTCGCCGCCGCCGCCGGCCTCGGCCGCGCCCGCGCGCTCGACGCGGAGCGGTACGCGCTCGCCGTGGCGGCGTTCGTGCCCGCCGCGGCATGGTTGGCCCATGCGTCCGTGGACTGGCTGTGGGAGGCGCCGGCGGTCACCGCGCCGGCGTTCGCGCTCCTCGGGCTGGTCGCCGGGCTCGGCGTGCACGGCGCCCGCGGTACCCCAGCGCGGAGACGGCCGGGCCGCACGGCGGTCATCGTGGTGCTCGCCGGGCTCGCGGCCGCGTCCTACGTCCTGCCCGCGCTCGCGGCGCGCGAGATCGAGCGCGCGGTCGCCGACTGGGACGACGATCCGGCCGCCGCGTGGCGCGGGCTCGAGCGGGCCCGCACGCTCGACCCGCTCGGTGACCGCGCGGACGTCATCGCCGGCGTCCTGGCTCGTCGCGACGGCGACCTCCGGCGCGCGCGACAGGCCTTCGGCCGTGCGCTGGCGAGGGATCCCGACGACTGGTACGCCCAGACGCAGCTCGCCCTCGTCGAGCTCGGCGACGGTGACCGCGCCGCGGCGGCGGACAGGCTCGCCCTCGCGTCGAGGCTGAACCCGCTCGAGCCGGCGATCGCGGAGGCGAGGGAGGCGGTGCGGCAGGGACGCCCGGTCCCAGCCTCGGTCGAGCAGCGGCTGGCGGAGAAGACGGTGCCGGGGCCGATCGAACGGCGATCCGTCGACTGCCGGCCGCTGTTCGGGCTGAGCAATTGTCCGCGGGAGACGACCGGATGACCGCGGGGGCTGCCCGTGTTCCCGGTCGCCCGTCCGAGGCCGGCCGCGAGTGGACGTCGAGGGGACTCGCGTTCGTGCTCGCCGTGCCGCTCGGCCTGATGCTCGCGTTCGGCCTCTACCGCTTCCCGCCGCCCGCGGGGCTGGCCGTGGCCGGCGGCGCCGGCGTCCTGATGCTGCTCGCGCTCGCCGTCGCCAATCTCCATGCGGCGGTGGCCCTCGGGATCGGCTTGCTCGGCGTCGTGCTGATCGAGCCGGCTCCCGCGGACGGAGCGCTCTGCGTCGTGATGGCGGTGGCCCTGGTCACCGGGCGGTTCCGCCTGGCCGCCGCGCCGCGGGCGGCCGTCGCGATCCTCGCGGTGCTGGCGGCGCTGAACGTCATGTCGTCGATCCAGGTCGCCGACGCGGGGCGCGCCGCCGGCTTCTTCGCCGTCACGCTGTACCTCGCCGCGTTCGGCCTGTGGCTGCCCGGCTACGTGACCTCGGAGGGGCGCGCCAGGCTGATCGTCGAGGCCTACCTGTTCGCGGCCGTCAGCTCGGCGCTCCTCGGGATGCTCGCCCTCGCGGGGGTGATCCCGGGCGCCGCCGTGCTCACCGAGGGCGGCCGTGCGCGGGCGCTGTTCCAGGACCCGAACGTGTTCGGGCCGTTCCTCGTGCCGGCCGCGCTGATCGTCGCCGAGGAGCTCGTCCGGCCCCGGTTGCTGCGGCTCTCGAGCGTCACGAAGGCGCTCCTCCTGGCGGTCCTCGTGCTCGGGGTCGTGTTCTCCTACTCCCGCGGCGCGTGGCTGAACCTCGCGCTCGCGCTCGCGGTCATGGGCGTCGTGTTCGCCGCACGCGGCGGGGTCCGCCAGGCGCTCGCGCTCGTGGCGATCGGGCTCGTGGGGGCCGCCGTCGTCGCCGGCGCGGTGGTCGCCACCGGCTCTGCGGACTTCCTCGCCGAGCGCGCGCGGCCGCAGACGTACGACACCACGCGCTTCGCCGGCCAGCGCGCCGGGCTGCAGCCGGCGTGGGAGTACCCGTTCGGCGCGGGACCCGGGCAGTTCGAGGCGATCGCGGGGATCTCGGCCCACAGCACGTACGCGCGCGCCATCGGCGAGCAGGGGTTCCTCGGCGTGCTCGTCCTCGCCGCCCTGCTCGGCTTCACGCTCGGTGCGGCGGTCCGCAACGCGGCGCGGGGTCGCGACACCTACGGCATCGGCTCGGCCGCACTGGTCGCCGCCTGGTGCGGCCTGCTCGCCAACAGCGCGTTCATCGACACGCTCCACTGGCGCCACCTGTGGCTGGTGGCGGGGCTCATCTGGGCGGGCACGATGATCGGCGCCCGAGCGCCGCGGCGATGACCTACGCCTTGGCGCGCACCGGCGTCCACGCCGGCAGCGAGTAGCTCACGTGTGAGCCGCCGACGACGACGGAGCCCAGCACGGGCGCCCGCAATCGCGCCAGGACCTCGCCGAGCTCCACCGCGTCGTCCGGCGACATCCGGTCGAGCCGGCACACGACGAGGACGGCGTCGGCCCAACGAGCGACCAGCTGACCGTCGATCGGCCCGAGGAGCGGCGGTCCCTCGACGATGACGTACCGGTACTCCGAATGGCCGAGCTCATCGAAGACGACGCCGAGTGACTCGCCGGAGAGCAGGGCCGCCGGGTGGTGCGAGATGTCACCACTGGGCAGTGCTCGCAACTCGCCGGGCGACGGACGCTGGTGCGAGCGCGTCGCGGTGCGGATGAGCCCGGCCGCGCTCTCGCCGGGATCTGCCTCCAGCCTGCCCAGCACCTCTCCAAGGCCCGGCGACTGCGGCACCCCGATCTCCTCGTGGATCATCGGGTCGCGCAGATCGGCCGACGCCAGCAGGGTCGGCACGCCGCTGGACGACAGCGCCCGGCCCAGCCCGACGCTGACCTGCGCCCGACCGGCGTCGACGTGCGGGCTGGTGACCACGACCACACGCTGCGACTCCGAGAGCTGGAGCCGCACGGAGGCCGCGAGCGCCTGGTAGGCCTCGTCGTCCCGCGCGGCCCGCCCCCGCCGCCGTCCGGCCGGCATGACGACGAGCGGGCTGAGTCCGGTCAGCGCGGTCAGCTGCCGCGGGCCGGCGAGTCGCGGCGAGACCAGGTCGCGGCCGAGCGCGGCGAGGACCGCGATGAAGATCGACGCGAAGAGGGCGAAGATCGTGCTCTGCAACGGGCGCGGTGCCGCAGCGGACTCCGGTGGCCGCGCGACTTCGGCGAGGCGCAGCTCGCCGCCGCCGCCGATGCGGCTGACGCTCAGCTCGGCGAGCCGGTCCCGTACCGCACGGATCTCCGCGGCGGACGCGCCGCTCGCCTCGAGCCGGCGCAACAGGGTCTCGAGCTCTCGGCGCGCCGCGGCATCCGTGCGCTCCTCGGCCGCCCGCTCGCCGGCGAGGAAGGTCCGCGCCACGCCGTTGGCGATCGCTGCGGCACCTTCCGCGTCCCCGTCGGACCCCTGGACCTCGATGATGTCCGCCGCGTCGTCGGACGTCACCTTCACCTTGTCCTCGAGCGTGTCCGCGGTCTCCTCGGGGAGCTGTGCCGCGGCGCGTTCGAGGACGTCCCGCGAGGTGAGCAGCCGCTGGGTCGTCGCCAGCCGGCGCACGGACGTCTCGCCGCTCCCGGTGTCCAGGACGCCCTGCTGCTCGTCCAGCACGAGGCTCGCCGTCGCCGTATATGTCTTCGGCAGCAGCAGCGAGAGCACGAGCACCGTCGCCGTGAGCGGGACGACGATGAGCACCATCAGCCAGAACCCGCGCCGCAGCGCGGCCACGTACCGCGGCGCGTCCAGCGGCCGCTCGTTGCCGACGAGCGGCGAACCGTTCGGGGGGACCACGCCGGGCGGCGTCGACTCGCCCATGCGCGAACCCTAACCCGGTCGATCTCCGGTTCACAACCCGTCGACCGTCCAGGGAAGATGCACGGATGCGCATCCTGCTCGTTTCGAGCTTCGTGGTACCCCACGCCGGCGGCGTCGAGCAGTTCGTGCAGACCGTCCGCGAGCTGCTCGAGACCCAGGGCTGCGAGGTCAGGGTGCTCGCTTGCCGTCGTCCTGGCGAGGACGCGACGGCGGATGCGGTCGTCCCGGCCCGCTACCTCGGGCCCGGCGAGTGGCCGCTCCCCGTGGCGGGCTGGAGGACGATCGCCCGGGAGGTGGCCGGCGCTGACGCGGTCGTCGCGAACGTCGCGGTCCAGCCGCTCTCCGTCGCCTCGGTCGCCATCGCCCGGCAGCAGGGGGTCCCGCGGCTCCTCGTGGTGCACGGCTCGGGGCAGCCGCGACGGCATGGCTCCCGGAAGGTCCTCGCGTTGCGCGCGCTGTTCATCCGCGCGGTGGCGCGGCCGACGATGCGCCGGTGCTTGCCCGTCTCGGTGTCGATCGCAGGCGTCGAGGGCGCTGAACGCGCATACGGCGTCGGCGTGCGCTACCTGCCGTATCCGCTTGCGGAGCTGCCTGCGGCGGAGCCGCGCGCCGGGCCGGCGGACGGGGAGGCGTTACGGCTCGTCTGGGTCGGCCGGCTCGCACCGGAGAAGGACCCGGTCCTGGCCGTGCGGGCCCTCGACCACCTGCGCAGCGGTCACGAGGCCACGCTCGACGTCTATGGCGGCGGGCCGCTGGGGTCCGAGCTCGCGCGGCTCAGCGAGGCGAGGCCGTGGTTGACCTTGCACGGAAGCCGGGCCTGGCCCGAGGTCCTGGCCGCCCAGGAGCGGGCGCATGCCTGCCTCTCGACATCGCGCTGGGACAACGTGCAGGTGGCGGTCCTCGAGGCCCTCGCGCGCGGCGTGCCCGTGATCTCCACACACGTCGGCGACGCTCCGCGCTACTACTCGCTTCCGGGTCTCGAGCGCTTCTGCGTGCCGCCTGGCGACCCCGCGGGGGTGGCCGGCGCGGCGGCCGCGCTGGCCGTCGGCTATGACGGCCATCGGCGCGCGTTCGCGGAGAACGGAGCCCGCCTGCGCGCCGTCCACCGCGAATCCCCGCGGATCCTCATGGAGCTGATCGCCGATGCCGGCGGACGCTGACGAAGGCGACTCGATCGGCCGCGGATCGTCGCCGCTGTTCTGGGCGCAGGTCGTAGGGAACGCCGGGTTGCTCGTCGCCGTGGTGCCGATCGCTCGCGAGCTCGGGCCGACCGGCCGCGGCACGGTCGCGTTCATCACGGTCACGGCGATCATCGCCGCGACGCTCGCGCGGCTGGGCGTGACCGAGGCGACGACGGTGTTCTGCGCCCGCCGCCCTGCGCAGCGGCCGGCGCTGCTGTCGAACGTGCTGCTCTCCGTCTCGGTCGCGGCGCTCGTCGCCGCGCTGGTGGTCTGCGGCACCCTCGAGCTCGTCCCGCAGCTCAGGCCGCCCGGGATCGGGGATGCGGAGCTGGCCGTGCTGGCCGGCGCGATGTTCGCCTCCGGACTCGCCGACGCGGGCTACATGTTCGTGCTCGGCTGCAGCCGCTTCCGGCTGCACGCCCTCGTGACGGCGACCGCGGCATGGCTCTATGCGGGCACGATGTGGCTCCTGATGGTCACGGGCGAGATCACGGTCGTGCATGCGACGCTGATCTGGGTGGTGACGCAGGCGGCCAAGGCTGCCGTGCTGCTGATCGCGTCGGTACGCGCCGAGGGGCTGGGCCGGCCCGACCGGCGGCTGCTGAGGGAGTCGCTCGCCTTCGGCGTACGTGCCTGGATCGGGACGCTGTCGTCGGCCTTCAACGAACGCCTCGACCAGATCCTCGTGGCGCTGCTCGCGTCCGAGGCCGTCCTCGGCATCTACGCGACGGCCGTCAACGCCTTCGACGTGGTGCTCTACCTCGCTGCGGCCGCCGCAACGGCGATGGTGCCGCTGGTGGCACGCGCCGACCCTGCGCTCCGCACAGGCCGCGTGCTCGCCGCCTTCCGCGCCGTGGCGCTGGTCACGGTGATCGGGATCGCGCTTGCGGCGGCCATCGCGCCCGAGCTGATCCGGCTGGTGTTCGGCCCCGGTTTCCGCAGCTCGGCGGCGCCGTTCCTGTGGCTGTTGCCGGGCGCGCTCGGCTTCGCTGCACTCGCGATCTTCTCGAGCGCGCTCGTCGGGTCCTCCGCTCCAGGACGTTCGTCCGTGGGGCCGCTCGTGTCACTCGTGCTCGGCATCGCGCTCGACTTCGTGCTGGTCCCGCCCCTGGGCGCCTCGGGGGCCGCCATCGCGGCGAGCGCGGGCCTGCTCGCGGGCGGCGCCGCTGCCCTCGTGCTCTACCGACGGCTCTCGGCGTTCCCCCTCCGTGCGCTCGTCGTACCCGAGCTCGGCGACGCCGACCTGCTGCGGGCGATCGCCCAGCCGCTGCGGGGGCGCTAGCGCCTAGGTGAGCAAGAGCACGCCGATGACGGCCCAGATCAGGACCAGGGCGGCGAGAATCCATGCAAGGAAGGCGGCCTCGCTGACGGGCAGCCAGGAAAGCTCCTCCTCGCTCAGGAAGAAGCGTGTTCGCCTCCGGACATCCCCGTCGGCGTCGTGTTCGACCATCTCGCCGTGCACAGCGGCGGCCGGGTCGTCGGTCGGCAATCCGTCCGCGTCGATGTAGCGCACCGCGCGGGCCCCGGCGGGAGCTGGGAGGCCCGGCTCCAGTGAGCCGCGCTCCCCCTTTACACGTCCCATGCTGTGAGTCTAACCTGGGCCTGAGTTCCGCAACGCGATTCAGGAGCCGAGATTGCTGGCTTCTCACCGTCCAAGTGACGTGTGCCGTGACGGGATCCGGGGTGGTCTCCCTCCCGGAGTCGGGAGTCTTCGCTCTCTGGGCGACCGCGCCGGCCGACAAGTCATCGCGACAACCGGGCAGGCCGTCCTTGTCTGGCTCGCACTCGCCGTGCTCGCGGCCTCGCAGCATCCGCTCGGCACGGGCGGGCTGCTGGCGATAACGCTCGCCGCCGGGATCTGGCTGGTCAACCTGCACGCGGCGAGCGCGAAGGCGCCGTACGCGCTCGGCCCCTGGGTCCCGGCTGCGATGGGCGCGACCACTGGCCTGGTGTGCGTCGCCGCGCTCAATCCGCACCTCGCCGGCATGCGCTTCTCGCTCGGCGCCCTCGTCGCCATGTACTGCGGCGTACTGCTCTCGAGCGGGACGTGGGGCTGGGTCGTGGAACGCACGACCAAGCGCCGTGTGCTCGTCGTCGGCACGAGTGCGATGGCAGAGATCATGGCCGCCGTGCGCCGCGAGCGCGCAGCATCGTTCGAGATCGTCGGCGCTCCAGAAGAGGGCCCGGTCGGCCCGGATGATCGGGCGCTCTCGCTGGCCGACGCCGAGGATCTCGCGGTCGTCGTCGACACGCACCGGCCGGACGTCATCGTGCTCACCGACGACCAGTCGTGCTCGCTCGCGATCGAGCGGCTGCTCGACATGACGGATCGCCGGTTCCGCGTCGCCGGCTTGACCAGCTTCTACGAGCATGCCTTCGGCTGCGTCCCGCTCGGGCAGATCACGTCGATGTGGTTCCTGAGCCTGCTCCACGTGCGTCAACGTTCCGGGCGGCGGCCGGCCAAGCGGCTGTTCGACGTCGTGGTCGCCGCCGTGGGCCTGCTGGTGACGGTGCCGCTGCTGCCGGTGCTCGTGCTGCTGGTCAAGCGCACGCCCGGACCGCTCATCTACCGGCAGACGCGGGTCAGCGAGGGTGGCCGGCACTTCACGATGTACAAGTTCCGCTCGATGCCCGTGACCGCGGAGCGGCCCGGCGAGCCCGTGTTCGCCCAGGCCAGCGATCCGCGGGCGTCAGGGGCCGGGCGCTTCCTGCGCCGGACGCACCTGGACGAGCTCCCGCAGCTCTGGAATGTCTTGATGGGCGACATGTCGATCGTCGGGCCGCGGCCCGAGCGGCCCGAGTTCGTGACGATGCTCGAGGCAGACGTCCCGTTCTGGAGCCGGCGCCTGCTGCTGAAGCCGGGCATGACCGGCTGGGCGCAGGTCCGCTACGGCTACGCGACCGACTGCGCCAGCTCGGCCGAGAAGTTGTCGTACGACTTCTGGTACATGCGACACGGGAACCTCGCGGTCGACATCGCGGTCTGCATCCGCACGCTCGCCCAGGAGCTCGCGATCCTCGACCCGCGGCCGTTCCTGGCACGCCGGCGCGGATCGGCGGGCCACGGCGCAGCCTCATGAAGGTGGCGCTGCTCTGCGTCGCAGCGGCAGGCGTGCTCTTGCTACTCGTCGGCGGCGTGCGGAGGAACGATCGCGGCGTGTCCGCGGAATCCGCCGCCGGCCCTCGCAGCTCCGCGATGCGCCCGCACGCGCCCGCGCCCTACCGCGTGCCGGCGAACGCGGTCCGGGTCGCGTCCGCGCGTGCCCTTCGCCAGGCGCTCGCGAGGCACGGCCGCGGCGCGATCGTGCTCGCGTCCGGCGCCTACCGAGGCCGGCGGCCGTTCCTCAATCCCTCCGGCCACCGCCTCTATGCGGCGCAACCCGGCCGGGCGGTGCTCCGCGCCGGCCTGAGCATGGGCGGCAACACCGGGCCGGGCGGTGGGCTCGTGCGCGGCCTGGTCGTGGACGTCGGCGACCCCCGTCGCACCGTCGAGGGAGCCGCCATCGCGGTGTGGGGCACGGGCCGGCGCACGCAGATCCTCGACACGATGGTCAGGGGCCGCGGCACCCTGCGAGCCGGGGTCGCCGTGCGTCGCCCGGACGGGCTGCGGATCCGCCGGCTCGTGGCACGGGGGTTCACCGACGCGGGGCTGCTCGTCGACGCCAACGAGCCCGAGCGGACGACGCCGCGTGAGCCGTTCGAGGTCAGCGACGTGGACGTCGCCCGCGTCGCGCGGTCGCGGCCCGGCTCGTCCGAGGGCCGGGCCGAGGCGTGCGTCTGGATCGGCGACACGGGGACGGTGCGCCGCGTGCGCGCGCGCACGTGCGGATGGAGCGGGCTGTGGACCGGGACGACCGCCCGCCGTGCGCGCTTCGAGGACATCGACATCGACGGGACGCCCACCGGCGTCTACGTCGAGCACTTCACCCGCGACAGCGCCTTCCGGCGCCTTCGGATCGGCTCGGACGTGCGGATCGGGCTCCTGGCCGAGTGGGCCGCCCCGGAGTGGGGCGGCCGCCCGGCGAGCACCGGCAACGTGATCGAGGACAGCCGGTTCGAGACCGCGCTCGCCGGCGTCTACCTCGACGAGGGCTCCACGAGGACGACCGTGCGGCGCAGCGCCTTCGCAGGCCAGGCATGGGCGGCGATCGGCGACTACCGGGGCATCGGCAACGCCTTCTACGACAACGACTACCGCGGGATCGCGCCCGGCGCGCAGCCCGTGAGCCGCGACCACCTCACGACCTTCCGGGATCGACAGCCATGACCATCGCACCCTCGCCGGCCCCCGTCGCGCTCGCCACCGTCTCCACCGGCGAGGAGTTCGAGGCGCTCGCGCACGAGTGGGACGGCCTCGTCCGCGCGATGCCGCGGCCGAGCCCGTTCATGCTGCACGCGTGGCTCGCGGAGTGGTGGGCCCACTACGGCGAAGGAGCCGAGCTGACCGTGCACGTCGCCCGACGCGAGTCCCGGCTGGTCGGCGCGCTCCCGCTGGTGATCCGGCGCCGCGCCGGCCTGCGCGTCGCGAGCTTCATGGGCGGCCGTCTCTCCGTCCTTCCCGACCTGCTGCTCGCCCCGGGGGAGACACCGGCCACCGCCGACGCGCTCGTGCGCGAGCTGACCACGGGCGGCTGCGACGTCGCCGACCTCCACGGGCTGCCGGAGGGCAGCCGCATCGCGGCGGCGCTGGGCGGTCGCCTCCGTCTGATCGAGCGCATCGAGGCTCCCTACATCGACCTCGGCCCGGGCTGGGATGCCGTCTACCGCGCGAAGACCAACTCCAAGAAGCGCAACCTGCACCGCCGGCGCCGTCGCCAGCTCGGCGAGCTGGGCACGGTCACGACGACCGTCGCGCGCCGGCTGGAGGAGCTCGAGCCCGCCCTGGAGGAGGCGTTCCACCTGCACGCCCTGCGCTGGGAGGGACGGCCGGACGGATCGGGCTTCGCGACCGACCGCGGCCGGCGCTTCCATCGCGCGGCGCTGCGCCGGCTCGAGGCGATCGACGCGGCGCGGATCGTCACGCTCCGCGTCGACGGGCGGGCCGTCGCGTTCCACTACTGGTTCGCCCTCGAGGGCGCGATGTACGTGCACCGCCTCGCCTTCGACCCCGGGGTCGGGCGCTTCTCGCCCGGGCTCGTCAATACGCTCGACGCGATCGAGGCGGCCGCCGACGAGGGGCTCACCCGGGTCGAGTTCCTCGGCGGCGGTGAGCGCTACAAGCTCGAGCTCGCCGACGGCTTCGCGCCGCTCTACCACGGGTACGGCGTGGCCTCGGGCGTGCGCGGGCACGCCTATGCGCACGCGCACCTCGGGGCGATCCGCGCGCGCCGGCGCCTCAAGCGCTCGGAGCGCCTGCACCGCCTCTACTTCGAAGGGCTCGCGCCGGCCCGCCGCCTCGTCAGCGGTCGAAGGCCTCGCGGGCGCGGTATGCGGTGAAGCGGCTGCCGGAGACGAACCGGGCGATCGGCCCGAAGCGCCGCTCTGCGGCGAAGCCGACGAGCATCAGGTCCGGGTCGGACGAGCGGAAGTAGCGGTCGAGCACCGGCCACCCGTCGCGCACGGCCACGCCGGCGCGGACGGTCGGCGAGAGGAAGCCGAGCCGCTCCAGCGAGAACCGGAACCCGGCGGAGACGACCACGGCGTCGGCCTCGCGGGTGGATCCGTCGCTCAGCGTGAGGCGCACGGTGTCACCCGTGGGCTCCGCGCGCTGCACGGCGACGCCCTCGGTCACCGCGACGTGGCCGTCGATCTCCGTGCGCACCCAGGGCGAGCCGCCGGCGCGCAGGATGCGCGCCGCCACGCGCCGGCGCGCGCGGGCAGGCAGCGCGGCGAACAGGTCCGGGTGGATCGCGAGCCGGTTCAGGGGCGGCGGGCCGTAGCCCACGACGGGATAGGCCGCCCGGTACAGCCGCCGCCGCAGCGGGCCGCGCGGCGTGTACGGCTCGCGGTTGCAGACCCTCGCGGCCTGGACCCCGTTCCCGTGGTGTCTGGCCTTCCCGGTGGAGACCCTGCTCGGCCGGCGAACCGGCTACCGAGCTGCTGATCGGGTACGCCGCGCAGACCGCCTGGATCCTGATCTCGCTGCTCGCGCTGCGGCTGCTCTGGCATCGCGCGACCCGCCGCTACACCGCGGTGGGGGCGTGAGGCCCATGTACTCGCTGAGCATCATCCGCGCCTACGTCGGCGTGGGCCTGCTGGACATTGTGCAGTACCGCGCCGACTTCTCGATCGCGGTGCTGAACGCCGGGATCGGTCTCGTCGCCCAGCTCGTCGGCCTTTCGGTGATCTTCACCAACACGACCGACCTCCAGGGCTGGACCGCCGACGACATGCTGGTGCTGATCGGGATCCACTTCCTGATCGGCGGCCTGATCGGGCTGGTCATCCAGCCCTCGATGGCGGCCATGATGGAGGGCATCCGGCTGGGCACGTTCTACTTCCTGTTGACGAAGCCCGCCGACGCCCAGCTGCTGGCCAGTTCACAGGTGGTCGCTCCGCAGGCGATGACCGACGTCCTGGTCGGCGCCGGGCGATCACGGTCGGGGTGGCCCGGCTCGGCAACGGCGTCGACCCACTGGCGCTCGCGGCGTTCGTGCCGACTCTGCTGGCAGGGCTGGTGATCGTCTACAGCTTCCTGCTCATGCTCTCGACCCTGTCCTTCTGGTTCGTGAAGCTGGACAACGTCCTGGTGATCTTCCAGGCGCTGTTCCACCACGCCGGCCGGTGGCCGGTGACGATCTTCCCGGTGTGGATGAAGTTCGCGCTGACCTTCGTGGTGCCGGTCGCGTTCGCGGTGACGGTGCCGGGTCCAGGCGCTGACGCAGCGGATCTCCCTGGGCGGGGTCCTCCTGTCGCTCGCCGTCGCCGGCATGTTCCTGGTGGTGTCTCGCCTGTTCTGGCGCTTGGCGTTGCGCCGCTACACAGGCGCCTCGGCGTACTCCCGCCCGTACGCGTTGACCATCCCGGTCACCGCCTGCAGGTGGTGGCCGAACTCGTGGGCCAGCAGGGCGACGTAGCCGAGCCGGGCGAAGGTGTACGCCTCGCGGCCGTCGTCGCGGGTGGCCGGCCAGTAGATGGTCTGGTCAGCGGAGCAGTAGTAGGCCGGCGCACCCTTCTGGTCGAACCGGCCGCACGCCGCGGTGACGACCGACCGGGTAGACCTTGATCTTGGGCTCGGTCAGCCTGAAGCCCTGGGCGGCGACTGGGCGGCCAGCGGCTTGCGGTGCACCTTGACCAGGCACTTGACCAGGCGGCGCAGGGTACGGCGCCAGGTCGGCGTTGCGCACCGGGGGCTTGGCCGGTTCGCACCCTGATGCCGCAGGGGAACGCTCGTCCCGTCCAGGTCCACCGCGCGTACAGGCTGTTGCTGCGCAGGCTCCGGTTCGGCCGGTCCGGTTTGGGCTTCGGCCGCGGCGTGGCCGACGGGGGCGCCCCGGCCGTCGGGCGGTGGGTACGTGGGCGTCGGACTGGCGATGCTCGAGGTGGCGGCCGCCGAAGCCGTGTCTTCCGCCCGCTGCGGTGCCGGGTGGGTGTCGGACCCGAGCCCTCCAGCCCGGCCGATCAGCTGGAGGCCGACGATCAGGGCCAGCCAGCACCGCGGTCGAGAGGGTCCCGACCAGCCTCAATGGGCCGGGTTTCTCTTCGACGGTGCGGGCGCGGCGGCCGAGCTCCGGCCCGCCCTTGGCGTAACCCGACACGCGATGAGTCTTAGGGTCGGCGCTGTGAAGGCTCCGGTTGAGCCACGCCCCTGGGGGGCCGACCCCCTCGAACCCCCGCCGCGAACACCTGATCCAACACACGGGAGTTCCAGCGTTGTTCCCGGGCCTCCCCGCAGCCCGGCCGCACCCTGGTGATGGGCGTGGTCAACGTCACCCCCGACTCGTTCTCCGACGGCGGTCGGTGGTTGGAGCCCCGATGCGGCGGTCGCCCACGGGCACGAGCTGGTGGTCGAGGGCGCCGACATCGTCGACGTCGGCGGGGAGTCGACCCCGGCCCGGAGCAGAGCGCCCGCCGGTCGCGGAGGAGCTCCGCCGCGTCCTGCCGGTGGTCCGCGCTCTGGCCCCGACCACCTGCGTCAGCATCGACACCATGCGGGCCGAGGTCGCCGCCGCCGCCCTGGAGGCCGGCGCCCGCCTGGTCAACGATGTGTCCGGTGGCCAGGCCGACCCGGAGATGCTCGGCGTCGTTGCCCGGGCCGGCGTTCCTTATGTCTGCATGCACTGGCGCGGCCACGCGCAAGGCATGCAGAGCCGGGCGACGTACGCGGATGTGGTCGGCGAGGTGGCCAGTGAGCTGGCGGACCAGGTGGCGCAGGCCAAGCGGGCCGGCATCGCCCCGGACCGGCTGATCCTGGACCCGGGGTTCGGCTTCGCCAAGACCGGTGAGCACAACTGGGAGCTGCTCCAGCGGCTGGACGAGCTGGACCGACTGGGCCGGCCCGCTGCTGCTCGGGCTGTCCCGCAAGGCGTTCCTCGGTACCCTGCTGGCCGACGAGACCGGCCGGCCCCCGCCCGACGCGGCAGCGCGACGACGCCACTACCGCGCTGACCTTCGCCGTCGCCCAGCACCGGGTGTGGGGCATTGCGGGTGCACGCCGTCCGGCCCAGCCGCGACGCGATCGCGGTCGCAACCCGCCTGCAGCGATCGGCGAGCGTCGGGTTCGGAGGGCGCGGTTCTGTCTGGACGACCAAGCGCGAACGACCGTAGCCGGTTGACTCGGAAGTCCTCCTGGTCGTCCGCGCGCGGGAGGAAGGACGGAAGCTTTCGAGCGCCCGACCGGGCGCGAGCGAAGGACCAACAGAGGCTCTCTTGATCACAAGTTCGCCCGTCTGTTGGCGCGGCATTGGCGGGGGGTACCTGGTCGGATAAGGTCTCCTCACGTCAGGAGGGGACATGGCCGCACCAGCACCGGAGCACCCGCTGGTCGAGGCTGCCCGGGACGGTTCGACCGGATCACTCTGACCGGCATCACCGGGTACGGGCATCACGGCGTTTTTCCCGAGGAGCGCCAGCAGGGCCAGGCGTTCGTGGTCGACGTGAGCTGCGAGCTGGACCTGTCCGCGGCGGGCGCCGCCGACGATCTCGGTCA
The DNA here is from genome assembly GCA_963826865.1 of uncultured Acidobacteriota bacterium. Classification (GTDB taxonomy): domain Bacteria; phylum Acidobacteriota; class Vicinamibacteria; order Vicinamibacterales; family CAVPJW01; genus CAWGYQ01. The sequence continues at coordinate 34,673 of CAWGYQ010000015.1, forward strand.
GACGATCGACTACGGCCACCTGGCCCAGGCCGTGGTCGACGACGTGGAACGGGATCCACTGAACCTGATCGAGGCGCTGGCCGAGAGGATCGCGGGGACGTGCCTGGCGTACGCGGCCGTTCAGCGCGTCGAGGTGTTCGCAGCCGGAGCCGCCAGGGCGTCTTCTCCCCGCGGGAGCTCAGGTAGACCCCGGCGATGCCGAGCGGAGCCTGACCGCGGCGTACGCCTGGCCCTCGGGCACCCGGATGATCTTGCCGAGCCGGGCCGCGACCGGCCCGCCGATGGTGGCCAGCCGGTCGGCGCAGGCCCGGACCAGCCGGGCGCTGCTGACCATCTCCTCGGCCAGGGTGCGCACCGGGACCAGGCATCGCCGTCCGTCGTGACCGTCGGAGCGGATCAGGTCGGCGAGGTCCGCGTACGCCAGGTAGGGCTGCTGCGTTCGCAGGTCGAGATCGACCCCACTCGCCCGGGCCGCCGGGCCGCTGACGCTCGTAGGCCGCAATGGTCTCCGGGTCGAGCACCGCGACGCCCCGGGTCAGCCCGGGCCACGGCTCGGCGTCCCGACCAGTCCGAGCACGGTCGCCGCAGACGCCTCCGCCTCGGACATGAGCCGGGTCTCGGCGTGGAGCCAGTCGGGCTCGGTGCGTCGGTGGCCAGCCCTGCCTATCCGGTTCACCATCGGGTGGATCCGGTTGCCGGTCCAGCGCGAGGGGTCTGGCCGCGGAGGCGCCTCCGGAGGCGGTTGAGCCCGGGGTCGGCGGCGGACCACCCGGGTGACCCAGGTCCAGGAACCCGGCGTGGCTGAGGATCCCGGGTGTGCTCCGCCAGCAGAGTCCGCAACCAGACCGCCCGCTCCGGCACGACCAGCCCCATCATCTGCTCCGCGGTCAGGGCGACGGCCAGCTCCCCGGAGAAGGGCGCGTGCCAGTCCGTGCCGGTCAGCCAGCATCAGGATCTGGGTGTAGTCACGGACCTCGACACAGCTTCTCCACGCCGCGGTGCATCGCCCCGACGACCACCTGCGCCGAGCTGATCGCCCCGCCGCTGGTCCACAGCCGCAGCTCGATCAGTCCCGCCTGGCTCGGATGGTCCGGCCCGAGGTCGATCAGGATCGTCCCGGCGGGCGGCTCGTCGGTGATGACGGGCAGCACACCGGGAAGCCAGCGAGGCCGACCAGGACCCGCAGCCGCTCGTGGTTAGGGTGGGTCGTCACGGCAGGCGGACACCCACCAGGGCGGCGGTCTCCAGGTCGGCCCAATCCCGTCGAACTCCAGCCGGGCCAGGGTGGCAATGGGAAAGCGGCCGTCGATTGCCGCCAGGGCGGCGGGGTCCGAGGTCTCCGGATCGGCCAGCTCGTACGCGACCGAGGGCACACCGGGCGCATGCCCGACCAGCAACACGGTGCGGCAGTCACCGTCGAGACTCCGCAGCGCATCGATCAAGGTGTCGGCGCCGGCGTTGTAGTAGTCCCGGCTGATGTCGACGCGCGCTGGGGTGCGACGGCTGACGCCCAGCAGCTCGAAGGTCTGCCGCGTCCGGGCGGCGGCAGAGCAGAGGACCCGGTCTACCGTCAGGCCCGCCGTGCCAAGGGCCGCTCCGACCGCCCGGCCCTGCTCCTCGCCGGTCGTCGTCAGCCGCCGGTCGATGTCCCCGCCACCGGGAGGAGGATCGCCAGCCTTCCGCGTGCCGGACCAGCAGCACCGTCCGCGTCGTCATGGCGGCAGCCTAGGGCCACGCGGATTCGCAGAACCTCACTCCAGTGATGGGCCCTGGCTGATCTCAGGCGTGGCATCCCCGCCAGGGCCCGCTGCGGAGGGAGATTCTGCGAATGTAGGCCGCTGACAGCATGGCGAGCGCCCTTCGGATGATGGCCACCACCTCGTCCGGACGCTCCTCGAGCATCCGCCAGGTGAAGCGGAGCACGCACCAGCCGTCGAGGATGAGCAGGTTCTGTCGCCAGCGGTCCGACTCGAAGACGTCGGGATCGGAGTGAAACTCCCGGCCGTCGACCTCGATCAGCAGACGGATACGGCCGAAGAAGCGGGCGTCGGGGTAGTAGCTCGCGCCGTCCACCAGCACGAGGCTCGGTTCGCCTTCCATCCGAGCGATGCCGGCCGCCCGGAGCAGCTGGTGCAGCCGCCGCTCGGCCGCCGACCACGGCTCATCGCGCGAGTCGAGCAGCAGCTCGCGGCGGACCCGGTTGCCGACGCGGTCAGCCGTGAGCTCCATCGCCCGGTGGAGGTGGCGCAGGGTGGTCCGTCTGCGGCGCAACGCGCGATCGATCGCGTCGCCACCGTGAGCCTCGCACAGGTCCAGTGCGGTCAGCGCGACGGAGGTGTAACGCAGGCCCGACCGTTCGGTGATCAGCTCGGCCGGGATCACCCTGCGGGTGAAGACGATGCCCGGCTGTGGCTGCCGACGGTGGCGCACGGCGCACGTCACGGTTCCGACGTCGATGTCCGGCCAGAACGAGACGCTCGCGGCCGCCGCCTCGGTCAGGACCGCGTCTGGGTCGTAGGCCATCAGCGCCGCGATCCGAACCCGAGCCGTCGGTGCCGTCGCGGCGGAGGCGTACACGCCCGGCAGCACTCGCGTCAGATCGCCCTTGCCGGCCAGATATCGCAGGGTCGCGTCGAGCTCCGGGTGCACGCGCGGCTGACGACGCCCTCGGCGCTGAGCAGTCGATCGATCTCGTCGAAAGGTTCTCCTCACACTCGCAGAAGGCCCAAAAAGGGCGCCCGCTGTTAACGGAGTCGGAAAAGTTCGCAGAATCTCCCTCCAGTGGAGCCTCGTGACCGTCAGCTTGACCGTCGCCCGCTGCGAGCAGTGCCGTCTGGAGGGAGATCCTGCGAATCAAGACCGGGTGTACCCAGGAGGTCTCGCACCCGCTTGGTCAGCAGCGCGCGTTCCTGCTCGTTGCCGGCCAGCGCCGCAGCCCGGGTGAACTCGGTCGCCGCCTCCGCCGACCGGCCGAGCCTGGCCAGCAGGTCGCCGCGCACGCTGGGCAGCAGGTGGTAGTCGCCAGCAATACATTCTTCTCTGGCTAGCCCCTTCGACTTTTCATCGCAGCGCCAACACTCTCGCGAAGGTCAGTATTGTCGGCGTGCTTCTCCTGGCGGGCGGCGTCATCGGGCTCATCATGGTCCTCGGGCGCTCGTCGTACGTGACCCGCGCCAGCGAATTCATCGAGCAGCCGCTCCAGTTCAGCCACGCGCATCACGTCGGCGACGACGGGATCGACTGCCGGTACTGTCACACGTCGGTGGAGACGTCCTCGTTCGCGGGCATTCCGCCGACGAAGACGTGCATGAACTGCCACTCGCAGCTCTGGGCGAACAGCCCGATCCTCGAGCCGGTGCGCGCCAGCTTCCGCGACGACACCTCGCTGCACTGGATTCGCGTGCACGACCTGCCCGACTTCGTCTATTTCAATCACAGCATCCACGTGAAGAAGGGAATGGGCTGCGAGACGTGCCACGGCCGCGTCGACGAGATGCCGCTGATGCTCCAGCAGAATTCGCTGCAGATGGAGTGGTGCCTGACCTGTCATCGCGCGCCGGAGCAGTTCGTCCGGCCGCGCAGCGAGATTTTCACGATGGGCTACCGGCCGCCGGTCCCGCAGGAGGAACTGGGCCCGCAGCTCGTGAAGGAGTACGGCATCCAGAGCCTCACCACCTGCTCGACGTGCCATCGATAGAACGCGTATGAGCGACCCATGAACATCGACGCGCTGCGGGCGCGGCTCGACGGCACCCGCGGGCGGGAATACTGGCGGAGCCTCGAATCGCTGGCGGAAACGCCGGAATTCAAGGAATTTCTGCATCGCGAGTTCCCGCAGAACGCGTCCGAGTGGCTCGACCCGGTCGGCCGCCGCAATTTCCTGAAGCTGATGGGCGCGTCGCTGGCGCTCGCCGGCGTCAGCGCCTGCACGCGCCAGCCGAACGAAGAGCTGGTGCCGTACGTGCGTCAGCCCGAAGAGCTCGTCCCCGGCAAGCCGCTGTTTTTCGCGACGGCGATGCCGATGAACGGCGCCGGCATCGGGCTGCTCGTCGAGAGCCACGAAGGCCGGCCGACGAAGATCGAGGGCAACCCGGACCATCCGTCGAGCCGCGGCGCCACCGACGTGTTTGCGCAGGCCGCCATCCTGGGCCTGTACGACCCGGACCGGTCGCAAACGCTCACGAATCTCGGCGACATTCGACCGTTTGCCTCGTTTGCGGCGACGGGGCAGGGGGCGCTCGTCCAGCCAGAAAGCCGCGCAAGGCGCCGGCGTCCGGATCCTCACGGAAACCGTCGCCTCTCCGACGCTGGCGGCGCAGATCACGGCGCTTCTCGCGCCAGTATCCGCAGGCCAAGTGGATGCAGTGGGAGCCGGCCGGCCGGCACAACGCCCGCGAGGGCAGCCGCGCGGCCTTCGGCGAATACGTCGACGCGCAGTACGCGATCGAGAAGGCGACGGTCATCCTGTCGCTCGATGCCGACTTCCTCTGCACCGGCGCCGCCGGCCTCAAACACGCCCGCGCGTTTGCGTCGCGCCGCCGGGTGGAAGGCGACCGCTCGCAGGCGAACCGCCTGTATGCCGTCGAGAGCACGCCGACGAATACCGGCTCGCGCGCGGATCACCGCCTGCCGCTGCGCGCCACCGAGATAGAAGCGTTCACGCGCGCCCTCGCGGCGCAGCTGGGCGTCGGCGGAGCCGGCGCCGCCATCGGCGCCCGCAGCGGCAGCGAACTGGATGGCGCCGCTCGTCAACGACCTGCAGGCGCATCGCGGCCAGAGCCTCGTCATTGCCGGCGACGGCCAGCCGCCGATCGTCCACGCGCTCGCGCACGCCATCAACGACGCGCTCGGCAACGTCGGCGCGACGGTCACGTATACGCAGACGGCCGAAGCGCAGCCGATGAACCAGCTCGCCGGCCTTCGCGAGCTTGTCGGCGAGATGAACGCGGGCACGGTCGAATTCCTGCTGATCCTCGGCGGCAACCCGGTCTATACGGCGCCGGCGGATCTGAACTTCGCCGACGGCGATGGAGCGCGTGCCGCTGCGCGCGCATCTCGAGCCTCTACGAGGACGAAACGTCCGCGCTGTGCCACTGGCACATTCCGGAAACGCATTTCCTCGAGGCCTGGAGCGACGTCCGGTCGGATGACGGCACCGTCACGATCATCCAGCCGCTGATCGCGCCGCTCTACGACGGCAAGTCGGCGCACGAAGTCGTGGCCGCGATCGCGCGATCGCGAGCGGTCGGGCTACGAGGTCGTGCGCGAGTACTGGTCGCGCGAGAAGGGGCTGTCGATGCAGGCGCCGCCGCGCCCGCGGCACCGGCTCCGCGCACCGGCTGCCGGCGAGCGAATCGCACCGCCGCGCTGCGGCCGCCCGCCGCCGCGGCCGCCGCAGCGCCGGCGCGGACGGGCCCAGCCGCGGCGCCCGCTCCGCCGCCAATTGCTGCCGCCCCGGTTCCGCCGCTGTCGCCGTTCGATCGCGAATGGCGCAAGTGGCTGCACGACGGTCTCATGCCGGACACGGCGTTTCCCACGCGGACCGTGGCGGTGCAGGGGAATCGTGGCCGCAGGCGCCGGCGCGGCCCGCAGTCGGCCGAAGGGCTCGAAGTCGTCTTCCGGCCCGATCCCGGCGTCCACGACGGCCGCTTCGCCAACAACGCGTGGCTGCAGGAGCTGCCGAAGCCGCTGACGAAGCTGACCTGGGACAACGCGGCGCTGATCTCGCCGGCGACCGCCGCGCGCCTGGCCCTGATCAGCGGCGACGTCGTCGATCTGCGGCAGGGCGACCGCTCGATCCGCATTCCGGTCTGGCTCGCTCCCGGACAGGCGCCCGACACGCTGACGCTGCATCTCGGCTACGGGCGCACGCGCGCCGGCCGCGCCGGCAACGGCACCGGCTTCAACGTGAATCCGCTGCGGACGACTGGCCGCCATGGACACGCTGCCGGGCGTGCAGCTGTCGAAGACCGGCGAGACCTACGAGCTCGCGTCCACGCAGGATCACTGGTCGCTCGAAGGACGCAACCTGATTCGCGTGGCGACCGAAGCGCAGTTCGCCGAGGATCCCCAGTTCGCGCAGAAGATGGAGCATCAGCCGCTGACCGGGCTGACGATGTACGGCGACTTCAAGTACGAGGGCTATGCCTGGGGCATGACGATCGATCAGAACGTCTGCACCGGCTGCAACTCCTGCGTCGTCGCCTGCCAGGCGGAGAACAACGTGCCGGTGGTCGGCAAGTCGCAGGTCCTCAACGGCCGCGAGATGCACTGGCTGCGGGTGGACCGCTACTACACCGGCGACCTCGAGAACCCCGAAACCTATCACCAGCCGATGCCCTGCCAGCAGTGCGAGAACGCGCCCTGCGAAGTCGTCTGCCCGGTGGCCGCGACCGTCCACAACGAGGAAGGCCTGAACGACATGGTCTACAACCGGTGCGTGGGCACGCGGTACTGCTCGAACAACTGCCCGTACAAGGTGCGCCGGTTCAACTTCCTCCTGTATCAGGATTGGGACACGCCGAGCCTCTGGCTGCAGCGCAACCCCGACGTCACGGTCCGCAGCCGCGGCGTGATGGAGAAGTGCACCTACTGCGTGCAGCGCATCAACCATGCGCGGATCGCGGCGAAGCTCGAGGATCGCGAGATCCGGGACGGCGAGGTCGTGACGGCCTGCCAGTCGGCGTGCCCGACCGAGGCGATCGTGTTCGGCAACCTGAACGATCCGAACAGCCGCGTCGCGCGCCTCAAGGCCAGCTCGCTCAATTACGCCCTGCTGGCCGAGCTGAACTCGAAGCCGCGCACGACCTACATGGCCATCGTGCGTAATCCGAACACCGAACTGGAGCCGGCCCGGCCGCTCGCTGCCGAAGAAGGCGAGGCAGGATAGCGATGGCCGCGCAGGAACATCCGCACGACCGACTGGCGGGCATCACCGAGGGCGCCTATCGCGCGACGCCGCCCGTGATCGCGCCGGGGCATACCTTCGTGTCGGTCACCGACAAGATCAGCTCGATTGTCCTGACCAAGCGGACGCCGATCGGCTGGTTCTTCGGGTTTGCGATCGCGTTCGCGTTCCTGATGCTGCTGAACCTCACCATCGGCCACCTGCTGCTGACCGGCATCGGGATCTGGGGCAACAACATCCCGGTCGGCTGGGCGTTCGACATCATCAACTTCGTCTGGTGGATCGGCATCGGTCACGCCGGCACGTTGATCTCGGCGATTCTGCTGCTGTTCCGCCAGCAGTGGCGGACGTCGATCAACCGGTTCGCCGAAGCGATGACGCTGTTCGCCGTCGCCTGCGCCGCGATGTTCCCGCTGCTGCACACGGGGCGTCCGTGGCTCGCGGCGTACTGGCTGTTCCCGTACCCGAACACGATGAACCTGTGGCCGCAGTTCAAGAGTCCGCTGATCTGGGACGTGTTTGCGGTCTCGACCTACTTCACCGTGTCGCTGCTGTTCTGGTTCACCGGCCTCGTCCCGGACATGGCGACGCTGCGGGATCGGGCCCGGTCGAAGGTCGGGCGCGTGATCTTCGGCATGCTGGCGCTCGGGTGGCGCGGCTCCGCCCGGCACTGGCAGCGCTACGAGATGGCGTACCTGCTGCTGGCGGGCATCTCGACGCCGCTCGTGCTGTCGGTCCACTCGGTGGTGAGCTTCGACTTCGCGGTATCGGTGCTGCCCGGGTGGCACGCGACGATCTTCCCGCCGTACTTTGTCGCGGGCGCGATCTATTCCGGCTTCGCGATGGTGATGACCCTGGCCATACCGCTGCGGAAGTTCTACGGCTTCGAGGACTTCATCACCATGCGGCACATCCACAACATGACGAAGGTCATGCTGGTGACGGGCATGATCGTGGCCTACGGCTACGCGAACGAGGCCTTCTTTGCCTGGTTCAGCGGGAACCCGTACGAGAGCTACATGATGCAGAACCGGATGACCGGCCCCTATGCGACGCTCTACTGGTCGCTCATCGCCATCAACGCCGCGATGATTCAGCTGTTCTGGTTCCGGCGGGTGCGCGACAACATCACGCTGCTCTTCATCCTGTCGCTCTTCGTGAACGTCGGCATGTGGCTCGAGCGCTTCATCATCATCGTGACGAGCCTCCACCGCGACTTCCTGCCCTCGTCGTGGGACATGTACGCGCCGACGCGGTGGGACTTCGCGATGTTCGCCGGGACGATCGGTCTGTTCCTGTCGCTGTTCTTCCTGTTCATCCGCTTCCTGCCGGCGCTCGCCATGTTCGAGATGCGCACCATCGTGCCGGAGGCGAAGCTGCAGACCGAACACCAGGGGTGACGTGATGGCACACGAGGTCCCCTCACCCGCGCTCTACGGATTGATGGCGGAATTCGCCACACCGACGGCGCTCGTCCAGGCAGCGGAGCGCGCGCGCCTCGAGGGCTACCGTCAGATGGACGCGTACTCGCCGATTCCGATCGAGGAACTGAGCGAGGCGCTCGGCCTTCGCCGCACGCGATTGCCGATACTGGTGTTCGCGGGCGGGCTCCTCGGCGGCATTGGCCGGCTACGGCCTGGAGTACTGGACGCAGGCGATCGCGTATCCGCTGAACGTCGGCGGGCGCCCGTACAACAGCTGGCCGCAGTACATCCCGGTGACGTTCGAGACGACGGTGCTGGGAGCGGCGCTGTGCGCGTTTGTCGGCATGTGGGCCCTGAACAAGCTGCCGATGCCGTACCACCCGGTGTTCAACGTGCCGGCGTTCGCGCGCGCGTCGCGGGATCGGTTCTTCCTCTGCATCGAGACGACCGATCCGCGATTCGATCGCTACCAGACGGCGAAGTTTCTCGAGAGCCTGCATCCGGTGGGAGTGTCTGAAGTTGCGCCTTAACTTGAACTCCCAATTCCGCAACTCCCAACTCCCAAGGTCGTCTTGGGCGTTGGTCTATTTGGGCGTTGGGAGTTCGCCGCCATCGTCTTGTGTCTGTCGGCGGCGGCGTGCCGGCAGGATATGCACGACGCGCCGCGGTACGAGCCGCTCGAGGCGAGCACGTTCTTTGGCGACGGGCGCGGCTCGCGCGCGCTGGTGGCCAACACCGTCCCCCGCGGGGCGCTGCGCGAGGACGAGCATCTCTACGCCGGCAAGATCGACGGCCAGCTCACGGACATGTTTCCCGATGCCGGTGACAGCCGACGTGATGGCTCGGGGCCGCGAGCGCTTCAACGTGTTCTGCTCGCCCTGCCACGGCCGGACGGGGCAGGGCAACGGCATGGTGGTGCAGCGCGGCTTCCGGGCGCCGACCTCGTTCCACGACGAACGGCTGCGCACCGCTCCGGCCGGGTATTTTTTCGACGTCATGACGCACGGCTTCGGCGCGATGTCCGACTATGCCGCGCAGGTGCCGGTGGCCGACCGCTGGGCCATCGCCGCGTATATCCGCGCGCTGCAGTTCAGCCAGCGGGCGACGGTTGACGACGTGCCTGCAGATCGCCGCGGCGCGCTCGACGCGCCGGCGCCAGCGAGGAGCCCCGGTAATGGCCGACACGACCTACGCGTCTCCCGCCGACATCGACGCGCGCCGCTCGCGCGCGCTCGTGGCCGGAGGCATCGGCCTGGCGGCCTGCGCGCTGGGATTCATCTTCGATCGCGGCCATTTTTTCCGGTCGTGGCTGATTGCCTACCTGCTGTTCCTGGGGATCGCGCTCGGCTCGCTGGCGCTGCTGATGATCCAGCACCTGTCGGGTGGCGCGTGGGGCATCTTCCGCAGGATCTTCGAAGCGTCGAGCCGGACGCTGCCGCTGATGGCGCTGCTCTTCCTGCCGATCGTGCTCGGGATGGGCAGCCTCTATCCCTGGACCCATGCGGACCTGGTCCAGCAGGACGAGGTGCTCCGGCACAAGGCAATCTACCTGAATACCGGGTTTTTCCTGGTGCGCGCCCTGGTGTACTTCGGCGGCTGGATCACGCTCGCGTGGACGCTCTCGCGCCTCTCCCGCCGGCAGGACGAAGGGGACATGAGCGCGAACCTCCGCATCCAGCACGTCAGCGGCGGCGGCATCGTCTTCTACGCGTTCTCGGCGACCGCCGCGGCCATCGACTGGATCATGTCGATGAACCCGCACTGGTACTCGACGCTGTTCGGCTTCATCTTCATCGGCGGACAGGGACTGTCGGCGCTGGCGTTCACGATCGTCATCAGCACCCTGCTCGCCAGACAGGCGCCGATGGCGAACCTGCTCAAGCCGAGTCACTTCCACGACCTCGGCAAGCTGTCGCTCGCCTTCGTCATGCTCTGGGCCTACTTCAACTTCTCGCAGTACATGCTCGTGTATGCGGCGAACCTGGTCGAGGAGATCCCGTACTTCATCGCCAGGATCAGCCACGGCTGGCAGTACCTCGCGCTGTTTCTCGTCATCTTCCATTTCGCCGTTCCGTTCCTGCTGCTGCTCTCGCGCAACCTGAAGCGGATGCCCGCACCGCCTTGTCTGGGTGGCGCTGGCGCTGCTCGTCGTGCGGGACCTCGATCTGTTCTTGCTGGTGTCGCCCGAGTTCGACGCCGCGGGTGCGAACCTGCACATGCTGCCCGGCGAGCACGAAGGGACTTTCTTCGTGCACTGGCTCGACCTGGCGGCACCGCTGGCGATCGGCGGCCTCTGGCTCTGGATGTTCTTCACGCAGCTGGCGCAGCGGCCGCTGCTGGCCTTCGCTGATCCGTACCTCCGCGAGGCGCTCGAAAGCACGGGGGGCCATTGATGAACCCCCACGACGCCATCGGCCACGCGTCGCCGGATCACGAGTACCGGGAGACGCCGCCGGGCTCGACCTATGAGCACACCGACGCCAACGTCTGGATCATCGTCAGGTTCCTGTTCTGGCTCGCCATCTCGGCGGTCCTCATCCACGTCGGCCTCGGCCTTCTGTACGCATTGCTCATCGAGCGGGCGGAGGAAACCGGGGAGCCGCGGTACCCGCTTGTGGCGACGCAGGGAGAGCGGCTGCCCCCGACGCCGCGGCTGCAGCAGTTCCCGACCAAAGAGGTCTACGAGTTCCGTGTCGGAGAAGAGGCGTTTCTCGAAGGCTACGGATGGATGAACAAGGAGGCCGGCATCGTGCACATCCCGATCGAGGACGCGATGCGGCTCATGGTGGAGCGCGGACTGCCATCGCGCTCGCCGGCCGACGGCGCGGCACTCGAAACGCCGGGCATGATGCCGTCGGACGCGAGCGCCGGGCGCGTCATGGAGCAGCGACGGCAATGACAAGGCGTGTGTTTTGGGCCTTGAGCCTTGTGACTGTGTGCTTTGTGCCTTGCTCCGGCTGCGGAAGCGCAGCCGGGATTTCCGGCGGGTTACAGCGATCCGCAGCGTCCGGGCACGGTCTCGACGCAGACGATCCCGCAGCTGAAGGACGTCAGCTTCAAGCAGCGGCTGAACGAGATGCTGCCGCTCGACGCGGCGTTTACCGACGAGACGGGCCGGCGCGTGACCCTCGGTGATTACTTCGACCGCAAGCCCGTGCTGCTGGCCTTCGTCTATTACCAGTGCCCGATGCTGTGCACCCAGGTGATGAACGGGCTGTCGAGCGCCCTGAAGGTGATGCCGTTTGCGGCGGGTGAGGACTACGAGGTCGTCCTCGTCAGCTTCGACCCGCGCGACACGCCGGCAACAGCGGCGGAGAAGAAGCGTGCGCATCTCGAATACTGGTCAACGGAAAAGGACGCCGGCTCCTGGCACCTGCTGAGCGGCGACGAGGCGACGATTCGGCGCGTGACGTCCGCGGCCGGCTTTTCGTACCAGTGGGATGAAGCGCACAGGGCAGTTTGCGCATGTCAGCGGCATCCTGGTCGCCACTCCGCAGGGCCGGCTGTCCCGCTATTTCTACGGCGTCGAGTACTCGCCGAAGGAGCTGCGCCTTGCCCTGGTGGAATCCAGTGAGGGGCGCGTCGGCTCAGCGATCGACGAACTGCTCCTCTACTGCTTCCATTACAACCCTGAGAGCGGCCGCTACGGACTCATGGTGATGAACCTCGTCCGGCTTGGCGGCGTCATGACGGTGCTGGGGATCGGCGGATTCATTCTGATCATGCGACGCCGCGAGTCGCGAATGCCCGGCGCCGCGCCGGGCGTGAGACCGTAACGAGTTATGTTGGAAGGTATCCCGCTTTTCCCCGAACAGGCATCCAACCTCGCCCCCGAGGTGGACAACCTGTATTTCTTCGTGACGGCGGTCACGGCGTTCTTCGCGCTGATCGTCGTGTTCTTCGTCATCGTCTTTGCGGTGAAGTACCGGGACCACACAGGCGAAAAGGTCGGGGCGCCGATCACGGGTTCCATCTGGCTCGAGCTCGGATGGTCGATCGTGCCGTTCTTCGTATCGATGGCCATCTTCGCCTGGGCGACCATCGTGTTCTTCCACCTGGTGCGCGCCCCTGACCAGACGCTGGAGATCTATTCAACCGGCAAACGCTGGATGTGGCGTTTTCAGCACATCGACGGCCAGAGCGAGATCAACGAGCTGCACGTCCCGCTCGGCCGCCCGGTCAAGGTGACGTTCACCTCCGAGGACGTGCTGCACTCGCTGTTCATCCCGGCGTTTCGCGTGAAGGCGGACGCGATCCCGGGCCGCTACAGCTCCGTGTGGTTCACACCGACGAAGACGGGCGAGTACCACCTGTTCTGCGCGGAATACTGCGGCACCAAGCATTCCGGCATGATCGGCCGCGTGTTCGTCATGGAGCCGGACGAGTACCAGGCATGGCTCGGCGGCGGGGGTGGCGGCCTCTCGATGACGGCGCGCGGTGAGCAGCTGTTCCAGCAGCTTGGCTGCGTCAGTTGTCACCTGACAGACGGGTCAGGACGTGGTCCGTCGCTCGCGGGCAAGTACGGCCAGCAGGAGCAGCTGGCCAGCGGCGCGGCCGTGCTCGTTGACGACACCTACATCCGCGAATCGATCCTCACGCCGCAGATGAAGCTGGTGGCCGGCTATGGACCGGTGATGCCCACGTTCCAGGGGCAGGTCAACGAACAGGGATTGATGAGTCTGATCGAGTACATCAAGTCGCTGCCGTCGACGGGGCAGCCGGCGACGGCAACAAAGTAAGGACCATGACCACGACAGTCCTCCCGCGTGTGAATTATCTGAACGTCAGTCACGGCGTGATGTCGTGGCTGCTGACCAAGGACCACAAGCGCATCGGCATCATGTACCTGGTGGTCGTCACGATCGCGTTCTTTCTTGGCGGCCTCTTCGCCACGGGCATCCGCGTCGAGCTGACGACGCCGCAGGGCGACTTCGTCTCGGCCGACACCTACAACCGCCTGTTCACCATGCACGGCGTCGCCATGGTGTTCTTCGTGCTGATTCCCGCGGTGCCGGCGGTCCTCGGCAACTTCGTGCTGCCGCTGATGATCGGCGCCAAGGACGTCGCCTTCCCGAAGACTCAACCTGCTGAGCTGGTACGTCTTCGTCGTCGGGTTCGTCTTCACGCTCGCCGCGATGGTCTTTGGTGGCGTCGACACCGGCTGGACGTTCTACACACCCTACAGCTCGATGGCCTCGAACTCGAACGTCATGCTGACGGGGATCGGCGTGTTCATCACCGGGTTCTCGTCGATTCTCACCGGATTGAACTTCATGGTGACCATTCACCGGATGCGCGCCCCCGGCATGACCTGGTTCCGGTTGCCGCTGTTCGTGTGGGCGCTGTACGCCACCAGCGTGGTGCAGATCCTGGCGACGCCGGTGATCGCGATCACCATCGGCATGATGGCCCTCGAACGCGCGCTCGGCTTCGGCATCTTCGATCCGCGGCTGGGCGGCGACCCGGTGCTCTTCCAGCACTTGTTCTGGTTCTACTCGCACCCGGCGGTCTACATCATGATCCTGCCGCCGATGGGGGTGATCAGCGAGGTCATCGCGTGCTTCTCACGCAAGAACGTGTTCGGGTATTCGTTCGTGGCGTTCTCGAGCCTGGCGATCGCCGTGTTCGGCTTCCTGGTGTGGGCGCATCACCTGTTCGTCGCCGGCATCTCCCCGTACTCGGCGATGGTGTTCTCGTTCCTGTCGTTTGCCGTGGCGATCCCGTCGGCGGTGAAGGTGTTCAACTGGACAGCGACGCTGTACCAGGGGGCCATCTGGTGGCGGGCGCCGATGTTGTGGGTGTTCGGCTTCATGGGCCTGTTCCTGATCGGCGGGTCGACCGGGCTCTTCCTGGCCTCGCTGGGGCTCGACGTGCACCTCCACGACACCTACTTCGTCGTCGCGCACTTCCACTACATCATGGTCGGCGGCGCGATCATGGGGTTCTTTGCCGGCCTCCATTACTGGTGGCCCAAGATGACCGGCCGGATGTACCCGAACTGGGCGGCCACGACGGCGGCGCTGCTCGTGTTCTTCGGCTTCAACTTGACGTTCTTCCCGCAGTTCATCCTCGGCTACCTCGGTATGCCGCGGCGCTACCACGCCTACTCGGAAGAGTTCCAGGTGCTGAACGTGCTGTCGTCGGCCGGCGCGTCGATTCTGGCCGTCGGCTACACCCTCATTGCCTCTTACCTCGTGTATTCCCTCTTCAAGGGTGAGTTGGCAGGGGCGAATCCATGGCTCGCCACCGGCCTCGAGTGGAAGACCGAGTCGCCGCCGATACGCCCGCATGGGCGGCCTCACGCGTCGAGGCGGCAGCGGCTTCCGCTTCGGCCAGTTCGATGCGGGTGACGGCGAGCTCGTTCTCGATGGTGGCCAAACGCGCCGCCGCGACGGCCTCCTCCCGACGGCCCGCCTCCAGCCGTTCGCGCGCCGCACCGAGCGACGCCGAGACGCCTCGATGGCGACGGACGAACAGGACTTTTTCCCAACGCTGCAGCTCGTCACGCAAACGGCGGTAGCGCCTCGCCCGTGCCGCTTGCCGCTTGAGCACGCCTCGCTGTTTGTCGACTTCGAAGATGATGTCGTCGATACGGGTCAGGTTGTGCTGGGACGCCTCCAGCTTGAGCTCGGCAGCCCGCCGCCGTGCCTTGTACTTGGTGACTCCGGCGGCTTCCTCGATCAGTTGCCGCCGGTCGGTGGGACGGGTGCTCAGGATGAGGCCGATCTTGCCCTGTTCGATAATCGCGTAGGCCTTGGCCCCCAAGCCGGTGTCCATGAGCAGATCGTGAATGTCGCGGAGGCGGCATGTCTCGCCGTCGATCAGGTACTCGCTCTCGCCAGACCGGTACAAGCGTCGCGTCAGCTCGACGACCCGCCGGACGTCGATGAGCGGATCCGGATCGTCTTCGACGGCCTCCCCATTCCCTGCCGCCGTGCCGTGACCATTCGAGGGTTTGGTGACCGCTCCGACGTCAGCGAGCTGCAAGCGCACTTCTGCCGTGCCGGTCGGCTTGCGGGCGTCGCTGCCGCTAAAAATCACGTCTTCCATGCGATCGCCGCGCAGGCTCTTGGCGCTCTGCTCGCCCAGTACCCACGTAATCGCGTCGGCGACATTGCTCTTGCCGCAGCCATTGGGCCCGACGATGGCGGTCACACCGCGGTCGAACGACAGTTCGGCCGGATCAGAGAAGGATTTGAAGCCCGAGATTTCGAGTCGCTGAAGTCGCATGGATCAGCCAAAAAAAACCGCTCACGATGACGACGAAAAACGTCGACACCTGAGCGGCTGGAATCGCCCGAAAGTCGATGAGAGACTCGACCGAAACTGCTAGCGGCAACAACCGTCGCCGGCCCTCGCACCCGATCGCGGATGCGTCCCCGAGACCGACCAAGCGGCCGCCAGTGTAGCAAGGCCCCGGAATCGGGGCAAGGTCAAATACGGCTAGCGCCGCGCCGCCCGGCTTGGTGCCAGCTCGGTGAGGCGCTCCGCCTCGGCAAACTGCTGCAACGCGAACTGCGCCTGTGGATCCTGCTCCACCAGGTGGCGTCGCGCCGCCGCCACCCCGAAGAGCGCCAGGTCGATGTCGTAGCGAATCATCGCCTTGATGAACACGAGGTCCTTCGCAAAGGCCTCCGGATCGATCTTGATCTGCTCGGCCGTCAGATGCGCTTGAAAATCCTTCAACATCTCGTCGTCGACGACGAAATCAGGCGTGACCGTGCGTCGCTCCTTGGCCTCGATGGCGATGCGAGTGTCCCCTTCAGCCGAGAACCTCTGGGCGTAGCTGGCGAACGCTTGCCGGGCATACAGCATCCGGCCGAATCGTGACGGGTTGAATCCCTCGATTGGCCCTTCGATGCGGCGATCCGGCTCGACGCCGCCGCCACCGTACACTTTGCGCCCTGCATCCGTATAGTGCAGCTCGGAGTCGGGATGCGGCCGATCGCTTGCCTGCTCCTTGAGTGAATAGCTCAAATACTCGTCGAACGAGCCATCCCAGGGACGTTGAATGAGCCGGCCCGACGGCGTGTAGTAATGGGCTGTCGTCAACGCGAGCCCGGCGCCCTCGCTGATGCGGTACACCGACTGGACGAGCGCCTTGCCGAAAGTCGTCTCCCCGACAATCAGGGCGCGATCGTGATCCTGCAAGGCGCCGGCAACGATCTCCGAAGCGCTCGCGCTGTTCCGGTTCACCAGGACCACGACGGGCTGTGTGGTGTATTGATTCCCGTCGGTCGCGCGGTAGTCCTGATCGGAGTTCGGAATGCGGCCCCGCGTATAGACAATCAGGTTCGACTTGGGCAGGAACCGGCTCGCCACCCGAATGGCCTGATCCAGCGGACCACCGGGATTGCCTCTGAGGTCGAGCAGGATTCGTCGCATGCCCTTGCTCGACAGACTCCTTCAGCGCCGCGCCCAGGTCACGATCGGTGTTCTCGGCAAAATCCTGAAGCCGGATGTACCCGGTGACGCTGTCGATCATGAAGGCAGCGGGAATAGTCGGGATGTTGATCTCGTCGCGCGGCACCTCGAGATCGATCAGCCGGTCGTAGCCGCGCCGCTTGATCGAGATGGCCACGGTCGTGCCCTTAGGCCCGCGAAGCTTCTTGACGGCCTGGTCGCTCGTCCAGCCCTTGGCGTCCTCGCCGGTGATGCTCGCGATGATGTCGCCGCGCCTGATGCCCTTCTTGTACGCCGGCGACCCCTCGAAGATCGACGCCACCGTGATGTCGCCGTCCACGACGACGATGCTGATGCCGAGCCCGTAATAGCGACCTTCCTGCCGCTCGCGCATTTGCGCGTACTGCCGCGGATCCATGAAGCTCGAGTGCGGGTCGAGCGTCGTCAGCATGCCGCTGATGGCGCCGTAAACCAGCTTCTCGGACTCGACGGGCTCGACGTAGTTGGCCTCGACCGCGCTCGAGAGCCGCCGTAAAGATCTTGTAGCGCTCCGGGCAGCCGATCCTGGGTGGCCACCGCCTTACCGAAGAACCCGCCGACCAGCGCCGATCCGATGACGGCCAAGGCGGCCGCCGACAATGCCCGGTAACTCCGCATGATCGAATCGTAGCAGACAAACCCTGATGGAGCAATCACTTCGGCGGGATCAAGGGCGGGCCGTTCCTTGACCCACCCTCGCCAGGTTTCTATAATGCGATGAAGACGTTGCGGCCCCGTCCCGCCGTGTTTGCCGCGCGGAGCACTGCCATGTTTGGTTCAATCGGTATGCCGGAGCTGATCATTATTTTCGTGATCGCTCTGATCATCTTCGGCCCGCGCAAGTTGCCTGAGCTGGGCAAGTCGCTCGGCCGCAGTCTGGCCGAGTTCAAGCGCGCCTCGAACGAGCTCAGGAACACCCTCGACGAAGAGATTCGCATCGAGGAGCAGCGCGAGGCTCAGGCCACGCGACCCGCGCCGGCCCCGCCGGCCGAGACCGTCGAGTCGAAGGCCGCCGACGGCGCCTGATCGTTCATGGCGCTCGTGCCGTTTCCCAACCGCGACAACGCCGAAGCCTCAGAAGACTCCGACGGCTGGTGGTCCTCTGACCCGCTAGCCGACGAGGGGGAGGCCACCGAGCTTCAGGAAGGGAAGATGTCCTTCCTGGAGCACCTCGACGAGCTTCGCAAGCGGCTTCTTCACGCCTGCCTGGGCCTCGCCGTCGGCATCGCGATCTCGTTCGTCTTCATCGATCGCGTCTTCGAATTCATCATGAGGCCGCTGCAGGAGATGCTGCCCGAGGGCGGACGGCTGATCTACACCGAACCCACCGAAGCCTTCGTTCTGTACATGAAGATTGCACTCCTGGCGGGACTGGTGGTGGCCGCCCCTTACATCATGTGGCAGGTCTGGCTGTTCATCGCCCCCGGACTGTACGCCAAGGAAAAGCGATTTGCGATCCCCTTCATCCTCCTGTCGACGATCGGGTTCGTCGGGGGTGCCGCCTTCTCGCACTACCTGCTCTTTCCGTGGATGTGGAAGTTTCTCGCCAGCTTCGGCGAGACCAATAAAGACTTCCTGATGTTCGCTCCGAAGATCGAGTCGGTCTTCTCGCTATATACGAAGCTGTTACTGGGCATGGGCCTCGTGTTCCAGATGCCGAGCGTCGTATTCTTCCTGGCCAAGATGGGGCTGGTGTCGGCGCGCTTCCTCATCCGTCATATCAAGTACGCCGTGCTCATCATCTTCGTGACGGCGGCGGTCATTACCCCCAGTGGCGATATCCTCACGCAGACCCTGATGGCGGCTCCGATGATAGGCCTGTACCTCATCAGTATCCTGATCGCGTGGCTGTTCGGAAAGAAGACTTCCGCACCCGCAGACTAGAGCCGCGATCAGGAGCAAGCTCGGCATTGTGCTTGCATAACGTTGACTCTGCCAAGATCGAGCGCTACCATACAAGTCGGCTTCGGTTGAACACGGGAGCTCCTACATGACCATGACGCGAACCTTGAGGCTTCTCACCTGGTGCGCGGCCATTCTTTTCGCAAACTCTCTCACGCTCACGGCGCAGACGACCACACCGCCACCGTCCGCACAGACCCAGCCGGTGGAGACGCAAGAGACACGGCCGGCCACGACGACGATCTATGGCGATACGGGAATCGGGCTGGTGCCAACGGGCGAGATCCTCCCGGCCGGCCGGTTCTCCGTGTCCGCCCAATATCTGAACCAGGACCGCACGGAAGCGTTCTCTGACATCGCGAACTTTCCGCTGACCTTCGGGTACGGTCTCGCTGACCGTGTCGAGTTGTTCGGCAGCATTCGCGCGCAGACCCGTATCGATGCCGACCGCCGTCCGGTCGACTCCGGTGGCACACCGATGGATTATCCCCGCCTGACAGATACCGGCTGGGAGACGGGCTTCGGCGACATGTTCGTGGGAGCCAAGGCGAATTTCATGTCGCAGTATAAGGGTCAGGGCGCGGCCGTGGCCGTGCGCGGCATGGTCAAAATCCCCACAGGAGATGGCGATAAGGGCCTGTCCTCGGGCGAACCGGACTTCCTCGTCGACTTCATCGTCAGCCGCGAAGTTGGCTCGTTCGTCGAGATTGCCGGCAACGGCGGATTCGTGTTCCGGAACGATCCGGACGTCTTCGATCTGAGCAACGGCTTTCAGTGGGGCGTGGGGATCAGCCTCCCGAGCCGCTCACCTCTGCGGCTGATCGGGGAGATCCGCGGCGAGCAGTACTTCGACTCCACCGTGACGACGAGCGGATCGACGTCGCCAACACTGCCAGCGAGCTTCGACGTCAAGAACCCCGTGGATGGTCACGTCGGCATCGTGTTTCAGCACCCGAGTGGTTTCTTTGCCGGGGCCACGATCGGTGTGGATTTCTCCCACGAAAAGCGCTCCTCGTTCGGCGAATTGTTCGGTGACGAGGGCGGCGACAGCGTCGAGGGACAAATCAAGATCGGCTATCACCCTGGAGTTCGGCGGCTGCCGAGCGCCGCCGTGGCAGCTCCCGGTGCCGGCGTTCCGGCGCCAGCGCCCGCGGCCCAAGCTGCGGCCAACCGCCCACCAACCGTGAAAGCTCGCTGCGAGCCGTGCACTGTCGCGGTCGGCGGGACCTCAACCGTGACCGGTGATGCCCAGGATCCGGACGGCGATCCGCTGACCTATCGCTGGTCGGCACCTTCGGGAACCTTCGCCAACCCGACCGATCGGCAGACCGTCTGGACGGCGCCCAATCAGGAAGGGGCGGTGCCCGTGACGGTGACCGTCAACGACGGCAGGGGAGGCACGGCGTCCGATACGGTCACCATTCAGGTCGGGCGTGGTGCCGGTGCCGCTGCGGCCCGTCAGTTCGTGTTCGAAGACGTCTATTTCGACTTCGACCGCTACTCGCTCCGTCCGGAGGCTACCCGACTGCTCGATGACGCCATCAAGACGCTGCAGGCGAACCCCGAATTGCGCCTCACCATCGAGGGGCATACCTGCAACATCGGCACGGCGGAGTACAACCTGGCGCTGGGCGAGCGGCGATCGAACTCGGTCCGCGACTATCTCGTGCAGCGCGGGATCCCGGCGAGCCGGTTGCAGACCGTCAGCTACGGCGAGGAGCGTCCGAAGTTCGACAACAGCCGCGAGGAAACCCGCCGACTCAATCGACGCGGCGCCCTGACCGTCCGCCTGCAGTAGACCGAAGTCGATCCGACACCCAACGGGCGGCGGCTCTTTTCAGAGCTGCCGCCCGTTTTTCGTTTGGTGACGCCCCGAGCACCCGGCACAGACCCGTTGTAAGCTGACCAGGTGGCGCTCAAGCGATCCGCCTCCTCCGAAATCGCCAGACTTGCCGCCAACCTCTCGACCGAAGACGAGGTGAAGAGACAGGGGGCCATCGCGCGCCTCATCGTCATTGGAACGCGGGCGGTCGGACGCCTGATGGAGATCGGACAGAGTGGGACCCCGTCTGAGCCAGGCCGCGGCTCTCACCGCGCTCGAAGCCATCGGCGACACGCGGTCCATCCCGACGGCCGTATCGGCGCTGACGTCGGCTGACGAAGACGTGGTGCTGGCCGCGGTGACACTTGCGCGGCGCTTCCTGCGCACTGGGCACAGCGTCGCCGTGCTCGACCCTCTCGCGGCGGTCGTGCTCGATTCGCGCCGTAGCGAGCAAACCAGAGTGGCGGCGTTCGAGGCGCTGTCCGACCTGCCGGCTGCGACCATCGCACCGCTCGTCGCCCGGTTGCGCGACGATCCCGCGAAGGCGCTCCGCCAGGCCGTCACCGTTCCGCGCCAGCCAGCGGTCCTCGACGCCAGCGCGGAGATCGACCGCGCCGCACGAGGGGGCCTCCCTGCCGAGCCCGAGGAAGTCGTCGCGCTGCTCGACGACCCGGCTGCCGAGATTCCCCTCTCGACGCTGCATCGACTGGTGATCGCACTCCGGGAACGTGAAGTCCGCGAGGTGTCACCCCGGCGCCGGCATCGCTGGCGCACGGCTCGTGGCACGGTTCACCGCGTGCTGGCCGGTCGAAAGAGCCGGGTGGCGTTGTACGACCTGCGGGAGACACTCGCCGAGCCTGAGGGTGAACTTCCCCCGATCTTTGCCGAGGCCGCCACCATCGTCGGCGATGTCTCGTGTCTCGAGCCCCTGGCCGACGCCTACGCCCGGGTGCACGCGCTCGACACGCCCTCGACTGTTGCCCTAGCGGCTGCGCTTGGGGCGGCATTCAGGGCCATTGTGCGGCGGGAGCGAATCGGGGCGCGGCATGCGTCGATGGCCCGAATCCGGCTGCGGTGGCCCCACCTGCTGCCGGAGCTCCGGGGACGACGCGGCAGCGGACGGAGCCGAGCGACTGCTCGCGCCTAGCTCAGTAGGCCTTTGCGAAGACGGCTTCCGCCGCGGCGGGATTGTCGCACTTGAGGCAGTGTCCGGCGGGGATCGGCCGGTCGAACGGCAGGTTTCGAATCGTCGCCTGAGTGTCCGCCTTGATCGCGGCTTCGCAGGTCTCTGAGCCACACCAGGGCGCCACGACGAACCCCGGCCGCCCTTCCATGATCCTCCGGAAGTCGTCATACGAGTTCGTGTGCGTGGTGTGATCGGCCACGAACTGTCGCGCGCGGTCGAGCAGCGACTGTTGAATGACGTCGAGCAACGCGGTGACCCGAGCTCCAAGACCGTCCATCGACACCGATAGCTTCTCCCGCGTGTCGCGGCGCGCCAGGATGACCTGCGACTTCTCGATATCCTTTGGCCCGATTTCCAGGCGCAGCGGCACGCCGCGCAGTTCCCATTCCGAGAACTTCCACCCGGGCGTAAAGCCATCGCGATCGTCGAGGCGTACACGCACACCGGCAGCAACCAGTTCGGCCTGGATGGCCCTGGCGCGCGGGAGAACCGTCTCCTGCCAGTTCCCTCTGGGAATCGGTACGATGACAACCTGATAGGGGGCGATCCGTGGCGGGAGAATGAGACCGGTCTCGTCGCCGTGCGTCATCAGCAGCCCGCCGATGAGGCGCGTCGAGACGCCCCACGATGTACCCCAGACGTGCTGTACCGATTTGTCCCGCGCCTGGAATGTGATATCGAACGCCTTGGCGAAATTCTGCCCGAGGTTATGCGACGTGCCGGCCTGAAGCGCCCGCCCGTCGCCCATGAGGGCCTCGATCGAGTAGGTGCGCAGCGCGCCGGCGAATTTTTCGCTCTCCGTCTTGCTTCCGGTCAACACGGGCATCGCCAGCTCCGATTCGGCGACGTCGCGGTAGACGTCGAGCATCCGCAGCGTTTCCTCCTCCGCTTCGGCTTCGGTCTCGTGAGCCGTGTGCCCCTCCTGCCAGAGAAATTCCGTGGTTCGGATGAACAGCCGCGTCACTTTTTCCCAGCGCACCACGTTGGCCCACTGGTTGATGAGAATCGGCAGGTCACGCCACGAATGCACCCACTTGCTGTACATCGTGCCGATAATCGCCTCCGACGTGGGCCGCACGATCAGCGGCTCCTCCAGCTCTTCGTCGCCGCCCTTCGTCACCCACGCAACCTGCGGCGCAAATCCCTTGACGTGATCCGCCTCCTTGAGCAGCAGGCTCCGCGGAATGAAGAGTGGAAAGTACGCATTGACGTGACCGGTCTCCTTGAAACGGCGATCGAGTGCCTGCTGGATCAACTCCCAGATGGCGTACCCGTACGGCCTGATGACCATGCACCCTTTGACGGGTGAATAGTCGGCCAATTCCGCCCGTCGCACGAGATCGGTATACCAGCGGGAGAAGTCCTGCGACCGGGGAGTAATCTCGGTGATGTAGGCGTCGCCGCCCTCGGTCTTGTTCGTCATGATCGTCTGGTCGGTGGCGAGTGCCGGTAAGGCACGCGAAACGTCCGGGGTGCCAACTCCTGAATGTTATCCTACCATCACGCCGCGAGCCTCCAACGCTTGCCGGTACCGTCACATGAGCATCGCAAACATCAACGTCAAGTCGGCTGCTGGACGCTACACCGTCGCCATCGGCGACGGGCTGATGGGGCAATGGGGCTCGCTATTCCCGAAAGCGGTGTCGAGACGACGAATCTTCGTCGTCTCCAACCCGCTCGTCTGGCGGCTGTACGGCCGATCGCTCTCAGAGGGACTCGAGGACGTCGAACCCATCCTGGTTCCCGACGGTGAGCGGTTCAAACAGTTGTCCACCGTCGCGCGGGTTTACGAAGCCCTGATCCGCCTGGGAGCCGACCGCTCGTCTGTGCTCGTGGCTCTCGGCGGCGGCGTGATCGGCGATCTGGCCGGATTTGCGGCCGCCACCTACCTTCGGGGCGTTCCGCTCGTTCAGATTCCGACGACACTCCTGGCCCAGGTGGACGCCGCGATCGGCGGCAAGGTCGGCGTCAATCACCCGCTGGGAAAGAACCTGATTGGCGCGTTCTATTCGCCCCTGATCGTCGTCATCGATCCGGCGGTGCTGGGCTCGCTGCCCAAACGAGAGTTCCGGGCCGGTCTCTACGAAGTGGTCAAGTATGGGGCGATTCGAAGCCGCCCGCTCTTCGATCGTCTCGAGCGCGACCTGTCGGCAGTCGTTGCGCGCGAGCCGAGAGCACTTCACCCCGTCATTCGCGAATGCTGCTCACTCAAGGCCTCGATCGTTTCAAGCGACGAGCGCGAGTCGGGTTTGCGGCGCGTGCTGAACTTCGGCCATACGGCGGGTCACGCTCTCGAAACGATCACCAACTACCGGCGATTCCGGCACGGTGAAGCCGTCGCGCACGGCATGCTGGTGGCCGCACGCATTTCGGTGTCGCGCGGGGTGATGCTCGCGCGAGATCACGAACGGCTGTGCATCTTGATCCGCCGACTCGGCCGGCTGCCGCCCGTCTCGGATCTCTCGGCCAGGCAAGTGATTCAAGTCGTCCGTCGTGACAAGAAGATGCTGCGGGGACGCCTGCACTTCGTGCTGTCAACAGGCATCGGCAAGACGACGATTGTCGATGACGTCGGCGACCGCGAGCTGGGGGCCGCGCTCCGGGACGTGGGGCTCGCCAGGTGATTTCCGGCCGCCACTAGGCTCCCAGGCCGTGTTCGCGCGGCTTCATCAGCAGAATCTTGTGACTCACGCGTAGCAATTCCGCAGCCCGCGACTTGTTGCCCGCCGCCTCGGAGCACGGGCGAGTCGCCCACAATCTGCGGGCGCCACGGCGCACAGCGAAGATCTGTGGCACGAGCGAACGACGACCTGACGCGTGTGGCCACGAGGTTCCCTGGGGATGCTCCGGCCCGGATGGCGAGGCGTGGGCGAAACGGCCGAAGGCCCGGTTATCGCAGCCAGCCGGGTGGTACGCCGGCTCGTCGGGCTTCTTCGCGGAGATCGTCGACGGCCTTCGTCTGCAGTTGAAGCTCTTTCTTCAGGCGCTCGAGCTCGGCTATCGCTTTGACGCGATCGCCCTCGATGACCGCGCGCTGGTAGGGGTCATCACGGTTCACAAAATCGGTGGTCAGCGCGTTGATGCGGCTCTGAAGCGCATCCATGTAGGTCCTTGTGCGATCGACATCTTCCTCGAGTTTGGCGATGCGCGACCGCCACCAGATTGCGTCCTTCCGCGCACTGTCACTCCCCTGCGCACGGTCGGCGGAGGCAGCCGGCTTGGGCGAAGGAGCCTCGTCTTTCGGTGCCGACGACGGGTCATCGGCTGGAGGTGCTACGACCGGAGGACTCACCAGGGGCTTGGCCGGTGTCGGAGCCCGGACTGGATTCGCGCCCTTCAAGTCGTCGTTCGTATAGACGCGCGAGGGATTTTGAATCGACTTCCGCCGGCTCTCTTCCCGCTCGGCGACTTCGGCCAGCGATTGCGCGGCGGCCACCCTCGATCCGGCGAGAGTCATCAAAACAACGAGCGAAGCCAGCAACTTCATCACGGTGAAGTGGGGGTGCCGCGCAGCCGCGCACCAGGTAAACCACTGACCCTTCGACAATTATGACACTACTCGCCAAGAGAGTACCCTGACGCCGCCCGTACCGCCCGTTCCTCGCATCACGGTCGCTTCGATGGCCTTATGGCTGCTCCCCACGCCAAACGCCTCCGCTCGCACCGCAACCACACCGGCACCACGACTGAGCCCCACTTCGCCGTCCACCAGCGGATTACCGTCGTCTTCCATCTGGTCGTCGGCGACCCACACTGCCAGGTACATGGACGAGTCGATGGCCCGGCCGCCCGACGTGGGCGGCAGGGTTGCCAAGGGCCCGTGGGCGTAGAGCTGCCACCGCGCATTGTTCGCTCCCGAGTGACGCCCGGGGCGCTGAGCATCCATCTCGCCCTGACTGCAGGTCGTCACCTTGCCGCAATTCAACAGATTCGTTGCCTCCGTCAGGTCCAGGGCCCGGCCGTCCGCCAACGTTCGGCGGCCGCCGGAGGGATCATCGATGAACGACGATGTCGCGATGCCGGAAAGCACGAGATTCCAGTCTGGGCTCGCGCCCAAGTCGGACAGCGCGCGGTCCAGTGCGGCTTCAGCGGCATAGAGGGCTTCGATGTCGTTTCCGAAGTTGCTGCTGATAGCCGTCTCCGTACCGGTCGTCAGCACCAGTGCAAGCCCCAACGCCCCGATCAGCATCGTCGCGATCAGCGCCACGAGAAGTGCCGCCCCGTGCTCGGTCGCGGCCAGGGCCCTGATGCGTCGATGGCTACGGGCGAAGGTTCCGCGGCGTAACGTCAAGTTGAATCTCCTGATCGGGTACGAGACGAAAGGGATTGTCCGCGGTGCCAGCGATGCGAAACACGGCATCGCGCGCCGGGCTGGCCAGCCGGCCTCGTAGCGCCGCCACCCCGGTTTGCAGGCGCAACACGACGCGTACCCGTCGGATGCGCAGCAGATCGGCGTCGTACCGGTTGGGCGCGGCCAGGTCGGGACACCACGGGCCATCGAGGAGCAAAGAAGAGTCGAGCGGTACCAGACCACCATCCGGTGGGCCAAGCGATGCCAGTCGAGGAACGTGACCGGAGGCGGTGGACGTAAATACACAGTTCTCGCCGGCCGGCCAGAGGTCCGACTCGTTGTCAATCCCGGTCTCTGGAGGCGCCGGGCCATACGTGGTTTGCATTGTTCCAGGGTCAGCGCCGCTTCGAAGAAGGGGCGGCTGTGGATCACCGAAGTACGCAAACGACAGCCCCACGACGTTGTCGAGTACAGGAAGGTCGGTTTGATGGCCGTCGAAGTGTCTGAGCTGCAGTTCCGGGCGATCGTAGTAGAACGTATGACTCGCAACCTCCGTTATGGACGCACCCACACCGTGCGCGACCGCAGGCCATCCGTCGCGGTGACGAAGTCGCAAGTGTGACGGCTCCGCAGTGCTCACCGTGTAGACACCGGATGAACCCGAGTTGTCGAACACGAGCACGCGCATGCCTTCAGCGAACCCGCACTGAGCGTCGCCAACCGGACATCCTGCCTGGGGTTCGAGCCAGACCTCATCGGCGCCGACAGCCGTCGCATCGCGAATGGTGGTCTGTGCCGACGTGGCGGGTACATAGACAATCGTGACGGCATCGCCGCGCACCGTGCCGGGGAGGTCCCCACCCGAAGCTCCCATCCGCATCGGCACGATTGGCGCCACGAAACGATGGAGGGGCCCCCTGGCCGGACCCGAATAGGTGCCGGCGCCGGCCATGAGCAGCTCGCGACGAAGAGTCGCCACTCCCACTCGAAGCTTCTGCTGGAGATCCGACGTTTCTGACTGAGCCTGGAACGCCCCACGTGATGGGTGCATGACCGCGAAGACCGTCCCGGTGATGACGATGAGGATGGCCGCGGCCACGAGGAGCTCGATCAACGTGAACCCGTCAGCCGTTGTGGACAGCTTCATGGCGCCTTTCTCGTCCTGACAGCGGTGAGCCACGCCTCGCCTGGCAGACGGCGAATTCCGGAGGTGGCGGACCCATCTGCTTCAGGGTGGGCCGTGACCAACACCTGCAGCACCAGAACGTGGTCTGGATTGTCCGTGAGCCGCGCAATCGACCATCGTCGCCTGTACACCGTGCCTTCGGGAATCGACCCCTCGCCGCCGAGGCCATGCCCGAACCGGTCGACGTAGTCGACGTAGCCGATGACGTCACGTGCGAGCGAGTCGCTCGGCGATAGGGTCAGCCCGGTGCCTCCGCTCGAAGCCTGGTCGGGTGACGCCGTGTTGGAAGTGACGTCGCTGACGAGCGAGCCCTGCTCATCGAAGGCCCAGGCAAGTGCCCGCAGCTGTTCCATTTTTTGAGCTGCCAGAACAGTGGTAAATGTCGTGCGACGAGCCATTGTGTTCGCTCGCGTTGCGACAGCCAGCAGGTGCGCGAGGAAGACTAGTGCGCCAGCCAGCAAGCCTGTGGCAATCGTCACTTCGATCAGAGTGAAACCGCTCTCCGGATATCTCCGTCTTCGCACTTGGAACTCCGCTCTGCTCGTTTCAGCTTCCGTGCCGCCACATCTGCGGCCGGCCTGACGGCCTCTTGTGGCGGCAGGACGCGGGGCACGCACGCGTTCGTGGCGGAAATTGCCTCGTGTACGGCTGCGCGGATTGGCAAAAGATCGCTGATGGAAAAGCCGATGGAGCGAGCCGCTACCGACCCGCGCTGGAACTTCGGCTCAGGAGCGTCTGGTGAGAGGTCGCGAGACGATCATCGAGGCGCCGCCCGACGGAGCTGCTCCGGGCTGAAGGCGAACGCCGCCGCCATCATCGCTTCCGAGAGACGTTCGCGAGACTGTTTCGCGTCGCGGACGGCTGCCCCGAATCTGAGCAGCGCAAACGCGCCAATGCCCGCAAGGGCGGCACGGAGGACGGTCGTCTCAGTAGAATCCGAGGTACCAGTCGAGCAGGTCGCGGCCCACGAACATCGCCACCAGAGCCCCCAGCGCGAGGAACGTGCCGAATGGCAGCGCGTACTTCAGGTCGCCCTGCCGGCTGGCAATCATCCCGATACCGACAACCGATCCGCACATCGAAGATAGCACGAGCGTCACGAGCATCAGCTGCCATCCAAGAAAGGCACCAATCATGGCCAGCATCTTGACATCGCCCATGCCCAGGCCTTCTTCACCTCGCACGCGATAGTACACTTCGGCTACTCCAAAGAGCACACCCGCGCCCAGCGCCGCACCCATGAGCGCCGAGCGCCATCCCGGCTCCGCGACGACACTGAATGCCAGGCCAGCCGCAATGCCCGGCAGTGTGATGAGGTTTGGCAGCAGGTGATGCTCGAGATCGATGGCGAAGAGCGTGATCAGCGCGGAGCCGAACACGAGTCGCGACAGAAGAAGCCAACCGGGCTCGAAGATCAACGCGGCAACGA
Source organism: uncultured Acidobacteriota bacterium (assembly GCA_963826865.1). Classification (GTDB taxonomy): domain Bacteria; phylum Acidobacteriota; class Vicinamibacteria; order Vicinamibacterales; family CAVPJW01; genus CAWGYQ01. The sequence goes on from CAWGYQ010000015.1 coordinate 63,262, forward strand.
GAAAGAAGAGTCCGGTGAACACCTCGACCACCGGGTATCGCACGGAGATCGACGCCTGGCACTGCGAGCAGCGGCCTCGAAGGGCCGCATAGCTGAGGCCCGGGATGTTCTCGTACCATCGCAGGCTGTGGCCGCACGAGGGGCATCGGGAACCAGGCGACACGAGCGACTCGCGCCTGGGCAGGCGATGGATACACACGTTCAGAAAGCTGCCAATCGCCAGGCCGAAAAGAAGCGCGATCCACGGTCGCCATTCGCCGCCGGTCACGACCCTTGCGCCCCTGCGGCGGAAGGCTCGATTGGCAGTGGATGGAGCGGCGAGTCGGCCGCTACGGTCACGAAACCGTTCTGCCGATCGTAGAAGAACGCCGCGCCGGAGGGATCGACCGGGATCGCACGCAGCCAGCCTTCCTCGACGAGCGCCTGCCAGGACGCCGGCCAGCGGCCGTGCTGACGCTCGTAGCGATCCACCAGGCCGCGCAAGGCATCGATGGCGTCCAGGGCATCGAGCTGTGCCAGGCGTCTCGAGGCGGCGGTTCGCTGCCAGTCGTCCTGGGCGCTGTCGAGCATCTGCTTCCACAAGAACCGAGACGAGTCGCGCTGGCCGCCCTTCTCGAGTGTTGTCGCAGCCAGCGGCCGGAGCCACGACGGCGCGCCGGGAATCTCGGACGCGCGCTGGAACGATTCGGCCGCCTTCGCATAGTCGCCGCTGCTGCCAGTAGTGCAGGAACCCGACATCCTGCAGGTACTCCCACTTGAGAGGCTGGGCGCGCAGCCCTTTCTGGAGAAGTGCCATGCCCAGGTCCGGGCGGCCCGCACCGCCGGGAAAGGGTTCGGCCAGAAAGAGGGCACCAAACCTGTAGGCGATGACGAAACGGGGATCGAGCGAGGTCGCCAGGTCGAGCATCGGGTGCAGCTGCGCAAAGCGGTTCACGCCTCCAGACTGGCGCTCCGACCCGAAATGCTGAATGGCCCGAATCCAGTACAGATCGGCGAGCAGCGCGTCATAGGACAACGCCATCCGCTCGACGAAGGGCCCGGACGTCACATAGAGCGTGCTCGCCGTGACCGCCGATTTCCGGACGTTCCGATCGCGGTACATCTGCACCCCAATCGAGGCGGCGAGGAGCAGCGAGAGCGTGACGACGACCACCAGTGCACGCACGAGCACCTCGGGTCAGCGGAAATCGCGCCGCGTGAAGATGAACATCGCGGCCAGAAGCAGAAACGACGAGTAGATCGCGCCGTAGAGAAGCGTGAGTCCGACATACGCCCACGACACGGGCACGCCGTGAACGACGTCGGCCTTGATGTCGAACGACGCAAAGTTCGGCAGTACGTAATAGACGCCCTTCGCCACGAACGCCGCCGTCTTCGACGAGACGATGTACCCGAAGTTCCGGAGGTCCGCATTGAAATGCCCGGCGATGTAGATGCCGAACGTCAGCGCGGCGGACAGCATCGGCGTCGAGAAGGTGGAAAAGAGAAGAGCGACGGCCGTGACGAGCGCCAGCTCGGCGAAGATCAGCAGAATGGCCGACAACAGATGAGGATCGAGCGCCGGGGCTTCCCACGCGGCCCGCGTCGGTGCATCAGCGGACCAGTTCATGTACGCCAGCACGGCGAAGAGCGAGAGCGTCATGAGGGAGACATTGACGAAGAGCGTGAAGAGCAGACCGAGATACTTGCCCAGGATGAATTCATGGCGTCGAACGGGCTTGGCCAGCAGTGAATAGATACTCTTGCGCTCGACTTCCTTGGAGACCAGGCCTATGCCGATGAACACGGCGATGAAGAGTCCGAAGAGGCTGGTGGCCGCCAGCCCGAGGTCCTTGATGATCTTGAGATCCTGGCCCGCCGTGAGCTGGCTGATCAGATAGGATGCGCCGATCAGCAGCACGGCGAAGAACACGAGGTTGTAGAGAACACGGTCGCGTACCGACTCTCGAAAGGTGTTGACCGCGACCGCCCACACCACAGCCATCAGCCGTTCGCGGCCACCAGCGGGCCGCGGGTCGTCGCCGACACTTCCTGCACGAACAAGTCTTCGAGCGTCTGTCGAATCGGGTTCAACGACACGAGCCGCGCACCACCGGCGGTGAGCTCGGCAATCAGACGATCGGGCGATCCGTCAGGAGGGATGTCGAGCGCATAGCGGTGTTCGGCGATGCGTGTCGCGCGCATGATTGCGGGCGCCAGACGACCTACCACCGGGTCGTCCAGTCCGTCCATGACCAGTTCCCAGCCTCGAACCTCGAATGCCAGTATTTCGGTCAGCCGGCCCGTTGTCATGAGACGGCCTGCGGCAAGGATCGCCACCCGATTGCACAGCGTTTCGGCGTCGGACAGGATGTGCGAGCTGAAGAACACGGTGGCGCCGCGATCTCGAAGACCCAGGATCAGCCGTCGGACTTCCCTGCGCCCCATAGGATCGAGCCCGCTCATCGGCTCGTCCAGGACGACCACTTCCGGGTCGTTGATCAGAGCCTGCGCGATGCCCACGCGCTGAATCATGCCCTTGGAGAACCGCCGGAGCTGCAAACGCCGCTCAGCCCCGATGCCAACCTGGTCGAGAAGGCTGTCGACCCGCTTGCGCCGCTCGGCCGGCGCGTACCCGAAGACACTGGCGAAATACATCAGCAGCTCTTCGGCCGTCAGGTGGTCGTAAAAATATGGATTTTCCGGAAGGTAGCCGATGCGGCGTCTGGCCTCGACGTCTCCCGCGGGACGTCCGAGAATCTCGGCACGTCCGGAGGTGGGATAGATCAGCTGCAACAACAGCTTGATCGTCGTCGTCTTTCCGGCGCCGTTCGGCCCGAGAAATCCGAAGACATCGCCCCGCTCGACCGTGAGGTTCAGGCGGTCGAGGGCGCGGTACGCCCGGGGCCGCCAGAATCCCACACGGTAGTCCTTGGTGAGATCGGCGGTTTCGACAACGGGCATCAGAAGATCATTGTGGCGTCACGGCGCTGGCCTGGCCTGCCCGCTTCAGCTCGCTGGCAATCGCCGCGTCGAAGTACTCGGCTCGCAACCCGCCCTCGACCTTGACGCCATTGATAAAGAACGTCGGCGTGACACGCACACCCAGTTGCGTCGCGAAGCGGATGTCTCCCTTGATGAGCTCAATCGTCGCCGGGTAACGGGCGTCGAAGTCGGTCACGCCGCCAATGTCGCGCGCGGCCTGCTTGACAGCCTCCGGCGTCAGCCCGGCCTGATGGGTGTAGAGCCACTCTTCCATGGCGTCGCCTCGGTTGCGGGCCCGGCTCAATCGGACCGCCACGGCGGCCTCGCACGCCGCCCCGTGCATGGCGGCGGTGACATTGGGATTGCACTTGGGATCGAGCGGATAGTCCCGCGCGACGAACTTGACGGCGCCGGGACGCTCGGCGTTCCACTTCGCCAGAATCGGCCGATAGTTCGTGTAGGTGGTTCCGCACGCCGGGCACTGATAGTCGTTGAACTTCACGATCACGATGGCTGCACCATCGGCCGACTCCGCAATCGGCACTCGTGGCTGCGACGCGTACCAGCGCTCGAACTCCGATCCCTGCGCTTCGGGAAGGACCGGCGCAGCGGCCGCGGCTTCCGCTTCGACGGCCGCGGCGTCAGTACCGCGCGGGAAGAACGCCACGAGCGACACGGAGCCGGCCACGAACAGGAGCGCGATCACCAGCGCCACGGGAGTCGAGAGCAGGGCCCTGAAATCGCGGGCGGCACGGCCAGGCAGCGAGCGCACCGGGACGTCATTGGCTCCGCCGACCACCAGAAAAATGCCGATTACCGCCACGTATGTCAGCACGCACAAGATGCACACCGCCTTCAGAATGACGAACGACGCATACCCCAAGTACAGGACGACGGCGAGCGCCAGCGTGGAGAGCACGAACAGGTAGCCTTGAATATTGGAGCGATGGCTCTGTCTATCGGCAAGAGTCAGCAGCAACACGAGCGCGAACCAGATGACGCCGCCGATGGCGACTGGAATGCCTCTGAAGGTCCCGAATCGACTCTCGTAAACGGCCTGACAGCTCACCGTCGCGCTGACGTCGCAGAAGCTCGTGTAGGAGGGATCGCGCAGGAGTTGGTAGTGGACATAGGCCGACGCCGTTGACGCTCCCAGCCCTAGAAGCGCCAGGATCACCACAAGATTCCGCATCGCGCGCGTCATACCCTCGAAGTGCCTCTCGTAACTCCTCCGTTCGCATGGTACGAGCCGTTTTCGCGGGTTGTCAACTTCAGGAGCGTTCGGGCGCCCTGGACCAGGGACAATCCGGCCGGGAAACGAAAGGGGTGCGGACCGCGTCGGCCGGCACCCCATCGAACGTGACGAACTAAGCCGCGGCTACTGAATCGGCGTGGCGGCTGCGGGCGTCGGCACACCACCGGCCGTGATGGCCGTGATGGCCGCCCTGTGTTGGAAGATCGTCTGCGTTTCAGAGGTGCCGAGGTACCGGCCACCAGTGCTCGCCGAGAGCGGAGCCGCGTCGGCAAAGTAGGTCGGCCTCAAAGTAGAGCCCGCCGAGGTCGTACAGGCCGCCGGCGCGCCGTTGACCGCCGAGCCCGTTCCCGCCAGGGTCACGTTGTAGCCGCTCTTCACCACGGTCCCGCCGGAGACCGGCACGAGGTCGGGGCTGATGAAGGGCTGCCCGGAGGCCGGCGCGGTACCCAGCTCGGTGAGCGTCGGCGCATAGAGACCGCTGCCGCAACCCGCGCTGTAGGCAATCTGGGCGCTGTTGATGACGCGGAGCGAGCCAATCGCCGATGCCTCGTTACCCTGCATGCGGGCGCTGAGCAACCCCGGCACGGCGATCGCTGCAATGATCCCGATGATCGCCACCACGATGAGCAGCTCAATGAGCGTAAAACCCTCGTCGCTTCGAATCTTCATCGCCTGATACTCCTCAAAAAGCCTGCGTCTCCTCACCGGGAGCCTGACCTTACTCTGGGTTGCACCGTTCAACCTAGCAACCGCGTTGCCACGCCGGTTCCCGCCAAGTCGAATTACTAACTCTATTGATATCATGGAGTTGTCGGATCGGCCCAGTGCTCGGTCTACTTGGGCCGTCGCCAGGCTGACACTTGCTATCAACTCCGGTTGTCACGATTTGCCCAACCCCGGGGCGCGCCGGCATCACCCCTAGTCGATCCGCGATACGGTGCCGCCGGCTCCAAACGGCTCGGAAGGAGCTACGCCGCTCGTGTCCTGCCAGATGTTCTCTCCCTCGGCCGTGGCAAAGCCTCGGCGCCCGCTCGTATTGATCGCGACAGGAACCGCCTGGGCATACCACTCGAGGGCCGTGGGTTGATCGGTGCACTGGTCGTTTTCGGGGCCGTCGACCGTGGGCGTCAGCGTTATCGCATAGCCGCTCTTTATGACGGTGGAGGCAACGGCCAGGTCTGGCGACACCATGCGCGCACCTCCCAGCTGCGGGAGTCCGGCCGCATAAGCCCGATCGGCCGTGCATTCCCAGCGGAACGCGGCCTGGGCCGTTTGGATGACGCGTAGGGAGGAGATGGCGGACGCTTCGTTGGCGGCAATCCTCGCGCGAACGAGGTTCGCCACCGCAATGGCCGAAACCACGCCGATGATGGCCGTGACAATCAGCAGTTCGATCAAGGTGAAACCCGACTCGGCGAGGGGTCTCGAGCGAGGGCGGGAAGCGGCGCACGCCGAGCCGTGCGCGACAATCATTTCAGGTTGTACTTCTTGTCCAGACCGCGCCATCGTGTCGTGCCCACTTGCTCAGCATACTTCTCGAGGAAGTGGCTGGCCAGCTCCGCGACTTCGACCAGCCCTGCGCGGGTGAAGACCAGCCGCAACAGATTCCGCCGCAGATTGGGTGGCGGCACGCCCGTCACGTGAGCTGGCTAATCAGACCGAAGATCGGCATGTACATCGCGATGACAATGCCGCCGACGATGCCGCCGAGAAAGGCAACCATCACCGGCTCGAGCAGCGTCAGCAGCCCGGCGACGGCGACGTCGACTTCCTCTTCGTAAAAATCGGCAATCTTGGCCAGCATGGTGTCGAGCGCGCCGGTAGCTTCTCCGACCGAGATCATCTGAATGACCATCGCGGGGAACACACCGGTTTCCTTGAGCGGCGCGGCCACGGTCTCGCCGCGCTCGATGCGCAGTCGCGTGCTCAGGACGGCGTCTTCGACAAGCGCGTTGCCCGCCGTGCGCGCGGTGATCTCGAGTCCGTCGAGGATCGGGACGCCCGAGCTCATCAACGTCGACAGCGTCCGGCAGAATCGCGCTACCGAAATCTTGCGCAGAATCATCCCGAGGATGGGCGCGCTGAACAGGACGCGGTCCACCACGCGGCGGCCGCTGGCCGTCGCGTAGTACTGGCGAAGAGCCACGCCCAGCGCCACCAGCCCGACGACGAGAAACGGCAGAACCTGGACGAGCGTGTTGCTCATCCAGATGACCACCCGGGTGGGTAGCGGCAGGCTGGCGCCGAGTCCGGCGAACAAACTCGCGAAGGTCGGAATGACCTTCCACAAGATGACCGTGACGACGATGGCCGCGATGACGATGACCGCGGTGGGATAGACCATCGCCGACTTGACCTGGTTCTTCAGCTTGACCGCCTTCTCGATGTAGGTGGCCAGGCGCTTGAGAATCGTATCGAGGATGCCGCCCGCCTCACCCGCGGCAATCATGTTGACGAACAAGGCATCGAACACCTTGGGATGCTTCTTCATCGCGTCAGCCAGCGACGCGCCGCCCTCGACGTCGGCTCGGGTCTGCAGGATGACCTTGGCGAAGTTCTTGTCTTCCTCCTGGTTGCCGAGGATATCGAGGCACTGCACGAGCGGCAGGCCGGCGTCGATCATCACCGAGAACTGGCGCGTGAAGACGGCCAGATTCTTCGACCGCACCTTGCGTGACCAGCTCGCCTCGCGCGCCGTCTCGATCACCTTCGACTTGACGGGCGTGATCCGAGTGACGAGCACCTGCTCGCGCCTGAGCGCCGCGATAACGCCGTCCATCGTGTCGGCGGCTCGCTCGCCGCTCACGACCTCCCCGCCGCGCGTGCGGCCCGAATATGCAAAGGTCGGCATGCGGAATTCCCCAGGCCTCGTTCGACCGATCGCCGCGACTACGCGGGAGCCCCTCGACGGCTCAACCCGGCGCCCGCAACGACACCAACGCCGCGATTGATCATGTCCTGCAGCTCATCGCGCATCGAAGAGGCCGCCAGTGCCGTCTCCAGCGTGATCTGCCGGTTCATCCGGAGCGTCGCGAGGGCCTGATTCATCGTCTGCATGCCCACCCTCTCCTGGCCGGACTGCATCGACGAGTAGATCTGATGCACCTTGCCGTCACGAATGAGGTGACGAATGGCGGGCGTCGGCACCAGGATCTCCATCGCCACCACGCGCCCTTCGCCGTTCGTTCGTGGCAGCAGCGCCTGGCAGATCGACGCCCTCGAGGACGAGCGACAGCTGCGTACGGATCTGGCTCTGCTGGTGTGCCGGAAACACGTCGATGATGCGGTTGATCGTCTGCGCGGCCGAGTTCGTGTGCAGGGTGCCGAAGGTGAGGTGGCCGGTCTCGGCGATGCGGAGTGCCGATTCGACGGTCTCGAGATCGCGCAGCTCGCCGATGAGCACGATGTCCGGATCCTCGCGGAGCGCGGCCCTGAGAGCGCGGAGCGAAGGCCGAGGTATCGGAATGCACCTCGCGTTGGTTCACCAGACAGCGCTTGTGGTGGTGCAGGTACTCGATGGGATCCTCGATCGTCAGAATGTGGCCTCGGCGCTCGGTGTTGATCTTGTCGATCATGGTGGCGAGCGTGGTGGACTTGCCGCTACCGGTCGGACCCGTCACGAGCACCAGCCCGCGCGGGCGCTCGGCCAGTTGCTTGAGTACGGGCGGCAACCCCAACTCGTCGAAGCTGCGGATGCGATCAGGGATGATGCGGTAGACGCCGGCGACTGCGCCTCGCTGGTTGAACACGTTGCACCGGAAGCGTCCCAGCCCGCGAATGCCGAAAGCGACGTCCAGCTCCTGCGATTCCTCGAACCGCTTCTTCTGCGCGTCGGTAAGCACGCTGTAGGCCAGCTGTTTGGTGTCGGCGGGCGAGAGCTCGGGCAGCTCGAGACGCTGCATCTCGCCGTGGATGCGCACCTGCGGCGGCGTGCCGCTCGTCACGTGAAGGTCCGAGCCCTTCATCTCAACCGTCTTCCTCAACAGCTCAGGCAACGTCATCATGTGCGCGGTCTCTCGCCTCTCGTCGGCGCCCGAACCCGTGCGCTACATCACCGTCTCGCGGCCCACCTCTTCGAGCGTGGTCACGCCTTCCTTTACCTTCTGCAGCCCGCTCTGTCTGAGCGTCACCATGCCCAAGTCGATGGCCTTCCGCCGCAGCTCGAGCGCGGAGGCGCCCACGAGAATCAGCTCGCGGATGTCCTCGCCGATGTCCATCACCTCATAGAGGCCGATGCGGCCCTTGTAGCCGGTGTTGTTGCACCGCTCGCAGCCCGATCCGCGCGTGGGCACGACCGTTTCAGCCTCTTCGGGAGAGAAGCCCGCTTGCACCAGCGCCGGTGGCGGAATCGCCTGATCCGCCTTGCAGTTCGGGCAGACGCGGCGCACCAGCCGCTGGGCGCAAATCAGGTTGATCGAGCTCGCGACCAGGAACGGTTCGATGCCCATGTTCATCAGTCGGCTCACGGTGCTCGGGGCATCGTTCGTGTGGAGCGTGGAGAGCACCAGATGGCCAGTCAGCGCGGCCTTGACGGCGATCTCGGCCGTCTCGAAGTCGCGTATTTCCCCGACCAGAATGATGTTGGGGTCCTGACGAAGGAACGCACGCAGGGCCGCCGCGAAGTTGAGCCCGATGTTCTCGCGCACCTGCACCTGATTGATGCCGCTGAGATTGAACTCGACCGGATCCTCGGCCGTCATGATGTTCGTGTCGGGCGTATTGAGGCGCGAGATCGACGAGTAGAGCGTGTTGGTCTTGCCGCTGCCCGTCGGGCCGGTCACGAGTACCATTCCCCACGGTTTGGCGATGGCCGACTCGAACCGGGCGAGCGAGTTGGAGTCGAAGCCGAGCTTCGTCATGTCGAGCATCAGCTTGTCGCGATCGAGGAGCCGGAGGACGATCTTCTCGCCGAAGAGCGTGGGCAGGCACGAGACACGGAAGTCGATGTCCTTGGACACACCGTTATCGCTGAACCGAATCTTGAGGCGCCCGTCCTGCGGCAGGCGCTTTTCGGCGATGTCCATCTTCGCCATGATCTTGATGCGCGAGGTGATGGCATCCCTGATCTTCATCGGCGGCGCCATGACGTTGTAGAGCATGCCGTCGATGCGAAACCGGATCCGGAACTCCTTCTCGTACGGCTCGATATGGATGTCGCTCGCGGCCTTCGAGATGGCAGACATCAGGACGACGTTGACCAGCTTGATGATGGGCGCCTCTTCGCCCTGTCTGGCCAGCAGTTCGGCGCTGATCTCTTCGTGCTCCTGCAGGACCTCCACCTCGCCGCTGTCGATCGGAGGCATCTCCTCGCGCGCCCTCGACGCCAGCTTCAGGGCGTTGCCGCCGGACCGAGACGCCGGCTTCAGGGTGTAGTACTTCTCGATCGCCTCGCTGAGGGCCGTCTCCGACGCCACGACCGGTTCGACGTTGTAGCCCGTCATGAACTTGATGTCGTCCATGGCGAACATGTTGGTCGGATCCGTCATCGCGATGGTCAGCGTCGCGCCAGATCGGCTGAGGGGGATGAGTTGATACTTCCGCGCGGTGTCGGCGGGAACCAGCTTGATGATGGAGGGATCGATCTCGAACTGCCCGATGATGATCGACGGCACGTCGTACTGCCGGCTCAGAATCGCCGTGATGTCCTCGTCGTGGACGAATCCCAGCTTCACCAGGTTGAGGGCCAGTTTCCCGCCTTGCGATTTCTGGTGCTGAAGGGCCGTCTGGAGCTGATCGGGTGTGATCAGCTTCTCCTCGAGGAGGAGCTCGCCTATTCGGACAGGCATATCGAGATGACGACTATCCTAGAATGACGTGCGCGTCGCGATGCTCCAGCCACGCTCGTACTCGTCGCGGCCGCGTGTCAATTGCGCATCGATGTAGGTCCCGGATCTGATGCCCACGCTGATCCCCGCCGACGCGGAGCGTTCCTCTTTCCGCAGCCAGTTCCAGCGGCCTCCGGCACGGACGCCGATGCGCCGGCTCCAAAGCCACTGCTCGCCGCCGATTGCCACCTGCCGCGCTTCGCCGAACACGCCGTCGAGCGGCTCGAGGTCCACATCGACGGCAATGGTCGTCGGCGCTCCGGGCACCTCGGCAAAGTGTCCCGGGGTCACCGCGACTCCGAGCCGGTACTGACGCTCGAGCCGGACGGTGTCGTCCGACGGATTCGCCGGATCGAGATCCGTCGTCGGGAACTCGGGCGCCAGCAGATTCTTCGCAACGAAGCCGAGGCGGATCGGGCCCGCTGCAAACATCACTCCCGCGTCGACGTCGAACTTGGTGGATCCTTCGCGCTCGAGCTCCCCGGTTCGGTCCAGGGCTTCGTCCACCGTCTGGCCCGTGGCCACGTCGACGTGTGCGGCGGAACCTCGTGTCACCTTCAGCGTTGTCCCCACCGTGAGACCCTGTAACAGCGACTGCACCAGCGTGACGCCGAACTGGTGCAGGTCCAGCGCCGTCGCGTCTGGGGCACCCGCTACTTCCCCCGCCTGGGTTGTTGCAGGCGCGCCTAAGGTGTAGGTACGTATGTGGTAATAGCTCAGACCCAGCGGCGGGGTCGCCATCGCAAGGGCACGTCCGGACAGGTCCTGCGCCCGGGTCTCAGCACCGAGCGCCGCACTGTCGTCGCCGCCGGCTATGAGGTCGGATGTGTTCACATCGAACAGCGCAGAGAAGTTCGCGCCCGTCGCGACTCCAGCCGGATTCCAGTAGGTTGCGGTCGCATCGTCCGCCACCGCCACAAAGGCCCCGCCCATGCCCAGGGCCCGTGTGCCCACTGCTTCCATCGACTGCGCGTCGGCGCGAGAAGAAGTGGTCAGCACGAGCAGAACGAGCACCGTCTTGATTGTTTTCATATGAGAAATTAGTATTTTGATAGACAAAAATCTGGCGCCTGCGCAATTCTCGCGTGAGGTCTGCCCTGAATTATCGGCAGAACCTGCTCGCCTGACGGCCACCGACGACCCTGACGTGGAAACGGGGCCGGACGGGACGCACGTCGACGGGCCAGGACGACAGAACGGCGTCTGGACTGGGGTCAGCCGACGAGTACGGCAGCGGCCACCACCGTGGTCCACAAGCCCTTCTTGTCGCCCACCGCCGTTTGCGTGACGTTCTGCGTGCGGACAATCTGATTCGAAAGCCGGTAGACTTCTTTCTTTTCGTCCCAACTCTTGTCGGGATCGAACTCCAACCCGAGGGTTGTCGCGAGCATCTCGGCCGCCAGTTCCTCCGCGTAGTCACCGGCCGTATCCTCGTTCTCCCCAAAACTGTGATGCTCCGACAAATAACCGTAGAGCCTGGGATCGCGAGGCAGTGCGAGCCCGATGGTGGCCGCAATCAGCCGATGAGGCTCGCGTGTGGCGGTTTCCGACATGACGACGAAGGTGACCTGCCCTGGCTTGAGGCGCTTGGCCCCTCCGGCGCGAGAGAGGAGCTTGCATCCCGGCGGAAAGATGCTGGAGACCCGCACAAGATTGCAGGCGGCAATGCCGGCGGAGCGCAAGGCCAGCTCGAACGAGGTGAGCTTCTCCTTGTGCTTACCGACGCCCTTTGTCAGAAAGAGTTCCCGCGGCACCGATCCAAACACGTCGCGCTCCTTGCGGGCCATGCCCGCGGGTGGCAGACCAAGCGTTTCGAGGGAGAAGCATCGTAGTGAAGCGATCAGACCCTGTCAAGAATGATGCGCGCGGTCAGAGTCATGCGGGTGTCATCTCGCGCTCTCTCGGCGTGCTGCGGTCGCCACGTGCCACCATGACGGAGGTCGCCGCCCATCCTACCTGGCTCGGCATGCTCGCCTTCCTTGCGGTCACCATCGCGATTCTGTCGTTCGCCTTTCTCTCCACCGACAGCGGTGAGTCCGCCCTGCTCGACGCCGCCGTCCGCCAGCTCGAGAATGTCGGCGTGGAGGTCGACGATGCGCGGTACGGCTGGCTGATGGATCGGGTGGCCAACGGCCGCTGGCTCGCCAGTGCTTCAGCGCTCATCGGGATTCCGGTATTGGCGCTCGTCGTGGCAGCCGTCATATTCTGTGGATTCCGGCTGGCCGGGGATCGATCGGCCCGCTTCAGAGCCGTCTTCGCGATCGTGGTTCACAGCGGTGTGGTGCTGTCCCTGCAGCGGCTCGTCGCCTTGCCATTGAACTATATCAACGAGTCGCTGTCGGCGCCGACCAACCTGGGCGTCATGCTGCCGATGCTCGAAGAAACGAGCCTGCTGGCGGGCTTCCTGAGCGGGATCGACCTCTTCACGGTGTGGTGGTTGCTGGTCGTGGCGATTGGCCTTTCCGTTGTCTATCGGCTCACGGCGACACGCATCGCCCTTCGACTGCTGGCGTGCTACGTCGTGGTGGTTCTGGGCATCGCGCTCGTGATCACGACATTGAGGATTTCGTGACGCGTTCGAAGAAGATCATGCTGAGTGTCGGCGCCCTGATCGTGGCGGCGGCCGCGGGCGGCGGTTACTACTGGTTTCAGCGGACCGACGATCCGGCCGTCACCGTGGAAGGGATTCGACGCCGCGATCTCGAGGCTGTGGTGTCCGCCTCGGGCACCATCCAGCCCAAGCGCTCGGTGAACATCAGCGCGAGCACGATGGGACGGGTGACGCGGCTGTCCATCGAGGAAGGCACGCGCGTCTCCCGGGGCCAGTTTTTGCTTCAGATTGATCCCGAGCCGCTCAGAAGTGCGGTCCTCAGGAGCGAAGCCGGAGTGGAAGGGGCTCGTGCCGCGCTCCGGCAGGCCCAGGCGGCCACAGAAACCGCCAAGGCCTCACTCGACCTCGCTCACACGCTGTCCAAGCGCCAACAGGAGCTCTGGAAGGACCTGCTCACCACACGCGAAGCGCTCGAGCGCGCCGAGAACGAAGTGGCCGTTCGGCAGGCAGAGCTGCGCGCCCGCGAACAGGAAGTCGCCGCGCGCGAGCAACAGGTGAAACAGGAGGCGGCGAGTCTTCAGAGCAACCGGTACGAGCTGAGCAAGGTCACGATCGACTCGCCGATCGATGGCATCGTCACGAGACGCACGATCGAGGAGGGCGAGACCGTGGTCATCGGCACGATGAACAACCCGGGCACGGTGTTGTTGACCATCGCCGACATGTCGATCATCGAAGCCGAAGTTGAAGTGGACGAGACCAACGTGCCGAGCGTGGTCATCGGCCAGCCAGCCCGGGTGGTGATCGACGCGCTGCCGGGACGGACCTTCACCGGGCACGTGACCGAGATCGGCAACAGTCCGATTCAGCAACCGAACTCCGGGACCCAGTCGGGCAGTACGAGCCGGCAGGCTACCAACTTCAAGGTATCCGTCACACTCGACGAGCAGATACCCGACGTGCGTCCGGGCTTCACGTGCACGGCCGACATCACCACGTCCACGCGCGCCGGGATCATCGGCGTGCCGATTCAGGCCGTGACGGTGCGCGAGATGATCGTCGATGGAAAGGGGGCGATTGTGCGCCGTCCGCGAAGGGACCGTGATCAGTCGACCGCCGCGCCGTCTCTTACCGACGAGGAGCTCGAGCCGGGCCAGACCCGCACCGAGCTCGAGGGCGTGTTCCTCGCCCGCGACCGTCTTGCAGAGTTCACGCCCGTCAAGGTCGGCATCGCCGGCGAACGCTACTTCGAGTCTCTTGAAGGGCTGAAGGAGGGCGATGTCGTCATAACCGGCCCCTTCGAATCCGTCCGTCAGCTCGAGGACGGCGATCGGGTGAGGATCGAGACTCCGGCACGGTAGCGCAATCGTTGGCGCGTCATGCACCAGCTGCTCGAATCGTTCGGCCTCGCGCTCGCGGCCATCTGGTCGAACAAGCTCCGGTCGTTTCTCACGGTGCTGGGGAACATCGTGGCCGTGACGTCGATCATCGCCGTGGTCTCGCTCATTCAGGGCCTCAACGCGACGGTCACCAGCGCGATTGTGGCCGAGGCCGGTGCGGATTCCTTCACCATCGAACGGGTTGGCGTGACGACCAGCGAAGACGATCTCGAGCGCGCTCGAAACAACCCGAACATCACGCTGGATGACGCCGAGGCGATTCGGCGATTCAGCCGCCTCGCCGCCGCGGTGATGGTTCAGGCACAGGAGCCTGGGCAGGTGGCCTATCGGGACCGCGTGCTCGAGGGCGTCACCATCAAGGGCGTGAGCGCCTCGTACGTGAACTTCGGCGGCTACACGGTGGAGCGTGGCCGCCTGATCAGCCCCATCGAGGTGAACCGGGCTCAGCCGGTCACGGTGCTCGGGTCGGACATCGCCGAGCGGCTCTTCAACGGAGGGGATCCGCTGGACAAGATCGTCAAGATCGAAGGGATACATTTCCGGGTGGTTGGCATCCACCGGAGGAAGGGCGCGATCTTCGGCCAGCCGCAGGATGAATTCGCGATCGTGCCGCTCGTGGCCTTCGAGCGGCTGTTCGGCAGCCGACGGTCGCTGTCACTCATGGTGCGGCCGCGCGATCCCTCGGTGCTCGAAGAGGCCATGGACGAGGCCGTCGTGGCGCTCAGGATCCATCGGCGGCTCCCGCCGAGGCAGGAGAACAACTTCGGCATCTTCACCGCCGGCACCATGCTCGACTTGTACCGGCAGGCCACCACGGGCATCTTCTCCGTGCTCATCGGCGTCGTCGCGTTGTCGCTCGTCGTGGGCGGTGTGGTCATCATGAACATCATGCTGATGGTGGTGACCGAGCGCACGCGCGAGATCGGGCTGAGGAAGGCCGTCGGCGCCACGCGGCGCGACATCGTCTATCAGGTGCTGACCGAGTCGACCACGCTCTCGACGTTCGGCGGGCTGGTCGGCACCATCCTGGGGGCCTTGACCGCGCTGGTGATCGCACGCGCCACGCCGGTGCCCGCTGCGGTCGAGGCCTGGTCGGTCGTGCTGGGCGTGTCCATCACGGCGATCGTGGGTCTGTTCTTCGGGCTCTATCCGGCGATTCGCGCGGCCCGGCTCGATCCCATCGAGGCGCTCAGGCGCGAGTGACCCAGACATGAAGCTCCGCTACGAGCTCGTCGACGAAGTCGTGACGATGGCGTGGGAGACGCTCCTCGCCAACAAGCTGCGCTCGGGACTCACCATCCTGGGCGTCGTGATCGGGGTGACGTCGATTGTCGGCATGACGTCGCTCATCCGGGGATTCGACCAGTCGCTGCGCGACAGCATCCGCTCGATGGGGCCCAACACGATCTTCGTCGCCAAATTCAGCGGTGTCAGCATGACAGCCGGCAAAGAGATGACCGAGCTGTTCCGGCGGCCCAACCTCACCCTCGACGATGCGCGCGCCATCGATCGACAGACGACGACGCTCGAGATGGTGGACGTCTGGCTCGGCGCCGCCGGTCCGCAGACCACTCAGGAGCGCGTCTTTTTTAAGGGTCAACGAAGCAAGCTGCTGGCCGTGCTCGGGACGAGCGAACGGTTCGCCGACATCAGCTACATCCCCCTCGTTGCCGGACGCTTCTTCACGCGCACCGAAGTCCAGCATCGACGCAATGTCGTCGTACTGGGGCAGACACCGTACCAATCGCTGTTCGAGCATGTCGACCCGCTGGGCAAGGTCGTGCGAATCGGAGCGGAGCCGTACACGGTGGTGGGCGTGCTGGCCAAACGGGCGAGCATCGGCGGGCTCAACCTGGGGCAGGACGATCTGGTCGTGATCCCCTATACCTCCTATCAGAGACAGTTCGGCCTGCAGGCGAGCCAGCCACGGCGCGGGGACTTCGGGACTGTCATGATCGTCGCCGTTCCGCGCGAGAACGTGCCGCGCGACCACGCCCTCGCCGACATCGAGCGAGTCATCCGAATCCGTCGCGGGTTGAGGCTCGACGAGCCCAACAACTTCGATCTCGTCACTCAGGACGCCGCGTTGCGCGTGTGGGATCAAATCAGCCGGGCCACGTTCCTGGCACTCGTCGTGATCTCGTCCATCGCCCTGATGGTCGGGGGCATCGGCGTAATGGCGATCATGATGATTTCCGTCACCGAACGGACCCGCGAGATTGGGGTGCGAAAAGCGATGGGCGCGCGCCGCTCGGAAATCCTCGCCCAGTTCCTGGCGGAGGCGGTGTTTCTCACGCTCTTGGGCGGCGTCATCGGCATCGCACTCGGGGCCGCCACCGGCTTCGTCGCGCACTATTTGACGGCATTCCCGGTGTCGCTGCCCTGGTGGTCTTTCGCGATCGGCATCGGTTTCTCGGCCGCCGTGGGCATCGTCTTCGGGGTGGTGCCGGCGTTCAGGGCGGCGCGACTCGATCCGATCGAGGCACTGCGCCACGAGTGAGCTGTGCCTCACGGTTGAGCCTCGGAGTCGAGTATCATCACCTTTTTGCACCCAGAAATCCTGATGCCAACGGGCGCCGCAAGCCTCACGGCGCGCGCTACGCCGCTCGGAGGGTACTCCTGTGAAGGTCTACGACGCTTCCAGCATCCGCAACGTCGCTATCGTCGGACATGGCGGAGCGGGCAAGACCCAGCTGACGGCGGCCCTGCTGTTCGATGCCGGCATGATCAACAGGCTTGGGAAAGTCGATGAAGGCACGACGGTCACCGACTTCGATGAAGAAGCCATCGCGCGCAAGCACACGCTGGCGGCCGGCGTCGCCTTCGTCGAATGGAACAAGACCAAGATCAATCTGATCGACACGCCCGGCTTCGCCAATTTCTTCAGCGATGCGCGCGCGGCGCTCAGGGTGGCCGACGCCACCCTCGTGGTCGTGGACGGTGTGGCCGGCGTGGAAGTGCAGACCGAGAAGGCCTGGGAAGAGGCTGCCGCGCTCGGCTTGCCGCGGCTGGTCGTGCTGAACCGGTTGGACCGCGAACGGGCGAGTCTCGAGCGAGCCCTGCAGTCGCTGCGCGAATCGCTCAGCCGCGCCATCGTGCCCATCCAGATTCCGATTGGCCAGGAGAAGGCGTTCACCGGCGTTGTCGATCTGATCGCCATGAAGGCGTACAGGTTTCAGCCTGACGGGAGTGGCAAGTTCACCGAAGGCGCGGTGCCCGCCGAATTGTCAGGTGAGGCTCAGGCCGCTCGCGACACGCTCATCGAGATGGTCGCCGAAGCCGACGATTCGCTGATGGAGAAGTTCTTCGAAGCCGGCACGCTCACACAGGACGAGCTCGAATCGGGGCTCCGCGGTGCCGTGAGCGCCGGGCGGGTCTTTCCGCTGCTCCTGACGTCGGCCCTCATGAACGTCGGTGTGCAACCGCTGCTCGATGCCATCGTGACCTGCGTGCCCCCGGCGTCCGAGGTGAAGGTCAAAGCCCTCGACAATCACGGAGCCGAGGTGAGCTTCGACGCATCAGACACGGGCCCCTATGCCTTGTTCGTGTGGAAGACGATTGCGGACCCGTTTGCGGGCCGCATCAACCTGTTTCGTGTGATGCGCGGCACCATCAAGCCGGATGCCACGGTCTACAACGTCACGAAGGATGCCCCCGAGCGGCTCGGCCATCTGCTGGTGCTTCAAGGAAAGACGCAGACCGCCACTCCCGAGCTGAAGGCCGGTGACCTGGGCGCCGTCGCGAAGCTCAAGGACACCGGGACGAACGACACGCTGGCGGACAAGGGAACGGCGGTGCGCTTTCCGCCGACGACGTTTCCCGAACCGGTTCTGGCCTACGCCATCGAGCCGAAGACGCGCGGCGACGAAGACAAGATCAGCACCGCCATGCACCGTCTGATCGAAGAAGATCCGAGCATTCGCTACAGCCGCGATCCGCAAACCAAGGAGCTGCTCCTCTCCGGACAGGGCCAGCTGCACATCGAGGTCACGGTGGCGAAGCTGAAGCGGCGATTCGGTGTCGAGGTGAACCTCAAGCCGCCGCGCATCCCGTACCGCGAGACAATCGGGGCAGCGACCGAAGCGCACGGGCGCCACAAGAAACAGACCGGCGGCCACGGGCAGTTCGGCGATTGCAAGATCAAGGTGGAACCGCTGTCGCGCGGGGCCGACTTCGAGTTCGTCGATGACATCTTCGGGGGATCGATCCCCCGGCAGTTCATTCCCGCCGTCGAGAAGGGGATCCAGGACGCGCGGACGCGCGGCTATCTGGCCGGGTACCCGATGGTCGACTTCCGCGTCACGCTGTTCGACGGCTCGTTTCACGCCGTCGACTCGAACGAGCTGTCATTCAAGCTCGCCGGCTCACTCGCCTTCAAGGACGCGATGACGCGCGCGCGCCCGACGCTGCTCGAGCCCATCATGATGGTAGAAGTGTACGCGCCGAGCGACTATGCCGGCGACCTCATGGGGGATCTGAACGGCCGGCGCGGTCGGATCGCCGGCATGGATACGCGGGGGACGATGACCGTGATCAAGGCCCAGGTGCCGATGTCGGAGATGCTGACCTACGAGCAGCATTTGACATCGGCCACCGGCGGGCGCGGGACCTACCACATGGAATACTCGCACTACGAGGAGGTTCCCTCGCACCTGCAGACGAAGATCATCGCGGCCGCCAAAGCCGCTCGCGAGGGTGTGGAGGTCGAGGAACCTTAGCCGCTCGACGGCTTCTTGCCGCCTTTGGCCCGCGGGCGGGCCGCCGACTGGGTCTGTGGCTTCGGCTCGCTGACGCCGCTCTCGTCCTTCTTGCCGCGAAGCCGCTGGGCCGCCGCACGCAGCCGCCCGCCAACACCTGACTTCGGCTTGGGCTCGGCCTTGGCGGCCTTGTCCTGATCCTTCGCCTTCGGGTTGTACTCGCTGCCGACCAGCTCGACCTGGGCCACCGCAGCGCTGTCGCCGCGCCGGAATCCGACACGCAGCAGCCGGGTGTAGCCTCCCGGTCGGGTCGCGAACCGCGGCGCCAGCGTATCGAAGAGCTTGCCGACGACGATCGGATCGTGAATATCGCGCAGGACGAGACGACGCGCGTGCAGCACCCGCCCGCCGGGATTGCCGTCGCCGGCATCGAGCCCGCGCTTGGCGATCGTGATGATGCGCTCGACGAAGGGCCTGAGCTCCTTCGCGCGCGGCACCGTGGTTTCGATACGCTCGTAACGAAGCAGGGCGACCGCCTGATTGCGGAGCATCGCGATACGATGCTCCGTCACCCGTCCGAGCTTGCGTTGGCCGACTCGATGGCGCATGGGAATCGACGTCCTATTCGGAGGCCTGTGGAGCCGGCTGGTCGAGCTTCATGCCCAGGCTGAGCCCCATCGTATGCAGGATCTCCTTGATCTCGTTCAGTGACTTGCGCCCGAAGTTCTTGGTCTTGAGCATCTCGGGTTCGGTCTTCAGCACGAGCTCGCGGATGGTCCTGATGTTGGCGTTCTTCAGACAGTTGTACGACCGAACCGACAACTCCAGCTCCTCGACGCTCTTGTCGAGGTTCTCGTTGAGCACGCCGGCGCGCGGCAGCTCGGGCAACGACTCCTGCGGGAGCTCGATCGAATCCTCGAGATTGATGAAGATGTTCAGGTGGTCGCGAATGAGCTTGGCGGCCAGTGACACCGCGTCGCGCGCCGAGATGGAGCCGTTGGTCCAGACATCCACCGTCAGCTTGTCGTAATCCGTCGTCTGCCCCAGGCGCGCGGCCTCGACCAGATAGTTCACCTTCTTCACCGGCGCGTGGACCGAGTCGATGGGGATCCAGCCGATGCCGAGATCCTCGTCGAAGTTCTTGTCGGCGGCGACGTACCCACGGCCGCGCTTGACGCGCATCTCCATGTGCAGCTTGCCGCCCTCGGCCACGGTCGCAATCTGCGCGTCCGGCTCGAGAATCTCCACGTCGGCATCGGTCTCGATGTCGCGGGCCTTGACGATGCCAGGCTTGTCGACGCGCAGGTACAGCGTCTTGCTCGAGTCGCCGTGCATCTTGAGCGGCACCTGCTTGAGGTTCAGGATGATGTCGGTCGCATCCTCGACCACGCCGGGAATCGGCGAGAACTCGTGCAACACGCCGTCAATCTTGACCGCCGTGAACGCCGCGCCTTCGATTGACGACAGCAGCACCCGTCTGAGCGCATTTCCGATCGTCGTACCGAACCCGCGCTCGAAGGGCTGGGCATGGAAGCGGCCGAACCGCTCGGTCAACGTCTCGCGCTCGAACTCCAGCCGCTTGGGGCGCTGGAAACCTTTCCACAGCATCGGTGTCACCTTTCGCTCGAAGCTAGCCGGGCAACGGTCTCCCGGGAACTACTTCGAATACAGCTCGACAATCAGCTGCTCCTGAACCGGCAGGTTGATCTGTTCGCGGGTGGGCAACGACACGACGCGGCCGGTCATCTGGTCGCCATCGAACTGGAGCCACTCGGGAATCCCCCGCCCCTTCACTTCTTCCATCGCATGCGCCAGAACGGCCGCCTTCTGGCTGCCCGTCCGGACGCCGAGCACATCGCCAGCGCGCATCGAATAGGACGGCACGTCCACCTTGCGCTGATTCACCGTGAAGTGCCCATGGCGCACGAGCTGCCGGGCCTGGGATTCTGGACGTCGCCAGCCCCAGGCGGTAGACGACGTTGTCGAGCCGCCGCTCGAGCAACTGCAGCAGGGTCTCACCGGTGATACCCCGCTGACGCTCCGCCGACTCGAAGTAACGGCGGAACTGGTCCTCGAGGACCCCGTAAATGCGCTTGACCTTCTGCTTCTCGCGCAGCTGCACGCCGTAGCCGGCCAGCTTCGCCCGCCGCGACTTGCCGTGCTGCCCCGGCGGGAAGTTCCGTTTCTCGATGGCGCACTTCTCCGTGTAGCACCGCTCGCCCTTCAGAAACAGCTTCATGCCTTCGCGCCGGCACAGCCGGCAGACGGGTCCTACATACCTAGCCATCGATCTCCTCGCCTGTCTGAGCCACTCACACGCGCCGACGCTTCGGCGGCCGGCAGCCGTTGTGCGGAATCGGCGTCACGTCGTGAATCGAATTCACCGTCAAGCCGATTGTCTGCAGCGCTCGAATGGCCGATTCACGGCCAGACCCCGGTCCCTTCACACGCACGTCGACCGATCGCATGCCCACCGCTTTCGCGGCGTTCCCGGCGTTGATTGCCGCCTGAGTCGCAGCGAACGGCGTGCCCTTGCGCGACCCCTTGAAGCCGATGCCTCCGGCGCTCGACCAGGCCACGACGTTGCCCTCGGGATCGGTGATCGTGATCAGCGTGTTGTTGAACGACGCCTGGATGTGCACCAGGCCATGATGCACGACCCGCTTTTCCGTCCGCTTCTTGAACGTCTTCTTGCGCTTGCCGGCTTCCTTCTTGGGAACCGCCGCGTCAGCGCTCGGCTCGCTCTTCGCCATCCACTCCTCGATTCGTCAATCCGTTCAGCGACGCCCAGACCCCTAGACCACGGGCTTCTTCTTCGCAATCACGCCGCGCCGCGGGCCCTTGCGCGTCCGCGAGTTCGTCCGCGTGCGCTGGCCACGCACCGGCAATCCGCGCCGATGGCGAAGGCCGCGATAGCATCCGATGTCCATCAGACGCTTGATGTTCATCGAGATCTCCTTTCGGAGATCGCCTTCCACGCCGCCCTGCTCTTCGATCACCCGGCTCAACTTCCGGACGTCGTCTTCCGACAGATCCTTCACGCGGATGTCCGGACTGACGTCCGCATCCTTCAGGATGCGATTCGACCGTGTCCGGCCGATCCCGAAGATGTAGGTGAGCCCGATCTCGATGCGCTTGGTGCGCGGCAGATCCACGCCTGCAATACGAGCCATGCTTCGACCCTCAGCCTTGCCGTTGCCGATGTTTCGGATTCGTGCAGATCACGCGGACGACACGGTGCCGCCGGACGATCTTGCACTTGTCACAGATACGCTTGACCGATGCCCTGACCTTCATGCGTGCGACCCCTCGTTCCCCACCTGCTCGACGCTCACGACCGCAACCGGCGCGTGATCCGGCCCCGCGATGGATCCTGCGCGGTCAACTCCACTCGCACCCGATCGCCGACCACCAGCCGCACGAAATTCTTCAGCGGGTCGTCGGTCACGTGAGCGACGACGTCGTTCGTGCCGTCGACCACCACCCGAATCAGTCCCTTGGGCAGCAGCGCCGCTACCACTCCCCTCACCTCGGTCCGTTCGGTACGCCCGGCCATGGGCTCGATCTCGCATCAGAGACTATCGAGCCCACGCCGACTGGCGGCCCGCCGTCTGCCTGGTCCGGGCAGAGGGTTCGAGCCTCGTGAGCACGTCTGCGCCCCCGGCGCCAACCGCTACCGTATGCTCGAAGTGCGCCGACAAGCTGCCATCGCGTGAGACCGACGTCCACCCGTCCTCGAGAATCCGCACGGCCGGCTTGCCCATGTTGACCATGGGCTCGATCGCCAGGACCATGCCCTCGGCCAGGTGCGGGCCCCGTCCGGCCTCGCCGTAGTTCGGCACTTGCGGCTCCTCGTGGAGCGCCTCGCCGATGCCGTGTCCCACGAACTCGCGGACCACCGAAAACCCGTGCGCCTCTACGTGCATCTGCACCGCGTGGCCGATGTCCGAGACGCGGCCGCCGGGCCGGACCTGCTCGATCCCCAGGTGCAACGCCTCCTCGGTGACGCGCAGGAGCTCAGCGGCCTTCGCTGAAATCCGCCCGACCCCGACGG
The DNA here is from genome assembly GCA_963826865.1 of uncultured Acidobacteriota bacterium. GTDB lineage: Bacteria > Acidobacteriota > Vicinamibacteria > Vicinamibacterales > CAVPJW01 > CAWGYQ01. The sequence goes on from CAWGYQ010000015.1 coordinate 86,008, forward strand.
TCACCGCCGCGTCGCCGTAGTACCCGTCGAGGACGGCGCCCAGATCGATCGATAGAATCTCGCCTTCCTTCAAGGCACGGTTCGAGGGAATCCCATGCACGACCTGCTCGTCGACGGACGCGCAGATCGTCGCCGGAAAGCCGTGATACCCCTTGAACGCGGGCATGGCGCCTTCTTCACGAAGCCGTGTCTCGGCCATCTCGTCCAGCTCGAGCGTCGTGACTCCCGGCGCGACGGCTCGAGCGAGCTCGGCCAGGACGCGCGCGACCAGCTGGTTCGCCGCGCGCATGAGCTCGATCTCGGCGCGCGACCGGCACACGATCACGACTCCCTCTCCCCTCGACGTCCGTCTTCGACGATCACGCGATCAGCCACGGCGTCCGCGGATCCTCGTCTTCTTCATGAAGCCATCGTAATGGCGCATGATGAGCTGCGACTCGATCTGCTGCACGGTATCCATCGCCACGCCGACGATGATGAGCAGCGAGGTGCCGCCGAAATAGAAGGTGACGTTCATCCCTTCCGTGATGAATCGCGGCAGCATGGCGTCCAGCTGCTCGCCGATGAACGGAATGGGCGCCACTCTGAACCCCGTGATCAGGAACTCAGGAAGAATCGCGATGGCCGCCAGATAGATGGCGCCTGCCAGGGTAATCCGCGTGAGAATCGTATCGATGTGCTCCGCGGTGCGCTTGCCCGGCCGGATGCCGGGGATGAACCCGCCGTACTTCCTCATGTTCTCGGCCACGTCATCGGGGTTGAAGATAATGGCCGTGTAGAAGTACGCAAAGAAAATGATCCCGGCGATGTACAACAGGTTGTAGAGCGGCATCCCGAACGCCAGCTGCGCCGCAATCGCCTCGGCCCAACCGCCGGGCTCGAACATGCCGGCGATCGTCGCCGGAAACGCCAGGATCGACGACGCGAATATCACGGGAATGACGCCGCCGGTATTCACCTTCAGCGGAATGTGCGTGCTCGATCCGCCGTACATCCGCCGGCCGACGACGCGTTTCGCGTACTGCACCGTCACACGCCGGTGACCGCGCTCGACGAAGATGATGGCCGCCACCACCGCCACCATGAGCACGACGAGCACGATCAGACGGAACAACCCCATCTGACCGGTGCGCAGCTGATCGATGGTCGTCAGCACGGCCCGGGGCAGGCCCACCACGATGCCGGCGAAGATGATGAGCGACATGCCGTTGCCGACTCCGCGCTCGGTGATCTGCTCGCCCAGCCACATGATGAACGTCGTCCCGGTTGTCAGGGTCAGCACGGTCATCAGGCGGAACGCCAGGCCGGGCTCGTAGACGAGCGGCAACCCGCCGGCGATGTTGGTTTGACGCTCCAGGAAGATGGCGATGCCCAGCGACTGCACCACGCTCAGCACGATCGTGCCGTAGCGGGTGTACTGCGTAATCTTGCGGCGCCCGAGCTCGCCTTCCTTCGACAGCTTCTCGAGGTAGGGCCACACCACCGTCAGCAGCTGGAGGATGATCGACGCGCTGATGTACGGCATGATGCCGAGCGCAAAGATCGTCACCCTCGAGAGGTTGCCTCCCGAGAACATGTCGTAGAGCCCGAACATCGTGTTGCGTGTCTGCTCGGCCAGGAGCGCCAGCGCCTCGCCGTTCACGCCCGGCGTAGGCACGTGATGGCCGAAGCGGTAGACCGCGAGCAACGCAAGCGTGAAGAGCACGCGATTGCGCAGGTCGGGGACCGAGAAGATGTTCTTCAGTACGTTTTCCATGGTCTAGCCGGGTCGTGCCTGTCCCTCTGGTCGCTGCACCGTGACCGGTTCGGCGGTGCCGCCGGCCGCCGCAATCTTTTCGAGCGCCTTGCCGCTGAATTTGTGCGCCCGCACCGTCAACGCCTTGGCAATCTCGCCCCGCGCCAGTACTTTCACGCGGGCCTTGGCCGAGACCAGCCCGTGCTCGACGAGCAGTTCCGGCGTCACCACCGTGCCGGCCTCGAACCGCTCGGCCAGCGTGTCGAGATTCACCACGGCGTACTCGACGCGAAACGGATTGTGAAATCCGCGCTTCGGGACCCGGCGGTGCAGCGGCATCTGACCGCCTTCGAAGCCCCGCTTGCGCTTGAACCCCGATCGCGACTTGGCGCCTTTGTGACCGCGACCCGCGGTGTGACCGCTGCCCGATCCCTGGCCGCGGCCGATCCGCTTCTTCTTGCCCTTGGCGCCCTTGGGCGGCTTCAGGTTGCTTAGACCCATAAGAAACTCAACTCAGCTCAGCTCTTCGACCGATACCAGATGTCGCACCTTCAGAATCATGCCCCGGGTCTCGGGCGTGTCCGGCACCTCAACCGCGTGACGGATTCGCCGCAGCCCAAGACTTTGCGCAACGAGACCTTGCTTGCGGTTGAAGCCGATGGGGCTCTTGAGCAATGTGATCTTCAGTGTTCTGGCCGGCTTACCCGTGGTCTTCGTCATGTCCGCTTCATTCCTCACGTCTGTCGCGTGCCGGACGTCATGCCGACGAGCGCGTGAGCTCGTCGAGGGTCTTGCCTCTCAGGCGCGCGACCATCAGCGGGTCTTTGAGCTGGAGCAGCCCGGCGAAGGTCGCCCGCACCACGTTGTGTGCGTTGGCCGTTCCGAGCGACTTCGTCAGGACGTTCTGAATGCCCGCCGATTCGACGACGGCGCGCACGGCGGCGCCCGCAATCAGCCCCGTGCCGTCCGGCGCCGGCTTGAGCAGCACGCGGCCCGCCCCATAGCGGCCGACGACCTCGTGCGGAATGCTCGTTCCCTGCAACGGCACGCGGATGAGCGACTTCTTGGCCGCCTCGATCGCCTTCTTGATCGCCGAGGGGACCTCCTTCGCCTTGCCGATGCCGAAGCCTACCACCCCGTGTCCATCGCCCACGACGACGAGCGCGCTGAAGCTGAGGTTCTTGCCGCCCTTCACGACCTTCGTGACGCGGTTGATTGAGACGACCACGTCCTTGATGTCGAGCTGTGAAGGATCGATGCGTTCGCGTGTGCGATACATAGTGTGCTCGTGTGAACTAGAACTCAAGGCCCGCCTGGCGCGCGGCGTCTGCCACCGCGCGCACGCGACCGTGATAGAGAAACCCGTTCCGATCGAAGACGACCTTCTTGATGCCCTTCGCCAGCAGTCGCTCCGCGATGGTGCGTCCGACCAGCTCGGCGCCCGCCTTGTTGCCGCCGCGCACGCCCGACGTCATCGCCGCCTTCACGGTCGGTTCGATCGTGGACGCGGCCGCGATGGTCTCGCCGCGCAGATCGTCGACGACCTGCACGTACATATGGCCGACGCTCCTGAACACCGAGAGCCTCGGCCGCTCCCCGCGCCCGTGGACGCGTTTGCGCAGCCTCAGCTTGATTCGGACGCGTCGATCTTCTTTGGTGACGATCTTCATCGCTCGATCTCTCAGTCCTTAGGCGCCGGTCTTGCCGACCTTCTTCTTGAGGACCTCACCCGTGTACCGGACGCCCTTCTGCTTGTACGGGTCGGGCTTGCGAAGCGACCGGATATCGGCCGCAACCTGCCCCACCTTCTGGCGGTCGGCACCCGTCACGGTGACGTGTGTCTGCTTGTCGATGGCGATCTCGATGCCGTCGGGCACATCGAAGACCACCGGATGCGAGTACCCGAGCGCGAAGACCACCTGCTTGCCGCGCACTTCGCCGCGATAGCCGATGCCCACGATGTCGAGCTCCCGCTTGAATCCCTGCGTGACGCCCTGCACGGCGTTGGCCACGAGCGTCCGGGCGAGCCCATGGAACTTGCCCAGCGCGGCGTCATCGCCGACCGTGCGCGCACGGATCTGACCGTCGGCCACGTCGAAGGCGACCTCAGCGGGCACGCGTTGCCGCAGCGTGCCCTTGGGTCCCTGCACCTCGACGGCACCCGCATGAATCTTCACGGTGACACCCGCCGGAATCGGAATCGGTTTCTTGCCTATTCGAGACATGATCGGCCGCTCACCCCTGTCGCGACATCTGGTCGCGCATTCTCACCACACGTTGCAGAGCACTTCGCCGCCGACGCCGACCTTCACCGCCTCGCGGCCCGTCATCACCCCGCGCGACGTCGTGAGGATGCTCGTGCCGAGGCCGCCGAGCACGGGCGGCACCTCGTCGCGGCTGAAATACACGCGCCGGCCCGGACGGCTGATGCGCTCGATCCCCGTGATGACCCGCTCACCGTGGGGACCGTACTTCAGGAACACGCGAATCAGCCGGCGCGCCGCGAGATCGCGGGTCGCCGGTTCGTCAACCAGCTTGAAGCCGTTGATGTAGCCCTCGTCCTGGAGGATTCTGGCAATTTCGGCCTTGAGCCTCGACGCCGGCACATCTACGCGCGGATGCTTGGCGTGAAGCGCATTCCGAATCCGCGCCAGCATGTCAGCAATGGGATCGGTCATAAGCCTGGCTCTCTCCTCACCAACTGCTCTTCGTCACGCCCGTCACATCGCCTTCGAGCGCGAGCCGCCGGAAACACAGACGGCACAGCGCGAACTTTCGCATGTAGGCCCGCGGGCGCCCGCACAGGCGGCACCGGTTGCGGAGCCTGATCTTGAACTTCGGGACCTTCTGTTCCTTGGCGATCTTTGCTGTGGTTGCCATACCTGCTCGAATCTCGTCGCGCGTCAGTTCTGGCGGAACGGCATGCCCATCAACTGCAGCAGCCGCCGCGCTTCCTCATCGGTCCTGGCCGTGGTCACGACCGACACGTTCATGCCGCGGGGCTTGTCCACCTTCATGTAATCGATCTCGAGAAAGATCAGCTGGTCGCGAAGCCCGAGCGTGTAGTTGCCGCGCCCGTCGAACCCGCGGGGCGATACGCCCCTGAAGTCGCGCACCCGCGGAAGGGCGATGCTCAGCAGCCGATCCAGGAACTCGTACATGCGGTCGCCGCGCAGCGTCACCATCGTGCCCACCGGCATGCCCTTGCGCAGCTTGAAGGCCGCGATCGACTTGCGGGCACGACGGATCACGGGTTTCTGCCCGGTCACCCTGGCCACTTCGTCCGCTCCGACATCCACGATCTTCTGGTTCGACGTGGCCTCGCCGAGCCCCATGTTGACGACCACTTTCTCGATGCGCGGCACGGCCATCACGTTCGTATAGCCGAACTCCTTGCGGAGCGCCGGCACCACGTCGTTGACGTACCGCTCGCGCAGCCGGTTCTTCGCGCCGCTCACTTGTCCACCACTCCTTCGCACTTCCGGCAGATGCGCACCTTGCGGCCGTCGCCCAGCACCCGGCGTCCGACCCGGGTCGCGGCGCCGCACTCGGGACACACGAGTTGCACGTTCGACGCATGCAGTGCCGCCTCGCGCTGCACGATTCCGCCCTTGATGTTGCGGGTGGGATTCGGCCGCGTGTGCCGCTTGATGAAATTCACGCCCTCGACAATGACGCGGTTGCGATCGGGAATGACCTTGAGCACGCGCCCGCGCTTGCCACGGTCCTTGCCCGCCATCACGAGCACCGTGTCGTTCTTGCGAATCGGAGTCTGGAGTAGAGACATGGCTACAGCACTTCCGGTGCGAGCGAGATGATCTTCATGAACCGCCGCTCGCGCAGCTCGCGGGCCACCGGCCCGAACACGCGCGTTCCGATCGGCTCGTTCTGGTCGTTGACGAGCACGGCCGCGTTCCGATCGAAGCGGATGTAGCTGCCATCCTTCCGACGCTGCTCCTTGCGCGTGCGGACGATGACGGCCTTGACGACCGACCCCTTCTTCACGTTCGAGTCTGGCGCGGCTTCCTTGACCGAGGCGGTGACGATGTCGCCGAGACGCGCGTAGCGACCGGTCGAACCGCCAATCGGGTTGATGACGGCGATCTTCCGCGCGCCGGAATTGTCGGCCACCTCGAGAATCGAGCGCATCTGGATCATGGCAGTGTCCCCGTCAGGTCGCCGTCTAGACCGCGACGGCCTTCAGCACGACTCTCGTCACCGTCCAGCGCTTCCGGCGGCTGAGCGGCCGTGACTCGACGATCTCCACCCGATCGCCGACCTTCGCTTCGTTCGTTTCATCATGGGCCAGAAACTTCGACGTGCGGCGCTGAGCCTTCCCGTAGACCTCGTGCCGCACCTTGCGTTCGACCGCGACGACGACGGTCTTGTCCATCTTGTCGCTGACCACCACGCCGAGCTTCTGCGCTTTTACAGGCATCGCTGATCTCCGATGGCTACCGGGCCGCCGCCAACTCTCGCTGCCGCAAAATCGTCTTCACGCGCGCCAGGTCCCGCCGGGTCGACTGCACCTTGTGCGCCGCGTCGAGCTGACCCATCGCCTTCTGCATGCGCAGGCGAAAGACCTGATCCTGCAGGTCGCGCACCTTGCCTTCGAGCTCGTCACGCGACAAATCTCTCAGCTCGCTCGCCTTCACGACACCTTCTCCTCGGCAAACCGCATGGCGAACTTCGTCCGGATCGGCAGCTTGGCCGCGGCCAGCCGCATGGCCTGACGCGCTTCGATCTCCGTCACGCCCTCCATCTCGAAGAGCACCTTGCCCGGTCTGACCACCGAGACCCACTGTTCCGGCGCGCCCTTGCCCTTGCCCATACGGGTTTCCTGCGGCTTCTTCGTGATGGGCTTGTCGGGGAACACCCGCACCCAGATCTTGCCGCCGCGCTTGATGAAGCGCGTCATCGCCACTCGAGCCGCCTCGATCTGCCGATCGGTCAGCCAGCAGGGCTCCAGCGCTTTCAATCCGTAGTCCCCGAACGAGACATCGGAGCCGCGCCAGGCCTTGCCGCGCATGCGGCCGCGCTGCTGCTTCCGGTACTTGACCTTCTTCGGCATCAACATGACGAGTGCTCCTCAGCGCCCCAGCCTGCTACGCGCGTGGTCCCCGACGCGGTGCGCGATAGTCTTCCTCGCGCCCGGTGCGCGGCACGAGCCGGTCCCCCTTGTAGAGCCACACTTTCACGCCGATCTGCCCGTAGGTCGTGCTCGCTTCGGCCAGGCCGTAGTCGATGTCGGCTCGAAGCGTCTGGAGCGGCAGCTGGCCGTGCAGGTACCACTCCGAGCGGGCGATCTCGGCCCCGTTCAAACGCCCCGACACCCGAATCTTGATCCCTCGGGCTCCGAAGCGCAGCGCCGACTCGACGGCCTTGCGCATGGCCCGACGAAACGCCACGCGCTTCTCGAGCTGCAGCGCAACGGATTCGGCGATGAGCTGCGAGTCGAGCTCCGGTTTCTGGATCTCCTGGATGTTGATGAAGACCTCGCGGCTCGTCCGCTTCTGAATCTCGGTCTTCAGCTTGTCCACCTCGGTTCCCTTGCGGCCGATGATGATGCCCGGACGCGAGGTATGGATGTCGATCTTCAGCTTGTTCGCCGCTCGCTCGGTCTCGATCTTCGAGACACCCGCGTGCGCGAACCGCTTCTTGAGCGTGTCCCGCAGACGCAGATCCTCGTGGAGCAGCTTCGCGTAGTCGCGATCCGAGTACCACCGCGACCGCCACGTCTTGTTGAATCCGAGGCGGAACCCGTACGGATGAACTTTCTGACCCACGTCGCGCTCCTCTGTCTTACGTCGCGTTCGCCTTCTTCTTGGGCGCCGAACGGCGCGCGCGCGGCGCCGACGCCCCACCCGTCCGTTTCGCTCCAGCCGCCGGCTTTCGGGTCGACCGTTTCGCGCGCCCGGCCGACGGCTCCTCGCTCGCGATCGCCACCGGTCGCTCCGTCACGCGCACGGTCAAGTGCGCCGAGCGCTTGACGACTCGAAACGCCCGCCCCATCGGCGCAGGACGCACCCGCTTGGCCGACGGGCCCTGGTTGGCGTAGCAGCCGCTCACGAACAGCCGGTCGACGTCGCCGCCAAACCCGTCTTTCTGCTGCGCGTTGGCGATGGCCGACCGCAGCACCTTTTCGATGTCCCGCGCCACCGACTTCCGCGTGAACCTCAGCGTCGCGAGCGCCTGATTGACGTCGCGGCCGCGGATCTGATCCAGCACCAGCCCGGCCTTCTGCGCTGAGGTGCGCACGTACTTGGCCGTCGCGTGCGCTTCGATCACGACGCGCCTCCGGCTGGCTTGGCCGCCGCCGCCGGAGCCGCCGCGCCGGGCGCGGGCGCGGTCGTCGCGGCCTTCTCGGCGGCCGTCTTCATCGTGTGCCCCTTGAACAAGCGCGTCGCCGCAAACTCCCCGAGCTTGTGGCCCACCATGTTCTCGGTGACATACACCGGAATGAACTTGCGGCCGTTGTGCACCGCCAGCGTGTGCCCCACCATCTCGGGCACGATCGTGGACCGGCGCGACCACGTCTTGATGACGCGCTTCTCGGCGGCGCGGTTCATCGCCTCGACCTTTTCGAGCAGCGGCGTGTCAACGAACGGACCCTTCTTCAATGATCGACTCATAACGCGCTTCCGGCTCCAGGCCACTCCGTCGGACCCGGCTTGGCTGCGCAACCGCCGCAGCCCGAAGCCGGCCGGCCCGACGCGTGCCCTACTTCGTCCTCCGCTGGACGATGAACTGGTTGGTCACCTTTCGATTCCGGGTCTTGAAACCCTTCGTCGGCTTGCCCCACGGCGTCACGGGATGCCGGCCACCCGACGTCTTGCCCTCGCCACCGCCGAGCGGATGGTCCACGGGATTCATGGCCACGCCTCTGACGTGCGGGCGCTTGCCGAGCCAGCGGCTTCGGCCCGCCTTGCCAATCGACACGTTCTCGTGATTGACGTTACCCACCTGCCCCACCGTCGCCACGCAGCGTCCGAGAATGCGGCGAATCTCGCTCGAGGGCATCTTGACGGAGACGTACTCGCCTTCCTTCGCCACGACCTGCACCGACGACCCGGCGCTGCGGGCGATTCTGTCCGCCCTTGCCCGGCCTGAGCTCCACGTTGTGCACCTGCGTGCCCAGCGGGATGTTGGCCAGCGGCAACGCGTTCCCCGGCAGGATGTCCACGCTCTCGCCTGCCACGACGACGGCGCCGACCTTCAATCCGACCGGGTGCAGGATGTACCGCTTCTCACCGTCGCTGTAGCCGACGAGCGCAATGCGCGCCGAGCGGTTCGGGTCGTACTCGATCGTCAGCACCTTGCCCGGAATGTCACGCTTGTCGCGCTTGAAGTCGATCGTGCGATACAGCCGCTTGTGTCCCCCACCGCGCCACCAGATGGTCACCTCACCGTGGTTGTTGCGGCCGCCCGATGGATGGAGCGGCTCGGTGAGCGGCTTGTGCGGCTTCGTCGCCGTGATCTCGTCGAAGACCTGCACGGTCTGAAACCGCCGGCCGGCGGACGTCGGTTTATAGCTGCGAATGGGCATCTCGGTGATCCTTCAGCGATGGGCGTCAGGCCCCTTCGAGAAACTCCGGAATCTTCTCCCCTTCGCGCAGCGTCACATACGCCTTCTTCCAGTCGGGGCGTCGCCCGGCGAAGCGGCCCTGCCGCTTGACCTTCCCGTGCGCCATGGCCGTTCTGACGTGCGCCACCTTCGATCCAAGCAGCTTCTCGACCGCCTGCCGGATCTGCACCTTGTTCGCGTCGGACTTCACCTCGAAGACGATCGTGCGTCCATCCTCGCGGATGATGCTCGTCTTCTCCGTGATGAGCGGACGCCGAATGATGTCGGTCAGGTTCATGACGGCTGCTCCGTGCCGAGCGTCTGCTGCAGGCGCTCGACTGCCGCTCTCGTGGCAATCACGCGATCGGCGGCCATCACGTCGCGCGCCTTCAACCGGCTGCTCGTCACGAACGACACACGCGGCAGGTTGCGCAGCGCCCGCACAAAACCGTCCGGGGCCGTGACGTCGGTCAGCACCGTGCGCCCTCCGGCACCCAGCCGCTCGAGAAACGACGACGCATTCCTGGTCTTGGTCTCACCCTCAGGCAATGCGTCGACGACGATCACGGCGCCATCCTTGAGCTTCTGGACGAACGCCGCCCGAAGCGCACCGAGCTCGGCTTTGTGGGGCAGCTGATAGGCGTACGACCGCGGCGTCGGCCCAAAGACGATGCCGCCCTTGCGCCACAGCGGATTGCGACTCTCCCCAACCTGCGCGCGACCGGTTCCCTTCTGCCGCCAGGGCTTCCTGCCCGTGCCGCTCACGCGCGCCCGGTTCTTCACGGCGTGCGTGCCGCGCCGTTCGGAGGCATTGGTGCACACCACGGACTCCCACACCAGATCGAGCTTGACGGGCCCGGCCAGCAGGTCGTCGCTCACTTCCAGCGATCCCACCCGTTCGTTCTGCGCGTTGACGACGTCGATGGTCATCTCAGGCTCCAACCTGCGCGTTCCTTACTTCTTGCCTTTCGGCTTCTCCACCTGCGGCGTCTTGACGGTCTTTGCCGTAATCGCCTTCCGCACGATGAGATAGCCGCCGGGCGCACCTGGTATCGCACCGCTCACGACGAGCAGGTGGTTGTCCGGATCGACCCGAATCACCTTCAAATTGTGCACGGTCACGCGATCCGCGCCCATGCGTCCCGCAGCACGCATCCCCTTGATGACCCGTGACGGAAACGACGAGGCGCCGATCGAGCCGGGCGCCCGGTGGAACATCGACCCGTGCGTGGCGGCGCCGCCACGGAAATGGTGACGTTTGACGACGCCTTGAAATCCCTTGCCGCGGCTGACGCCGACCACATCGACACGATCGCCATTGGCGAAGATCGACACCAGCACCTGATCACCGGCCTTCGCGTCGCCGTCCTTGGCCAGCCGCACTTCGCGGCGCACGCGCGTCGGCGGAAGGCCCGCCTTCTTGTAGTGGCCGGCCAGCGCCTTCGTCACCTTCGCCGGACGCTCCTCGACGAGACCGATCTGTACGGCCTCGTAGCCGTCGCTCGTCGCGGTCTTGCGTTGGACGACCACACACGGGCCGGCTTTGATCACCGTCCCAGCCAGCGCGGTCCCGTCGTCGGCGAAGACCTGCGTCATGCCGACCTTCCGTCCAAGAATGCTAGTGACCATCACTTGTGTTCCTTGCCGAAGGCCTTGATTTCGACATCCACGCCGGCCGGCAGATCCAGCTTCATCAGCGCGTCCACGGTTTGCGGCGTCGGCTCGAAGATGTCGATCAGACGCTTGTGCGTCCGGATCTCGAACTGCTCCCGCGACTTCTTGTCGACGTGCGGCGAGCGAAGCACCGTCCACCGGTTCCGGACGGTCGGCAGTGGAATCGGGCCCGCGAGACGCGCGCCCGTGCGTTTGGCGGTCTCGACGATCTCGCCGGTCGACTGATCGAGCACCCGGGCGTCGTACGCCTTCAACCTGATCCGGATCTTGTCGCTGAACGTGGCCATATCTCTGTCCCTCGGAGGCTCAACGCCCCTGCATTCGCGCCACGACTTCTTCGCTCACGCTGTGCGGTGCGGGCTCGTAGCGATCGAAATGCATGGAATAGGTGGCACGCCCCTGCGTCCGCGATCGCAGGTCGGTGGCGTACCCGAACATCTCGGACAACGGCACGCGCGCTGTCACGATCTGCGTCCCACCGCGATCCTCCTGCGACTGAATATGCCCGCGGCGGCTGGCCAGATCGCCCATGACGTCGCCCATGTAGTCCTTGGGAACCACGACCTCGACGCGCATCACGGGCTCGAGGAGCACGGGCCGTGCCCGCTTGGCGGCATCCTTGAACGCCATCGATCCGGCAATCTTGAACGCCATCTCGGAGGAATCGACGTCGTGGAACGAGCCGTCGTACAGCTCGATTTCCACATCGTCGACGGGATAGCCGGCGAGCACGCCGGTCGTGAGGGCCTCGCGAATCCCTTCGTCGATCGGTTTGATGTACTCGCGCGGAATGGACCCGCCCACGATGCTGTTGACGAACTCGTAGCCCTCGCCCGGCTTGCGCGGGGTCAAATGAATCTTGGCGTGCCCGTACTGGCCGCGGCCGCCGGTCTGGCGGATGTACCGGCCCTCGCCGTCGGCGGCCACCGTCAGCGTCTCCTTGTAGGCGACCTGCGGACGACCGACGCTGGCCTCGACGTTGAACTCGCGCTTCAGGCGGTCGACGATGATCTCCGAGGTGGAGCTCGCCCATGCCGGCGATGACGACCTGTCCGGTCTGCTGATCGGTGCGGACGCGGAAGGTGGGGTCCTCGGCCATCAGCTTGCCCAGCCCCTGCCCCAGTTTCTCCTGGTCGGCCTTGGTTTTGGGCTCGATGGCGAGTGAGATGACCGGCTCGGGGAAGTCCATCGCCTCGAGCACCACCGGGTGCTTCTCGTCGCAGATGGTGTCGCCCGTGCTGACGCTCCTCAACCCGACCGCGGCGGCGATATCGCCGGCGTAGACTTCCTTGATCTCCTCACGCTTATTCGCATGCATCTTGAGGAGACGACCGATGCGCTCGCTCTTCTGCTTGGTGGCGTTGTAGGCCGAGGAGCCCGACGTCATGACGCCGGAGTAGACGCGGAGGAACGTCAGCTGACCGACGAACGGATCGGTCATGATCTTGAAGGCCAGTGCGGCAAACGGCGCGTCGTCGGCCGCCATGCGCTCCACCTGGGTTTCCTCGGCCTTGTCGGGATCGAGCCCGATGATAGGCGGAATATCCAACGGCGAGGGCAGGTAGTCCACGACGGCGTCGAGCAGCGGCTGGACGCCCTTGTTCTTGAAAGCCGACCCGCAAATGACGGGGACGAACGGCGCCGTCTCGCCACGGACCGAGCGGATCGCCCGCCGCCGGAGGGCTGCCTTGATCTCGTCCTCCGTGATCTCGGTTCCGTGCAGGTATTTCTCGAGCAACGCGTCGTCGGATTCGCTGACCTTTTCGATCAGGGCTTCGCGGTACTCCTGGGCCTCGGCCAGGTACTCGTCCGGGATCTCCTCGACCGCGTACTCGGCTCCGAGCGTCTCGTCACGGTAGATCACGGCGTTCATCCGGACGAGATCGATGACGCCGAGAAACTTGTCCTCGCTGCCGATGGGCAGCTGGATGGCCACCGGATTGGCCTGGAGCTTGGTCTCGATCTGCGAGAGGGTCCGCTTGAAGTCCGCGCCGATGCGGTCCATCTTGTTGACGAAGCAGATGCGAGGTACGCGGTACTTGTCGGCCTGACGCCACACGGTCTCGGACTGGGGCTCGACGCCGGCCACGGCGTCGAACACCGCGACGGCGCCATCGAGGACCCTGAGCGACCGCTCGACTTCGGCCGTGAAATCGACGTGGCCTGGCGTGTCGATGATGTTGATGCGGTGATCGCGCCAGAGGCAGGTCGTCGCGGCGGACGTGATAGTGATACCGCGCTCCTGTTCCTGCTCCATCCAGTCCATGACCGCCGTGCCGTCATGCACTTCGCCGAGCTTGTAGGTGATCCCCGTGTAGAAGAGGATGCGCTCGGTGGTCGTGGTCTTACCGGCATCGATGTGCGCCATGATGCCGATGTTCCGCGTGCGATTGAGGGCGACTTGCCTTGGCATTGCTCGTACTCGATCAGCGACGATGACTGAAGCGCGCTACCACCGGTAGTGCGCGAACGCCTTGTTGGCTTCGGCCATGCGATGCGTGTCCTCGCGCTTCTTCACCGCGCCACCGCGCAGGTTCGAAGCGTCGAGCAGCTCGTTCGCCAGTTTTTCTTCCATCGTCTTCCCGTCGCCGCGCGAGCGGGCGAATGACACCAGCCACCGAATGCTGAGCGACAGCCGACGGTTGGGGTTCACTTCGATGGGCACCTGATAGTTCGATCCGCCGACGCGGCGCGACTTCACCTCGAGGCTCGGCTTGACGTTGTCCACGGCCTTTTTGAAGACCTTGAGCGGATCGTCCCCGGTGCGCTCTTTGATGATGTCGAAGCTGTGGTACAGGATCCGCTCCGCGGTGCTGCGCTTGCCCTCACGCATGATCGTGCTGATGAACTTCGTCACCAGTGCGCTGTTGTAGACCGGATCCGGCCCGATGGCTCGCTTGGGAACTTCTCGTCGACGTGGCATGGCGTTACGCCTTGGGCCGCTTGGCCCCGTATTTGGAACGTCCCTGCTTCCGGCCTTGTACGCTGACGGCGTCGAGCGTGCCCCGCACCACGTGGTAGCGCACACCCGGTAAATCCTTCACACGGCCGCCTCGAATCAGCACGAGCGAGTGCTCCTGGAGGTTGTGCCCCACACCGGGAATATAGGTAGTGACCTCGATGCCGTTCGTCAGCCTGACGCGTGCCACCTTTCTCAGCGCCGAGTTCGGCTTCTTCGGTGTCTGGGTGAACACCCGGACGCACACCCCGCGCTTCTGAGGGCTGTTCTGGAGCGCCGGACTCTTCGTCTTGCTGACGATCTGTCGTCGTCCCTGACGCGCGAGCTGGCTGATGGTCGGCACGTTCGATCCTTCGCTGTTGGGCGGCGCCCGTCGTCATGTCCTCGCGACCGGTCCACCGACCGGTCCACGAAGAAAAATCGATCCGGGCTGCGCGCCACGCGCAACCGGACTTGCGCTCCAGGCCTGAAAGCCAGTGGCTTGGTGCCTGAAGCGACCTCCCCTATCGAGAGAATGTTCGCGCGGCGATCCCGGTCTCACTCGGAAACGATCGCGGGGCCTCCGAGGGGAAGAAGCCGGGGTGACCGCGCGGGCTTCTTCCTGGCGGATCGAAGCTAGATAGGGTTTCCTAACTTCGATAGAACCTGACGAATATAGCATGCCCCCCACCGGGCGGCAAGCCGCGGCTGGGCTCACCGAGGCGCGGCCGCACGGGACATTGGGCGCGGAACCATCGACCGGGTGCCGCGGGCATAATACTAGGGCTCGATTCCGCCGCGTTTTTGGATCTCTGTATGGTGGCCCGCCCCACCGGACCGGCCGGCTCATCCGGACTGTTTTCGCGGCTGCTGCACGACCGCGGCGTCCGCCTTGGTGTGGCGCTCGCCGTCGCGGTCGCCGTCCCGGTGGCGGCCGTCTTCTATCTGCAGTTCCGATCGGTTCGCGATCTCGAAACCACGTCGACCCTGGTGCTCGACCAGCTCAGCGCCGATGCCGCCGAGCGCGTCGTCCAGGCGATGGTCCGGGACTTCAAGGCCCCGTTTCTCGAAGAACTGAACCGGGCGGACATCGAGACCGATGTCGAGGCCATGAACCTCGCCGCCCTGGAACCCGCGCTTCGGGAGGGTCTCGGGCGCCACAGCTTCATCGACGCCTTCGTCGTGTGGTCGGCACGGCACCCCGACCGTCTCATGCTGTTCGAACCCGGTCGGGGATTCAGACTGGCCGATTCGGACGAGCGGCGGATGATCGAGATCGTCGCCGACCTGGCGCCGCATGCGCGCTGGCCGCTCATCCCGGAGCTCACCATTCGTGAGCGGCGCTATCGGTCGGGCGTTCGGGCCTTTTCGAAGTCGTCCGGCCCCGGCATGACCGGATTCATTGGCCTGCTCGTCGACATGGACCGATTCGAGCGCATCTACCTGCCTCGCCTCATCGAAGCCGAAATCTCCCGCACCGTGCTGCCGCCGGATTTCCCCGCGATGACGGCCGCCGTGTTGGACGGCGACGGTCGCGTGGTGTACCGATCGAACGGCGCGGACGAGAACACGTTTGCACGCGAGCGCCGGATCCCGCTGGCTTTCGTCGATCCTGACTCGCTGACGGCGATGCGGGCCTCGGGGTACGAGCCCCGCGTCGACGACTGGCGCCTCCGGATCGGTACGGGAATCTGGCGGTGGCCGATCTGGTACGCGCTCGAACGGCGCCGCAGCTGGCACTGATGATCGGCCTGGCCGTCGTCATGGCGGCCGCGGTGGTGCTGGTGGCGCTCGCGGCGGCGCGCGAGGTGCGGCTGGCCGACCTCAAGTCCGACTTCGTTTCCGCGGTCTCTCACGACCTCAAGACGCCGCTTGCGCTGATTCAACTCTTCGCGGAAACGCTCGAGGTGGGCCGTGTCCGCACGCCGGAACGTGCGCAGGACTACTATCGCATCATCAACAATGAAGCGCAGAAGCTGACGCGGCTGATCAACAATATTCTCGAGTTCTCACGCATCGAGGCGGGCCTGCGCCATTACCGCATGGCTCCCGTGAACCTCGCCGAGCTCGCAGACAAGGTGCTCGGATCGTTCGACCATCAGTTCAAGCAGAATCGCTTCGAGGTCAGCTCCGCGTTCGCTGGCGATCTTCCGCCGATCAGCGTGGACGCTGAAGCGGTGGCGCGGGCGCTCGAGAACCTGCTCTCGAATGCGATGAAGTATTCGGCCGACGCGCGTGAAATTCGTGTCGAGGTCGCCGCCGCGCACGGCGCCGAGCTCATTCGGGTGAGCGACAAGGGCGTCGGAATCTCCCGCCGCCACCAGCGCCGCATCTTCAGGAAGTTCTTTCGTGTGCAGGACGGTAACGGCTTCGGTCCCCAGGGCTCAGGCCTCGGCCTCGCTATTGTCGACCACGTGATGCGCGCCCACCACGGCGCCGTCCATCTCGACAGCGAGCCGGGTCGCGGCAGCACCTTCACGCTGTGGTTCCCCGTGCGAGCCGCCGCCGAATACCCCGAAGCAGGCTGGCCGTAGAATGATGGCAGCCATGAAACGGATTCTGGTGGTCGAGGACGAACCGCAGATGCTGCTCGGATTGCGCGACAATCTCGAGCTCGAAGGGTACGACGTGATCACGGCCGTCGACGGCCAGGACGGCTTCGCCAAGGCCGTGGCGCTCAATCCCGATCTCGTCGTGCTCGACATCGCCCTGCCCCGCAAGAACGGCTTCGAGGTGTGCCGCGAGCTCAGGGCCCGCGGACAGAGCACGCCGATCGTCATGTTGACCGCTCGCTCACAGGAGACCGACAAGGTTTTGGGCTTCGATCTCGGCGCTGACGACTACGTCACCAAACCGTTCAGCATCGTGGAGCTGCTCGCGCGGATCAAGGCCGTGCTGCGTCGCGCGGCGGCGCGCCCCGCCGGGCCTTCAGTCTGCTGGATCGGAGATGTAGAGATCGACTTCCGCACGCACCAGGCCCGTCGCGGCAGCCGGCGGCTCGAGTTCACGGCGAAGGAGTACGACCTGCTGCGCTATTTCGTCGCGCACACAGGCGACGTCGTGAGCCGCGATCAGATTCTCAATCACGTCTGGGGCTACGAGGATTTTCCGAACACCCGCACCGTGGATAATTTCGTCGCCAAACTGCGGCAGAAGCTCGAATCCTCACCGCGAAGCCCGCGGCATATCCTCACCGTGCACGGCGCCGGGTACAAGTTCGTCGGGTGAACCAGCGTCAGGGCGTGGCCGTCTGGAGCGCCTCGCGCAGGATGCGGCCCCGAGGCCGTGTCATCGTGACGCCAACGGTATGGGCCAGCGTCGGCGCCAGATCGGTTGGGCTGGAGGGCTCCATGTATGTGCCCGGCTTGAAGGGAGCGCCCATCAGGATGAGGGGAACGCGCGCGTCGTACGGGTGGAGCGTCCCGTGCGTCGCCGCGCTGTCGCCGGAGGTCACCCAGTACGGCTTTGGCACGAGCACGAGATCGCCACTCCGATCGGACATATAACTCAAGGCGATGGCCGACGCGACGGGATCGTCCGGCGCACGCGACGGCAGCAGATCCCCGCGATAGACGCGCCACACGCCGGGCCACTCCCCAATGACTTTCAGCACGGCGCCGAGCGCTTCAGGATCGTGCACCAGGCGCGCATACACGCCCGGCGCGAAGTACACATCGGTGTGCTCGACGACGGAGACATACGAGCCTGGGCCGAAGCTGGTGGTTATGGTGCGTTCGATGGCACCGGCGAGCGAGCGGCTGTCGATGCGGCCCGCATCAGTGCCAAGGGCCTTCATCTGATCGGGAATGGGCGACACGCCGTGGTCGGCGGTCAGCCCCACGACGTATCGGTCCCGGCCGACCCGCTCGTCCAATCCGTCCAGCAGCCTCCCGATGGATTGGTCCAGGCGCGCCAGCACATCCTGCACCTCGTGGCTGAACGGTCCGAAGTCGTGACCCACCTTGTCGAGCGCTGAAAAGCCCACACCCAGATAGTCGGTCCGGCCCGCCGCGCCCAGCCCGAGCCCGTCCACGCTTGCGAGAGCCATCTCCGCCAGAAACGCATCCGAAAACGGGCTGCTTTCCCACTGCTCGTAAAAAGCGGCGTCGACCTTCCGATCAATACCGACCAATTCGTGCGGCAGCGACGGCCCCCATGGTCTCGACGGCTGTCTGCCGAGATGCACATCGTCGTAGAGATAACGATTGGCCGGAAGCAGCCGGCTCCAGATCTTGCCCAGGTCCGAGCGCACCGCGCGGGCCGCCAGGAACCTGGCGAGGTGCGGCACGGGCGTTGATGAGAACGCCGTCGAGGTGACCCATGCTCCGCGCTTGTTGTCGAACCAGGTGACGGCGTCCCCACGGCGTCCGGCCAGCATGATCGACGAGCGCGCCTTCAGGGACAGCGTGACCACGCGCGGCGCCGGGGCGAGCTGGGCGTGCATCTCTTCCGCCAGCGTCCGCACTTTCAAGCGCACGCCGCTGTGCGCCTCGGGAATTGATGCGCCATAGCTCACCGGCCGCGCCGTCTCGTCGGCCGTGCAGGTCACCATCCGTTGGCCCGCGCGATCCCACCATTCGTTCATGACTTGCCCGTGCTCGGCCGGCACCGATCCCGTGGCCATCGTCGCGTGGCCCGCGCACGTGACCGTATTCATGTACGGGTACATCGCCTCATCGAACCGCGCACCGCGATCGACCAGGCGACGCAGCCCCTGGGTCCATTGATGCTGAAACTGCTCGACGTAGTCGGCCCGCATCTGATCCACACTGATCAGGACGACCAGCCGGGGCCGTGTCTCAGTCGAGCGGCAGGCTGTTGCAGCGAGTCCGAGGCCGAAGACGGCGAGACAGCGCAGAAGCCGGGTTGACGGCGGAATTACCACAGGTGCAGATAATATCCTCGACGTGAAACATCCGTGTGACGATCGGGCACAGTCGGACGACCCAACGCCCGGGGCGGCGGTGCGGTGACGACATCGCCCCCTGTGGACAAGGCGCCAGCGACCGGGCCACGACCCCAGATCGTGACCGCGTGCGCGAGCGCGGCCCTCGTGGGGTTTGCGGCGAACTCGCTCCTGACGCGCCAGGCCCTTGGCCGCGCGTTCGTCGACCCTGCCACCTTTACCTTGATTCGTCTGGCGAGCGGTGCGGTCACGCTGGCCGTCGTCGCAAGCCTGGCGCGACGCCGGCTGCGGCCCTCAGCTGACTCGTGGTGGTCCGCCGCCGCACTCTTCGTCTATGCGATCGCGTTTTCCTACGCCTACCTCCGCATCGGAGCAGGATTCGGCGCGCTCATTCTCTTCGGCTCTGTCCAGACCACGATGGTCGGTTGGGGACTCTTGAGCGGTGAGAGGCCGCGGCCCGTTGAATGGATAGGTCTCGCCACGGCGGTTGTCGGACTCCTGCTCCTGACTGCGCCGGGCGGCAGCGCTCCCGATTTCACGGGCTCGCTGCTGATGGCGGCGGCCGGAATGGCATGGGCGGTCTATTCGCTGCGCGGGCAGGCTGTGGACGATCCCATCGGCGCGACGGCGCGCAACTTCAGCTGCGCGGTCGTGTTCGCCGTCCTGTTGAGCATCGGTTCGGCCGGACCCGTGAAGGTGACGTGGACGGGCATGGGCCTGGCCGTCGCCTCCGGGTCGCTGGCATCTGGTGTGGGCTACGCCTTGTGGTATCGGGCGGTTCCCTCACTCACGTCGCTTCAGGCCGCGGTCGCACAACTCTCCGTACCGGTGCTCACGGCGATCGGCGCAACGTGGTGGCTCGGGGAACGCGTCACCGCTCGACTGGTCGTGGGCGGAGCGGCCATCCTGTCGGGCGTGGTCCTCGTCATGGTCGGCCGCACTCGGCACCGCGTCCCGCGTTGACGATTCTCAGAGCCATCGACGAACCTGTTTCGTGTACGCGCGGTAGTCGTCGCCGAAGCGGCGCTCGAGATATCGCTCTTCGCGATCGATGATAAGGCGCCGCACGGCGAACAGCACCACGGGCAGGCAGGCCAGCGGCCACGCAAAGCCCACCATCAACGCTGCTCCACAGTAGATAGCCGCCAGGCCGATGTACATCGGATTTCGCGTAAAGCGATACGGGCCCTGCGCAGCCATGGCAGACGAGGGTCGCATCGGCAGGAGTGTGGTCCGCAGCCGTCGAAACGTCGCGACCGCCCATGCAATCAGCGCGAGGCCGGCCGCAATCAGCGCGATACCCAGGCTCGACGAGAGGTCCCGCAGGTGCGCAGGAATGCCGTCATGGCCGACCCATCGGTGCAGAACGACACCGGCGAGAAATCCCACGAGGTAAAGAAGCGGGGGCGGAAAACGGACGTTGGGACTGTCGCTCGGTGCGGAGGACATCGACCCGGCGGGCAGAAGTATATGACGGGTCAGGCCCGGGGCGCTTCCCTACGAAGGAAGCGGACGGTTTCGCCGTCAGAGGGACGCGCGAAGCTGGCAACGAGCGCGAAGCCTTCCCGTACGCATGCCCAGCCGCCTGATCCAAGGCTGCGAGCGTACGAAGGCAATCACAGATTTGTCAGCGCGCTCAGCGGCCGCCCCCGGCCGGCACCAGCAGCAGATCCTGGAAGTCGAAACTGAAATCAGTGGCAGGCGAGACGGCAGCCATCTTCGCGCGTTCGATGCGCCCGTCGGGCTCGAGTGAAAACGTCACGTAAGCATCGGCGCGAAGCTCGCGATCGCGCCACCGCACGACGAACGTGTCGTGCTGCCAGTGTTCCAGGTCGCCGACGAGCGACGGGGTGCGTCCGAATCGTATGACGAGCTTTCCGTTGCGGTGCTCAATCTCGATCGGGCCGTACCACGCGTCTTCGTACGCGCCTGCGTAGCGTTCGAGCAGAAGTGAGGGCTTCGATTGGCGGTCGCGCGCGGCCGTTGCCCGCGCTTCGGCGTCGCGATCACTGGCCTCATTTCGGGCTCGCACGTTCAGATAGGCGCCAACCCAGTCGGTGACAGGCGCGCCGAGATAGTGATCAGCGACATGGAACGCGATCGAATTGAACGCCTCGCCCGACTCCTGGTTGGTCAGCACCGCGATGCCGAGCTCGAGATCGGGAACCATCAACAGCCGCGACACGTAGCCGGGCAACCCGCCGGTGTGCGTGACGATCTTCCGACCTCGATAGTCGAAGACATTGAAGCCCAGGGCATAGCCGTTGAAGTTGGGCCTGAGCGCCGCCAGCTCGGGTGGCGGCTCCTGAATCGGGATGGGCGTGACGAGTGTGGTCAGTTGCCTGGCGGTCTCTTCGGAGAAGAGCCGCGAGCCGTCGGACAGCCGTCCCTCGTTCAGCTGCACGAGCAGCCACTTGGCCAGATCCTCGGCGCTCGAATTGATGCCGCCGGCGGGATTCGTGTTATCGCTGTCGAAGGCCGCCACGGGCCTGACGACACCGTCGATCCGCGCGTGGGGCGCGGCCACGTGGCCGCCCGCCATCGCGGACGAGTGCCGAACGTTGCTGCCGTGCATGCCAACCTTCTCCAGGATTCGCGACGACACGAAATCCTCCCAGCTTTGTCCCGAGACGGCCTCGATGACCTCGCCGGCAATCAGGTAGAGGACATTGTCGTAGGCGTAGGCGGTCCGGAAGCTGGTCGCGAGGGGAATGAAACGAAGCCGGGCGGCAATCTCCCTGCGATTGTAGGTGGACGGCGGCCACCATAACAGGTCGCCAGCGCCGAGACCCAATCCGCTCCTGTGGACGAGGAGATCGCGCACCGTCAGTTCGCGCGTCACGAACGGATCCCACATTTGGAACCATGGCAGGTAGCGAATCACCGGAGCGTCCCAGGCGACCCGGCCGTCTTCCACCAGGAGACCGAGCGCGGTCGCGGTAAAGGCCTTGGTGTTCGAGGCAATCCCGAAGAGGGTGCGGGAATCGACACCCGCCCCCTCGCCGAGCTTGCGCACTCCGTAGCCGGACGTGGTGACGACCACACCGTCCTTCACGATGGCCAGTCCGATGCCCGGCACCTCGAAGGCCTTCATCGCGCGCTGGACGTACGCATCCAGATTGGGCGGCGCTTCTGGTCGCTGACCCGCGGCAACGGATGCCGCCACAGCGACGGAAAGCAGAAGCGCGGCCACGGCACGATTCCCTCCGTCTGTTGGAGTCGGCCGCGTGCGCGCCCGCGCTCGTGACGTTCGCGCAAGCCGCTCTGGGCTCGACACGTCGCGATCGAGTTTCGGCCGCATCATCTTGGCGATCACCATCCGCACTCTCACAACGCGGGCTTCAGGATTCCGATATATGCGGTCCAAGGCCCCACGGCTCCGGCGTACTGACGGCCCATGACACGCGCGATTTGCGCGAGGTGCGTCAGGTCGTGCGTGACCCAGGTGGCGAGCAGTTGCTCCAGCGTCACCGTACCCAGTTCCGGATGCTCGCCGGTGAGTTGCAGTTCGGTCGCGGTCAAACCGAAGCTGCGGAGCGCATCGAGGTTCGCGGCGCGCAGGTCCGCGAACCGCTGCAGCAGGTCCTCCAGCCGGCGTCCGGGATTGAGCCGAAGATGGCGAAATCGATCGAAGGGGACGAATCGCCGGCTGCCGCTCTGGTCCAGGATGATGCGAGCACGAGGAATCCAGTCGGTTTCCTCGCCGTCAATCAGGTGGCCTACCACGTCGAACGGGCTCCAGGTGTCGGGTCCCTCGTTGGGGGCGGTCCACGCGAGGCTCAGCCCGTCGAGCAGTGAGTTCAGCACTCGGGGCGTTCGCTCGAGCACGGCGATGGCGTCGGCGAGATCAAACGTCGTCGACGAACTCATCCTGATCGCTCCTTCGCGGCACAGCACGCTCACGAACTCCGGGGGCGGCAAAATTGTAACGCCGATCGGCGATGCCATGGCTTCTTCGCATCGTCAGCGTCCGGCGCGCACGGCCCGCAGCAAGGTCTTCGAGAGCTGGCCCCGACGCGCGATCGCAATGTCGTCGAGACTCAGCCAACCGGACAGTGCCTGCAGTTCGGCCGCGATGGCAGAGGCCACCTCGTCACGGTCACACCCTGGCTCGACGTGGGCGGCCTCGACGAGCAGTCGGCGCGTGGCCCGGTCCGCCTTGAGATCGAGCCGGGCGACGAACCGCTCGCCGAGCAGAAACGGCAGCACGTAGTAACCCCAGCGGCGCGCCGGACGCGGGACGAAGATCTCGAGGCGATAGTCGAAGCCGAACAGTCTGGCAGTCCGGGGCCGGAACCACACGAGCGGATCGAAAGGCGAGATCAGACTGGCCGCGTTTACCCGCCGCGGTATCGAGACGGAGCACGCCACATAGGCCGGCACGCGCCATCCTTCCACATGAACTTCACGAATCTCACGCGCATCAACGAGCTCGGCGACACGCCTGCGCGCGTCCCTGAGCGGCATCCGGTAGTAATCGGCCAGATCCTCGGCCGTCCCCACGCCGTGCGCCTGCGAGGCCAGCCGGACGAGCTCACGCTGGGCCTCCTCCGGACGTGGCATGCGTTCCAGGTGCTCGCGAGGCAGAACCCGCTCGACCAGATCGTAGACGCGCGCGACGTTTGCCGGCCGGCGATTGGCGATCGCCAGTCGCCCGCAGGCGAAGTGACCTTCGAGTGCAGCCTTGGCGTCGGTCCAGGCCCACCAGTCGCCGGCCTGCCCGCGGGAACCGTCCGGTTCGGCGACCTCGCCCGCCGCCAGCGCACCTCTGGTGCGTACTTCCGCCAGCACGCGCGCGACATATTCGGTTTCCCGCTCCATGTATGTGCGAAGCGCGCGAAATTTTCGATCGAAGCTCTCCCCTTCCATGCGATGCCGAAAGAGTGGCCACCGATCGACTGGAAGGATTGACGCTTCGTGCGCCCACTGCTCTGTGAACTCCCGCCGCTCATAGATCAGATTGTCGAGATCAGAGGTCTTGTAAGGACCCAGCCTCGAGAAGAGCACGAGGTAGTGAGCCCGGACGAGCACGTTGACCGAGTCGATCTGGATGAGGCCGAGCTGTCTGATCACACGGCTGAGATCCGCCTGGCGGACGTTGCGGCGGGGACGGGGCCGATCGAACCCCTGGGCGGCGAGCGCGATCCGACGCGCTTCACTCAGGGACAGCGTGTCGCGGCGCATCACGGCTCATGCCGACGGATGGCGGAATGGCACGATCCGCTGACGAACGCGTGCGCCGAGCGCCGCGGCGGGCGCCATCAACACGAGCACGGCAGCCTGGCTCCACACCGAGCCGTATGGCCATTCGAGGATCATCGACACGAGTGCCACGACGGCGAGTACACCGGCGAGCACGAGGCCATGCACGGCCTCATACTGGCTGGCCACGAGCGCCGTCAGGTAGCCGCCCAGGAACGCGAACGCCATGCCGTACGCGACGAAAAACACGAGGAGACCCGTCGCAGGGACCTGGCGCGGATCCTGACCGCTCACTCCGAATAGCAGCGCCGTACTGAGCCCGAAGACGAGGTAGCCGATCACGATCGCCAGCGCACTGCGGATCACGGGAACTCCTCATCGGCCCAGCGCGTCGAGCATCGCCGGATTGTCCAGATATACCTCGAACCTGACGACCCGACCCGACCGAAGCGTCCAGAGATGCACCACCGCGACGTCGAATTCTCTCCCGGTCGCGCGAATGACCCCGTGCGAGCGGCCCGCGGCCGCGACGTGGTCACCCGAGTCGATGACGCGCTCGATTTCGACTCGCGATTCGATCGCATGGATCTCGCGCTCGAAAAACTGTCGCGCCTGGTCGTGGCCCTTGTAGCGGCCGCCCCAGGGAATTTCGAAAGACTGGTAGATCTCGACGTCGGGGTCGAACACATCCAGGATGGCCTCCATGTCACGGCGTCTGAAGGCCTCGTACCCGCGACGAACGGCATCAACGTTGATCTGCGGCATGCGTGGGATGACTCCGTGAATGGGCTCAGCCAATTGCCCGCGCGCGTCAGACGCTCATGCGTCGGGATGGGACTTCAGTCTACTCGCAACGGCGACGGTCTTTCCTCTGCCCGCGAGCTGGAGCGAGACGTGGCGGACACCTCGCGCAGTCGGCCGCCTTTACCGAGAGCTACGGCCTGATCCCAGGCTTTTCGGCTACACTGCGGCTCTCCACCGCGCATCGAGGGAGATTCCCACATGTCCGACAACGCTCCGGCTCGCGTCGCCGCGCTGGTCCGCGCTGGCCGGTTCGCTCAAGCCCTCTCCGAGCTGGACACCCTGGACGCAAGACCGGCCCAATTGCGTGACTCGATGGCGGTGACACGAGCGGAACTGCTCCAGTACACCGGCCGGCTGACCGAAGCGCGAGAGCTCGCCACACGGCTCTTGCTGAAATCGCTCGAACACGGCTCGCGGGCTCGTTGCCACATCGTCATGGGGGATATTCGAAAGACGCAGGGCGATTCGTTGGCGGCGCTCGAAGAGTATCGGAAGGCTGCGGCCGACGCCGAGCGTGGCGGCGACCGCGAGCAGCTGTGTCGCGCCCAGTTGGCGGTGATGTTGACCGTGGGCGAAACGAGAGACGGCGCCCAGGCGCTACTGGCGTTGTTGCCGGAGGTCAGACGCAATGTGGCCGCGGCCGGCGACCCGCACCTGACGGCCGCGCTGCACATCTACGTGGGGCAGATTGAGACGCAGCGAAATCTCATGCCTCGCGCGCGCCAGCATTTCCGTATTGCGGCGTCGCTCCTCAGCGCTCATCCCAACGACTATCTGCAAGGCTCGCTGGCTATCGCGGAGCTGTGCGTCGACTACCTGGACTCCGAATTCGAGCGGGCATTTCGGCAAACGGAGACTGCCAGACAGTTCGTCGAATCGTCGGGTCACGCTGGCATGCGCGTGGCCATGCTGTCCAATCTTGGGCATCTTCTGCTGGCCCAGGGACAGTTCGAGCGGGCCGGCGGAGCGCTCAAGGAGGGCCTCGACCTCGCACCAGCCGGCAGCCGCGTCGAAGCCGCGATCCTGGAGGGGTTCGCCCGGCTTCGGCTTGCTCAGGGACGCGATGAGGAATGCCGGCGACTGCTCGGACAGGTGATCGACATCCAGCGGGCGACGTCTGCCACGCTGTACGAGCAGTGCTGTACGTACGTGACACGCCTCAGGCTGCTCATCCGCTCCGGCCCCACTGGCGAAATCGCGCAGCTCATCGAGCAAGCCACGCCGGTGCTCGAGCGGGCGGGCGATCCGCGACTGCAGGCCCTGTTGCAGTTGTACCGGGCGGAGTACGCCACGCTGTGTCATGAACACGAGCTGGCCGATCGGCTGGTGCGCGACGTCAACTGGTCCTACGACGGCCGCTCGCTCGATCTTCTCGCGGAGATCGAGCGCGTGTCGGCGGTTCACACCGCAGCGGGGCATCAGCAGCCGGACGTCGCCCGCGCGCTTTTTGCGAGGTCCATACGGATTGCCCGGTTGATCGGCAGCACGACCGCATTCATTGAATCGCGTCGCGATCGCGACAGGTGCCTGTCATCGCTCGAGATGGCGTCTGCAGATCATGGGCTCGATGGCAGCGCCCCGGGTGAACGCCACGAGCTGGTCGATCGAGCGGCCAGGCTGCTCGATCAGGCAGGTGTGCCCGCTCTGCTCGGATTCGAGGCGGTGGAGCTGATGAGCCTGCTGGGCTGCGCCAGCGAAGTGTTCGTGATGCGCCGACACGCGGATGGTCGGCTCGAGCGCGTGATCGACCCTGAAGAGCTCACCCTGGAGCCGCTGCCCGGATCTCAAATCGAGCACACCACCCCGATTGACCTCGGCACCGACGGCGCATGGGCGTGGGAGCTGCATTTTCGCCCCGCTCCCGGCATGGCTGGCGACCGTAGACTCTGCGCCGTCCGACGGCTCGTGTCCGTCGCCTTGGAGCGGCGGCGCGCCCGCCGGGCAGACGAGGACCATCATGCGCTCTGGCCGCCGAGCGAATCCGCGTTCGCCAACGACGGCGAGCCCGGCACCACACCAACGCTCGAGGCCCATCTCGCCATTGCTCAGAAGCTGGCGTCCTCGAACATCACGATGCTCATTACCGGCGAGACCGGGACGGGCAAAGAGGTGCTCGCACGCGGCATTCACGACGCCTCGTCACGCGCCGGCAGGCCGTTCGTCCCGTTCAACTGCGCCACCGTTCCGCGCGACATCGTGGAGAGTCAGCTCTTTGGCTTCCGCCGCGGCGCCTTCACGGGCGCGCACGAGAGCGCGCCCGGCGTCGTCCGCGCCGCCGCCGGCGGCACGCTCTTTCTTGACGAGATCGGCGAGCTCAGCCCGGAGATTCAACCCAAGCTCTTGCGATTCCTCGAATCGCACGAGATTCATCCGCTGGGCGAGCCGCATCCGATCAAGGTGGACGTCCGGATCATCGCCGCCACCAATCAAGACCTGGACGGTCTGGTGCAGATGGGTCGCTTCCGCGAGGATCTCTTCTACCGCTTGAATGTGATCCGCTTTCGCATCCCGCCGCTTCGCGAACGCCGTGAAGAGATTCCGGCGCTCGCCGACCATTTCCTGCGACGGTTCAGCGAAGAGCTCAAGAAAGACCACCTCCGTCTCGCCGAAGAGACGATGGAGTACCTCGTGCTCTACAACTGGCCAGGCAACGTCCGACAGCTCGCGAACCAGCTTCAACGCATGGCCGCGCTGGCCGAGCCCGGCGCGGTGCTGATGCCCGTCCACCTGTCGCCCGAGATCGCCTCGACGCGCCGCACGGTGCTGGCGTCGGATCGCACGCTCGAGCCGACCGAGATTGTCGTACGGCTCGACCAGCCGCTGGCGGCCGCCACAGATCACGTCGAGCGCGCGCTCATCGCCCACGCCATGCGCGTGTCCGGAGGTCGAGTCGACCGGGCCGCCGGGATGCTGGGGTTGTCCCGCAAGGGCCTGTACCTGAAGCGCCAGCGTTTCGAGCGAAGCGATATCCCAGAGATGAGGCCACTGCGCGGATGACGTTCAAATGTGCGACATTTCGTCCGGATCTCTGGTGGCGCTGTCAGGACGCTTGGCGAACTGCTCCTCGAGAATCCGCCGGGCGATCGGCCCGCCGCCGGTGCCGAATGCGATGGCCAGTCCGAGCATCACGGCGCCAAACGCGATCGTGAATGCCGTCAGGACCACGACGCGGGCGACGGCAATGTGCTCGAGCGCCATGGCCGTCGCGAGAATCAGAATGAGATAGCGCACGCCACCCGCGAGCAGGCGCGCCGACCGTAGTCCCGCGTTGACGCCCGCCAGCAGCGTGGCGCGCCACGCAAAGTTGCCAAAGGCAAACCCGGCAAGGAGGATCGACAGCGCGAGCAGCAGTCGAGGCACGAACTGAACGAACCCCTGAACAACGCCATCGAGCGCGTCGAAGCCCAGCGCGTCCACACCGGACAGCAGAAAGCCGATCCAGACGATCCAGAACACCAGCGACGTGAGCAGCGTGCTCGCGCGCGGCAGTTCGGCGGTCCGGAGCACGGGCGAGACGCCGACACGGTCCGCCAGCACATCGAACCGCGTCCAATCGAGGACGGCGCGTGTCACCGACTTCAGCAGCAGGGCGATCACCCATCCGACGATCACGATGGCGAGCGTCGCCAGCAGGCGCGGCAGGAAGTGCACGATCGCGCCGGAGAAGTTGGACCAGGCCTGCGCGACGGCGTCGGCAATCATTTCCACCATCATTCACCTCACCCCGTTTCAGTCCAGCGGCCGGCCAGCGTCCCTCGAGCCGAGTCGAACTGCCGGCACAATCGGTCGAGCTGCTCGTCGACCAGCGGCGCAGCCGCGGTGCTGTGCTCCAGGAAAAAGGCCGCCACCCGGCCGAGGTACAGCGGTACGAACGCCTGCATGACGTGCTGTCGATGTATCGCGCCCCGATGATGGCTGGCCGCGAACTCGTAGACCGTCTCGACCCACAGGGTGTCCGGATAACGGAACGGCTCCGCATTCACCTCCACGAGACCTCGAAGCGCCTCCAGCGTCGAAGGGGTCACCACGCGGTCGAGCACCGGCAGCAGCGACTTCGCGTCTCGTCGGAAGGTTTCGACCGCACGCGCGACATCCATCGTCGGCACCGTCGCGCCCTGACCGTCCAGTGACGACACGCGGCAGTCAACCGATTCGTCCTGCCGCGAGAGCCAGAACGACTCGTGCAACTCGAGACAGGTGAAGAGCGCGCCCACGATCTGCTGGAAGAGCTCGGGTAACGACGGCTTCACGCCACCCGCCGCCTGGATTCGAGGTCCGAGCACCGGCTGCACGATCGGAAACCGGCCCGCCAGCGCGGCCGCGGTCAGCCAGATATCGATGCCAGCGGTGCCGAGCTCACCCTCCCACACGGGCTCCGCCAGACAATGCGCCGCGAACCGGGGCGAGCACCCGAACTCGCCGGCCAGCGGCTCGCGAATCAACTGGCCGTACGCGGCGTGGACCACCGGCCGGACCAGCTGCGTCACGAGCGGCGCATCCAGCGGATGACGGGAGAACACCGGAGAGACGAATTCGGCGTCGCCCCTGAGCACCGGGCTGATGAGCGACGCCACCCAATCGGGCGTGACGCTGGTCACGTCGGGCGCAAGGACCGCCACGGCCTTCGCCTGCAGCAGGTCGGCGGCCGCGAACAACGTGCGGAGGCCGGCCCTCTTCCCCGGTACTCCGTGATACGGCGCGGTGACGCGGTGCGCGGTTCTGAGATGCTGCCGCGCGACCGCCACGCCTTCCTCCGGCGACGCAGCCCGAACGAGCTCGGGCGTGCCATCGTCTGATCCGCCGTCGAGATTGACGAGCGCCGTGCGCTCGCGGGCAAAGTACTTCCCGAAACCCTGGTGGACGGCTCGCACCACGTCGGTCACGCTCGACGCGTTGTTGTGCGTCGGAAGCCCGACGATCACGTCGACCTGGCCAACGGCGATGAGCTGCCGCAGCAGATCGTCGGAAATCAGACTCTGTCGCATTGACAGCTGCTCTTCGTCCCTACGCGCGCGCGTGTCGTCCTTACAGCCACCGGAGCCTGAACCAGTAGAAGCCGTACGGGCCGAGCGTCAGGACATACGGCGTGTCGCCGATGCGCGGAAACAGGCTGCTGCCGAACATTTCCACAGGGATGGCCCCGGCCACCTCGCGGAGGTCCAACTCGACCGACTGGGCGGTGTTCGACAAGTTGCTCACGACAAGCACGCGTTCGTCCCCCAGCGCCCGGAAATACGCGATGACGCGGTGGTTGGCGGGCTTCAGAAACTGCAGCGTGCCCCGGCTGAGGACCCGGCTGGATTTCCGCACGCGGATGAGCCGCTTCATCCAGTTCAGCAGCGAGTGCGGGCTGCGTTCCTGCGCCTCGACGTTGACGGCCTGGTAGCCATAGATCGCGTTCGAGATGAGGGGCTGCGTGAGCCGCTCGGGGTCGGTCGGCGAAAACCCGGCGTTCCAGCCGCCACTCCACTGCATCGGCGTCCGGACCCCGTTCCGATCGCCGAGATACACGTTGTCACCCATCCCAATCTCGTCCCCGTAGTACACGATGGGGCTGCCGGGCAGCGAAAACAGAAGGGCATTCATCAGCTCGATCCGCCGGCGGTCACCGTCGAGCAGCGGCGCCAGGCGGCGTCTGATGCCGAGGTTCAGTCGTGCTGCTGAGTCGCGCGCGTATTCGTCGTACATGTAGTCGCGCTCCGCATCGGTCACCAAGGCGAGCGTGAGCTCGTCGTGATTCCGCAGGAACAGTCCCCACTGGCACGTCTCGGGAATCGTCGGCGTCCGTTCGAGAATCTCCACGATCGGCTTTCGATCCTCCAGCCTGAGCGCCATGAACATGCGCGGCATCAGCGGAAAGTGAAACGTCATGTGGAACTCGTCACCATCGGCGTAGTAGGGCCGCATATCCTCCGGCCACACGTTCGCCTCGGCCAGCAGCATCTTGCCGGTGAAGTGTTGGTCGAGGCGGGCGCGCAGCCACTTGAGCACCTCGTGCGTCTCCGGCAGGTTCTCGCACGTCGTCCCTTCGCGCTCGATGAGGTACGGCACGGCGTCCACGCGGAACCCGTCCACACCGAGATCGAGCCAGAACTTCATCACCGACCAGACCTCCTCGCGCACTTCGGGGTGGTCGTAGTTCAGATCGGGTTGGTGGCTGAAGAACCGATGCCAGTAGTGCTGTTTCGACACCGGATCCCACGCCCAGTTCGACCGTTCGGTATCGATGAAGATGATCGGCGCCCCGGCGTACCGATCATCCGAATCGCTCCAGACGTACCAATCGCGTCGTGGGTGGTCACGCGAGCTCCGCGACTCGATGAACCAGCGGTGCAGGTCTGAGGTGTGGTTCAACACGAGCTCGGTGATGACGCGCAAGCCGCGACGGTGCGCCTCGTCCAGAAACTCCTGGAAGTCGGGAAGCGAACCGTAGCTTGGATGAATGCTGTAATAGTCGGCGATGTCGTACCCGTCGTCGCGAAACGGCGAGGGGTACATGGGCAGGAGCCAGATGCAGTCGACGCCCAGCCGCTCGAGGTAATCGAGACGGTTCGTCAGCCCCTTGAAGTCGCCCAGGCCATCGCCGTTGCCATCGCTGTACGACTTGACGTGAAGCTCGTAAAAAATCGCGTCCTTGTACCAGAGGGGGTCGTTGGCCGCGGCTCCGAACGTCATGGATCTCCTCGGGGGCCGGCACCTGCGGGCGCCGGCGGGCCCAGTGTGGAATGATAACGGGGATTCGGAGAAGCTGAACCACACCCGTGAGCGCGATGACCCTCGACCAGTTCAAGGCATCTTTGGCAGACGACCATCCCCCTTCGAGCCTGGTCCCTCTGCTGCGCGCCCTGTGGCACGACGCCCGCGGCGACTGGAAACTCGCCCACGAGATAGCACAGGACATCGACGATCGGACGGGAGCCTGGGTGCATGCGTATCTGCACCGCCGCGAAGGCGATGCGGCGAATGCGGCGTATTGGTATCGCCGCGCGGGGCAGCCCATCGCCACCGGCACGCTCGACGACGAGCGGGATCGAATCGCGTCCGCATTGCTCTGAGGCCGCCCGCGAACGCGAACACCGCACGTGGCCACCCTCGGAACACCTGAGATCGGCCCGCGCCCGGGGCGACAGATCGCGCGGTTTATGGCGTTATGCGCCGTGGGAACAGGCGGGCTCCGCCGTACCACCTGGCCCGGTCGATCGGATCGTAAATGTGCACGCGCACGGGACCATGGAGCACCGCCACTGGTGGCCAGTCGAGCTGACCGAGCCCACTCGCTTCTCGAAACCGTTCCCGGAAGAGCGCCATCTCCGGATCCTCAATCACGAAGTAGGGCTGATATCCGCGGGCCTTCAAGAAGGAGATCGCAGACTCGAGCGCCTGCGGTTCGAGCATGTCGAATCGCACGGTCAGTCGATCGGCATAGTGCCGGAGGCTGCCGCTTTCCTGAAAGGCAAAGAGCGCGGACCTCGCAGGCAGCGACTCAGCAACATACTGTCCCACGACGCCGTAGCGCGATTCGATGCCCCGTTGATCGAACGCCCGCCATTCCTCCGCGCGTGATACACCGCGTATCACCATCGCGGACAGGAGCGCGGCGAACACCGCCACGCGCCAGCGCGGTGCGAGCAAACGACAAAGATAGGCGAGGCCCACGCCTCCGAGCGCGGCCAGCGGCGGATACGCGGTGAGCAGAAATCGTAAGTACCACCAGTCCGGGGAAGCCGGGTAGAGCATGTGCGAGACGAGCACGAGAGCAACCACAGCGATCGCGAGCCCGGTGACTGCCCTTGCACCGGGGATGCCCCCAGCCCTGAACCCTGCAACCGCCCCGATGAGCGCAAGCGACAAGAGCGCGACGTCGAATTTGAGCGGGTGGCTCAACAGGCCGGTCGTGGCGTCCGGCGGGTGCTCGGTCGAGTAGACGCGGGTCAGCGAGCCGTAGCCAGTCTCGAAGGGCCCGCCGTAGAGGCCGGTATGAATGACGGCAACGGCCATCGCCCCCAACGCGACACACGCACCGAACACGAAGAGACGGTACCACTCGGTCCGGCGCCTGGCATCGGCCTGCCAGGCTCTGGCCACCAGGTATAGCGC
Organism: uncultured Acidobacteriota bacterium; assembly: GCA_963826865.1. GTDB lineage: Bacteria > Acidobacteriota > Vicinamibacteria > Vicinamibacterales > CAVPJW01 > CAWGYQ01. The sequence continues at coordinate 118,928 of CAWGYQ010000015.1, forward strand.
AGGGGCAAGGGCCACCCCGGCAAGGTTCGGTCTGGTGAGAATGGCCATTGCCGCCGCCGTGCCCGAGCCAATCGCCGACGTCACGCCGACGCCCGGTGCCAGGGCCGTGGCAAGCGCCCACCACGCGGCAGCTGGCACGTCGCTCATCGGCCACATCACCGCATAGATCACGATCGACCGCGACGCCAGGATCAGGGCAGCGGCTGCGCCTGCCGCGGGCGATCCCAACCGCCAGGCCAGCATGGCCGCGCAGATAACGGCCAGAGCTCCCAGAAGGGGAACGACGAGATAGACAGCCCACCGGCCGCCGAACACCTGAAGGACCGCCATCGCCAGCGGCAGGCCCGAGGGATAGACCGGAACAATCGTGCCCTTCTCGAGCCCGGGTCGGTAACCCAGCGGCGTAAAGGTCGACGCGGCTCCCCGCCAGGGCGCCTCGCGCGCGATCGGCTGGTCGACGACGAGACTGCCGCCGAGCCAGAGCGATGACTGGCTGACGTATCCGTACGAATCTGCGCCGCCGGCGCTCCAGGTGCCCCATCGCAGCCCGGCTACGAGCAGGCAGAAAGCGGCGGCGCCGACCACGATCCGTGCGGCCGCCATCGGCGTCAGAGACTTGAGGCGGCGTATCCGATTCAGTACGAACGGGGCGGTTCGGCTGACAGGCATCATCGACTGCCCGGTCAGGCAAGCTGACGGCGATGCCACAGCTCGAGGGTGACGAGCATCCAGATCTGTTGAGCATGGGACTCTCCCCCACCCAGATGCGTCGTCCAGAGCGAGCGCAGGAACCGGGTGTTGAAGAGATCACGGGCGGCGGCTTGTTGACCGAACAGACAGTCTTCGGCGATCTCGCGCCACTCGTCGCGCAGCCACTGCCCGATCGGCGTGGTCAGCCCGTGCTTGGGCCGATTGACGACGCTCGCAGGCAGTCGATCGGCGACTGCCTGCGCCAGCAGGTGCTTGCCGCGGCCGCGCTGCAGCTTGAGTGCCGGAGGGACGCGCGCGGCGAACTCGACGACTTCCTGATCGAGCAGCGGCGACCGGACTTCCAGGCCGTGCGCCATGCTCGTACCGGTCCACTTTGACGAGAATACCGTCCACGAGTGACGTCTTGAAATCGACGTAGAGGGCCTTGCTCACAGGATCGCTGGCGGAGCAACGATCGTCGTACTCGCGGAAGCGCGCGGACGGATCGAACTGGCGGCAGGCATCGGCCAGCCCTCGAGAATAGAGGCTGGCTTTGGCGGCACCGTCGAAAAAGATGCCGCTGTGCTTCCAGGCGTAGGCCTGGCTGATCGGCATGCCGAGCCGCGCAAGACCGGCGCGGCGGCCTGGCGGGGCCAGCCAGGGCGCCAGGGCAGGAAGTATCGTCGTCGCGACCGGTCCAAGCGCTCGCAGCCTTCGCTCGGTCCGCTCCCGCGCATGACGCCAGTACCCGCAAACAGCTCGTCTCCCCCATCGCCCGACAGGGCCACCTTGACGTGCTCGCGCGCCGCTTCCGCCAACAGATAGTTCGGGATGGCGGCCGGATCCGCGAACGGCTCATCGAAGGCGCCGGCGAGTCGCAACGGTAAGTCTCGGAGCTTCGGCTGAATGGCCCGCTCGTGATGCTCGCAGCCGAACCGCGCTGCCACGGCGCGCGCCTCGTGGCGTTCGTCGTGGGCCGATTCGTCGAAGGTGGCGGTGCAAGTGATGACCGGATTCGCCAGCTGCTCGGCCATGAACGCCACGATCGTGCTCGAATCGAGACCGCCGCTCAAGAACGCTCCGAGGGGAACATCACTCCGAAGCCGGATCCGGACAGCTTCTTCGAGGCCCGAAAGGAGCTCATCGCGCCAGTGGCGGCCGTCGTCGCGTACATCGTCGAACGAGACGTCCCAGTACCCTCCTGCAGCGTGACGCCGTTCCGGGAGCATCGCAGGAAATGTCCGGCTGGCAGCTTGCGGACGCCCTTGAACATCGTGAGCGGCGTCGGGACGTATTGAAGGCTGAGGAACGCATCGAGGGCCTCGAGATCGAGGTCGCGGCGCACATCGGGATCCGCAGACAGCGCTCGAAGCTCTGAGGCGAAGACGATTCCCTGGGCGAGCTGAGCGTAGTAGAGCGGCTTCTTGCCGACGCGATCCCGCGCGAGCAGCAGCGCGTTCGAACGCGCATCCCACAACGCAATCGCGAACATGCCTCGGAGAGTGTCGAGGCACCGCTCGCCGCGTTCCTCGTAGAGATGGGCGATGACCTCTGTGTCGGACGCGGTCGCAAACCGGTGGCCACGGCGCTGCAAGTCTGTCCGGAGCTCCACATAGTTGTAGATCTCTCCGTTCAGCATCACCCAGATCGATCGATCCTCGTTCGAGATCGGCTGCCGACCGGTCGCTAGATCGATAATCGACAGACGGCGGTGCCCGAATCCGACCGACCCGTCGATGTAGAACCCCTGATCGTCGGGCCCGCGATGCACGAGCGAGTCGCACATCCGCTCCAACAGCTCGGGTCGAACGCCGTTGCCATCGAAGACGACCTTACCCGCCAGCCCACACATATGTGGAATCTCCCGCGCCTGTTCGACGCCAGGTCACGGCACGGATCGATGCGCATGGTATAAGAGGACCCTCCTTCATGGCGAGCTCACCCGCCGTCGAGCGGACCTACTCCCGACATATCGTGCAGTGCGCCCGGACGATCGAACCCGGTTACGGCGTGAGCGGCCCCTCGTATCAACTCGAGCGCGCGTTCATCTCGCTTGGGTGCAGCTGCGAGCGCTTTACACTCGAGACGCTCGGCATCCCGACCGATCGATCCGCTTCCCGTCGACCATTTCTCGACCTGCTGCGCTTTTGGCGCGACATCGTGGTGTTCTCGACGGCCGGCTCGCTCGTTCTCTGGTGGCGGTTCAGAGCGCGCCGCCGCCCCCCTCGGACGGTCGTCCTCTGTCAGGTCGATGCTCTTTATGGAGACCTCTTCGTGGTGCGCTCGCTCCACAAGGCGTTTCTGGAACGTCATCCTCGGCGCACCAGGATGCTGTTGCGCAATCCGCTGCACTTCCTGATTCTGGCTCGCGACCACATCCGCTTCCGCCATCGCGTGCATCGTCATTTCGTCGCGCTTTCGCAGAGCAACAAAGACGACGTGATGAGGCTCTATGGGGTGCCGGCCGGGCAAATCAGCGTTATCCCCAACGGCGTGGATCTCGAGCGATTTCACCCCTCGGACACCTTCCGCCAGGAAGTGCGCGCGCAGCTGTCGTTGCCGGGGGAAGCGCCGGTCGCCATCTTCGTCGGCCACGAATTCGAACGGAAAGGGTTACGGGTGGTGCTCGAGGCGCTCAGACTGCTGGCCCGACGCGGCGTCGGCCTCTGTCTCATTGTGGCGGGCCGCGACTCACCGTCGCGGCTCCAGGCCGAATTCGACGATCTGCGCGAGCTCGTCAGGTTCATCGGCCATCGTCAGGACATCGAGCGCTACTATGCCGCGGCCGACGTGTTCGTCATGCCCGCGTCGTTCGACATCTCGCCGCTCGTCGGTCCGGAGGCGCTTGCCAGCGGGCTGCCCATTCTGATGACGCCGATGGGTGGCGTACGCGAGTACTTGCGCGACGGGCAGAACGGCTGGTTCCTCACGGGCGAGCCCGAGGATCTCGCCGGAAAGCTGGAGCGGCTGGCCACGGATCGTTCACTCGCCCGACAGATGTCTGACCGCGCACGAGCGTCGGTGGCCGACCGGGGCTGGAACGAAATTGCACGACAGCTGCTCGCCGTGATGGATCGAGTGCTGCCAGTGGACGGCTGCGAGCCTGGCGCTGCGCCCCTTGAACCGGAGCCGCTGGCGAAGGAACGGGCCGCACGAGAATGGCAAGGCGGGCCGAGCTGAAGCGCGAACCTAGCCAGACGCCTCGTTTTCCCCGTCGTACACAATCGCGCTGCCCGACGGTGCGCCTCGAAAACGGATTTCCTGCAATCCTTCGTGCGTCATGGCTTCGCGCACCCGGAGGCGCGCCGCCTCCGAGGCGGCGTACAGGAGCAGGCAACCTCCTCCGCCCGCCCCCAGCAGCTTGCCGCCTTCGGCTCCGACCTCGAGCGCGCGCGCATAGCAACGATCCACTATCGGCGTGCTCACCTGCGACCCCATCGATTTCTTCAGGGTCCAGCCGCGATCCAGGATGGAACCGACCTCGGAGAGGTCGTCGCGCGACAAGCAGTCTTCGAAGACAGGCACCAGAGCCACGAGGTCGGTCAGCGCGGCACGGGTCTCGGCGTGATGTTGGATATTGTGTGCCACCTCGACGAGGGTCACACGGCTTTCCTTGAGTGTACCGGTATAGAACAGCAGGAGGCCTTCGAGCAGGTGATCTCTCGCAGCTTGGCCGCAGCGAATCGCCCGCACGTCGACGCTCGCATCAGGCTTGAAACCGATGACATTGAATCCGCCGAACGCGGCGGCGTATTGATCCTGCCTGCCAATCGGACGGCCCAATCGTTCGATTTCCAGGCAGCAGGCCAGCTCGGCCAGCTCGGCCGCCGAGGCGCGCCGACCCTGGAGCGCAATGCAGGCATTGAGCAACCCGACGGCGAGACTCGAAGACGAGCCCAATCCGGCGCCGGCAGGCAGGTCTCCGATCGTCGTCACCTCGATCCCCCGCTCGCACCCGCAGAGGCGCAGAGCCTCGCGGATCAGATCGTGCTGCAGGTGGTCCAGACAGGCCACGTTCTCTGTTCTCGTATAGGACACTCGGATCTGGTCGTCGAAGCGGCGATTGACCGTCACGAAGAGGTACTTGTCGATCGCCATCGAGGCCACGGCGCCCGGCTGGCGCCGGAAATACTCCGGAAAGTCCGACCCACCGCCGACGAAGCTGACTCGAAGCGGGGTACGTGAAACGATCACAGCGTCCTTTGCGACACCCGGCGGCCTGAGGCGGGCGCGAGGGATGTTGTAGTCTTACCCTGGTTGGATCCGGGGTGCGACTCGGATGCCCGTACAGATGCGCACAGCAGACATCGGCCGACGCTTCAAAGTCGTCCTCGACATCCTCATAGCGGCTACGGTGGTCGTGGTGCTGTCACCACTCTTTGCCGGCATTGCGCTGGCCGTCAAGTGTAGCAGCCCGGGGCCGGTGTTCTTCCGGCGGCGCGTGCTGGGCGTGGGGGGACGCCAATTCGACGCCCTGAAATTCCGCACGATGATTCCCGACGCCGATCGCGTGATGGCCGATGACGCCGACCTGCGACAGCGCTTCGAGGCCTCATATAAGCTGGTGCAGGATCCACGAGTCACCCCGCTGGGTCGCGTGCTTCGCAAGTACAGCCTCGACGAGTTGCCACAGCTCGCCAACGTGCTCCGCGGCGACATGTCGCTCGTCGGCCCGCGCATGATCTCACCGAAGAGCTGCGGCGGTACGGCATTTTCGGCAGCCGGCTGCTGTCCGTGAAACCCGGACTCACGGGCCTCTGGCAGGTCTCGGGCCGGCAGAACGTCTCGTTCGCGCAACGGCTCGAACTCGACATTCTCTACATCGAGCAGTGGAGCCTCAGGCTCGACCTCTCGATCCTCGCCCGCACGCCTCTCAAGGTTCTCAAGGCCGAAGGGGCGTACTCAGTGTCTGACGGCCCACGCGACACGGCACTTCGACAGTGGCGCTGGCAGCTTGGGCACGTGCGGCGCGCGCTCGCCCTGGTCTGGCGTTGCTCCCCCGGCTACACGATCGCCGCCTCGCTGCTGGTGATTATCCAGGGCGTGCTGCCGCTCGTCACGCTGTATCTCCTCAAGCTCGTGGTCGACCAGGTGGCGAAGGGAGCCGGGGCCGAAGACAAGGGCGTCGTGGTCGACGGGCTTCTCGTGCTGATTGCCCTGGCGGGCGGCATCGCAATCATCCAGAGCGTGACGAACGCACTGGCCACGATGGTGCGCGACGCGCAGGGCCTGCTGGTCACGGATCACATGCGCGACCTGCTGCAGGCAAAGTCGGTGCAAGTGGATCTGGCGCACTACGAGGACGCCGCCTACCACGACGCACTGCACCGCGCGCAGGACGATGCGCCGGTCAGACCCACGCAGGTGCTGAACCTGCTGATGCGTGTCGTCAAGTCGGCCATCTCGGTCGTCGTGATGGTGGGTCTGCTTCTGACGTACCACTGGGGGCTGGGCCTCGTCATGCTGGTCGCGGCGATTCCCGGCCTGCTCATCCAGGTGCGGCATGCGAGCCGGCTCTTCGAGTGGCAACGAGGCCACACGCATGCCGAACGGCTGGCTGCCTATTTTTCGGCCATCCTCACGGGCGACATGCACGCGAAGGAAGTCCGTCTCTTTGGTCTCGGCGATCACTTCCTTGGCAGGTCCCGGAGGGTTCGCGAGGATCTCCGCAAGGACAGGACACGGTTGATGCGACGCCGGGTGATGGACGTCGGGTTCGGCGAAATCACCGGGGCGCTGGTCGTGTTCGGGCTATTCGCCGCGATGGGGTACCGGGCGATCTACGGCGCCATCTCCATCGGTGCATTCATCATGTTCTTCTATGCGGTGCAGCGCGGCTTGCACGCGCTCACCGAGACGCTGCGCGGCTTGTCCGAGCTCCATGAGCAGAGTCTGTTCCTCTCGAGCCTCCACGACATGCTCGACGTCGAGCCACGCGTCGTGGATCCGCCAAGACCCCGACATGTGCCGCAGCCGATCGTGCGCGGCATCACGTTCGAGAGCGTCAGCTTCCTCTATCCGGAAACCGACCGTCCGGTGCTCCATGATCTCACCGTCACGATCCGTCCGGGCGAGCACGTCGCGTTCGTCGGAGAGAATGGCGCAGGCAAGACGACGCTCGTCAAGCTGCTCTGTCGTTTCTACGATCCTACGTCCGGCCGCATTTCGATCGACGGGATCGACCTTCGCGAATTCGGGCTCGCCGACCTGCGCCGCGCGGTCAGCGTGACGTTTCAGGACTTCGTGCGCTACCAGCTCACGGCCCGGGAGAACATTACGCTCGGGCGTCTGTCGGGGGAAGCCGGTCCGGAAGACATACTCGCCGCGGCGGCCAAGTCGGGAGCCAACCGCATCATCGAGGCCCTCCCGAAGGGCTACGAAACCATGCTTGGACGCTGGTTCGAGGATGGCGTGGAGCTCAGCCTCGGCGAGTGGCAGAAGGTGGCCCTCGCGCGCGCATTTTTCCGGGACGCGCCGATCGTGGCGCTCGATGAGCCGACGAGCGCCCTGGACCCGAAGGCCGAGCAGGAGGTTTTTCGCGCCTTCCACGAGCTCACCCGCGGCCGGACCGCCATTCTCATCAGCCATCGGCTCTCCACCGTTCGTCTGGCCGACTGCATCTACTTCCTCTCCGACGGCCGCATCGTTGAGAGCGGCACGCACGAGTCGCTGCTCCGGAAGAGCGGCTTCTACGCGGAGCTCTTCGAGACCCAGGCGCGTTCGTATCGCTGACGGCGCCATGCGCGTGCTGTGTGTCTCGTCATGGTTTCCCTATCCTCCCGACAACGGCAGCAAGCGCCGCGCGTTTTCGCTCATCCGTGAGCTCGCGTCCCGGCATTCGATCACGCTGCTGAGTTTTGCTGAGCCCGGAGAGGCCGAGCGAGGCGCCAGAGGGCTCGGACCGTTCTGCCGGATCGGCGGCGTCGTCGGCGGCAATCCTGCCAGAGCACCGCAGCAGCTGCCGGCCATAGCCCTTCTCTCCTCGTGGCCGCGCTCGTTCGGTGCAGGCTACAGTTCTGAAATGCAGGCACTGGTGGATGCCATGCTGCCGGATCACGAGGCGGTCGTGGCCTTCCAAGCGGGCGCGTCGCTGTATCTGCTCAACCGCCAACAGATTCCGTCGGTCTTCGACGAACCGGAAGTCACGGTGCTCCGCGAGCGGTTTCTCCACGAGCGCCGGCTTTTGCCACGGGCCCGCCGCGCACTCACCTGGTGGAAGTTCAGCCGCTTCATCCGCCGCCTCGTGCTCACCGCAGATCGGACCAGCGTCGTCTCGGCACTCGAGCGCGATCAACTCGTCGAGCTGGGGTGCCCGGTGGATCGTCTTGCGGTCGTACCCAATGGCGCCGATCTGAGCGACGAACGGCAGCCCCACGATGTCGACCGAGACACACTGATCTATACAGGCGCACTGACCTATTCCGCGAACTTCGACGCCGTTCGGTGGTTCCTCGGTGAAATCTGGCCACTGGTTCTCAAGGATCGGCCTCGAGCGGGGTTCGTCGTCACCGGCGCGACGGAGGGCGTCCAGGTGGACATGTTGCCCCCCGCACCACAGGTCACCTTTACGGGGTATCTCGATGATGTCGGGCCCGTGCTCACTCGCGCCGCCGCATGCATCGTCCCGCTCCGGACCGGTGGCGGCACGCGCGTCAAGATTGTCGAGGCCTTGGCCTCGGGCACTCCCGTCGTCGCGACCACGAAGGCCGTGGAGGGTTTGGCGGTCACCAATGACACCGACGTGCTCCTGGGTGACACGCCCGTTGAGCTGGCCGCCCAGATTCACCGGCTCCTGAACGATCCCGCGCTGGCGGCTCGGCTGTCCGCCAACGGACGTGCGCTGGTGGCGACGAGATATACCTGGGAACGCTCCGGCGCTCGCATGGCGCGGCTGATTGAAGACGCGTGCGCAACGTTCGCTGCGGCTCGAGAGACGTCGGCGAAGGCACGAACGGGGTTGTAGCGTCGCTATCGAAACTCGCAGAGCTCGATCGTCACGCCGTCGAAGACCGCATACGAGCGGTGAGACAGCCAATCGCCGACATCCACGCACCAGGCACTTTCGGCGAACTGCACGAGCTCGGGCCGGTGGCGGTGGCCGAGAACGATGAACTCCACGTCGGGATGGAGCAGCCGGATGCGATGGGCTTGCCAAAGCAGAACCGCGTCTCCGTCCCCCGCCTCGCCCTTTCGAGCGGGCCGATTCTGTGGAGACTTCCGGACGGTAGCCCCGCTCGCCCGGGTCTGGCTTTTTGCGGCCCGACTCCGCGCCGAGAGCGCACGCACGATCGAGATCCCTAGGTCGGGATGAAGCACGGCCAGCGCGTGACGGACCAGCGAGCTGCCGGCAAGCCGCTCCCTGGCCGTCTGGCTATCGTCTGGAGCGCCGTGAGCCAGGTAGAACGTACGGCCGTGCAGACGCATCACTTGGGGCTCACGGTAGATCTGGGCACGCATCTCGGTGGTGAGATAGTCGCCGAGCCACCGATCGTGATTGCCCGCGAAGATGTGCACCTGAACGCCGGCGTCGGCAAGCGCAGCCAGACGCCCCAGCACGCGCGTATGACCTCGCGGAACGACGGTCTTGTACTCGAACCAGAAATCAAACAGATCGCCCAGCAGAAAGAGGTCGCTCGCCTCGCGCTCGACGAGGTCGAGCCAGGCGACCAGCTGTCTCTCGCGATCGAGTGAGGTCAGCTGGCCGGGCACGCCCAGGTGCAAATCGGAAGCGAAGAATACGCGGCGAGTGAGAGGAACGGCCGCCGGGGTCCGCGGACTGCTGACCGGCGCGGCGCGCACGAGCTCGCCGATCGCGGCCGAGGGCACGCCCTCGTGCCCGGTGCCATTGCGCAGCCGAAAGAGCGCCGAGTCCACCAGGGCGTGCACCATCCAGAACGCAAAGTGGCGCCTGAAGGCGGAGGGGCTGCGGTAGCGTGAGTACCCCTTGAGAAAACTGTCCCGCTCGGCGGTGGAAAGCGGCCAGCGGTACCACCAGCGCGCGAGATCGTAGTCGAGCGCGTCGCACGACAGGCTTTCGTTGTCGACGACGTGAACGAGGCCGCGTCTGTCCACCACCAGGTTGTCGGGGCAGAAGTCGCGATGTACGAACCCGGTTTCGGCGCTTCGGGGCGCTGCCTTCTCGGCCATCTGCAGGGCCGCTCGGGCGGTTGCGGCGTCGAGAGCTCCCGCCTGCACGACTTCGTCGAGCTTGGCGCGCCCGATGGTGCTCGACGCCTCGCCGTAGCGGCACGATTCAAGAGGCAGGCCCGGCGGCAGGCGCACCGCATGGATCGAGCCCAGAATCGCGCCGCAGTCCTCGAGCACGGCGTGGCTCGCGGCGACAAGTGGCGTGCCGTCAATCCACTCGGTGACCAGGGCCCGACCGTGCCGCGCGAGTACGCGGGCGAAGTGGCGATGGCGAAGCAGGTCGAGAATCTGGGCGATCGCACCGGCTCGATCGGCCGATTCCACCAGGACCGCCTTGGCGCTCCCGCCGTCGGCCAGAGTCACCCGAAATGAGGCCCGATTGGCCGCCGTCGAGGGCAGCGTCGTGATGGCCGACACGCTCGTCGGACGAACGCCAAGCGCGTCGAATGCCGCAACGATGTCCGGATCGAGGCGGTCCATGATCGAATCAGGCACGCCCGCCACTCCCCCCAACCTTGGACACGGTCTGATGGCGGCGCCAATGCTTGCGCAGCGCCACGCTGTTGAAAGCCTGCCGGAGGCTGGACGTCGGCCATCGGTTTCGCGCAAGGTCCCAGAAGGCGTCGCGCCACAATTCCTCGACTAAATGAACGTTGGAACCAGAGCGCGGTAAGTTCACGATGGACCACTCGTTTGTGGCCAGACCGAAACACAGACGCTGCCATGGCGACGAACGGTCGGGCAGAGCGGATGGGCCGTCGAACCGCAACAGGACGCGAAGGGCCCTGACCGCCATCGAAAAATCTGCGCCCAGACCAAGCCGCGCGGCCGTGCGCGACAGACGGTCCGCGTCCACGTTCGCACTCCACCGCTCGAGACTCCAGGCCACGTCGCCCAGGTGCAGCAGCCTGAAGAGGTGCGGGCCGTCGATCAAGGCATGCGATGCCAGATGCGCAATGGTTTCGTCGACGCCGAGTGTCTGAACCTCGCAGCCGGCCACAGTGAGCGTGCGCGCCGACTCCCAGAATGCCGACGCGCCAACTTTGAAATATCCCGGCCGGCCAAGGTGCCAGTGCAGCTCCACCGGAATCATCCCGGTGCCCTCTGGCGCCCAGAACGGGAGATGAAAGTGGAAACGACGATAGAACGTCCTGGTCGTCGCCTCGTCGACGAACGAGTCGGGCTCTCCGCTGGCAACCGCACCCGCCGCACGCAGGTGTTTCACGGTGGCACATGCATTCAGCAGGCCTGTCGACTTGAGCGCTCGCTCCGCCTTGTCCAGCGCTTCGTCGCGAACAAGGATGTCGATGTCGTAGAAGGGACGGATGGCCGGATCGCCGTAAACGTGCTCCGCCAGGACCCCCCCTTTGACCAGCAGGAAGTCGACGTTCTCGGCCGCGAAGGCCTTGGCCACCGTTTGCAGTGTTTGCTGAGCGCGTGTCGCCCGAATCGCGGCGTGGGTTCGGATTGCTTCGAGCTTCGCAGCGACGACGTCCGGCAGGCTCAACGTCTCTCCGACCTCCGCTATCCGCCGGGCCAGCAACGCGCCCAGCTTGTGGACATCGGCGCGCTCGACGAGCCACGGCCAATCGATCGGTGTCGTTGCTCGAGCGAGAGCCTGCTCAAAGGCGTGCCTGTCGGGATGGGCAGCGGCCAGGAGCAGTCGAGCGCTCGTTTCACGCGCGGCACGATTGGAGGACACGTCGAAAGGACCGCCCGGAACCTTAGCAGAGGTTGGAGCGTCGGGAAAGGTCGGCCAGCACGACTCGCGGCTTAGGTGGTCGAGAGGTGCTCGCCCAGCCGAATCGCGAGGGCGCTGAGCGTCATGGTTGGATTGGCGCTCGAGCAGGATGGAAACGTCGAGGCCGAGAGCACCGAGAGGTTGTCCAGGCCGTGATACCGAAGGTTGGCGTCGACCGAGCCCTCGCGCGGATCGTCGGCCATCCGCGACGCTCCCATCCAGTGCTGCTCGCCCAGTCGCCTGCGCACGACCCTGACGAGCGCGTCTGGCACCTGCTTCCGGATCGCGCCGGTGACGTGTTTGACGCACTCGTCGAAATAGGCTGGTGCGCCGATGCTGACGAGCGGGATCGCCTGACCGCTCGGCCGCATCTCATGAATTCTGACCGTGTTCTCAATCAGCGGCTGAGTTTCGACGAGGAACCGGAGATAGAGCGTGGACCTCCAGATGTCCTCGAAACGCTGCCGGAACGAAGCCGCCTGCGAGTAGCGACGCTCGATCGCCAGCCGCGTGACATCCTCGAGGACCGCCGGGCGCGCGGTGTTGCCGTTGACCGGGTCGGAAAACCGGATCTCGCCCAGCACCGACACGGGAAGCTCCGGCGAGACGCTCTCGAAGAACGAGGTGATCATGCCAGTCTGGGCGCTGTTGCCGTAGCCGGGCCTGGCATCCAGCCCCGAACCGTAAATCGCCAACTCGAACGACGCGTGATCCATGTAGCAGCGGCCCAGCGTCTCGTGCTTGGGCACTTCGGGCGATCGCTGGAGCAGGAGGCACGAGTCCACGCCGTTCGACGCGATCACGAAGTGCCGGGCCGTGATTCGTTGCGTGGCCCCGTCAGGATCGATGGCGGTGACGGCCTCGACCCGTCGCCCGCGCACATGGATTTCGACGGCCAGAAGTCCCGACCTCAGTTCCACCCGCTCCCGAATGGCAGGAAACACCATGTTGAGCGCCGTGCCCTTGGAATCCACCGGGCACAGCGTGCAGACGTCGCTGCCGCAGCAGGCCGGCCGGCCGTCCACGGCCTTCGACGGTCGCACGGTGGGAACTTGCATGACCGATGCGGCCCCGAAGATCGACTCGCAGGCGCGGTCGGACGGACTGGCGGGATGCGGCGGCAGCGGATAGTCGAAGCGACCCGGAAAAGGCGTCTTGACCGAATTGCCGGACACCTGCAGTCGACTTTCCGCCGCCAGATGGTACGGCTCGAGGGCCGCGTATCGAATGGGCCAGCGGCGGGTTCGTCCGCCGAAAGCGCCGGTGTCGAAATGCGCGGGATGCATGCGGGGCATGTTGCCGTAGAAATGGTTCGTCGAACCCCCGAGGTTGTAGACCGGGTCGAAGAGGTAGCGGCTTCCGTCGGAGCCGCGTGGCATCTCGTACTCGGCTCTATTGAACGGCAGCGAATCCTGATGACCGCCTCGTCGGCGGCGGTCGGCGTGTGTGTACGGCCGCCCGCGCTCGAGCATCAGAACGCGGCGTCCGCCGGCGACCGCGCGCTCGGCACACAACATCCCGGCAATGCCGCTGCCGACGACACAGAGATCGTGGTCACTCCCTGTAGAGGGCATCGCAGACATTCGTAATCTTCACCCGGGTCGGATAGCCGACGTAGGCGACGAGCCGCTCACGGGGCTCCAACATTTTGACCGCGAGCTCGATGGCACGTGCCCGCTCCGCTCCCTCCCCGGCTGTCAGTCCTTCACAGAGCGCGGTCACCTGTTCCTGTGACAGCCCGCTCACCCACTCCCGCTCGGAATCCTGAAGATCGAGCAATGCCAGGAGATCCTCTTTCGTGGCCGGCGGCGTCTGGCACCCCGACAACGCGGCGCCGGCGGCGGCGGCCATCAGCGCGATGAATCGACGGCGATTTGAGGTTGTGTCGCTCATGGACGGCGCTCCGCTGCGCTTGCGCTGATCTGACCAGTGTCGAGATCTGAGAGTCGTGGACGGGGAACGCGCGATTCTACACCGGAGACCAGGGCGCGGGTGAAGGGGAGGAATCGGATGTTACCGGCCGATGGCCACGAGAGAGGAAGCCGTGCGAAAGTACCAGCGTCCGTCGACGAGCGCCGGCGACGCATAGACGGCTTCGCCCAGCCGGTTCACATGGAGCACGTTGAACTGGCGCCCGGCTTCGAGCACGAACGTCTCACCCTCGTCGTTGGTGAAGAAGACCTTGCCACCGACGGCAACCGGCGAGCTGGAGAACCCCTCGCGACGAGCTTCGCCCAGCCGGCCCTGAAACAGCAACTGGCCGGTTCTCGCTTCGAAGGCGCTGAGGACGCTCTGCATGTCGTTGACGAGATACAGCACGTCGCCGACGATGACGCCCGACGGAACGAAGGGAGATCCGCGCGGCGTGGACCAGGCGACATGGGTGGTGGTGACGTCGCCACTGCCCCCTGGGCGAATGGCTAGCGTCGGACCTGCGCGGCCAGACGAACAGAACAGGAGGTCGTGGGCAACGAGCGGCGTTGGGACGACCTCTGACGTATTGCCCGTCACCGTCCACAACGTGGCGCCAGTGGCTGGGTCGTAGGCGTAGACACGCTGTTGGCTGCTGACAATCAGCTCGTCGCGGGCGCCGGCGCGAATGACGACCGGCGTCCCCCAGCCCACCGTCTCGCGACGTGGGACGCGCCAGCGAGGTTTGCCGGTACGGCGATCGAACGCGCCGACGAACGATTCAGCGCCGGCATCGTGATAGATGATGACGCTCTCCCCGTACAGGACCGGCGACCCCGCGCTGCCGTGATAGTTGTCCAGCGGCGCAATGGGTGTTCGCCACACGAGCCTGCCCTTCATGTCGACGGCTACGAGTCCGTGTGTGCCAAACGAGGCGTACACGCGCTCACCATCCGTCACTGGAGTGGCCGAGGCGTGACCGTTCTTGCGGTGCCCGAATTCGACGCCGTCGCTAGGGACGAATGTCTCCCACTGCTGGGCGCCGTCGGAACGCCGGAAGGCCAGGACCGACAACCGTTGTCCGCCGTCATGCGCTGTCGTCAGGAAAATGCGATCGCCCCAGACGACGGGCGACGAATTGCCACGGCCCGGCACGCGGACCTTCCACTTCACCAACTCGGTTTCGGACCACCGGTCCGGGTACTCGCCGCGCGACACCAGCCCCTGCCCCGACGGCCCGCGCCACCGCGGCCAGTACGAGGCCGCCTCGCCTTCGGATTCGAGCATCCGGACGCGCGAAGCGCTCTGAGCGGAAGGGTTCGTCGGCGCAGCAATGATCGCCCCGAGCGCAAGAGTGGCCACGAACCGGAAGTGCCTGATCATCGTGAATGTCCGGTATCGATCATAGCCCACCGGCGTGGGCGATCGGAACGCCGGCTCGAGCGGCCGGCTTGCTAGAACGCGTCGCCGAGGTAGGGAAGCATGCGGCCGAAGTACATCACCGCGAACCAGGAAACCAGCGAGACCACGGCCACCACTCTCGCGGGCGCGGGTGTGTCTTCGTCCGGGCCCACCGCCATCGTTCGCCGGGAGAAGAGCACCGTGAAGATGAGCACGTTCAGGCCGGCAATGACCAGGAACGCGACCTTCCACTGGAAGGCCGGATTCGTGAGATACCGCGTCGGCGCGCCGAACAGAAAGAGGATGCCGGTCACCAGGTTGAGCGCCAGGCCGACGACCGCCCACGGCATCAGCGCGTTGAGCGCCTTGACGGGAATCTGCCGGGCCACGCCGAGCAGTCGGAGGTCGAACACGCCTGCAATCCCGACCACGAGCGCCAGGCCGACAAAGTGAATGATTTCCGAGGTGGACCACACCCACTCATGGGCGTTGACGAAGCCCGACAGCTGCGTGCTGGCCATCCAGGCCCCGAGCGCAGTCAGATCCATTTCGCGCTTCCTCTTGCCGGCCGATCGGGCGTCAGTAGTACGCCATGAGGCGACCTGCCACGATCGCCCCGAACCACGCGGCCAGCGACGTCGCCGCCAGGATTCTCCCCGTCACGGATGCCCGGCCGGTCTCGAGAGACACGGGGTCCTCGAACACCGTCCTCTTGAGCAGTTGAATATGGATGACGCCGAGCGCCACGAGCAGCAGCTTGACGTAGAAGATCCACTGTGTGCCCTTCGTCGTAGCGGCAGCGGCGAAGAGCGCCGCGCCCGACACTGCGTTGATCCAGAACCCCGCCCACATGATCGGAAAAAACCGCTCGAGCGGCGCCAGCGGCACCCGCGACGCGAAGCCGAGAATCCGCAGGTCAACCGCCGCGCCGATGCCCACCAGTACGCCAAGCCCGATGGTATGCATCGAAAGGACGCTCGGGTAGACCCACACGGAATCGGACTGGCTGATCCACGTCGCCAGCTGGGTGTTCTGCAGCCAGTCGAGAAACGGCATCAATCGCTCCCTCGAACGTCGGAACCTCGGTTCAAGCGCACCGCGATCGTATCTCCGGCCGCGGATCCTCAATCTGAAGAGTGCCTGAACTTTCGGTCAGAAACGCTGCACCATCGTCTCAGCGCCATGCCGCGTACACCGGCTTGCTCACGAGCAGCGCCGGGTTCGCGCCAGGACGCGGCCGGAACTTCTGCGCGCGGCCTCCGCCGACTTCGGCGATGTAGAGATTGCCTTCCTGGTCGACACTGGCGCCGTGCATGTTGAAGAAGGCGCCCGGCCAATCGCCAAGCGAGCCCCAGGAATAGAGGTAGCGGCCGTCCATGTCCCACTTGATGACCTTGCACGTGGTGTCGTCGAAGCCCCAGACGGCGCGCTCCTCACCGATGTGCAGGAACTGCAGATTCGACGGCCCTCGATTCGGCCACTGCTCGATGAACTTGCCGTTCTCGTCGAAGACCTGCACGCGATCGTTCCCCCGGTCGCTCACATAGACGCGGCGGCGCACCGGATCGGCGGCGATGCCGTGCACGGCATTGAAATAACCCGGACGCGTCTCGGGCGGGGTGCCCTTCTCGCCCCAGGCGAGGACGAACTTGCCGTCCCGATCGAACTTCGCGACACGCGTGCCGTTGTAACCGTCAGCCACGAACAGGCTGCCGTCGGGGAGCCATGCGAGGAACGTCGGACGGTTGAAGTGCGTGGCGTCGGCGCCCGACTGACCGGGCGTGCCGATGGTCTGCACCAGCTTCTTGCCGTCATTGCTGAACTTGAAGATGGCGTGGTTGTGATCGTCGACGACCCACACGTGCTTTTCGCCGTCGTAGGGGCTGATGTACACGGCGTGCGGCCGCTTGAAGAGCGTGTCGTATTGGGTCCACTGCTCGACGATGTCGCCGGCCGCGTTGACGACCACGAGGAGGTGTTCCCACCGGGCGTCGATGCCCATGCGTCCGCGCCAGGCGTTGGCAGGATCCTCGGGAATCTGACCCGGCCCGCCGGCACCGGGTGGGCTGGAGGCAACGCCCTGCGAGGCATTGCGAAACGGCGCCTGGCCGACGGGGAACGACAGGCTGGGTCCGATTTCCGGAAACGCCTTCGCCTGCGGCCGTGTAAGCTTCGGCAGCTCGCCGCGCTGGAAGATGAACACGCGGTTGGGGCTCTCGGCAAAGATGCCCTGCACCGCGCCCCACGTCCAGTTCTCGTGGCCCGGCAGGTTCGACAACGGCTTGGGCCAGTCGGCCACCACGTCGTAGGGACCGGTGATGTCCCAGCCGCCCTTCTCGCCCGCGCCGGTCGCCGGCGCGGATTGGGCACTCAGACTGGTGACGCTCGGGAAACTCGCGGCGGCGATCCCTCCAGCGCACGTCGCAAGGGCCGCCAACTTCATGAACGTCCGAATTCGCACATCTCCTCCTGAGGATTCCCGCCCCCGGCATTCGCGGAGCGGGAAGTGTAGTGCCCGATCGCGACAAGGTCAAAGAGTGCGGAAGCGAGGGAGCATCAGTTATCCCGGCACGCCCAGCAGCTGCGTACGGATCTCCTGATTGTCCCAGAGCGCTCCCGGCTCGGACGAGTGCACGATCACGCCCTTGCTCATCACGTGGACGAAGTCGGCAATCTTCACGGCGACGGCGGCGTTCTGCTCCACGAGGAGCACAGTCGTTCCTTCGGTCTTGAACCGTCCGATCAAGCGGGCGACCTCGCGGACGAGTGCCGGGGCCAGGCCCTCGGTCGGTTCGTCCATCACGAGAAGGCGCGGATTCGCGACGAGCGCGCGCGCGATGGCCAGCATCTGCTGCTCGCCCCCGCTGAGCGCGCTGCCTCGGTGACCCAAACGCTCGCCGAGCCGCGGGAAGACGTCGAGGACGTTCGCGAAATCCCACCCGCCTTCGCCCGCTGGATCGGCCCTGGCTTCGGCGGGCTCACGCCCACGCTCGCTCATCGGACCCGGATGGGCTCCGGCGCGGCGAGCGCCGATCCTGAGGTTCTCCTCGACGGTCAGCGATGAAAAGATACGCCGGCCCTGCGGAACGAGGCCGATGCCCAGCGCGCTGATCCTGTGAGGCGCCAGCCGGGTCGTCTCGACACCCTCGAAGGCAATGCGCCCGGAGCGCGCGGGATTGAAGCCCACGATCGATCGGCAAAGCGTCGTCTTGCCCACGCCGTTCCTCCCGAGCACGGCCGTGACCGTACCGCGCTCGACGCCGAGGGTCACTCCCTGCAGCACGTGGCTATCTCCGTAGTAGGTGTGGAGGTCGGTGACGGTCAGCATGTCAAGCGACGCGCTTTCACGCGTCAGCCCCGAAGCCCAGATAGATTTCCTGCACCTCGCGGTTCGCGCGAATATCGTCCCTGTGCCCGCCCGTCAGCACACGACCCTGGCAGAGGACGGTGACCCGCTCGGCGAACGCGAACGCCATGTCCATGTCGTGCTCGATGAGAAGCACCGCAATGGACGGGTCCAGGTTGTGAAGCAGCTGTTGCATCGACCGGCTTTCGATTGACGAGAGGCCGGCCATGGGCTCGTCGAGCAGCAGCAGCCGCGGGCGGGACGCCATCGACAGCGCCACCTCGAGCTTGCGCTGGTCACCGTAGGAGATGTTACGCGCGAGCTCGTCGCGAAGCGCCCCGAGCCCGAAGTCGTTCAGCAGGCTCGCCACCTTCTCCTGTAGATCGCCGTACGAGGTGAGCGGGCGGTGCATCGTGAACTTGCGCGCGTCCAAAGCCTGCGAGGCCACGAGCAGATTCTCGAGGACGGTCAGGTTCAGGAACAGCCGTGTGATCTGAAACGTCCTGGCCATCCCCCTGGTGGCACGCTGATGCGGCGCGAGGCGTGTGATGTCGCGGCCGTCGAAGAGGACCCTGCCCTGAGTGGCTGAGAGCTCGCCGCTGATCAGATTGAAGAGCGTCGTCTTGCCGGCGCCGTTTGGTCCGATCACGGCGTGGCGCTCTCCAGGTCGGATGACGAGATTCACCCCGTCGACAGCCCTCAGCCCACCGAAGTCCCGTGAGACGTTCTCGAGCACCAGACAGGGCGATTGATTCATCACCGCGAGTACAACGGCTCGGCGAGGTAGGCCGCCGGGCTGTACTTCCAGAACTGCGACACGCCTGGAAACGTATCGATTACCGTGTTCTGAAGGGCCCCGTTCACGCGCTCGACTTTGCGGATATATACGTTCTCGATGGGATTGCCGTAGGCGTCGAGCTCCATCGGACCACGAGGCAAATCTGCGAGCCGCACTCTCCCGAGCGCCTCGATGACCGCCGCGGAATCCTCCACCCGGCCGCCAACCGCTTCGATAGCCCCCACGAGCCACTTGCCGCCCGTGTACATGCTCTCGGCGTAGTAACTTGGGATCTTCTTGTACCGAGATCGGTACGCGGCGGCGAACGTCCGGTTCGCAGGTGTCTCGAGCGCCGCACTGTAGTGCAGCGGCGTGATCACCCCCAGCGCCTCGTCGCCCATGAACGGCAGCACGTGCTCGTCGGTCGTGGTGCCGGCGCCAATCAGCAGCACACGCTTCTTGAGGCCGTATTCACTGTATTGACGCATGAACTGGAGCGCCGATCGCCCCAGAAACAACGCGTACACGGCATCGACGTCGCGGGAAATCTGGGCGAGATAGGGAGCGAAATCGTTGACTGACACCGGACACCACATCTTCTGAACCACGGCGCCGCCCTTGGCCTCGAACGTCCGCTCGAAGCCGCCGACCGATTCCCAGCCAAAGGCATAGTCGAGCGCGATCGTCGCCACGCGCCTCAGCTTCAGCGTTTCATACGCGTACTCGCCGAACGCGTGATTGGGCTGGCTGCCTGACCAGCCCGTGCGCACAATCCACCGACTGCGCCGGCGCTGCGTCAGATCGTCGGCGGAAACCACCGGGTACAGCATCGGGATCTTCATCGAGTCGATGTACGGCGCCAGCGCATAACCCGTCGAGGAGAGCAGCGCGCCCGCCATGAGATGCACACGATCTCGCTCCACCAGCTTCCGGGCTTTCGTCAGCCCTACCGCAGGAATTGCCTCGTCGTCTTCCACGATCAACTCGATGTCGCGCCCCGCGGCGCGGTAGCCGATTTCCTCGAGATAGAGCAGGAAGCCGTTCAGAATGTCGCGGCCATTCTGCGCATACGGGCCCGACATCGGGGTGACGAACCCGATTCGAATGGGAGTGGTCGGCTGCGCGAGCGGCGGCACCTGCATGGCCGCAAGTCCCGCCACGGTGGCCACGAGAGCCAGCACGCTGGTGGCCGCACGCGAAATGGCGCGATTCCCTCCTGACGTCAAGACGCCTCGGTCCTCCGCGTCCGACTGCGCCCGCCTTCGCACGGGCATCGGCGGTGCTCGACAGAGCTCATGTCTTGATCCTTCGTGAGCCGAGGCGGCCTGCCTTCGCAAAGCTCCGGCGAGGTGCGCTGAAGCTCACGACTTGGTCCTCCGTGAGCGAAAGCGACCGAGATTCCACAACCCCTGAGGCGCCACCATGATCATCACGATGTAGAGGGTGCCGAGAATGAGCAGCCAGCGGTGCGTATAGGAACTGATCACGTTCTTGAGCAGCACAATCGCAGCCGCGCCAAGCGCCGGTCCGACCAGCGTGCCCGGCCCGCCGAGCGTCACCATCAGGAAGACTTCAGACGACGCCGTCAGATCCAGATAGGTCGGGCTGACGAACCCGTTGTAGTACGCCCACACGACGCCCGCGACGCTCGCAAAGAGGCCCGCGATGACGTAGCTGAGATAACAGTGCAGCCAGGTGTTGAATCCGAGGCTCCGCATACGCGACTCGCTTTCGCGTATACCCCTCAGCGAGAAGCCGAAGGGCGATCGCACGAGGACGCCCATCAGGAGACCGGAAACGGCAAAGACCAGAAGGGCCACGTAGTAGAACGCTCCGGGGCCGTCGACCGGCAGGCCCAGTGCCGCCTCGATGCGGGGAATTCCGGAAATGCCGTTGTCGCCTCCGGTCACGGGGATCCAGCGATAGCTGAGACCCCAGAGCACCATGCCGAGCGCGAGCGTGATCATGAGGAAGTAGACGTCGCGCACGTGGGCAACGAACAGGCCGAAGGCGGCGCTGAGGAGCGTGCCCACCATGACGGCGCCGGCGGCAGACAGCCCGGGCCCGGCGTGATAACGCACAGAGAGCACCGCGACCGCGTAGGAGGCGACGCCGAAGATGCCTGCGTGCCCCAACGACGGCAAGCCCGTGTAGCCGAGGAGCAGGTCCAGGCTCATTGCGAGGATGGCAAAGACGAGCGCTTGAGTGAGCAGGCCGACCCAGTACGACGTCAGCACGAGCGGTGCGACAACGAGACCCAGGGCGAGCACGGCCAGGATCGCAAGCTTCCAGCGTTCGCCAGGTCTACGCGCGACCATAGAGTCCGGTGGGTTTGATGGCGAGCATGATGACCATCGGTGCAAACAGCGTGAAGTACGAGAGTTCTGGGACCAGGGCCTTCCCGAAATTGTCGATCATGCCGACGACGACGCTGCCGACCAGCGCGCCCTTCAGGCTGCCCATACCGCCGATGATGACGACCACGAACGCGAGGGGCAGGAGATCGAAGTCCATGCCGGGAAAGCCGCCAAGAATCGGTCCGCCCAGGGCGCCGCCCATCGCCGCGAGCGCGGCGCCAGCGGCGAAGACAAGGCCCGACAGGAGCGCCACGTTGATGCCGGTGGCCGACGCCATCTGAGGGTCATCGACAGCGGCGCGCAGCTTCGCGCCGACCAGCGTTCTCTCGTTCACGGCCCACAGCACGACGCCGACGACAATCGCGACGGCAATCACGAACAGGCGGTACATCGGGAACACCACCTCGCCTATTTCGATCGAGCCTCGGAGCCAGGCCGGATACGGCAGCGTGAACGGGTCGCCGCCCCAGATCATCAGCGCAGCGTCGCGGAACACGAGGGCAAACCCCATGGTCATCATCATCTGGGCCAGCGGCTGACCGGCCAATCGTCCCAGGAACAGCCGTTCCATGCCGAGGCCGATCGCACCGACCACCGCCATGGCAGCCACGGTGCCGAGAAGCAGGCTGCCGGTCATGAGGACCACGGTGCGGGCAATGTAGACGCCCAGCATGTAGAAGGAGCCATGCGCGATGTTGACGACGCGCATCACGCCGAACACGAGCGTGAGCCCGCTGGCGATGAGAAACAGCAAGGCAGCAGAAAACAGGCCGTTGAGGGACTGGGTGACGAAGTAGATCATCTCAGCCCAGAAAAGCGGACGCTGCCAGCGCTGATGCAGGGCACCGCGCGCGGGCCCGAGCGACTCGAGCCCGCACGTGGTCGATCGATTGGAGAGGAACCTAGCCGGGTGGCCGCGGACCCTGTGGCTGCGCCGGAGCCGCTGGAGCCGTCGGAGCCGTCGGAGCCTGCCCGCCGCCGCCGGCGGGGGCTGCGGGCGGCGGCAGCGGAGGCTGCGGCCCGAGCACCTTCGTCAGGGCGGCGTGGGCAATTTCCTCGTCGCGGTTTCCTCCACCCACTCCGATGGCGCCAATCAGTTCGCCGTCGACGAGAATGGGCAGCCCACCGCCGACGAAGTAGTACGCCAGCCCGGATTCCCGCCCGAGGTCAGTCCGAATCAGACGACCTTCGACGGTGGCAAACCGCTCGGCCACGGCCCTCGACGAAGACCGCGCGTAGAGAACGGTCTTGGCCTTCAGCAGGGCGGTCTCGATCCCGATGGGGACCTGCCCGTCCATCGCATGAGCCTCGACGATGTCACCGTTCGGCGCGAGGATGAAAATCGTGTAGGTCGCCATGCCGCCCTTCGCAGCCTCCAGAGCCGCATCAACAAGGGCCCGGGCCGTGGCGGCGTTGATCTGGGTCTTCGTCATGACGCGCTTCGCGGCGTCAGGGGGTAGCGTCACGTCGGCCAGCGTCTTTGGAGCTTGAGCACTCGCCGCGGTGGGGGCGAGCACCAGTGTGGCGGCCGTCGCAAGAATGACGCCCGTCGTGAACAATCGCGCCTGCTTGATCATGTTTGTCTCCTCACTCGATCCACTTCCATGACGTTCACGCCGGAACAGACGAGGCGGGACGTCGTCCTACTGGTGGTCCAGGATGATCTTCATCCGCTGTCCGCCACCCTCCGAGCCCAGCATCCCGATGGCGGCTTTCAGCTCGCCGAGCGGCATGATGCTGCTGACGAGCGGCTCGAGTCGAACCATGCCGCGCTCCACCAGCGAGATCGCGCCAGGATAGTCCTCGCTCTTCGCCACGCGCGCATTGATGAGCGACAGTTCCTTGAAATACAGGTCGTAGAACGGCAGCGCGCCTTCCTTCACCGTGAAGATGCCGAAGAGCAGCAGCCGCCCGCCCGAGCGAACCATCTTGATGCCATCGGCCAGCGAGGAGAGAACGCCCGTGGTCTCGATGATCACGTCGGCGCCGCGGCCGTTGGTCGCCTCGCGCACGGCGTCGATCGCATCCGGGCCGCCGGGAATCGTCAGGTCCGCGCCGAGTGTTTCGGCCAGTGCCCTCTTGTCGGCGCTGCGTGTCACGCCGATCACGGGGTTGGCGCCGCGCGCCTTGGCGAGCTGCACGTGCAGCTGGCCGGTGACGCCGAGTCCCAGCACGGCGACCGACTCGCCCGCAAAGATGTCGATTTGACGCTGCGCGTGCAGACAGGTGGTGAGCACCTGGATGAGCGGCGCCGTTCGCATACCAATCACGTCGGGCACCGGGAAGACGTGACTCGCAGGCGATGCGAGATACTCCGCGAACCCGCCGTTCGTATCGCGGCCCACCAGCATGCCGCTGGGACAGAGGTGCGTCTGCCCGATCCGGCAGTGAAAACACGCACCGCAGTAGAGCTCGGGATCGATGATGACTCGATCGCCAGTGCGGAACCGGCCGGTGCCACCGCCGTCGACGACCTCGCCCACCATCTCGTGACCCATGATGCGCGGGTAGGTCACGGGGATTGAGCCATTGAAGATCTTGTAGTCGGTGCCGCAAATCCCGCTGTGTGTGATACCGACGAGCACGTGGTCCTCGGGCGGCGACGGGCGTGCCACCTCATCGAGGACCAACTCACCCGGCGCCGTCAGGACCATGGCTTTCATGGGAGCGTGCCTCGTGGTCTCATCACGAGCGTGTGAGCACTTCTGGATTGACTGGATTGCGCGGGGCGCGTCCCGAAAGCACCGCTACGACTTCCTCTGCGGCTTTCACCTGCAGCTCGACGAGCGACTCTTCGGAATAGAAGCTCGTGTGCGGTGTAATCACCACGTTCGGTCGCCCGATGAGCGGCGAACCTGCCGGCGGCTCTTGTGCCATCACGTCGAGAGCTGCCCCCGCCAGACGTCCTTCGTCGAGCGCTTCCGCAAGGGCTGCCTCGTCCACAATGGGGCCGCGCGCGGTGTTGATGAGATACGCCGTCGGCTTCATCTGCCGAAAGGCCTCGGCGTTGAACATACCTCGCGTCTCCGGCAGGAGCGGGCTGTGAATCGACACGTAGTCGGACGTCTTCAGCAGATCGGCCAACTCGACGCGCTCGACGCTCGCGCGGGTGAAGACGTCGGCCGGCACGTACGGGTCGAACGCGATCACCCGCAGACCGAAGGACTGCGCCTTTGGCGCCACCAGCTGCGGAATCCGGCCGAAGCCCACCAGACCGAGCACGCCGCCCCGGAGCCGATGGATGGGCACGACGGATGGCATATGCCACTTACCGGCATGCACTTCGCTGTTGGCCAGCGGGATCTTGCGAGCCGCAGCCAGCAGCAAGGCGACGGCATGATCCGAGACTTCGTCGATGCAGTAGTCGGGCACCTTCGTCACCGCGATGCCCTTTTTCGTCGCCGCAGCCAAGTCGACGTTGTCCACGCCGATGCCGAAGCGGGAGATGATGCGGCAGCGGGTCATCTGCTCGATCATGTCCCCCGTGATCTTCGCGTAGGTGACGAGAAGCGCGTCCGACCCGGACGCGACCCGCATGATGGCCTCCGGGGTGTTCTCCGAAGCCATCTGCAGGTCGGCGCCAATCCTGGACAGGACCTCGCGTGCCGGATTCAGGTTCGGAAACACGGAATCAGAAACGGCAACGTGTGGCATGTGTCTACCGCTTCACCGCTTCTTCCATGTGCTCCATGCGCGTGAAGACGACCGGACCGCCCCCGGAGACGAGCACGTTCTCCTCGAGGCGCGCGGTCTGCTCGAGTCCCGGATGCCCGGCGAACGTCTCGATGGCGAAATACATGTTCTCCTTGATCTCGGCGGGGTACTTCAGCGAGTACGCCCGCGAAATCCACATGCCCTCGTACAGGGTAATGCCGATGCTGTGCGCGAACTGCTGCAGCGTGACGGTGCCGTACTTGTCGTCGTCGTACTCGGGGAACGCCGCGGCGACGTCCGCTGTGGTGTTGCCCGGCCGCAGCTTCTCGATGCCCGCGTACATGGAATCGTACACTTCCATGTAGAGATCGATCTCCTTCTGAGTCATCTTCGCACCGTAGGGACCTCCGCACTTGAAGCAGCGCACGAAGTCGATGAAGTAGCCCGACGGGCCCACGGCGTTGATGTCGACAATGACCAGATCGCCCTGGCGAATCAGTTTGTCCGTCGCCCACCGGCGATACGGGCTGGTATTGCCTCCCGACGCGACGATGATGTCATAGATGATCTCGCAGCCCTGCGAGAGCATGAACTCGTGCACTTTGGCTTCGATCTCACGCTCGCGCACGCCGGGCTTGAGCCATTCGTACTTGATCTTCCACATCGCGGCGTCGCCGATGCTCGAGGCCTGCTTCAGGAGCTCGATCTCGTCGCGCGTCTTGACCGTCCGGGCCTTGGAGACCACCGGCCACCCGTTCACGATGTTCAGGCCGAGCTTCTGGAAGGCCTCGAGAGCCGGCATGTCCAGGTTGTCGATGCCGATCTTTTCCTTCTCGACCTTGTGCTCCTTGAGCACCTCGAAGACGCTGTCGGCCATCCGGCCGGCCATGTACGGTACGGCGCCCTCGGCCCATTGCCACGTGATCGCGGGCCGGATGCGGCCCGACATCCAGGGCAGATCGATCTTCGCGCACTGAAGATCGGAGCCAGCGGTCTCGAAGAGAACTGGTTCGCCGTCCGTCGGCACGACGGCATAACGAATGTTGATGTTGTACTTCCAGTTGCCCTGATAGGACGCTGTCGCATAGCGGATGTTCGCGCCCGCGAACAGCACCAGCGCGCCGAGATCGGCCGCCTTCATCTCGGCCTTGAGCTTCTCGAGACGCTCCTTCCGGAGGCGATCGAAATCGACCCGATACTGCCAATCGGCGCCCGTCTGGCTGTAGAGACGCCGCGGATCCCATTCATGCGGTTTGCCGAGAAAGCTGAGGTCCATGCCCGAGGGGTTCTTGTAGTCTGATGTGCTCATCTGATTGCCACCATCCCGTCAACAGTCCATGGGTGCCGGGTTCGCGGAGCCCGGAGATCACAAAAAAATGCGCGAAAAAGCGCTCGGCACTATACACCGGCGCCCGCGCGGTCGTCCACCGCGCGACACGCGGTGTTACCGCTCCGCGAGCGCAACAGAGGCGCGGCGGGACTTGGGAATAAACGGCGCCGCCGCGGGCGAATTCGCCATCGGCAGCTGGTAGCGGCGAATCTTGTCGTAGGAATAGAGCGCGCCGGCGACCGCGCCGGCCGTGGCCACGCAGCCGATCTCGCCCACGCCTTTTGCCCCGTATCCGCCGACTTCGTCCGGGACCTCGATCAGGATGATGTCGACCTCCGGCATGTGCTTCGCCGGCACCAGTCCGAAATCGCGGAAATCGAGCGAGTGAGGCCGCCCGTCGGTGTACGGGAAGTCCTCGGACAGCGCATAGCCCAGCCCCATGTGCACGCCGCCCTCCATCTGTTCGGCGCACAATCTGGGGTTGATGGCACGGCCGACGTCGTGGGCCGCGACAACGCGCTCGAGCCGCCCGTCCTCGTCGAGCAGTACGAGCTGCGTCGAATAGCTGAACGTCAGGTGCGTCGTCGGGTTCGTCGCGGCTTCAGGCGTGCCCGGCCGTGTCGTGAAGTTGCAGATGTACTCCCCGGAGTAGTCGCGGCCCACCAGCTCGGCCAGCGAATGCTCTTTCAGGTCGTCGACGAGGTGCCGCGCGGCGCGTTGCGCGGCGGCGCAGCTGAGCGTGGTGGCTCTTGACGCCCATGTTTCGCCGCACTTGGTGCCGAGATCCTGATCCCAGCGAACCGCCATGATGTCGGCTGAGAGTCCCGTCTCCTCACACACCGCCTGCATCGTCGCCGTGTAGACGCCCTGCCCCATCTCGGTATAACCGTTGAGAATCTCCAGTCGGGGACCCTCGAGAACCCGGATGACGATGTGGCCGCTGTCGATCGTGCCGTTGCCGATGCCCGTGCTCTTGATGCCGCAGCCGATGCCCGCGTAGCGCGCGCTCTTGTAGATATCCTTGACCGCCTCGAGCGACTCGCGCATGCCGCGCACGCTCTCGCGCATGATCTGGCCAGTCGTCGAAGCATCACCCGGGTTCAGCAAGTTTCGCTCGCGGATGTCGTAGGCGTCCACCCCGACGAGCTCGGCGATGATGTCCATCATGCCTTCCATCGCGAACTGCGCCTGGTTGCTGCCGAAGCCCCGCATGGCGCCGCTCGTGGGGTTGTTCGTGTAGACCGCACGCGATTCGACGTCGACGTTCGGAACCCGGTACGGGCCGCACGTGTGGCAGGCGGCCCGCAGCAGGCACTTTCCGCTGGTCCCCGCGTAGCCGCCTGCGTCACCGACGATGCGGCTGCGCACGGCGGTCAGGTGGCCCTCGGCGTCGGCGCCCACCGTGACATGCAGGATCATCGGGTGACGCTTCACGTGGTGCTGTGTGGACTGACGCCGGGTCAGGACCGTCTTGACCGGACGGCGCAGCAAGTGGGCCGCCACGGCAGTCTGCGCCTGGATCGACAGTTCCTCTTTCGCGCCGAACGCCCCGCCGCTGGCCGCGAGGACGATTTCCACGCGTTCGAGCGGCATGTTCAGCACTCTGGCGATCTGTTTCTGGTCGAAGATCGATCCCTGACTCTCGGCGTGAACGCGGATGCCGTTTTCGAGAGGGATCGCCAGACACGCCTCAGGCTCGAGGAACGCCGGGTCGATCGCCTGCGTCCGGAACGTGCGCTCCACGACGTGCGCCGACGAGACGAGAGCCGCCTCCACATCGCCGCGCGAAAACTTGGTCGTGTCGATCAGATTTGGCGTCGGATAGAGGGTGTCGGACGAGTGCACCTGAATGGCGCCTTCTTTGAGCGCCTCGAACGGGTCGGTGACCGGCTCGAGGACCTCGTAGTCCACGGTGATCCGGTCGGCGGCCTGCCGCGCGTGGAACTGCGTGTCGGCCACGACCATGGCGAGAAAATCGCCGACGCAGCACGTGACCTCACCCACCGCAACGAAGATCGGCAGATCGGGCACGTTCAGGCCCACGCCCCGCTCGCCAGGCACGTCGGCCGCCGTCAGCACGCGGACCACGCCCGGCGCGGCCATCGCCGCATCCGTGTGAATGCCCAGCACCTTCGCCCGGGGGTGCTCGCTCAGGACCATCGCGCCATGCAGCATCCCCGGCGCGCGCATGTCGTCGACGAAAGGCTTGTCGCCGAGCGCTTGCTCGACGCCGCCGAGACGTGCCATGGAGTGGCCGATCCCGCTCCCGTGGCCGTTCCCGTTGCCGTTCCCGCCGAAGGCCGGGTTTCGGCGCAGACCGAACTCCTCGCCGAAGAACAGGTGACGGCGAGGCTCGTCGGGCAGGTGACCACCATTTCGCGAGGCCTCACCCGCCGTCTGAATGGCGTCGATGATGCGCCCATAGCCCGTGCAGCGGCAGATGTGCCCGTCGAGCGCCTTGGCAATGGCCGCGCGATTGTCGGTAACCCCCTGGCGGATGAGCGCCGTCGCGCGGACGGCAATGCCGGGGATGCAGAAGCCGCATTGCACGCCGCCCTCGAGCACGAACGACTCGCCGATGATCCGCCGCGTTTCCTCCGGCACGCCCTCGAGCGTCGTCACGTTCTTGCCAGCCATCTGTTCAGGCTTGCGCAGGCACGAGAGCGCCGGCGCTCCGTCCACCAGGACGAGACAACATCCGCAAGCACCTTCCGGAGCACAGCCGTTCTTGGCCGATACCACGCCGCACTCCTCGCGCAGCACCTCGAGAAAGTGCATGCCGTGCTCGTAGGCGGCTTCGGTAGGGTTTCCGTTGAGGGTGAACTGAATCTTTGGCATTCGGTCCTGGTAGCTGATGGGTTCGCGCGCTATGTCAAAGCCTGTTGAGGGTTTAGCTGCAGTCTCTCCGAAAACGATAGCGCATCTACCACACAAGAGCAACGATCCGCCGTTTGACGGTAATCGCGGGGCGGTGGCAGTCGGGGCGGCCGACCCCAGGCTTCGGTGCGAATCTCACGCGGTGTATGATTATCGGTCGTCACCGAGACGAACGAGCCCGTGGATGGGCTCGATGAAGAGCCGACACTGCCATTGGCGGAGGCCCCATGCATCAGCCCTGGAAGACCGACAAATGGTTCATCAGCCCCTGGAATTACCTGCCGGAAATCACCAAGAACTACGCCTTTCCGCCCAAAATCAAGATTCACGACGTGACGCTGCGCGACGGTGAACAGCAGACGGCCGTCGTGTTCCGACGGGAAGAGAAGGTGGCCATCGCCAGGAAGCTCGACGCGCTTGGCGTGCATCGGATTGAGGCCGGCATGCCCGCCGTTTCCGAGCAGGACAAGGCGGCGATTCAGGATATCGCCGGCCTGGGTCTGAAGGCCGAGGTCTTCGGCTTCGCGCGCTGCATCCCCGCCGAGATCAACGTGGTCAAGGCCTGCGGATGTCAGGGCGTGGTCGTCGAGATCCCGGCCAGCGATCACATGATCAAGTACGGCTACGGCTGGTCGGTCGATCGCGCGATGAAAGCCTCGATTGACACGACCCTCGCGGCCAAGGAAGCCGGCCTCTACACGGTGTTCTTCACGATCGACGCCACCCGCACCGAGCTGAACCGCTTTCTCGACATCGTCGAGCAGGTGGCCACCGAAGGACACATGGACGCGCTCACCATCGCCGACACGATGGGTGGCGTCACGCCGGACGCCGCGAATCACGTTGTGACAAAAGTGATCGAGCGGCTCAAGAAACCCGTGGAAATTCATTGTCATCAGGATTTCGGCCTCGGCGTCGCGAACACCCTGGCCGCCCTCGCGGCGGGATCTTCGGTGGCTCACACCACGGTCACGGGGCTCGGCGAACGGGCCGGCAACGTCCCCATGGAAGACGTGGTGATGTCGCTGCTCTGCCTCCACGGTATCGACCTCGGCATCCGCACCGAGCAATTCTGCGACGTGTCGCGCTTCGTGATGGATCTCGCGAAGGTGACGCAGCCACCCAACCGGCCGATCGTTGGCGACAAGCTCTACGAGGTTGAGTCAGGAATCATCGCGGGCTGGGTGCGGCTGGCGCGCGACGAGCACCCGCTCGAGTTCGTGCCGTTCGCCGCTGATCTGGTCGGCCAGAAGCCGGTGAATATCGTGCTCGGCAAGAATAGCGGGCCACCCTCGATTCAGGAGTGGTGCGAGAAGCTCGGCCTCGAGGCCACCGAGGAACAGCGCATGGCGATGCTGCAGCAGGTCAAGGCCAAATCGTTCGAGAAGAAAGACCTGCTGACGGCAGACGAGTTCCGGACGATCGTGGACCGGGTGCTGCAGAAGGCGCCGGTTTCCTGACCTGCGCCTGTCGGGCTTGCGCGTCGGCCGTAACCGCCGCGCCGGCGTCAATAAGGAATGGACCAGAAGGCGACTTGATTGGGACCGGCTTCCAGCCGGTGCCAGGAGGATGACATGAGGAAACTGGGGTTCTGTCTTTCAGCAATGCTGGCGTCAGCAGCCGTGGCGACATTCGCCGATACCATCCCGGCGACGGGCGGCAACATCGAAGTAACGCCCATCACGCATGCCTCGACGCAGATCGAGTTCGGCGGCAAGGTGATTCATGTGGATCCGTGGAGCCAGGGTTCGGACTACTCGAAGTCGAAGCCGGCGGATCTCATCCTGATCACCGACATCCACGGCGACCATCTGGATCCGGCGGCGATTGACAAGGTGAAGAAGGCGGGAACCGTCGATCGTCGGGCCCGCGGCCGTCGCCGAAAAGCTGCCGGGCACGATGACGATCGCCAACGGCGAGACGAAGACGTTCGCCGGAGTCACGGTGGAAGCCGTTCCCATGTACAACCTGCAACGCGGACCGCAGCCCGGCCAGTTGTTCCACACGAAGGGCCGCGGCAACGGCTATGTGGTGACCGTGGGCGGCAAGCGCCTGTATTTTGCGGGCGACACCGAGTGCACGCCTGAAATGAAGGCGCTCAAGAACATCGACGCGGCCTTCGTGCCGATGAACCTGCCCTACACGATGCCACCGGCCGAAGCCGCCGAGTGCGTCGCGGCGTTCCAGCCGAAAATCGTGTACCCGTACCACTATCGCGGATCGAACGTCGAGGAGTTCACGGCCGCCCTCAAGGGCAAGGGCGTCGAGGTGCGCGCGCTGAACTGGTATCCGAACGCGAAGTAGAACCGGTCAAGCGACTCATGAGCGCGAAGTGCGCCGAGCCCCGGCGTGCTTCGCGCTTCACGTTTCTACGCCGACCTGCGAGGCGGCTAGGTCGCGTCCCCGCCTTCGACGATCACGTTCTCGACAACGCCCCCGGCTCTGCGAAACACCGACGCAGCTTGATATTCCGGCGATTCGAAGCAGGCGACCGCCTGCTCGAGTGTGGGGAACTCAATCACGACGTGGCGTTGAAAGGTCTCCGGGCCTTCCATGATGCGGTAACGCCCGCCCCGCGCAAGAATCCGGCCTCCATGTCGTTCGACGATCGCAGGAACCTGGTCCGTATATTTCTTGTAGGTGGCCGGATCGGTAATCCTGGCCCGGGCCAGCCAGTAAGCGGGCATCAGAGCTCCCTTTTTCATTTCGAACTGACCTCGAACGGCACCTCTCTCACGGCAGATTGCCCGGCCCCGCTCGCCTTGGCTTCGACCCGCAGGACATACATGCCGGGTGGCAGGTCCTTGAGGGGAATCGACGCGGTGAACCCATGGGTCCGCGGTGTGGCCGAGGGTCCCTCGGCTCGATCGTCACGCGTCACAAAGGCAGGGCGCCCATCCTGCGCACTCTGGACGCTGGTCACGACCTCCAGCGTATGGGCCGTGGGACTCGAGCCGTCGTAGACCTCCACGAAGGAGGTCAGCGTCTCGGTGGGGGCGAACCTGCGCCTGGCGACAGGCGGCGTGGCGAGCACGTCCTTCAGCTCCGGATCAGGGTTCGGCGTCACCACCGCATTGGCTTCCGACGAAGTAATCAGGATCCCGCTCATGCCGAGTGGCATCTGCGAAAAATCAGGAACCTCCAGCTCGTACGGCACGGTGGCCATCAGGCCGCCGGTGGATTCGTGCGCGCCGACGCGGAACTGATAGCGCCCTGGCGGCAGCTCCAGCCGCGACATCAAACGCACGCCCGAGCGACTGACCCGCTCGTAGGTCTCCGGCATCAGGTTCAAATCGAATTGCTGGCGATCGCCGCCCTGCACCTTGGCCTTCTGATCTGTGGCCACGATGGAGATCTCGAGCTTTTCGCTGAAGCGGCCGTCGCGCGGCTGGAACTTGAGAGCCTGGCCGTCGATCTCGAGAGCCAGCAGCACCGACGAGTTCTTGCCAGCGCCCTTGAACGGTGCCGCGAACACCCGCATCGGGAGCTGGCCAATCGGCAACGGCTTCTTGAGAGCGGCCGCCAGCGCCGGTGACGTGCCGGCCGCAACCTCCATCGCCCGAGCCTTCTCGACCGCCCGCGGATCGGGCGGCATGAAGCCGCGCCGCGCGCGGACTTTGAGGCCCGGACGCTTGACGCGCACCTCGATCGGCAGGAACTTGCGCGACCATCGGCCCGAGTCGCTGTGGTATCCGAGGATGTAGTACCGGCTGTTGTCGAGCACGACCCGGCCGAGGCCCCCAACGACGTCGTTCTGATTGACGATGGCGAGGCCGCCGGTTTGCTCGGCCAGCGTGATCAGGCTCTCCTGCGCGAGCAGCAACTCGCGGAAGTGCCCCCTGAAGGTGCCGTACTCGAGCTGCGGATAGTCGGATCCGGCATGTACGGCCATCAAGGTGCCGAACTGGTTCAACCCTCGCGGATCCACCGCATACACATTCACGTTGGCGCGCTGCGCCCGGCCCACCGCGTCCTGGGCGTCCTGAACGAGCCCGGTCGCCACGTTGCTGAACGGCTCGTAGATGTCGTAATCGATGCCCTCGCTGAACAGGAGCAGCGCCTTCCGGCGACCCTGCACGTCCGACATCCAGCGCGCCACGTTGCCGACCGCCTCGAGGGTGCGCCGGGCATTCTGGGCACGCTGCGCGGCATAGGGATCCTTGATGTCCCGCGCCGCCTGAAGCCCCGCAACGCTCCGAACCGGCTGACCGTCGTCGGCCAGCGCTTCGCCAGTGGCGGTATCTCGGATATGAATCGCGAGCTTCTCTGCGCTGGCGGACGGAAGCTTCTTCCCCATGAACCGGTCGATCGAGGCAAGGACCAGGCTCGGACGGTTCGTCAGTTCCTGTCCCGCTTCGACACGATCGCTCGTGTAGACCACCGCCGCCAGATCGTCCGCGCCCAGATACTGCCGAATGAATTTCGTCGCAGCATCCTTCACCAGCGCTGACCGGGAAAAATCGGTGTGCAGCTCGTCCAGCACGAGCACATAGATTCGACCATCGAACGAGCGGGTCGCCTGGCGCACGTCCGGCTCCACCGGCTCCGTCCGGCCCGCCGCCATCAGTGGACGCTCGACCGGGAGATCCACCAGCGAGAAGACGGCCGTCTTCTGGGGATGGCCATCCTCCAGAATCTCGAAATCCTCGGCCGTCAGGTCCTTGACGAACGCCTCTTTCTCGTCGGTGACGATCGCATGGACCTCGACGAAGTTGACCTCGGTGCCGAACACAGCCGCGGGCTCCTGCCCGGCAGACGGCGCGCCGGATTGCTGTGCCGCACCAGTGGCCGCACACGTCAAGACAATCAGGAACAAGGAAACGTACTGGCGCATGATCGGTCGATCTCCCCGGCTGGCAGGCTGATCCGGACGGTCGTCAATTATCGCATGTCAGCCGATTGTCTCAGATGGCGCACGAAACGGATGGGGCGCCTCCCGTTTCGGCTATAACTATCCACGAAAGCGCTGCTAAGCGGGCTTGATGCACACCGGATACCCGAGGATGGAGCGAGGAGGCGTGTTCCGATGCGGCGAGTGGTGACGATTTCGAGCGCAACGCTGACGCTGGTGCTGACGCTGGCTTCCCCGGCGGCTTCGCAGACCGCCTCGCGGGTCATTCGTCAGATCGAGGAGCGATGCAGCGCGTGTCACAAGAACCCGAGCGCTCAACGCACTCCGGACGTCGAAGGTGCGCCCGACACCGCCACCCTCAGGAAGTTGCCGCCTGAAACCGTCTATCGGGCCGTCACGACGGGCTCGATGCGCGTACATGTCGAAGGCTTGGCGGACCCCGTGATCCGGTCGATGGTCGAGTGGTACACGGGCCGGAAGATCGGCACCACCGCCTCGGGCGATGCCCGCCTCATGCCGAATCACTGCCCGACCAACCCTCCCATCACGGATCTGGCGGCCAGCCCGTCCTGGAACGGCTGGGGCCCCGATGTGACGAACGCACGCTTTCAGAGAACGGCG
This sequence comes from uncultured Acidobacteriota bacterium, assembly GCA_963826865.1. GTDB lineage: Bacteria > Acidobacteriota > Vicinamibacteria > Vicinamibacterales > CAVPJW01 > CAWGYQ01. The sequence goes on from CAWGYQ010000015.1 coordinate 153,633, forward strand.
GGACTCTCCGCCGCCGACGTGCCCCGCCTGAAGCTGAAGTGGGCGTTCGGTTTCCCGGGGGCGTCCTCTGTGTACGGGCAGCCGACGGTTGCGGCGGGCCGCGTATTCGTCGGCGTCGACACCGGATACGTGTACTCGCTGGACGCCGCGACGGGCTGCGTGCACTGGTCGTTCCTTGCGGAAACGGGTGTGCGCAACTCGCCCAGCGTCGGCCCCGTCACGGCGCCCGCCTCGCGTCACGCTGTGTTCTTCGGCGACATTCTCTCGAACATCTATGCGGTCGACGCCGTCAGCGGCGACCTGATCTGGAAGGTCAAGGTCGACGATCATCCGCTGGCCGTCATCACGGGCGCGCCGACCCTGCACGACGGACGGTTGTACGTGCCGGTCTCCTCACGGGAGGAGGCTGCGGGAGGAAGCCTGTTCTACCCCTGCTGCACATTTCGCGGCAGCATCGTCGCGCTGGATTCGAATACCGGGCGTCAGATCTGGAAGACCTACATCATCGACGAGGAGCCGAAGCCCGTCAGACGCAACTCCAGCGGGACACAGCTCTGGGCGCCGGCCGGCGCGGCGGTATGGCACGCCCCCACGATCGATCCCGGGAACCGCGCGGTCTACATCGCCACGGGCGACGCCTATACGCTGCCGGCGCCTGCCACGACCGATGCCGTGATGGCGCTGCACATGGACACCGGGAAGGTGCTCTGGTCTGTTCAGGACACCGAGAACGATGCGTGGCTGGTGGGTTGCGCTCAGCAGCCCACGGAAAACTGCCCGAAGGAGCTGGGGCCGGACTACGACTTCGGAACCTCGCCGATCCTGTCCACGCTGCCGAATGGAGCGAGGCTCCTCCTGGCCGGCCAGAAAAGCGGCGAGGTCTGGGCGCACGATCCGGACAAGCAGGGGGCGCTGGCCTGGAAAGCCCTTCTCGTGGACAAGGTGGGCGAGGCGGAAATCCTGTTCGGCGGCGCTGCCGACGAACGCGTCGCCTACTTCGGATTGAGCAACGATCTCGTCGCGGCGCTCGACATCGCGACAGGCCAGCGAAAGTGGGCCGTGACGCTGCCCGCTCGTGGCGACCGCGCCGGCATCACGGCGGCCTTGACCGCCATTCCAGGCGTCGTGTTCGCGGGCGGTCGCGACGGCATGCTTCGCGCACTCTCGGCCGAGACGGGCCAGACGATCTGGACCTTCGACACGCAGCAGGATTTCAAGACCGTCAACAGCGTCCCGGCGCGCGGCGGATCGATGGGGGCGCCGGGACCGACCATCGCCGGCGGGTTGATGTTCGTACCGGGCGGATACGTCGGGCTCGGCAACGGGTCGCCGGGCAACGTGCTGCTCGTGTTCGCGCCGCAGTAGCGCGTCGAGAGAGACTTCGGCGCGCGGCGTACGGCGGCCGCTACCGGTTGCTTCTGGATTCCGCCAACGGTCCGAACATCGGCGGGGGCACTCGTCGCTTCGACGCCGCCTCGTACGCGGAGGCCACCCTCAGAATCACGTCTTCCTTCCCCGGCTCGGCCCGGAATACCAGCGAGAACGGCAGGCCAGGCGGGGGCAGCGGCGTCGGCGCGTCGTTGTTCGCCGTGTCGAGATATTCGGTCCCATCTGCGCTCAGCACGAACGTGGGATCGTAGACAGTCTGCACATACCCTGCCGGGATGAGCACCTCGGTCAGTCCGGCATACGGACCCATCCTGATGTCTCCGCGAAGATCGCCGGCAGGTCCCGGCTGCGCCGCCAGCCCGATCTTCCCGGGAGCGAGCGAGGTGTGCAGCCGCACGACCACGTCGAGCCTGTTCTCGAGCATGACCTTCATCTCGGTTCGCCGCAGCAGCTCGCGGAGGAGCATGCGCTCGTGGATTCCCTGCCGCTCACCGAGCGGGTTCATCATGTCCTCGACCTCCTCCCAGTTCCTGAAGGCCGCCCGCTGATCGTCGCCCCAGAACTTCGACCGCGCGTTCAAGGTCGGAAAGTCCACCAGGGTTTCCTCGAAGCCGCGGGCCTTCCAGTCGGCGGCCCGCCGCGTGGCGTACTGGACGAAGTGGAAGCGGAACGAATTCGATTCGGCCACCTGCTGCAGCTGCCTGATATTTAGCCGGGCTGGGGGAGCCACCTTGCCGTCGGCCAACGCGACCATGTAATCGACCGGCGTCATCGTCCCCGATCCGAATCTCTTGCCGGGCGCGAATTCGGTGGGCTTGATCATGGCCGCAAATTCCGGAAAGAGCGGCGTACCCGCGGGCGTGAGGCGGTACAGGACGTCGGGGAAAAACACCGGCACGAGCTCGGCGAGCGCGCGGGTGTAGGTGGTCGTCATGTTCTCGATCGCCGTGTCGTCGGCGAAGAGCGGATCGACCGACTCGACGAGCGTGGCGCCCAGCTGGACGCCGAGCACGTCCTTGATCTCCCTGGCCACCGCAGTGGTGACGGGCTCATCCGCCTTGATTCCCGGAAAGTTCACCATCGATTCGCGGATGACGCGGATGCGAAGCCCCTTGAGCGACCCGGGCTGCCCCGGGGCCGCCGCGCTGGCCGCGTACGAGCCCGGAAGCACGCTCGTTCTGGGAATGGTGGTGAAGACATCGCGCGGATCGTAGAAGCCGTGGACCGGATCCCTGAGCGCGTCGAGCACCCTGGCCGAATCGGTGATGCTCCGGCAGTGGATGCCGGTGCGATCGTTGTGAATGTCGGAGCCAATCGCGCCACCCTGAAACGAGATGAGCGCCTTGTGCGGCAGGAGCAACGCTACGGAGTTGTGATTGGCCGGTCCGCGGCACGACATGCTGGTCTCCTCGCAGAGGCCGCACATCACGAGGTTCGCGCTCACCGACGCGCCCGACCCTGAGCTCGAGCCCAGCGACGCGGCGCGTGTCGTGTCGTAGACGGTGGACGGGTTTCCGGCCCAGCTGCTGCGCTGATAGCCCATCGTCGATACCAGAATCTTGTCGGGATTGTGCCGCCCGCCGGATCGCCCGCCCGTCCGTTGTACTCGGTGAGCACCGACTTGGCGTAGATGACGGCGCCTTTCCGTCGGAGCTGATCGACAAGCGTGTGATCCCTGGCCGGAACATCGATGTCGTAGCGGGCGTCCGCTCCAGCCGTGGTCCGCATGTCCTTCGTGTCGAAGGGGTCCTTGAACGAGAACGGAATGCAGTACATCGGCATCTCCGCCAGGTTCGGTGTGCGTCCGTACTGCGCGTCCAGCTCGGCGGCGCGCTCCAGCGCGTCCGGTTGCCGCCGGAACTCCTCGCAGACGGGCGGCGAGCCCGGCGGCAGCGGGCCGGAAGAAGGATGACGATCGCGCGCGCGCTTGCACGTGACCGACCGCTCACCCCGAAGATTGAGCGTGCCCAGCGCATTGATCTGTCCCGCGTTCGGAACACCCACCGTCATGCCGTACTGTTGCTGGACGCTCGGATCCGACGCGGTCGGCTCCATCCTGCCGAACTCGATGGGCGGCCCCTTGTATCGATCGAAGTCCGGCAACAGCGTGCCGATGGCTACGGTTTGGGTGGGAAAGCTCAAGGGTGCGCCCGCGCGCACCGTGCCCGGTGCGGGCGGAATGGGTGCGCCGTCTCTCGTCACGAGCCTGTTGCTCGCCCCGTTGTAGGCGCGCGCCCGATCGACATAGGCCTGCACCAGCGCCAGGCAGGTCAGCTGGCCCCCCTGGATGGCGCGATGCACGTCAGCAATCGTCGCCTCCTCGAGTCGGAACGGTGCCTGCTGCGTGTGCACCTCCTCCGAGTGCATCAGCGCGACGGCAGCGAGTCCTGCGGCAAACAGGGCGGCTCTCACGACAGGCATCGATCCTCTTTGCGGCGGCAGGAACCGCGTGCGACGGGCGGGCCAAAATACACGGGGCCGGGCAGGATGACCTGCCCGGCCCCGCATGGTCACGACTTCACGAATCGAACGACGTGCCTAGAACTGGAACCGGAACCCGAACGAGACGACGCGCGGGCCGTACGCAATGTTCGTGTTCACGTCGGGCTGTCCGTAGTCGGGTTCCGATTCCTCGGTGATGTAGGTGCCGAAGTTGGCGTGATCGAAGAGGTTGTAGACCTCCATGATCCCGTCGACCGACAGGTTGCCGCCGAGGTTGAACCGCTTCTGCAGGCGAAGATCGATGCGATGAATCTGATCGCCCACCAGGTCGTTGCGGTCCACGATCGTGCCGTCTTCCCTCAGCCGGTTGCTGCCATCGGTGCCGATGTCGCGGATGTCGCCACCGAAGCTGGTGATCTGGCGTTCACCGGAACCGAAGAAGTACAGGCCGCTCAGCTGGAAACCCGCCGGCAACTGATAGATGCCGTTGAACACGAAGCGATGGCGCTGGTCGGTACGCAGCCAGGGTGTAGTCGTCGCCCAGGTCCGGCGCCAGCGGCGAAGGTCACTTCGTTGAGCGCCGCTGAACGGCTGCCCTTCCCGCTATGCAGACCGGACAAGGTGTACGTGGCCGATCCCTGCCAGTTGTTGCTGAACCGCTTGGTGAACGCCATCTGCAGGCCGTGGTAATTCGATCAGCCCCTGTGGAAGCTCATCGACACGACACCAAAGTCCGGATAGGCGACGGTTATCGCGCTCCGAGAACGGCAGGTTGGCGCCTGCGTGTCTCGGATCGAAGATGAGGTTGATGTTCTGCTGGACGAGCTTTTCCTGATGACGTCCGGTTGAACACGTAGTCCACCTCGAACGCGATGTCGGAGCGCAGCTGGCGCTGGATGCCGATGGAGCTCTGCCACGACTGCGCGACGCGCGTGAATTCGGCCGGAGGCGCGAGTTCCTGCGCGGCCGCGATCAGACAGCCAGGCGCATTGCCGTTGACGTGACAGAAGCGCGTGTTGCGCCTCGGCGTAGGTCGGCAGCGGCCTCGCCGTTGAACGGATTGGTCGCGAAGTCCGCCCGGCCGTCGTTCTGAATCTGGATCGTCGCGATCTGAGTGTTGCCATACATCCAGTTGACGTCGGCCGACAGCGCGTCGCCGTAGTAGATACCGGTGCCGCCTCGCAGGACCGTCCGATCGTTCAGCTGATACGCAAAGCCGAGCCGCGGCTGGATGTTGTTGGTGTCGTCGGGCCGTCCGGACTCGACGAAGGGCGGAAACTCGGCGTCGTTCGCAAACCCGTTCGTCGTCAGGTCGTACCGGAGGCCGAGATTGATCGTCAGCCGATCGGTCGTTCTCCAGTCGTCCTGCAACCAGGTCGCAAACCGGTTCTGGTTGAAGTCGACGCGGAAGTCGCCGACACCCATGGTGTAGCGCCGGATGCAGCGGATTGAGCGCGTTCAGGTCCCACGTGTCGGCATTCTGCCAATCGGGGAGGATCGCCGGCAGATTGTCCGGCGGCGGTGACGCCTGCCGCGTCGATCGCGGGGTTGGCGTTGCGGCAGTTGCTGCGTGAGCTCGTGATAGCGGAGAACTCGGCGCCCGTCTTGATGTCGTGCCGGCCCCGCCCATCGAACGAATAGGTGAAGTCGTCGCGGAACGTGCAGATTCTCCTGATACCGCGTGCGGGGTGGTTCTGGTTACCAGGCACCTGGAAGCCCTGGAACCGAATGCGCGGACCGCCGAGCGTGGCGGTGACGGCGGTCTGCGGGTCTGAGCGTCCACGTGCGTCAGGTTCGCGTTGGTCAGCAGGAACTTCGCGTACCCAACCTTGATCTCGTTCGAGCGACCGATTGTTCAACACCTGCGTGACTGAGCCCAGGGACTCACGTTGATCTCCTCGACCGTGTGTCGTTCCGGCCGGATGATTCGCGTTGCCGTCCCCGAAGGGATCCGAACCGTCGGCGGCGTGCACCTTGCCCATCAGAGCGCGTATTCGGCGACATCTGATAGTCCACACGGCCGCCGCCCATCTTCCTGGTGTTCTTGCCGTCGAGCTCGATGTTGAACTCCGGGTAGCGCGTGTTCCAGACGCGTGGATGCGCGGCTCGCGGTCGTACTCGAAGTTGCCGAAGAAGTGCAGCTTGTCCGTGACGATCGGTCCGCCGACCGTCGTGCTGTACTGCTGATTCGAGAACGGCACGACCACGCTGCAGCACGGATCCTCGGCGTTGAAGCGAGTCGTCTCGGAAGTAGCCGCCGAACGAGCCCGCGAACCGGTTGGTGCCCGACTTCGTGATGGCATTCACCTGCACGCCGGCCGATCGACCCTGCGTCGCATCGAACCGGTTCGAGATGAACTGGAACTCGGCAATCGAATCGCGGCTGTACGTACGGCTGGTTCCCGGTGCCCAGGTTCGACGTGATTTGCTGGCCGTCCAGATTGAGCTGGAACTCCCGGACCTCGCCGTCGTTTCTGTCCTGCACGGGCTGTCCGGTGCCCATGGCGGTGGTTCGGTTGCCCGGCGCCAGCAGCGCCAGCGACGTCCATTCACGCCCCTGCACCGGCAGCTCCTCCATCTGCTTGGAGTCGATGTTGCCGCCGAGTGAGCGACTGGCTGATGTCGATGCAGCGGCGACTCACCGGTCACGGTGACCGATTCCTGGAGCGCCGACGGCGTCATCTGTATGTTCACCTGGCGCCGTCTGCCCGACGAGGAGCTGCACACCACTGCGTCGTCACGGTCGTGAAGCCTGCCAGCTCGGTCGTGATCTGGTAGGAACCGATCCGTACCGGAATGCGGAAAAAGCCGCGATCGTCGGTCACGCCCTCGAACGTGTAGCCGTTCGCTTCGTGAACCGCCCGGACGATCACCCCGGGCAGCACGCCGCCCGTGGAGTCCGTCACCGTGCCGGTCAAGACGGCTTCCTGCGCGAATCCCGCAGCCGGGAGCGCCAGGATCGCGACGAGCACGATCAAGAGTCTTCTCAACACACTCGAACTCATAGAACCCCCTCACAAGAAGGCATGCCAAAGCACGAGCGACAAATGCTTGCCTCGAGCATCCGATGAGACTGCTTCAATTCCCGTTTCATTCGACTTTGAGCACCCGGGTACAGCAACACGTGGCAACTGCTGGTCTGCGCAATCAAGAACGTAATCTGATCAATCGATTCGTCTGTCTGGGTAACCGGAACGGTGGGATTCGAGGCGGGCATCGTTCGAGCGATCGCAGGCTCGCAGGTGTCTCGTCGCCTGCTGCTGCTCACGATCAGTGGGCTGGCGATGCATCACACCATGCTGTCGTGAGCGCTGTCGATCAGCGACCTGAAACCGCATTGCGCCTCGTCCCCGTCCGCCTGGTTGCCAGCTTCTCGCACCGATGTGGGACCGGTGAAAAGTGGGCCGATTCTAGGACCGGCCGGAAAGCGTGTCAATGCGAAATCTCTAAATATTTACGATTTGTTTTCTGCCCAGCCGTCTGGATCCAAGATTTCGAACATCCAAGATTTCGGAACGAGAATTTCCCCCACCACTCAGCCTTTTGTCATTCCCCGCCGCGCCTCTGGATCGCGCACCGAAAGGAACGATTTTGTCGGACTTCAGCGAGCGGCGGCTGGCCTGGCGCAACTCCGCGAGACGATACTCCGCCGTGCCGACTCGAGCGATTCGTGCGTTTTGTGCGATGATCTCGTCGCAGAGTTGGGCCAACTGTGACCTGAGCGTTGGGGCCGGGGCCGCTCTCACCACGAAGGCGGAGGATCACTCCCGCGGAGCGTCAGACGATGTCCAGACTGCATACCCGCCGCGATTTCGTCGCCGGCGCCACACTCGGATCGGTCGCGTTGTTGAGCAGGTCGCTCCGCGCGGCCGACTACACGTTCACGCAGTTTCACAACCAGCCGGCGGCGAGCCCGCTGCACCAGCGTCTCGTGGAGATGTGGGCGGCCGTCAAGACCGAAACCGGAGGCCGCGTCGACACACAGGTCTTCCCCTCGAACAACAAGATTCAGGGGAGCGACCCGGCGGCGCTCAAGATGCTCGTCGCCGGCGACATTCAGTTCTTCACGCTGATGGGCGGCATCCTGGGAAACGTCGTCCCGGTTGCCGAGGTACAGCAGGTGCCGTTTGCCTTCCGGTCGGCCGCGCATGCCCATCAGGCGGTCGACGGCCCGCTGGGCGTCTACCTGCGTCAGGAAATGGCGGCCAAGGGCATTCACGGCTTCCCCGTGGGCGCCTTCGACAATGGGATGCGGCAGATCGCGTGCTCGAAGCGGCCGATTCTCGCGCCCGACGACCTCATCGGCATCCGGATGCGAATTCCGGCCGGCCAGATGTTCTCCGACACCTTCAAGGCGCTGGGAGCCGAGCCGGTGACCGTCAACAGTGATGGCATCCGCGAAGCCCTGCGTGTCGGGCAGGTCGACGCGCAGGAGAACCCGCTCGCCTATGTCGAACTACTGAAGATCTACGAGGTCGTGAAATACATCACGATGACCAACCACATGTGGTCAGGCTTCAACCTGCTTGCGCACCTGCCGACCTGGAACCGCCTGCCCGACGACATCAAGTCGGTCATCGAAACAAACGCGACCAAGTACGTGCGCTTGCAGCGACAGGACCAGGAAGCCATGAACAAGAAGTCGCGCGAGGCGCTCGCGGGCTTTGGTTTGTCGTTCAACGAGGTGGAATCCGCGCCGTTCCGCAAGCAGCTTGCCGGCGTCTACGCGACGTGGAAGGAAAAGCTCGGCACGAAATGCTGGGGGCTGCTCGAGAGCGCGGGAGCGTTTCAGTAGGGCGCGCGGCCACCGGTCGGACCGGCGATCTCAGCGGCGGAGGCGACGGGCCGTGCTGGCGGCCCGTCCTCGCCCGACCTTCGAGCGTTTCCGATCTGCTCTCACCCAGCCAGCCATCTCTTCGAGCACCGCGCAAACCGCTGCAGTGTCCTCCGTTCGTCGGCCCGAGGCCAGCGCCGCCGCGTAGACGGGCGCGCTGGCGGCGAAGAGCGGCGTCGGACATTCGAGCTCTCGTGCGAACTCGGCGATGATCGCCATGTCCTTCTGCCAGACGTCCAGCTTCATCGTCGCGGCGCGGTAATCGCCTTTCACCATCATCGGTCCGCGCACCTGCAGCATCCGCGAGCTGCCGGCACTGTCGCCGATGACCTTCAGCACCATCGGAAGCGGGAGGCCCGCCTTCATGGCCAGCACGAACGCCTCGGCCGCGGCGACATTGTGAACGGCAACGAGCAGATTCGCCACGAACTTCATTTTCGATCCTGCGCCGAATGGGCCCACGTAATAGTGGGCGCGCGAGAACCCCTCGAGGATCGGGGCGACGCGGCGGCAGGCGCGAGGCTCGCCGCTCACGTACACGACCAGATCCTTGACCCGCGCCTGGGCGCCCGTGCCGCTCAGCGGGCAATCGAGCAGGGTTCTGCCTGAGGCCGCAAGTGCCCGCCGGGCCTGATCCTTGATCGCGATGGGCAGCGTGCTGGTTTCGATGACGATCTGACGGGCCGTCCCCGAAGAGGCGAGCGATCGAGCCGTCTCGAGCAGAGCTTCGGAGGAAGGCAGCGAGGAGATCACGACGTCGGCCCGCCGGCCCAACTCACCAGCGTCCGATGCCACGACACCTCCCTGGCGGCGATGGCGGGCGCGGCACCGCCCACTCAGGTCGTAGCCGATCACGCGGTATCCAGCCCGCAGCAGGTTCGCGGACATGGCCGAGCCCATGATGCCGAGGCCGATGATGCCGATCATCGTGATCGATCTATTCGGGCGTGTCAGAGCCTGACAACAGCGTGGCGGAATAGTAGCCGCCGTGTTTCGCAAGCGAAACGGGACGGTCGAAGAGCCGACTGAGATTCGTATCCGTCAGCGTCGACGCCTTCGGCCCTTCGTCGCGATACGCCCGTCGCTGAGCAGAATGACCCGTTCGATCTCGGGGACGATCTCATCGATGTGATGCGTGACGAGGATGATCGTGGTCCCTTCGCGGGCAATCTGGCGGACGAGCTCCATGAAGTCGAATCGGGCGGCGAGGTCGAGCCCCGTGGTCGGCTCGTCGAGGAGGAGCGCGCGGGGCGAGCTCACCAGCGCGCGGGCCAGCACGACACGCCGGGCCTGGCCGCTCGACATCTCGTCGAGCCGGCGCCGGACGAGGTGTCCGACGCCCATTCTGCCCATCGCCTCGACGGCCCGTTGACGCATGTCGTCGGTGATGACGCCGTGGCGCAAGATGCCCTGGGACGCCAGAAACCCCGACAGCACGGCGGCCTCACCAGTAATACGGCCTTCGTTGTTGCCGACGACGAAGCGGTGGTGCAGGTCGGCCGACACGATGCCGAGCTGCGATCGGAGCTGAAACACGTCCCACATCGCGTGTCCGAACACCCGAACCGGCGGTGGCTCGTCGCCCAGCGCCACCGCCCGTTCCTCGAGCGTCAGCAGCCGGACGAGGAAGGATTTCCCGGCGCCATTCGGACCGACGATCGCCGTGTGCTCGTGCTCCCGGATCGACAGCGTCAGGCCGTCGAGCACGCGGTGGCCGTCCTTGATGACGGTCGCGTTGGAAAGCTCCAGGACGGGGGGCGACTGCAAGTGTTCAGGCTGGGAGCGGCTTGCCCTTGGTCTCGACGGCAAGAGGCAGTAGCGCAAGACCCAGCAGGAAGGCGAGCGCCGTCAGCGCGATTGGCGTGCCGAGCGTGCCGTACTGGCGGACGCCGGCGCCGACGAGAAACACCATGCCAATGCCGACGAACCGGCCGACCGAGCTGATGAATGCGATGGCGCTGGCGCGACAGTCGGTCGTGTACTGCTCGGGCAGCCACAACGTGTACATCGCGAAGTTCGCCCCGCCAAACCCGAGGAAGAAGATGCAGACGAAGAACCACGTGAGCGCCGCCGACCCCAGGTAGAAGACGTACCCGAATGCAACGACGATGCTGATGCCCAGCACCGCGAAAAACAGTGCCATGCCCCGCCGACGTCCGATTCGCTCCGCCACGAACGGCACGGTGACGCAACCGATGATCGTGCCGATTGCGAGCACCATCGACCCGTAGGATGCGATGCGCGCCGCGTCGCGCGCGGCGTAGCCGGCCGCCCGCGCCAGCTGCGTGACGGCGGTCGGCACGTAAATCGACCCCGCCCAGAGCCCGATGATCGACACGAGGAACAGCAGGGACATGACGATCGTTCGCGACCGGTACAGATCGGAGAAGAGCTGCCCGAACGCGTCGCTCATGCGCGGGCGCGTCTCCTCGTTGCCAAACCGGCTCTGCCACTTCTCGGATTCGTGCACCCCGTACCGGATGAACCCGATGAGCAGCGCCGGGAACCCCGCCGAAGATGAACATCCACCGCCACCCGTAGGTGGCGCCGATGAAGTAGTTGGCGACCGCCGCGAAGAAGAAGCCGAAGTAGTAACCCGTGTGCATCAACCCGGCGCCCAGCTTGCGGCGATCCTCATCGAGCTCCTCGGCGATGTACGCCGCGCCGACGGGCTGCTCGCCGCCGATGCCGATGCCGCAGAGCACGCGCAGCACCGCAAGCTGCCAGATGGTGGTGACGAATCCGCAGAGAAAGGTGAAGACCGAATAGCACAAGATTGTCAGCATCAGGGCACGGACGCGGCCGATGCGATCGCCGATGGGGCCCCAGACCATGGACAAGCCCCACCCGAACAGGAACAGCGCGAACAGGATGCTCCCGTAGTAGCCCACGTTGGCGGGCGTCGGCTCGATCCCGGAATTGGGCAGGAGCTCGGTGAGCGCGGGCACCAGCACCAGCGCGTAGATGAACGAGTCCATGCCGTCGAGCGCCCAGCCGCCCCACGCGGCCAGGAAGCCTCGAACTTGATTCTGCGTGAGCTTCTTCGGTCGCGTTCCCGCCACTGCCGTCACCATGAGATGCTCTCCGACTCCGAGGACACGAACAGGTTGCCGTATGCGACCGGCCCGGCTTTGCCGAGCGCCGGCAGAGGCGAAACCCTGGCTGGACGTTGCGCCGGGAACCCCTGGATGAGCGCGCGCGTGGTCACGTACCGGCATGCGTGCCGGTACGCTGGAGCTGAAGGTACTACGAAAGACGCGCAATTCTATGGGCCTTCGGCGCAGTGGTCAAGCCGCGGAGCCGCGCGAGCCAAACAGACTCCCGGCCGTGAACGCGTCGTCGCCGCGCCGCGCGAGGAGGATGTAGAAGACGATCGCATACGTCATCTGCAGACCGACGGCGTTCCAGTCGCCGCGCAGGGACGTTCCGAAAACGAGCACCGTCATCAACAGGCCGCCGACGACGAGCGGCAGCCGCGTGGCGACGCCGGCCAGCAGAAGGACGCCGATTGTGAGCTCCACGAACGGAAGCGTGAGGCCGAACGTTCTGACGAACCAGTCGGGCAACGGCGTCTCCGCGAAGTTCTTGACCATTCCGGCCGCAAACCCTCCCACGCCGCCCATGATGCGCACGCCTCCATGCATGAACATGTTCATGCCCAGCGTCATGCGGAGAATCGCATAGGCAAGCCTGAGATCGAGCGCATCGGTCGTCGTGGCCGATCGACCTGCACTGCGCTCCGTGGAAACCGCCGTCGATGTTTGCATGCTGCACCTCGTGAGGAGTGTGGAAGAAGCTCGACATGATGACACACGTCAACGCCGGTTAGCGCTCTCGCCCGCTGTGGTTCCCCTTCTGCTGGCCCTGCCGCTCGGCGAGCGCCAGATTGCGGCGGGCTTCGGCGAAGTCCGGACGGAGTACGAGCGCGCGCTGAAATTCCTGGACGGCCTCGTCTGTCCGACCCTGCCACGCAAGCGCGACGCCGAGCTCGTTGTGAACCTGCGCGGAATCCGGGAGGAGCCGGAGCGCCACGCGCAGGTGCTCCACCGCGTCATCGCCTTTGCCCGTCTGCAGGAGCACCCGCGCCAAATCGTACCGGGCATGACCGTGACCGGCGTCGAGCCCGACCGATCGGTCGAGATGAACGACGGCCTGATCGAGCGCCCCGCTCGACGCCAGCGCGACGCCAAGGTGCCAGTGAGCGTCGGCAGACTCCGGCTCGAGATCGACGGCGTGGCGAAATTCGGCGATCGCGGCGCCAAGCTCTCCCCTGGTGGCCAGCGCCGTGCCCAACACGTCGTACACGTCCGCCGTTTCGGGAACGATCGCGCCCAGATACGCGCTGCCGGCAATCGTACGCGACTGCTGGCGCGACAACACGCGCGCGCGCAGGACCTCGGCAGGCGTCGCGGCATACGCTCGATCGAGCAGGGTCAGATAGGTGTCGAGACCCGCAGCCATGGGAACCGGCCGGCCGTCTTCGAAGCACTTGGGGCACCAGGCCGCGACCTGGCTGAGGTCGACGACCGAGCTGGGTACCGCCTCGCCCGACTTCAAGAGCGATCGCACGCCGTACTCCTGGATTGGACGATCATCGGTGACCGGAGCGACCCCACGTGTCGCGTCGGCAAGCAGCGCGGCCGATCCGACGAAGGCGCCGACGATCTCGCGGACGCTGCCCAGATCGAGACGATTCAGGTCCGCCTGCGCGTCTGGCGCCTTCAGAAGCGCCTCGGCGAGCCTGCCCGGGTCTATCTCGATGCGCGCGCCGTTCGTCCCGAGCAGCAGCAAGTCCGCCTCGGCCCCCGACAGAAGCACGGTTTGCGGGAACACGTCGATGAAGGCGCGCACCATGGCCAGCGTCGTTTCGGTGGGCACCTGGTACGCCGGCAGCCATTGGCTGACGTACCCCTCCGGCTTCAATCTCGTGCGCGCCAGCTCGTAGAACTCGCGGGAATAGAGCGCCGCCACGCCGGCGTAGGCGATCGGCGGCGGCTCGAGCGTGACGAGATCGTACGACGAGGGCGGCTGCATCTGCAGATGGTGCCGGCCGTCGTTGATGAACACGACCACGTTCGGGTTCGTGAGCACACGGCGGTTGGCGTCGGCAAAGTAATCGGCTTGATGAAGAACATCTCTCGACAGGTCCGCCACCTCAACTCGTCGGATCGACGGATGCAGCGTCGCGGCATGTGTGGTGTTCCCCACCCCGAAGCCAATCACCAGCACCGTCTCGGGTTGGTCGATGACGAGGAGTGGAATGTGCGCGAGCGCTCGCATGTAGCGCTGGGCAAGTGGCCTCGTGGACGACATCGCGTGCCCGTTGGTCACGAGCGTGCGCCCCAAAGAGAGCTCGGTGACGGCGATCACCTCGTTGAGCCCCTCGACGAGCTGACGCGGTGTTCCCCGTTTTCGGGAGCCGGCATGGCACGGGCAATGATGTGATCGGACGCCATGCCGCTCCAGAGCGCGAGCGCCACACCTGCGACGATGAGCGATGCGACGAGGGCCGCTCCGGCGCGCCATCGGACCCGATCGGGTATGGGCGACGACACGTCCACGTGGGCTGCTTCCGCCATCGATCGCGTCGTCAAGTAGAGCGGCACGACCGAGAGTGCGGCCACGAGAGCGAGGACGGTGGTCGTCGCCTGAATACCGAGCGCCGGGAGCAACACGAACCCCGTCGCGAGCGAGCCGACAACGGCCCCGACGGTGTTTGCGAGATAGAGAATACCGGCGCGCCGGCCGACGGACAGCTTCCGAGCGCTGGATGATGCGATTCGCGAGCGGAAAGCTGAAGCCCATGAGAAGCGCCGGGAGCAGCACCTCCCATAGCATCGGCCTGACGTTGAAGGAGATCTCTCGGAATGTCCGCGACGAGCCCGGACCCGGCTTCGGGCTCGGCAGCTACTGCCTGGCCTGTCGCCGCTCGAAATGCGGTGTCGGCCGACAGGGCGGCGTCCGTCACGGAGGCGTCTGCGCTGGCCATACCGAACAGCAACGTGGCCACGAAGAGGGCCTGGACCAGCATGAAAGACTGAACCGCCGGCAGAGATCGGCGGCCAACCCACACCGATGCAAAGGACCCGGCCCCTATCCCGATCAGGATCACGGCGAGCAGCAGCGAGAAGACGGCGCGGAACTGGCCGAGCATGATCGTGAAATGGCGAAACCAGACGATCTCCATGCCGAGCGCCGCGAAGCCGGACATGGCGAGCGTCAGGCTGATCAGCGCCATGGCGGTGACCGACGACGTCACTTCGGGTGGGATGTCTGCGCCGGATGGAGCCTCGTCTGATTGTCGCAAGGCGCCGGGTGTGGCGCGGCGCGATCTGCGCCGTGCGACGCCGGCCGCTTCGGGCACGCGCGTCGGTCGTGACAGCCAGATTGCGCCCGCCGCCGCAGCGGCGTTGAGGCAGACGGCAATCATCTGCGTGCGCAGCAACCCGTAGGCTGGCACCAGCGCGAAGTCGGTCAGAAGGCAGCCCAGAGCGGCCCCTGCGGTATTCACGCCGTAGAGCACGGCAATGCGCCGCCCGCCGATCTCGAAGTCGCGCCCCACGAGATGCCGAATGAGAAGCGTCAGCGTGCCACCCATCAGCAGCGTGATCGGCGTCAACAGGACCAGGGCAACAGCCGCCCGAGCCACGTAGGCCGTGGCTGACAGGGCGTACCAACCCGACGCTTCACGGGAGTATGCCGACACCAGCGCCGACAGCTGCACGAGGTGAGGCAGCAGCAGCGAGACGCCAAACCCGAGAACGGCGATCAGGGCTTCGATGTGCCCGTACGCGCGCAGCAGCGAGTCGGGCTGTCGGCCGTAGCGCCGATCGGCCCACGCGCCAACCACATAGCCGCCGACGCCAAGACCGAGCATGAAGACTGCGACGACGAGGGCGGTGGAATAGAGCGTGTTGCCAAAGACATTACCGAACACGCGGACCCACACCACCTGATAGATCAGGCCGCTCAGGCCCGACAGGAAGAACAGGAGGTAAAGAGGACCAGTCATCGCTGCCAGGTGGGTGCTGCGGAGGACGGCCCCACGCACGAAGGCCCGGCACCGATCGAAGATCGATGCCGGGCCCTGTGTCTCAAGCGAGGGATCTCGTCAGTGGGTCCACGCCGAATACACGGGCTTGCCGATGAGGAACGCCGGGTTCGCGCCCGGACGCGGACGGAACTTCTGCGCGCCGCCGGTATCCACCGCCGCCGTGTAGAAATTGCCCTCCTGGTCGGCGGCCATGCCGTGCACACCCCAGAACGCGCCAGGGAAATCGCCCCACGTGCCCCATGAGTAGAGGAACTTGCCATCCAGATCGTATTTCAACATCTTCGACGTGCCGCGGTCGAACGCCCAGAGATAGCGATCGCCGCTGATGATGAACAGGTGAACGTCGGAGGGCGGCCGCGGGCCGTATTTCCACTCGTTGAGATACTTGCCGTTGTCATCGAAGACCTGAACGCGCCGATTCGCCCGGTCGTTGACGAAGACGCGGCGCGTCTGGGGATCGACCGCCACGCCGTGCACGTTGTTGAAGTAGCCCGGGCGGGTCTCCTTGCCCGCGTTCGCCCTTCTCGCCCCAGGTCATCAGGAACTTGCCGTCCTTGTCGAACTTCACGACGCGCGTGTTGGCGTAGCCGTCGGCGACGAAGAACGTGCCGTCGGGCAACCAGGCCATGAACGTCGGACGGTAGAAGTGCTTGTCATCGGTGCCGGGCACGTTCGGCTCGCCGAGCGTCTGCACGATCTTCTTGCCGTCGTTGGTGAACTTGAAGATGGCGTGCCGATAGTCGTCGACGACCCAGACGTGCTTCTCGGCGTCGTATGGGCTGATGTAGACGGCGTGCGGCCGCCGCAGCATCTTGTCCCACTGGGTCCAGTCCTCGATCATCTCGCCCGCGGCGTTGACGACCATGATGCAGTGCTCCCACTTGAAGTCGACGCCCGGCTCGCCCACGTCGAGATCGTTCCCCGGTGTCTTGCCGTCCGGGCCGAAGAGCGATCCAGGAGGGCTGGCCGACGTGGCGTCACGCAACGGGCAGACGCCCGATCGGGAATTCGATGCTCGGCGCGATCTTGACCGTCTTCGGCCGTTCGACCGCCGGCAGCTCGCCGCGCTGCAGGATGAAGACTCGATTCGGGACTCTGCGCGAAGACGCCCTGACCTGCGCCCCACGTCCACTTCTCGTGTCCCGGCAATACCTGTCAGCGGCTTCGGCCAGTCGGGCACGGGTTCGTACGCCCCCAGATATCCTGGCCGCCCTTCTCGCCGGGCACCGCCGCCACGCTGAAATCCTGTTTCGCCTGTCCCTGAACCGGCGTTGCCCTGCTGGCATACAGGGCCACCGCCACCACGCCGATGGCGACGGTCCCGAGAATCGATGTTCGCCTGCGCATAGATGTCCTCCCTCGCCTGAGAAATCCTATCGGTTCGACTCTGCGGTGTACCGCCGACGTCAGCACGTACACCGCACCCGCGTCCATGACCGAATTGTCATCCGCATTGCCCTTCGGGCCGCCGTCTTCGAACTTCGCGCCCACGGCCATCGTCTTCCCGTCCTGGGTGAGCGCCACGGCGCTGCCGAACTCGTCGAAGGCGTCGGTGTTCGACGCCTTCACGTAGGCGCGATGGGTCCACGTGCTTCCGTCGCGGGTAAAGACATACACGGCGCCCGCGCCGTCGGCCGAATCGTCGTCCTGCTTTCCGTCGATGCCTTTCGCGGCGCTGTCTTCGTTCGGCGCGCCTACGGCCATCGTGTTGCCGTCGCCGCTCAATGCCACTCGGACTCCAAACCAGTCGTCCTTGCCCGTATTCGATGCCTTGAACGATGCCTGCTGCGTCCAGGTACGGCCTGAGCGGACGAACACATAGACGGCACCCGACGACATGTCGTCGGGCGAATCGGTGACACCGGAGTGCCCGCTCTGCACGGCATTGACGCCCGTCGTCATGCTGTCTTCGTCAGCCGCGCCAGCCGCCAGCGTGTTGCCGTCATCGCTGATCGCGACCCAGACACCCATCGAGTCGTTGCGATCCTGCTGGGCGGCTTTCAGGTACGCCTCGCGGGTCCAGGTGGTGCCGGTTCGCGAGTAGACATAGACGGCGCCCGTGCCCGGTTTCCTGAAATCGAGATCGCCGTTGATCACGTTCGAGATGCCGGATTCGTCGAACACGCCGACGCCCAGCGTGTTGCCGTCTGCCGAGAGGGCCACTGAATAGCCGAAGAGGTCGCCGGCCGCCCCACCGGATCGAGGCTGCGGCGACTTGACGTAGGCCTGCTGTGCCCAGACGTTGCCAGTGCGGGTGAACACGTACACCGCGCCCGAACCGGATGAGGCGTTGTTCGTCTGGTCGCCGTCGATACCGCCAATGGCGCTGTCTTCGCTGGGCGCTCCCGCCGCGAGCGTGTTGCCGTCGTCGCTGAGCGCGAGGGAGTAGCCGAAGGTGTCGCCGTCTTCCTCCCCACCGGTGTTCGACGCCTTGATGTAGGCCTGCTGGGTCCAGCTGGCGCCCGAGCGCGTGAAGACGTACACGGCGCCCGAGTCAGACATCGAATTGTCCGACTGGTTGCCGTTGATGCCCGTGGCGGCGCTGTCTTCGAAATGCGCGGCCACGGCCAGCGTGTTTCCGTCGCGGCTCAGAGCCACCTGCGACCCGAACTGATCGTTTGCGTCGAGGTTCGACGCTTTCAGGCGCGCCTGCTCGGTCCAACCTCTGGGCCCGCGCACGTACACGTAGACGGCGCCGGATGCGTAGGCGGCATCCGTGCGGTCGCCCGCCTTGACGGCCCCATTTTCCGTGTGGGCGCCCACCGCCATGGTGTTGCCGTCCCCGCTGAGCGCGACGGCATACCCGAAGAGGTCTTCCCCTCCAGGCGTGGCGGCCTTCACATATGACGCGTGTTTCCAGACTGGCGCGGACGGATCACTCTGCGCGATGACGATCGCCATCGGCACGGCGGCCAGAGCCACGCCCGCCAGGATGACAACGGTGAAGGACTTGATTCGCATCTAGGTCGTGGTGTTCTTGCGAATCCATTCCACGACGAACTTGATGATGTCGTCACTGTTCTTCTCGAGCATCATCATGTGACTGTTCCCCTTGATCCCCACCTCTTCCAGGCGGACGAAGTCGGCCTTCACGCCCGCCTGATTGAGCCACTTGGGAATGCAGGGGTCGTACACGCGATGATACGTGCCATCCGCCGAGATCGAGAGGACGGGAATGTTCTTCCAGCGGACCAGCTTGCGTGCCGGCTCGACCTGCATCCAGCAGCGCACTTCGTCGGGACGGTCCGACTTCTCCTCGAGATGGACGTTCAGATCGGATGGCGCATTCGCCGGCGGATCGAACTCGAACTTGCCAGTCGTGAGCCCCCACGAGTTCGGATTCCGCGGACCAGGCTCCACTTTCGCGGTGTCTGCGCCGCCGATCTGCGGACCGCCCGGCTCGGCGGTGACCATGGCCTTGACGAGATTGGGACGCGCCTCGGTCACGTCGAACCCGATGCCCCCACCTTGCGAATGGGTGAACAGGATGACGGGTATCCCGATCATGTCGAGCAGCGCGATGCCCGCCTCGCGGGCGAGCGTCGGGCTCGCGCCCGCAAATTGCACCTGCGTCCGGATGAAGTTGTCGAACACCGGATCACCCATCTTGCCCGTGCCGGGCCACTGGGTGTGGTTCATCTTGAGCGGGAAATCGCCGCGCTCGCGGGCGTTCGTCCAGATGCGCTCGAGCTCGAGGGCCGTGCGGATTCCGAGATTTCCGTCTATGGGTGTCTTGCCGTCAGGCCCAGGCAGCGGCACGTAAGCGGACCGGCCGCGCGCCGGGTAGTCCACCATGTAGACCACGAACCCCTGTTCGACGAGATAGTACGCCCAGCCCTTGCGTCCATCCGGCGTCTGCTGCCAGTCCACGCCCGTCTGTCCGTTGCCATGGAAGAGCACGACCGGCTGCCGCTGCCGGATCTGTTTCGGCACCCACACTTCGGTGTACATCGCGCCGCGCATCACCTCTTTGCCGGCTTCACCCCAGTACTTGCCGCCGGCATAGAAAAACCCCTTGCGCGCGATGTCATCGGTCGGAAACGTCGGGATCGTCTTCGGCGGCATCGCCTTCGACATATCGCCCGAGGGTCTGGCGTTCCTCGCGAGCCACGTACCCATGTATTTGGCGATGTCCGCGCTGTTCTTCTCGAGCATCATCATGTGGCCGTTGCCGGGAAGCCCTACCTTCTCCATCTCGACGTACTCGGTCTTCACGCCGGCCTGGTTGAGCCATCGTGCGAGGCAATGGTCGTAGACGCGGTGATAGCCTCCCTCGCCGTTCAGGAACAGCACGGGAATGTTCTGGAGGTTCTTGAGCTTGCGCGCCGGCTCGGCCTGCACGTAACAGCCAACCTTGCCGGGTTCGGCCTTCGCGTCGAGCACCGTCTGGAGATCGGTGGCCGCGGCGGCCGGCGGATCGTAGGTGATCGGACTCCCGGTGACGCCCCAGGCCAGCCCACCGCCTTCGTTGTAGGTCATCTTGGACGTGTCCACGCCCTTGATCGGAGGCGCAGCTGGCTCGACGGTGATGATGGCCTTCACCAGGTTGGGACGCGCATCGGCGATCAGCCAGCCGAAGCCGCCGCCCTGCGAGTGTGTCAGCAGGATGACGGGCGTGTTGATCATGTCGAGCAGGGCCACGTTCGCATCACGTGTCAGCACGTCCTGCCGGCCGCCGCCCAGATACTGCACCTGGGTCTTGGTGAAGTCGTCGAAGACCTTGTCGCCCATGCGTCCCGTGCCTGGCCACTGCGTATGCTTCTTGGCCTGCGGGAAGTCGGCGCGTGCGGCGGAGGCCGTGAAAATCTCTTCCAGATTCGGCGCGGTCCGGATGTTCAGGTTGAGGCGTTCCGGCGTGCCGTCCACACCGGGCACGTACTGCGAGCGGCCGCGCGCCGGGAAATCCTGCAGATAGACGACGTAGCCCATGTCGAGGAAGTTGTAAGCCCATCCCGGCCGTCCATCGGGCGTTTGCAGCCAGTCCACGCCGGTCTGCCCCGCCCCATGGAGGAACACGACCGGATAGGGGGAGCGGATCTGCTTGGGCACCATCACTTCGAAGTACATCGCCCCGCCCATCGTCGATTCCTTGTCGGGGCCGAGCTCGCCGACATACGTGCCGCCAGCGTAGAAGAAGCCGTGGCGGGCCACCTTATCGAGAGCGACCGCCGGAATGGAGGCCGGCGGCGCGCCAGTCTGCGCGTTCGTGTCACGGCTGACGCCGAGGACGGCTACAACAAGCGCGATCAGTACGCTGGTCAACGTGCGCGGCTTCATCAGTTCTCCCTCGTGAAGATTCGGAAACGGGTCCTGTTGGCGAGACGTGTCGAGGACGTCGTGGATCGCACTTAACCCGACGCGCGATTCGGCAACCGCGCGGTGGTTTTAGAGCCGATGCCGGAAAAAGTCAAGTGAATATGGGTCTGCCCGAGCGCTCTCAAGCCTATCAACCTTTGACGAATGAATCACCGATCTGGTCGAAGACCGGTGGACTCACGTCGGAGGGCGGCACGGAACGCGAGATCGACGTGTAGAATGGGCCGTCCCAGCAAGCACGCCCATCATCTCACAGAGAGGGTCACGCGATGTTCAGTCGGTTGCCCATACTCCTCGTGGCTGTGCTGGCCGCCAGCGGCCTGGCCAGCACGCAGGCGCCACCTGCGGCGCCGCCCGCGCCACCGCCGGGAACGTGGTCGGAAAAGGCCCGTCTGGGCGAGCAGAGGACCGAACCGGCGGTCGTCTTCCTCAACGGCAAACTCTACGTGCTCGGTGGTATGGCCCGCGGTCAGGACTCTCATGCGCTCGTTCAGGAGTACGATCCGGCCTCCGACAGCTGGCGCGAGCGTGCTCCGATGCCCGGCCCGCTCAGCCACCCTGGCGCCGTAGGACTGAACGGCAAGATCTACGTGGTGGGCGGGTTCCTGAGAAACGTCCATCTCGATGCGCAGCCCTCCGTCTTCGAGTTCGATCCGGCGGCCAACTCGTGGCAGACGCGGGCACCGCTCAAGAGCCCCCGCGGCGCCGTCGGACTCACCGTGCTCGACGGGAAGCTTCACGCCATCGGCGGCCGCGACGTCAATCGCGTCACGATCGCCAACCACGAGGTCTACGATCCGTCGAGCAACGCCTGGAGCGACCGTGGCGCCGCTGCCCAGGGCACGCGATCACCTCGCCATTGCAACACTGAACGGACGCATCCACGTGATCGGCGGGCGCTACGTCTCGCCCGCCGAGAAGAGCGGGTTCCACGATGTGCTACGACCCGGCAACCAATTCGTGGAAGCCGGCCGAGCCGCTGCTCACGCCGCGCAGCGGGGGCGCGAGCCTGGTGTACAAGGGTCGCATCCTCGTCATCGGCGGCGAGTGCAACAACGGCAGGCCCTTCATCGAGAACGAGGCCTACGATCCGAAGACCGACCGATGGTCCATCCTCGCGCCCATGCCCTCGGGCCGCCACGGCATCCAGGCGGCGACTGACGGTCAGGTGGTGTATGTTCCCGGAGGCGCACCGCAGTGCGCCACCGCGGCATCCGAGACGCTCCTGACCTTCACGCTTCCTTAACGGAGAGGCGAGTAAGGTGCGGTGAGCTTCGACCCAGACCAGCAGACAGGAGACGACCCATGCCCAATCGCCGTGAATTCTTCAGTGCCGCTGCAGGCGCCGCAGCGGGAATGCTCGTAGCCGGAAGCGGAACGGCTTTCTCCCGCGGCCTCGGTCAGCAGGCGGCGGGCAGGTCAACGGCGCCAGGTCTCGATTGCAGGCCGGCGTGTCAAGGTGATCGACGTGCACGCGCACTGCGAGATCGACCTCGTGGACGTCGTGAAGGGCACCGCCGTTCGCCGAGCAGGGCGAAGCGGGCGACAACGCGGTTCTCGGACCGAAGCGCATCGCACTGATGGATCAGCAGGGCGTGGACGTCCAGGCGCTGAGCATCAACGGGTACTGGTGGTGGGAGGTTCCCGACCGCGATCTCGCCGGGCGCATCGTCAAGGCACAGAACGAAGGACTGTCGAAGTGGGTCTCGCAGCACCCGGATCGGTTCGTGGCGATGACGTCGGTCACGCTGCAGTTCCCCGATCTGGCCGCGCAGCAGCTCGAGGACGGCGTCAAGCGCCTGGGGATGCGCGGCACGACGATCGGCGGCCACGTGAACAACGAGGATCTCTCGAACCCGAAATACGATCCGTTCTGGGCAAAGGCGGCGGAGCTGGGCGCGCTCGTCTTCATGCACCCGGGCGGCGCGGGGAACGTCATCAAGGACAACGCGCTCGACGGCCGCGGCAATCTCGGCAACATCATCGGCAACCCGCTCGAGACCACGGTTTTTCTTTCGCGGTTGATCTACGACGGCACTGTTCGACAAGTTCCCCGCGCTCAAGGTGTGCGGCGCACACGGCGGCGGCTATCTGCCGTCGTACCTCGGACGGACCGAGGCGGCCTGCGTCGTGCGCGCGAACGCCAAGTGCGCGAACACGAAGAAGCCGAGCGAGTATCTCAGGAACAACATCCTGGCCGACACGATGGTGTTCTCCGAGGAGGGGCTGCGCCATCTCGTCGCGGAAATGGGTGTCGGCCAGGTCGTGTACGGCACCGACGTCCCGTTCAACTGGCCGGTCACGATCGACCTCGTGTTGAACGCCAAGTTCTTGAGCGACGCCGAAAAAGAGGCCATCCTCAGCGGCAACCTGATGAAGCTGCTGCGGATCAGCGCGTAAAGGAGAGACGTCATGCCCAATCGCCGGGATTTCTTCAGGACCGTCGCGGGCGCGACGGCGGGAATGATCGTCACCAAGGGCGGCCTGATGGCCACCGCGGGTTCGATGGCTCAGGCGCCTGCCCAGCGCCGCCAGGTCTCCATCGGCGGGCGTCGCGTGCGCGTCGTGGACGTCCACGCCCACTGCACCGTTCCCGAAGTCGCAGCCGTCGTCAAAGGCACGCCGTTCGAGGAGAACGCCGGACCGGGCGGCGGCCGGGCGCTCGGGCCGGACCGCATCGAGCTCATCGACAAGCAGGGCATCGACATCCAGGCACTCAGCATCAACGGGTTCTGGTGGTACGGCGTGACCGATCGCACGCTCGCGGGCGCGATCGTCAAGGCGCAGAACGAAGGGCTCGCGAAGTGGTGCGCCAGCCATCCCGATCGCTTCGTCGCGCTCGCGTCGAGCTCGCTGCAGCATCCCAATCTGGCGGCCGCAGCAGCTCGAGGACGGCGTCAAGCGTCTGGGCCTGCGCGGGCGCCGCGATTGGCGGGCACGTGAACGGCGAATCGCTCTCGGCGCCGAAGTTCGACCCCTTCTGGGCGAAGGCCAACGAGCTCGGCGCGCTGGTCTTCATGCATCCCGGCGGCGCCGACAACATCATCAAGGAGAACTCGCTCGAGGGTCCCGGCGATCTCGGCAACATCATCGGCAACCCGCTCGAGACCACGTTCTTCCTCTCGAAGCTCATCTTCGACGGGACCTTCGACAAGTTCCCGAATTTGAAGGTGTGCGGCGCGCACGGCGGCGGCTATCTCCCGTCGTATTTCATGCGGACGGAAGTGGCGTGCGTGGTGCGCAACAACGCGAAGTGCGTGAACAAGAAGAAGCCCGAGCGAGTACCTGCGACAGAACATCCTCGCCGACACGATGGTGTTTTCAGACGATGCCCTGCGTCATCTCGTGGCGCAGATGGGGGTCGGCCAGGTCGTCTACGGAACGGACAATCCGTTGAACTGGCCCGTCACCGTGGATCTGGTCGTGAACTCGAAGTTCCTGAGCGATGCGGAGAAAGAAGCGATTCTCGGCGGAAATCTGATCAAGCTGCTGCGGATCAACTCCTAGACAGGCCGCACCAAAAAAAGGGCCCGGACCATACGGTCCGGGCCCATCGTGGTTCCCGCCTCCCCTTAGAACGTGTAGCGCAACCCGAGCTGCATCGATCGCATCGACCCGGCCTCGTCTGGCACCAGGAAGTTGTCCTCGCTGCGATCTCCGGTGGCGTTGGCGTAGTTGATCTTGTTGAACACGTTGTAGATCTCCCAGAAGAACCCGATCGTCTGGTTCTTCGGCAGGGGCTGCACGTACTGGAACTGCAGGTCGACCAGGGTCTGGCTCTCCCCGTCGATGCCGTTCCTGATCGCGCGGCCGTTGCCGTCAAGCTCGGACACGATCGGGAAATCCTCGTCGTGAATCCCCGCGACCGGCCGATCGTTGTTGTCCCGATCGCCGTTGGCGTCCTCGCCGATGGTCTCGTTGATCGGATAGCCGGAGTAGTACTTGAAGATTCCGCCGATGCCGAGAGCGCGCCATGGCTGCCACTGAAGGCTCGTGACGAAGGCGTGGCGGTTGTCGAAGTTCGACCGCCCGTAGTCGTCGCGCGGGTTCAGATCGTTCGAGAACCGCACGCTGCCTGCCGCGCTGGTGCCCGACACGCCCACATCGTTCGAACGCGCCAGGGTGTAGGCCACCCGGCTGCTCCAGTTACCCGACATTCGCTTCTCGAGCGAGAACTCCAGCGAATCGAAGTCGGAATCCAGATCGTCGCGCGTCTGGAACTGAAGCACCCGCCGGAAGTTCGCATCCCGTGCGCTCGCCGGAATGATCTCCCCGTTGGGATCGAACACGTCAGGACCCAGGCGCACGATTTCCCCGTCCTCTCCCGGGGGGCCTTCGTTGATGTCCACCAGTCCCGTGAGGTTTCGTCCGCGGTTGCCGACGAAATCGGCGCCCACGGCGATATTCGACGCGATCTGCCGCTTCAGACCGACGCTATAGCCCCAGAGGTAGCCCATCTTGCGGGGCCCGTCCACCCAGGGTTCGGTGTTGATGAACTCTTCTCCTGCGCCCGGCTGGAGCGAGTTCCTGAACTCGGTCAGCGTCGCGCGGCACTCAGGTCCGATGGCGGCGCGATCGTTGACCAACACAGGCTGCAGACACGGATCCGCCGGGATGTTGCCCTCCTCGGGAGACAGGTCCTCGTCGGTCTGGTAGGTGAACGTCTGGCCGAACACGCCCCGCCGATCGAGGTTGTTCCGGAGCGTGATCACGTGGTACTCGTAGAACCTGCCGAACCCGCCACGAAGGACGGTCTTGCCGTCGCCCGTCAGGTCGTAGGCAAAGCCCACGCGCGGACCGAAGGCATCCTTCGTGTCCGAGTTGAGGTCCTGATAGTCCCATCTGAGGCCCAGGTTCAACGTCAGCTTCGAATTCACCCGCCACTGATCCTGCACGAAGACGCTCGTCCAGTCGTCACGCGAGAACACCTCGATGTTCCCGAGGACGATGGAGAACTCTGACGGATACGTGAACCCGTTTCCGACGTCGAATGGCAGGTTGTGCTGAAAGGCGAACGTGCCATTGTCATTCGCGCCGATTCGCTGTGGGTGAACTTCCACTTTGTTGTAATTGAACCCAGCCTTGATGGTGTGCGCGCCCGTGGCCGTCGCGTAGGTGAACGCGTTCTGGATGGTGTAGTTCCGGCTGTCGGCCCCACCATGGGCCGCGGCCAGACCCGTCGCAAAGTCGGAATACTCGTTGAGAGATCCGACGTCGAACTGGTCGAGGCCCCCGCGATCGGGCCCAAGGTACTCCAGGTCGCTGATCCAGCCCGTCGAGAAATACTGATCGGGGGTGACCCCCATGTACGCCAGGTTGCCGTCGACGCGATCCTCTCCGACGTGCGAGAACCTCAACTCGTTCGTCGCCCGGTTTCCGATGAGCGTCGTCCAGTTGACGTTGAACATCCGGTCGTTCGAGTCCAGCTCGATCTGCCGGTTGTCGAGCGTCTGGCAGCATTCGAAGTCTTCGCCGACCGCCGGCGCGACCTCGCGCTGCCACCGGAAGCTCAGGTTGTTCTTGCCCATGGTGTAGTCCGCGCGGGCAAACGTGCTGAGCGCGTGGATGATGCTCGCGTCCGCATAGTTGGTGGCGATCGGCGCGGCCTCATCCGGGAAGGTGTGCACGACGGCGTTCTCGATGACGTTCCTCTCCAGGTTGAAGAAGAAGAACGCCTTGTTGCGGACAATCGGGCCGCCGATGTTGAAGCCGTAGGTGTTGCGGCCGCTCTCCGGGTTCTCTTCGTCCGGATCGAGGAACGGATCCTTCGCGCGCAGGCTCTCGTCCTCGAAGAAGTAGAAGCCGCGCCCGTGGAAGTCGTTGGTCCCCGACTTAGTGACCGCGTTGATGATGACGCCCGAGGAGCCTCCGAACTCGGCGGTGTAGTTGTGCGTCAGCACCTGGAACTCGGACATCGTGTCGAGCGTGATGCGGGCCTGCGGCCCGGTGCCTCCACCGTCCGTATCCTGGTTGGCGGCGCCATCCACCGACCAGAGGTTGCTCGAGACATCGCGGCCGTTCGCGTTGAAGTTGCCGCCCTCGAACTCACCCGGCGTGAGCTCCGGCACGAGGCCGGGCACCAGCTGCATCAGCGAGAGGTGATTGCGGCCCTGACTGGGCAGCTTGTCAATCTCGTCCTCGCTGACGTTCGAGCCCACGCGGCTGGCCGTCGTCTCGACGAGCGGCGCATCCCCCGTCACCGTGACGTTTTCGGCGACCCCCGCCAGGGACAGCGTGAAGTCGACGTTCAGCTCCTGGCCGATTCGAAGCGCCATCGATGGCCGCGTCTGCGTCTGGAAACCGGCCAGTTCAGCGGCAATGGTGTAGGTCCCAGGCAAAAGGGTGGGGATGACGAATCGACCCTCCGTGCCGGTCACCGTCTCCCGCGCGATGCCCGTCGCGTCGTTGGTCGCCGTGACCACGGCGCCGGGTAGTACGGCTTTGTCCTGGTCGAAGACCGAGCCGCTGATGCTCGAAGTGCCGCCCTGCGCCCACGCTGTTGCGGCCAGCGTACTCGCCAGAACCGCAACACTTGCTACGCGTGCGATCCGCCTCCACATAGGTCTACTCCTCCATTGGGCCTGTTGCCGAAGTGCTCGTGCTCGAACCGTGAGTGATGTGCGCGTACGAATGAAACCAGGGCTCGGTGCGGCTAGGAATTGGGGGCGATGTTCTCGCACTCACAGGCTCGGACATGTTCAACTCGACAGAGGCGGCCGTCGGCTAGGGCGCCAGCGAACCCAGATAGGCAGAAAGCGACACGATGTCGTCGTCGGTCAGTTGCGCCACGCTCGAGGTCATCAGCGCCGCGTCGGCGCCGTTGCGCGTGCCGTCCTGAAAACGATAGAGCTGACGCGCGATATAGATCGGGTGAAGCCCGGCCAGCCGCGGCACCTTGCCCAGGCCCTTCAGATCCGGACCGTGACAGAATCCGCAGGCCACCGTCTTTCCGCCCCCGCCGGTTTCCGCGAGCGCCTTGCCCTTGGCCAGACTGCCGGTGGGCACATACGCCACGAAGCCGGAATCCGGATCGCGCAACCGGGCCCTGGCCTGATCTTCCGGCACCGTGATGATGCGCGTGCCAATCGGCTCGGTGGCGCCGCCGGGCTCGACGAAACGCATCCGTCCGTTCCCCAGAAAAGTCTTCGGGACGGTGTCGGCTTCAACCACTTTCGTGAAGGGCCGCCGCTCGAGCTTCGCGAACCACTCCGAGGCTTGCTGCGCCTCGGCCTCGGTGACGGCTTTGGCGATGGTGTTCATGCGCGGGATGTCGATCCGGGCGCCGCTCTTGAACTCGGCCATCTGCTGCACCATGTACTCCACCGTCAGACCCGTGAGGTCGGTCGACTCGGGATGGCCCAGACCCGACATCAAGTGGCAGGCGCCGCACGCCATCGCATCGCCGTGCCCCTTGAGCACGATCTCGGGCGCCGCGGGATGCTTGTCCGGAAACCAGTCCGGTGGATTCAGCAGATCGTCGATCTGCGCCTCTGTGTATTTCTTGGTGCTCCCCGCCAGGCTCTTGGGCGCGGGATCCTCGGGAAACTCGCGCTCGACCTTCAAGGGAAACGCCCATGACAACTCGGGACGATCCGTACTGAGCCGGCCCCCGCCAGCAGCGCCGGAGGTCTGAGGCTCCGAGGCGCGGACGGACGCGAACGCGGCCATGGACAGCGCGCACAGCGCAACGAACAACCCTCTCACCATTCTCGGCATCACAAGCTCATCCTCGGCGGGCGCTTTGTCGTGGATACACGTAATGACTTGAGCGCTCGATGACTCGATCGTGTCCACGATGATGGCAGACCATCGGCGCGCATCCAGATCGAAACCTCGATGTCCCGAACAGCTGCGCGGCAATGATGGAAGTCGATCTGCGACAGAGTGAACCGCTCCGCGGCGTGCCGACTGTGAAGCGGAGCGATTCTAGGTCTCGACGAAAGGGCTGTCAACTCAATAAATATCGGCTTTTTTGGATCTTCGACGGTTTGGATCATGAAGGGACGCTGAAGATAAATTGTGTCCGACGCACGCGCCGGAATCGGACGTTCGGCGCGTGCACGACACGTTCTTGGTCACTCGCGCGAGGCCACGGCTAGTTGATGGCGAAGCAGTACAGGCGGCCGGACCCGCCGGTCGACACGAGGTTCGCGGGGCTGCAGCCGCGGCTTGGATGGACCGAGTTCCACGACGTGTTGCCACCGCCGGTGCGGTCGGAATGGCCCACCATGGCAGTGCCCTTGTCGGCCGTGTTGCTCGTCCAGTTGCTGCAGGTTCGATCATCGCCGGCGGGGAACGCGTTGCCGTCCAGCTGCGAT
This sequence comes from uncultured Acidobacteriota bacterium, assembly GCA_963826865.1. Taxonomy (GTDB): domain Bacteria; phylum Acidobacteriota; class Vicinamibacteria; order Vicinamibacterales; family CAVPJW01; genus CAWGYQ01. The sequence continues at coordinate 182,986 of CAWGYQ010000015.1, forward strand.
CCCGTCAGGATGTCGTGCTGGTTCGGCTGATCGCCGGCGCCGTTCACGATCTCGCCTTTCTCGGTCAGCGACGTCTGCTTGTTGACGTTGTTCCCGCGGCGTGCCTGCTCGATCGTGTCACCGTGCAGATCGGAGACGTCCTGGGCAACGCGCTGGCCTCTGAAGTTGTACCAGGGGCCCGTGCCGATGCGCTCGCGCGCATTCACCGCCTGCTGCCCCGCCGGCACCTGCGTGCTCAGATACGCGCGCCAGGTCTTGTTGCCGGCGCCTGCCGCGGTCGCCAGTGTCTGGCAGAGCTTGTCGGCTCCTTCGAGGCCACCGAGGTTGCCGCCGTCGAGACCGATGCTCGTCACGAAAAAACTCATCGGCTGCGGTGGGGCCTGGGGCTGCTGGCCGTGCACCACAATCGAGCTCGCTGCCACCGCCAACGCGGTGAGAACGCCGTAGGTCCTGCCCATGAACGATCTCCTTCTCAGAGTGAAAAGAGGCGCTTCCTGACCGTGCGGCCTGAGCGTAACACAACTCTCGACCGCCCCCGCGCCTCTCAATCTCGTGGACGTTGCATGAAAATGCAGACCAGTCCCTGCAGACTGATCGAACGTATCGGGATGGTATAGTGACCGCCGATGTTGAGCCGACGCCGTTTCCTCGAGTGCGGTTGCTGCGCGGCCGGTTTCGCGGCGTTCAGCGGACGTGCACACGCGCAGGTCACGGCGACGGGACGAGGCCCTGTCGACGTACACGCGCACTACTTCCCCGAGCCCTTCATCAAGGCGATTGCCGGACAGGGCGGGCCTCCCGGCGTCTCGTTCGATCTCTCCAACCCCGCCCAACCGATTTTCGTCATCGGCCAGGGTCGAATTCCCATCGATGTCACCTACTGGGATCTCGACAAGCGCGTGCAGCGAATGGACGCGCAGCGAGTCACCACGCACGCGCTGTCGTTGACGACGCCGTTCGTGTATTGGGCGGCGCCAGAGCGCGGCGCCGAGCTTGCGCGGCTCGTCAACGACTCGATGATCCAGGCGCACGCGGCCTACCCGGATAGATTCGTGGGATGCGCCACACTCCCTCTCCAGGCTCCCGATCTCGCCGTCAAGGAACTGGATCGCGTGGCTGGCTCACGCGCGATTCGCGGTGCGTACATGCCGACGAGCTTTGCCGGCAAGGAGCTCTCGGACCCGTCGCTCTTCCCCGTCTACGAGCGGTGCCAGGCGCTGAACCTGCCGATTCTGCTCCATCCCGATCAGGCCGCCGCCGCGATGGGCGCCAATCGGCTCAGCCGATTCTACCTGGCCAATATTCTGGGCAATCCGTACGACACGGGCATCGCGGTCGCCAACCTCGTCTTCGGGGGTGTCATGGACCGCTATCCGCGTCTCAATATCGTGCTGCCGCACGCCGGCGGCGCCGTGCCCTATCTCTCGGGCCGGTTGCAGCACGGACAGAGCGTGCGTCCGGAAATCAAGGGCTCGGCCGAGCGCCCGTTCATGGAGTATCTGCGTCGCTTCCACTACGACACCATCGCGCATTCGCCCGCGCTTCTGCGGTTCCTCATCGATTTGGTGGGCGTGGATCGGGTGATGCTCGGCAGCGACTACTGCTTCGACATGGGATACGAGCGCCCGCGCGAGATCATCGATGCCCTGAAGCTCAGCGCCACGGATCGGGACGCCATCTACGGCGGAAACGCCGCCCGCGTGCTCGGACTCTAGGCGGCCTGCGGACTCCTCGTTACTTCGAAGCTGCGGCCTGTGTCTTCAGCAGCTCAGCGTAGGGTACGACCGGGCCGTGAAGCGGTACGACGCGATCGACCCGCAGGCGGCGCTTCGCAATGTTCTCCAGCAGATTCGCAGTGAAGGGGTGGACGGCGGCCGCCGGGCTGTACACGTCCGCCTCGACCAGCAGCCGCTCGCGAGGGAAATACGCCATGAGCAGCGTGTCCGCGTGCGGGTTGCCGGCTATGTGATACAGGTTCACCGTCATCGTCTCGTCTTTCAACACCAGCATGTCGTCGACGACCTCGATGCTGGCAGGCCTGGGGTTCCTGGCCAGCGCATCGGGAGCGATCGTGTGGGAGCGGCCCGCGGCTTCCTGGTAGAACGCCGCGCTGGCCTTGTGCGCGATGATCGTCAGGCCCTGGGAAATCGCGGCGCGAATCCCCCCGGAATGATCGAAGTGGTGGTGCGTGCTCACGAGCTTCGTCATCGGCTTGTTGGGCCTGAGCTCCTTGACCTTCTCGATGACGCCGAGCGTTCTGGTGTCGTGCTGCGGCGCTTCGATGATAACGATGTGGTCGCTGAACTCGACGAGCACGCTGTGGTGGGACTGGCCGGCCAGCAGCCACACGCCACGCGCCAACTCTTCTGCCACCACGTTCGCGGGCGGGGCGCCCGGAACGGCCTCGGCGGAAGCTGCCGCGGAAGGCGCCGCCAGATCGCCCGTGTCTCCATCTACGATCTGCCGGGCGAGCCGGAGGTCCGTCGTCGTGAACCGATCGACCTTCGTCGTCAGTCGGCCGGGCAGCTTCAATCCGCTCACGTCCTGGTAATCCGCGAAGGTCGTCTCGACGGCCACATCGCCCAGATTGACGTTGTGGGTCATCGACACGACCCGCGTCGGCAATTTGGTCGTCCCGTCGATCGCCAGCGTGAAGGTGAACCCGCCAGCGGTGACGACCTCGACGGCGCTCTGATTTTCGAGTGTGCGGGCATTCCTCAGTTGGGCCGACGGGTTCAGAGCCGCGCGCAGAATCGTCAAAGGATGATGGTAGATGTCCGCGCGTCGATCGCGCGCGGCGCCGTCGCTGGTGCGTGTCGGATTGCCGGTGGCCGGCACGTTGTAACCGACGTCGCCGTCGACGCCGAAGACCTGCTTCTGCGGAGCTTGCCCTTGAAAATAGGTGAAGTTCGGCGTGCGGGTCTGCTCAATCCGGACCCGGTCGCCCGCAACGTCGATGGCACGGCGGTAGCCGCTGAGCGTGAAGCTCTGCGACGTGGCTTCCGGGGTCATGTCCTGGCCCATGTTGCCGGCGGTGCCGTCGCCCTCGAGCGTCAGGGTCTTGACCGCCTGAATGCGGCGGGCGCCTCCGAGCGCCTCGGCAGCGTCGTTGACGATCTGCTGTTCGACAGTGGGCTGAGAGCAGGCAGCCACCAAAGCCAGGGCCGACAGTGCGAATGGCAGGTGTCTCATCACCACAGATTCTTGATGATTGCCTGAATCCTGTCCAGCGCCGGTGACGCGCGCAACCTTGAAAACGTTCAGCCTGGCCGGTTCTCAGCTGCCCGGTCGCCCGGTGCCGAGGACGGACCGGGACCAGCCGGTGCGCGCCATGAGATGGTCGCGCGACGCGGTCGCCTCTCGGATCACTCGCGGCTCGTCCACGCCAACGAGCGCCCAATCCCACTTGACGAACCTGCCCGCGACCAGGACGTGGCGCACGTGACTGGTGTCCATGCCGACGACGACCGCACCGTACGCGTTGTTGACGGGCGCCACCCCAATTGCGTTCGTCGCCAGCATCACGATGTCGGCATCTTTGCCGGGTGTCAGCGTGCCGATCTTGTGATCGAGATGAACGACCCGCGCGCCATTGATCGTCGCCATCCGCAGCACATCCTGGCACGTAGCCAGTGCCGGCAAGCCGGTTTCGCCGCTGCGGTGCCTCGCTAGCAGGCGCATGCGCAGCAGCGTGAAGGCGGCACGCATGATGGTGAAGAAATCCGGGGTCATGTTCGTTTCGACGTCCGAGCTCAGACTCGCGGCCAGCCCATGATCGAGCGCTTCCTGAATCGGCGGCACCCCATGACCCATCGTCATCTCGATGGCGCACGCGATCGACAGGCCCCCGCCGGAATCCGAAATCAGCTTGAATCCGGCGGCACTCAGGTCGGTGCCGTGGATGTACTGATTGTCGGAACGCATCAGACCTGCACGGAACATCGATTCCAGGCCGGCCTGATTGACGCCGTGCGACACGATCGGCGCGTCCACCTCGCGCGCAACGGTCCAGAGCGCGGGGTCGAGGCCCGCGTGCAGGGCCAGCGACAGGAGCTGGTCCGGCGAGGAAAAGTATTGTTTGCGTAAGCGGCGAACATCCTGCGGGTAAGCGCTCGAGGGCCCCGCGCCGGCGGCATAGGCGAACACCGTGCGCCGGCCGGAATCCTTGAGCGCCTGGATGCACGCGTCGGTATGCTCCGGTGAATTGGCCACCTGCGACGTGTCCACCACGGTCGTCACGCCCATGTGCAGCTGGCCGAGCGAGGCAAGGAGCTCGCCCGCGTACGCGTCCTCGGGTCGATAGAGCGGAGTCAGCACGCCTGCGCCCGGGTTCCCCGTGCTGCCCACGTCGCGGGAATAGTCGGCCAGGAGACCGTTGGGAATGAGCGCTCGAAAGAGACTCTGATACTGATGGTGGTGCGTGTCGACGAAGCCTGGCATCACGATCGTGTCCGTGGCATCGACGACCGTGGCAGCGGCGTCGACGATGTCAGGCCGCACGTCGACGATCGTTCCGCGATCGATGAGCACGTCGGCCTGCTCGAAATCGCCGATCTTCGGGTCGAGCGTGAGAACGATGCCGCTCTTGAGCAGCATCCGTCCGCCGGCGGGCGCCCGTGCTGCCGATGAGGGCCCGGACCTGACCGCGGACTGCGAGCACGCCGCTGATAGCTGGCCGCCGACAAGTCCAACGGCACCCGATCTGAGGAAATCGCGTCGCGAGGAGCCTGTTGTTCTCTTCATGATCGAGCCGCTCGAGAGCCACGCATCTTACTCGGTTTCCGAACGCCGTCTGCTAGCCCATAATGCTTCCACGCGCCTGCGCGTGCGGCACGCCGGCGGGTTGCTCGCCGCGTTCCCAAACCGCGGTGCGGCATAGAGGCAATGGAGGCAGCGGGGATGAGAAGAGGTCTCTTGGTCGTTCTTGCACTGGCAACCCTGCTGCGTGTGGCGCCGGACGCTCAGGATGCGAAGGCGACGCTCGACAAAGCGCTGGCCGTGTCAGGTGCGGCCAACCTGGCGTCGATTCAGTACTCAGGATGGGGATCCGACTACATTTTCGGTCAGGCCTACGACGGCAACTCTCCATGGCCCCGGTTCAACGTCCCCAGTTACACGATGACGATCGACTACGCCACGCCCGCCATGCGCGACGAACGGCGACGGGCGCAGGCCGAGAACCCTCCGCTCGGAGGCGGTTTCCAGCCGCTGGTCGGTGAGCTCCGCCAGACGTGGGCACTGAGCGGCGGCCATGCCTGGGATGTCGTCGGTCAGGACGCCGTGCCGCCAGCGATCGAGCGCGACGGCCGGTCGGCGGTCGAAGGCCGAACCACGCAGATCTGGTTGACGCCACCCGGGTTTCTCAAGGCCGCCCTGGCCGCCAACGCGACGATGAAGACCGAAACCGTGCGCGGCGCGACGAAGACGGTGATTGGCTTCACGACGCCGATGAAGAGAAAGGTCCAGGGCACGCTCGGCGAAGGATATCTGGTGGAGCGGATCGAGACGTGGTTCGACAGCCCGGTGCTCGGCGACATGCAGCTCGAGGCGTCGTTCAGCGATTACAAGGACTTCGGCGGCGTCAAGTTTCCGACGCGGATTGTTCACCGATCGGGCGGCTATCCGCTGCTCGACCTCACGATCACCGACGTGAAGATCAACCCGTCAGTGGCGATCGAGGCGCCCGACGCCATCAGACAGGCGAAGCCGCCTGTCTCGGGCCCGATCCAGCCCGAAAAGCTGTCCGACGGGGTCTGGATGCTGCCTGGCTATGCCAAGAGCGTGGCCGTCGAGTTCTCGGACCACGTCGTCATCGTGGATGCACCCGAAACCGACGACCGTTCGCTCGCGGTCATGGACGCTGTACGGAAAGCGGTGCCCGGCAAACCCATCAAGTACGTCATCAACACGCACTCGCATTTCGACCACGCCGGCGGCCTCCGGGCCTACGCAGCCGAGGGCGTGACGATCATCACGCATCGCGACAATATTCCGTTCTACGAGCAGGTGTGGGCGAATCCCCGCACGATCAATCCCGACCGGCTCGCCCGTAGTTCGCGCAAGGCCGCCTTCGAAGGGATGGTCGGCAGTCGCATGCTGTCCGACGGCTCGCGCACGCTGGCCATCTACCACTACGCGGGCAACATGCACAACGCCGGCATGCTGATGGTGTATCTACCGAAGGAGAAGATTTTGATCGAGGCCGATTCGTTTACCCCGCCGAACAATCCGAACCTGCCTCCGAACGGCGTCGCGAATCTCATCCAGTTCTACGACTCGGTTCAGCGGCTCCGGCTCGATGTCGAGCAGATCGTCCCGACACACGGGCGGCTGACCACGCTCGCCGAGGCGGGCGCCGCCATCGAGGTATACCGGCGTACGCAATTGTGGGGTCGGTGAAGGTCGAGAAGCCGCTGTGGCGACTGTCGCCACAGCGGCAGATTGCGCCGAGTTATTGCCAGGCCGAACGAATCGGCTTGCCGACGAGGAACGCCGGGTTCGCTCCGGGTCGCGGCGTGAATTTCTGGGCGCCGCCGTTGTCCACCTCCGCGACGTAGAAATTGCCCTCCTGATCGACGGCGAACCCATGCACGCCCCAGAAGCCGCCCGGGAAATCGCCCCATGTGCCCCAGCTGTACATGAAGTTGCCGTTCAGGTCTGTACTTCAGCATCTTGTTGGTGCCGCGGTCCGCCGCCCAGAGAAAGCCGTCGCTCATGATGTGGAACATGTGCACGTCAGAGGGGTTGTCGCCAAAGCTCCACTGATCGAGGAACTTGCCATTCTCGTCGAACACCTGCGCGCGCTTGTTGCCACGGTCGTTCACGAAGATTCGGCGCGTCTTGGGATCCACCGCGATGCCGTGCACGTTGTTGAAATGGGCGGGACGCGTGTCTTTCTGGTTGTTGCCCTTCTGTCCCCACGCCGTCAGGAACTTGCCATCCTTGTCGAATTTCGCGACGCGCGTGCCGTTATAGCCGTCTGAGACGACGAAGCTGCCGTCGGGAAACCAGTCCATGAACGCCGGCCTGTTGAAATGCGTCGCGTCGTCGCCGGGCACCCCGTAGGTGCCGATGGTCTGGACCTTGGTCTTCCCATCGTTCGTGAACTTGTGAATCACGTGCTTGTGGTCGTCCACGATCCAGACGTGCTTCAACGGATCGTACGGGCTGATGGCCACGAAGTGCGGCCGCTGCATCATGGCATCCCACTGCATCCAGGAATCGATCAGCTCGCCTGCGCGGTTGTAGATGAGAACGCAGTGCTCCCACCGGGCATCCACACCCATGCGGTTGCCGCGTTTTTCCCAGACGGCGATGCCATCCTCGGCGAGCTGGCCTGTCCCGCCGTTGCCGGGCAGGCTGGCCGCCGTCGCGTCGCGCCAGGGCAGCCGGCCGATCGGAAATGAGAGGCTCGGCCCGATCTGCGGCAGCAACTGGGCCTGTGGCTCCTTGATGTTGGGCAACTCGCCACGCTGCAACACGAAGACTCTATCCGGGCTCTCGGCAAACACGCTCTGGCCGGCCCCGAACGTCCAGCCCTCGTGGCCGGGAAGTGTGGCCAAATCCTTCGGCCAGTCAGCCGCCACCTGATAGCCGCCAAAGATGTCCTGGCCACCCTTCTCTGCGGGCACCGCGGCGAATCGGGCAGACGGCGACTCTTCAGGCGCGCGCTGGCATCCCACCGTATACATTGTCGCGGCACTCGCAAGCGCAACGACCACAATCGAATTGCGTTTACCCATTGCTGACTCTCCTGCTCTCTCGCGTGTTGGTGTCCAGCCGGCTTTCAGCGACCGACGCAAACGGGCGGGACGAATACGAGGGCCGGCGCGCTGAAGCGCCGACACGATACCACACCTCACCGTGAGGAAACCGCGCGTCAGTCGGTCGCAGTCGGGCTCGACGGGCGGGTTGCGACGCCAGGGTCACGCGCGGTGACGCCTTCGCCGACCTTCGGGCGCATGAGCCTTCGCCCGTGACGCCGCAGGCGGCGGTAGACCGGCACCAGGGTTGTCGCGCTGACAAGCAGTCCACCGGCGCTGAGGAAGACGACGACGATGTCCCAGAGCGGGCGCTTCGAGTACAAGCCGGGAAAGTCGAGGCTGTGGAGCCCATGGTAGAGCCACCGCTCGATCCGGCTGAGCCGCCCGTGATTGAGGACGATCGCGCCGCGGAACGGATCGAGGTACAACAGCGTGCGCTCCTGATCCGCGAACTGCATCCTCAGCACGGGCAGGTTCTGCGCGCCGTGCCGGTCGTAATAGTACGCGTCGTACTCTCGAAGCCAGACGGCCTGCTCAACCGTCGCTCCAGGCATCGCGTCGCGTCCCGCCGCGAGCATCGCGTCATCGTCGAAGCGACGGAACAGCCCGCGGCCAGGATCGACGACCGACACCATGCGGTGCTCGGGCGGCGGCGCCACGGAGAAATACGCAGAGTTCCACCGCTCGACGTCGAAGGATCGTGGCGGCTGGTGCGCGAGAAGCACCGGTTCACCCTGAAACTGCAGCACCTCGAGCTCTCTCGGACTGAAGGCGGTTTCGAGCGCCGCGGTGGCTGCCCGCAACCGGTCGAGCGTGAGCAGATCGAGACGGAGCGCTCCCCCAGTGACGGCCAGCCGCTGAACGGCGGTGGGTGCGGCTCCCGGGCTCCAGTCCCAGGGCACCATCGAGAGCAGCCCGCTCAGGATCCAGGTAAAGGTGACGAGGCCGAAGAACAGGCCCGCATAGTGATGCCACATCATCCAGCCCGCGTAGGGGGTGTGTGAGCGGATTCGCTTCAGGCGATAGATTCCGCGGACGGAAAGGCGCCACAAGCCCCAGACGAGTCCGGAGAGACTCAACAGACACCCGGCGATCGAGCTCCAGATGATCACCTCGTTCCACAGGGCCGATTGCCTGCGCAACGGGGTGAAGTAGATCCAGTGCAGAACCGCGCCGAGATATCCCCACACGCGCTGTTCACGCGTGCTCTTCATGACGGCCTCGCCGGTCAGATCCGAAACATAGACGACGCTGGCATCGGGGTCGCCGCCCTCGATCCGATGCATCGGCATGAGGCCGCGCACGCCCATCGTCCACTGGTCGGCATCGGCGAGACGCGCATCGTATCGGACGGTCGCGGCGTGCTCGGGCATGAAGGCGCGGGCGACGTCCACCGCATCCTGATCGGTGAGACCGGTAAAGCGCTCGCCGGTGTCGGCAAAGACGGTGACGAAGGCCCGGCCGTCAACGAAGTGATAGACAGGACGGCCGTCGAGCATCCCGACGCGCAGCTCGTCGGGCGCGATGTGTTCGCGCCGCGCGACGGCTTCTGGCGAGATCGTGGCGGAGACGAGATCGAGCGGCGAGAGACGCGCGAGCCGTTCGTCGAGGGTGAGGCTCGGCATCCGCGCGTACATCATCACCACACCCGAGATGAACCAGGTGATGAACAGGATGCACCCGGCGATGCCGAGCCAGCGATGCGTGTAGACGAGGAGTCGCCGCCAGTCGAGAAGCCGCATCTCGGGGGTTCGCTACGACCGATCCTACTGCACGCGTACGTCCCGGGCTCGCCCTTCGCCTGGCGAGGAACGCCGGGCGATGGCCGCAACGTGCGGACCACTCGAGAAGCGATCGGCTATCGGGCGGGCACGGGCGGTCGCTCGGGCTCGCCCGGATTGTTTCCGCGATAGAGCTCTTTGCCCTCCGCGTCGACGACCTTGGCTCCCTCGGACAACGTCATGAAGGGCGAGCCGTTCTTCAGCCGACGTCCGGTCATGGTGAGCACCTCGCCGACCTTGATCGACTCCTTCGTCCAGCCCCAACGCTTCATGCCGATGGCGGACCCGAGCTCGCCGCGCCATCGGACGATCTTTCCATCATCGCCCTTCACCGAGAGAATCAGGAACGAGTGCGGATTGATGAGCTGAACCTGATCGACCGTACCGGTCACGGTCGTCAGCGTGTCTTCGTAGCGTCCGGAATCACCGTGGTGAGCGGCGGCGACCGTGGCCGTCACAAGCAGAGCGAGGCCTACCGTCGAAGCGCGCGCGAGAAATTTCGTCATGACGTCACCTCGCCGTTCGTATGGGCCTGACCGCGATGATCCGGCCGACACCCACCATGCTAGACGAAGGATGCGCGCCGGGCATCTGAAGAGTGCCTGAACTCTTCGTCAGGCTCAGCGCCGGCCGGCTCGTGGTCCCTGACGGAAAATTCAGATATTCTTCACGTTGGATCCTGCTCCGCCCTCCTAGGATAGGGGTCATGACTGTCCGCCGCGGTTTTGCGGCCGGCCTGGTGCATCGCACGCTGGTCGTGTCGGTTGTCGCGTTCGCAGCCACCCTGGCGTCTCCGACCGCGCACCATCGGTTCGGGGACGCCTATGTCGAGGGCCGGGAGATTACGATCGACGGGATGGTGTCTCAGTGGATGTTCCGCGATCCTCATTCCTACCTGCACGTCCTGGTCGAGCGTGACGGGGTCGCTCCCGAGCGATGGATCGTCGAGTGCCGAGGCGCCGCACACCTTGGACGTCAGGGAGTGACGCGCGAGACGCTGAAACACGGTCAGCGCGTGATCGTCACGGGCAACCCTGGGCGTATTCCGGCGGATCACCGGATTCTCCTGCGCAGGATCGTCCGCCCGGAGGATGGCTGGAAGTGGCGTGAGCGGACAGACTAGCCGGATGCGGGTCCTCGTCGTCGAAGACGAACAGAAGGTCGCCAACGCCCTTCGACAGGGTCTGGAAGGCGAAGGCTACGAGGTCACGGTCGAGACCACGGGCGAGGGCGCGTTCTTTCGCGGCTCCACCGAGTCGTTCGACGTCATTCTGCTCGACCTGTCCCTGCCAGGCCGTGACGGGCTGCAGATTCTCACGACGCTCAGACAGCGCGGCGTCAAGACCCCGGTGCTGGTAGTGACGGCCCGCGATACGCCTGACGATCGGGTGATCGGGCTCGACAGCGGCGCGGACGACTATCTCATCAAGCCGTTCGCGTTCGCGGAGCTCCTGGCGCGGATCCGGGCGCTCCTCAGGCGGGGCCGCGTGTCGGAAGCCCTCCGTCTGAAGGTCGCCGACCTCGAGATCGACCTCGTGACCCGCAAGGTGATCCGCGGCGGTCATCCCGTCGAGCTGACCGTGCGCGAGTTCGAGCTACTGCAGTACCTCATGCGCCGCGAGGGTCAGGTCGTGCCTCGCGATTCGCTGGCACTCGAGGTGTGGAGCGAAAGCGCGCGCAGCTCAACGCTCGACAACGTCATCGATGTCCACATCGCCAGGCTTCGACGGAAGATCGATCTCGATCAGAAGATCAAGCTGATCCACACGATTCGGGGGGTAGGATTCGTGCTTCAGGATGGTGAGCCATGAAAGGGCGGCGCCTGACGACCGTGCGCGTAAAACTGACGCTGTGGTACGTCGCGGCGATGCTCGTCGTGCTCGCCGTCTACGTCGCAGGCGTCTTCGCCTTCATCAACCGCAGCTCGTCGCTGGCGCTCGACGAGCGCGTGCGCAGCGACTTTCGCTGGGCGTCCGAGATGTGGGAGCAGAAGCCCGACGGGTCGTTCACCTGGTTCGACCACGACCCCGGCGACGAAGACAGCCCGTGGCTGCAGGTCTGGAGCCCGACCGGCGAGCTCCTGTTCCGCACCAGCCTCGCCGAGTGGTATCCCATCGAGACGAGTGCCAGCCTGGCTGGGCGCGCCGACGGACGGATCGCGGCGGTGCCGGGCGCGCAGACCACCTTTCGCGTGTTGAGCGGACGATCGCGGCTCGGCACGCAGCCGGTGGTGATCCAGGTGGCCCGTTCCGAGGCGGGCATGCATCAGGAGCTCCGCGACCTCCGGCTCTTCCTGCTGCTCGGCCTGCCGCTCGCCGTCGCCGCAGCCGGCCTCGGCGGCTATTCCCTCGCCCGCCGTGCACTCGCCCCGGTCGAGCGCATGGCGGAGCGGGCCCGATCGATCACGGCCGAGCACCTGAGCGATCGGCTCCCCGTCGATAACCCGCATGATGAGTTCGGCCGGCTCGCGTCCGTATTCAACGACACGCTCGGGCGCCTCGAGTCGGCATTCGGCCAGATGCGCCGTTTCACGTCGGACGTGTCGCACGAGCTGCGCACGCCGCTCACGGCCATGCGGAGCGTGGGCGAGGTGGGCCTCCGCGATCGTCACGATGAACGGACCTACCGCGACATCATCGGCAGCATGCTCGAAGAGGTGGACCGGCTCTCACTGCTCGTCGAGCGGCTCCTGACGCTGTCGCGCGTCGAGAGCGGTCAGGCGAAGCTGACGGTGGAAGCCGTAGACCTCGGCGAGCTTGCCGCAGAGGTCGCCGGGCAACTCGGTGTGCTGGCCGAGGAAAAGGGGCAGCTGATCGAGATCGAAGGCGCTGACGGTCTCCGGTGCCTCGGCGATCGGCTCGTGCTGCGCCAGGCCATCACCAATCTCGTCGACAACGCCATCAAGTACAGCCCGGAAGGCGGCCGCATCCGGATTCGGGTGTCGGCGTCCGCCGCCGGCACCTCACTCGACATCACCGACGAGGGACCCGGCATTGCGCCGGCACGCGCTGCGCGGATCTTCGAACGGTTCTATCGCGCCTCGCCCCAGGGCGGCGCGGAAGGCGCGGGATTGGGCTTGTCGATCGCGAAGTGGGCGGTGGAAGTGAACGGCGGGCAGCTGAAGCTGGAAGAGTCCCGCGGCCCCGGGTGCACCTTTCGCATCACGCTTCCGAACGCGAGCGGCGCCCGGACGCGCAGCGATCGGTTGAAAGCCGCCGGCTAGTGGTGACGGATCCTAGCGCGCCGTCTGGGGCGTTCCCGTCCGGGCGGCGAGCGCGGCCTTTACACGCGCGGGTGTAAACGGCACTTCGCGCACGCGCGCGCCGGTGGCGTCGAAGATGGCATTGCCAATCGCCGCAGCCGACAGCGTGATCGAGGTCTCCCCGGCGCCCATGGCCGGAACATCGGTCTGGTTGATGAGGACGATCTCGATGGCGGGCGCGGCGTATCCGAGCGGCAGGCTGCGGTAGCTGCTCCAGTCAATCGAGGTGACGTTCCGATCGTTCCAGGTCACCTCTTCGGAAAGCGCCCGGCTCAGTCCCTGCAGCGCGCCACCCTCGATCTGGTTGCGGACGCCGTCCGGATTGGAGATCGGGCCGCAATCGTGCCCCATCACCAGGCGCTTCACGACCACGTTGCCCGACGACTGATCGACGTCGACCTCGGCCACCATCGCGCAGTAGCCGTTGTCACCCTCGTAGAGCACGCACGCCATGCCCCGACCGCGCGCCACTCCGGTCGCCGCCAGGTTGGGGCGCGGCGAAGGACGCGCCTCCCATCCGGCGGCTCTGGCGGCCTCGCGCACACACGCCATGAGCCGCGCGTCCTTCAGGTGCCGCAGTCGATACGCCACCGGATCGACTTTCAGCTCGGCGGCGACTTCGTCCAGAAAGCACTCGTGCGCAAACGTGTTCTGGAGGCGCGAAGGGGATCGAAGCGGACCCGTGTAGAACGGCGACGGCACCGTGTTCGCCAGAATCCGCTCGCTCTTGATCGTGCCCGTGCCTCCACACTTCTCCGCCGACGCAACCGGTGACATACGAAGGCGCGGCGTTGCTGCCGTTGTCGAACGCCTCAGGATCGGTCGCCCGTCGTGCTGTGATGACGACCGGCTCGAAGCCCGCCAGCGTTCCCGTGATGACGTTTCCCGGCCGCTCGTATTGCGGCCGTCCGCCAAGACTCGTGAACCAGGCCTTGTAGTCCCACGCCGCGATGCCGCCGTCGGCACCCACACCGATGCGCTGGTCGATGACGTACGCGTTGCCGTAGTTCTCCCATGCCATCTCGTCCTTGCGGGAGAGCTGCACGCGCACGGGCCTGCCCGCAGCCTGCGACAGAAGGGCCGCATCGTAGGAAACGGTGTCGGCTCCGTTGATCCCGTAGCATCCCGATCCACGGGTGAAGATCACGCGAACGTTCTCGGGCGCAAGGCCGAGCAGCATCGCCGTGCCGCTCCTGAGCGGCCAGGCTGACTGGGTGGGGGACCAGAGGGTCACCTTGCCGTTCGAGACGTCGGCCACTGCGCAGGACGTGCCAATCGATCCGTGCATCTGATAGGGATGGAGGTAGGTGGACTTGAACACGCGTGTCGATCTGGCCAGCGTCTCGTCGACGTCCTTCGAATCGGCGATGATCGCTTCGCGCGCCGGCAGCGTGCGCAGAGACTCGTAGAAACCCTTCTGGGTGGGCAGAGCAGCGCCGGGCGCCCAGTTCACTTTCAGCTTGTTCGCGGCCTGTATCGCCTGCCACTGCTTCTCCGCGACGACGCCCACGAAATTGTTCTTCACCACAACCTTGACGACACCCGGAACGTCGCTGACCGAGCTCTCGTCAACGTTCACGACCGTGGCGCCCACCGAAGCGGGCCGCACGACCCGCCCGTGCAGCATCCCTGGCACGCGCACGTTGTGCACGAACTCGAAACGGCCCGTCGCCATCGCTATCATGTCGGTGCGCGGCGCAGACGTGCCGAGCACCTTCCACTCACGCGGAGACTTCCGCTTCGCGCCCTCGCTCAGCGGAAGGTTGAACTTCCTTCCCGCCACGAGCTCGCCGTAGGTGACGCGCTTCGAAGAATCGGATCGGACGCTGATCACACCGTCCGACACCACCAGCTGATCAGCGGCGACACCCAGACGCTCGGATGCCAGCCGCGTGAGTGCGTCGCGCGCGGTCGCACCGGCCAGCGCGAGACTCTCCTGGTTGAAGTTGACTGGCGTCGACTGGCTACCCGAGGTCGTCCCCTGATCGGGCGTGATCGACGTGTCGGCCTGAATGAGCCGCACGCGAGACAGCGGCACGGAGAGCTCTTCGGCGACGAGCTGCATCTGCGCCGTGTAGATGCCCTGCCCGAGCTCGACCTTGCCCGTATGGGCCGTCACCATCCCGTCCGCGCCCACGGCGATCCAGGAATCGAGCTGCCGCGGGTCGACCGCCTGGACGCGCGTGCCGAACTGTCCCTGCGCAAATGCCAGCCGGTCGAGTGGCGCCGCGCTGTAGGTGACGATGAGTGCGCCCGCGCCTCTGAGGAAGTCCCGGCGGGAGAACCCCGCCCGATTCAATGCGCGTCGAGCCTCTGGCGTGATTCTCATGCCAATGTTTCCTGGTAACGCTTGATGGCTTTGAACATTCGCGTGTGCACGAAGCAGCGGCACAGGACGGTGGAAAGCGCCTGATGGATTTGCGCGTCGGTCGCCTTGGGCTGCTGATCCAGAAACGCCACGGCGGTGAGGATGGCACCGCTCAAACAAAATCCGCACTGAGCAGCCTGCTCGTCAATAAAGGCCTGCTGAATGGGATGCGGCTTTTCCGGCGTCCCGAGGCCCTCGAGCGTCGTAATCTGCGCGTCGTTCACCGCACTGACGGGCGTAATGCACGACCGCATCGCCCGCCCCCCGATGAGGACCGTGCACGCACCACATTGTCCGAGGCCGCAGCCGAACTTCGGTCCGCTCAGCTCGAGATCGTCGGCCAGGACGTACAACAGGGGTGTCGCGGGGTCCACATCGACTGTCTGACGCCGGCCGTTGACTACCAAGTTGACAACGCTCATGCCTGGGCCCTCTGGAGGAGATGCGCTAGTCTCGCACAGTCGGTGGCGCCCGGAAAAGATGGTCAGGGGTCAAAGCCCGGCACTTCGCGCCCGTTGAGCTACGCCGGCCGCTGGTGGCCTCGGAGGCCTGATGGACGTCGTCGAGAATAGCGACGCGCACGACTCTCCCATCCGCAGATCTAGCCAAACATCACGAAGCAGAGCACGGCGCCGACGAGCGTCATCGACAGTCCCCAGGCGAGCAGGGCATTGAACATGGCTCGGGTATCGGTGCCCGTGGGCGCGGCTGCCAGGAAGAGTGCGCCCACGGTCGAGAGCGACGAGAGATCCACCAGGCTCGCCCCGACGTTCATCGACCACGCAATCGGCAGCGGGTCGATCCCGCCAAGGTGTTGGGCGAGAGCCGGGACCGTCGGCAGAAATGCCGGAAGCACGACACCCGACGTGCTGCTGTAGACCGAAATCACGCCGGTGCCGAAGGCCACGACCGGTGCGACGGACAGTGGCGTCGCCAGGTTGGCCAGCCCAAAGGCGAAGAGGTCCATGCCTTTGGTTTTTTCCAGCAGCGCGATCAGGACGCTGACGCCGGTGACCATGACAATCACGCCCCACGGCATGTGCTTGATGGCCTTCTGCTCGTCCACGGTTCTCAGCAGCGTGAGGAAGGCGGCTATCGACAATGCCATCATGCCGACGTGCATGCCGAACCCGGCCACACCCACGATGAGGACGCCGATACCCGCGAGCGTCAACCAGTGTCTTGCATCGATGGACTCCGTCGCCGGTTCCATCGCCGGCGTCGTGCGCGCGGCCCGCTTGAACAGGCGCCATCCGCCGAGCGCCAGGAACCCGCCAAAGCCGACGAGTGTGTGAGCCAGCGCGTTGTACGCGTAGGTTTCCCACTCGACCCCACCAAGGCCGATGCGGCGCATCACGCTGTTGGCCACGATGCCCGTCGGGGCGAACGGCGACAGGGTGCCGGCCAGGGCGCCGTTGCCGGCCATGATCGCCATCAGAAGCGGAGGTACGCCGGCGCGATAGGCGACGGCCATGGCGGGCGGCGCCAGCAGCGCGCTCGTGGGTGTGCCGCCGGGCCCGATACTGGCAATCACCAGGCCGAGGCCGAAGAAGATGACTGGCAGCAACCCGGCGTTGCCGCGACAGAGCCGCACGGCGCGCCCCGTGACGCGCGCAAGCGTCCCGTTTGTCTCGGCCATGCTGAAGAGCAGCGTGACGCCCACCAGCGTGACCAGGAGCGCCGTCGGGAACCCTTCGAGCACGGTCTCGACCGACATGCCGCCCAGATAGACGCCGACCACCCAGGCCATCGCCAGCGAAAGCACTCCCACGTTGACGGCGGTCGTGCAGCTGAGGGCGACGGCCACGACGAGCGCAGCGATGGAGATCCAGGCGAGGTTCATCGCGGCTTTTGCGCCGGGACGCGGCGCCTGGAGAAGGCTCCTGTCGGTCTCAAGGCGGGTGGATGCCGGATTACACCGGCAGCGGCGTGGCGCGATCCACGCCGGCGGTGGCCAGAATTTTGACGAGGTCGGTCACGTCGGCGACGTCCTCCAGCGATTCGACGAGACCGAGCGCTTCGGTGATGGCCGAGGCTGGGAGCACGAGCTCGGCGCATTCCGTGAACTTCTCGTGCAGCTCGTCGCGCGTGAACGGCCGGTCCGGGCCTCCACGATACCGCTCATCGGCATGCTCGACGAGACGCGTGCCGTCCAGCAGGTCCACTTCGACGGTGCTGCGAATCTTCTCGAAGCCGCGGGCTTCGATCTCCGGGTCGAGCACGGTCGTGGTACGCGCCATCATCTCCTGCACCGGGCGGCTTCGCACGAACTCGTCCGAGAACTCATGAACGCCGGCCCTGCGCCGGAGGGCGATGGCCGAGAGCATGAACGCCGGACAGAATTTTGCCTCGAGCTCGGTGTGCGCCACCGGGTAGCGCAGCGGATTGAGGATGTTCGATCCGGCCCGCAGCCGAATCGCGCGAATCTGCTCGGGATTGACGTCGTGTGTCGTCACGAGCTTCCGCATCGCATCCATGCTGGGATGCCCGAGCACACCGCACGGGTACGGCTTGATGGACACCCCCGGACTGACAATGCTGTAAGGCTGTCCCAGCTGTCCGATGATACGGTCCGCCTCGAACCCCCCGCCGAAGCTGAAGACGGAAAAGAAGCCCCAGGGACCGTCGAGCCCGTCGGCGCCCCCGGTGAAACCCCGCTTCGCCAGCTCCGCCGCCATGACGCCGTTCGCGGCCGCGCGTCCGACGTGCAACGGTTTCGTCATGGTGCCGAAATTGACGCGGATGCCGGAACACATGCTGGCGGTGATCGACAGGGCGTGCGCCACGGCGTCCGGATCGAGCTCGAGCAACCTGGCGGAGGCGGCCATCGAGCCGAAAGTCCCGATGGTGCCCGACGAGTGGAATCCCTTCTTGTAGTGATTGGGATGAATGGCGTCCGCGATCTTACACTCGACCTCGAACCCAATCAGGAAGGCCTCGAGGAGCTGTGCACCGGACACGCGGTACCGCTCCCCCAGCGCCAGCGCTGCGGCGAGCGGCGGGACGGTGGGATGCGTCATCAGGCCAAAAATACGTTCCGGGCTTGAAGAGAGCTGGGTATCGTCCCAGTCGAGCGCATGACCGCTCGCTCCGTTCGCAAGGGCGGCCGACGCCGCGGCCGTGCGAAACAGATCCGGCGCGAAGACCGTCGCCTCTCCCCGCTCGTCCAGACCGCGGATGTAGTCGCGCAGGGTGACGCTGCCACGCGTCGCCGAGCCGGCGAGCATCACGCCGAGACCGTCGATCACGCAGCGTTTTGCCAGGTGGACGGCGCCGGACGGCATCTCCGACCAACGCGCGCCGGCAATGAAATCGACGACTGCGCTCGTCGCGCGTACCTGGTCGCTCATGTCGCTCCTTTGACCCATTGCGCCCAGACTGTACTTCACTGGCGCACAACAGAAAAGGCGTCGCGGCTACTTTCCAATCGACAGCAGCAGCTTGCCGGCCGTTCGCCGACTCTCGAGCGCCCGATGCGCATCGGCGGCGGCGGCGAGCGGAAATGTCGAATCGACGCGCAGCTTGAGTCTGCCCGCTGCCACCGCACCCAGCACGTCGCCAGCGCGCCAGAGCAATTCTTCGCGGGTCAGCACGTGATGCGCCAGGGTCGGCCGCGTGAGGTAGAGCGACCCCTTCGCGTTCAGGATGCCGACATCGAACGGCGGCACCGGGCCACTCGACATGCCGAAGAGCGCCATCACGCCCCGCGGGCGCAGGCTGTTCAGGCTCTTGTCGAACGTCGTCTTTCCCACCGAGTCGTACACGACGTCGACGCCGCGGCCCTGGGTGAGGCGCTTGACCTCGGCCTCGAAATCCTGCTCCGTGTAGATGATGGCGCTCTCGACACCATGTTCGCGCGCGATGGCCGCCTTCTCGGCGGTGGACACCGTACCGAACACCCGCGCGCCGCGCATGCGCGCCATCTGGACGGTCAACCCGCCCGCACCGCCTGCCGCCGCATGCACCAGACAGGTCTCGCCGCTCCGGAGCGGATAGGTCGAGTGGGTCAGGTAGTGGGCCGTCATACCCTGAAGCATGGCCGCCGCAGCCGCCGAAAAATCGAGCGTCGCGGGAATCTTCACCAGTTGGCTGGATGCGACGGCCGCGTACTCGGCATACGACCCGCGAACCATCGCAAACACCACGCGGTCGCCAGGCGCCACCTCCGTGACGTCTTCGCCCACGGCTTCCACGATGCCCGCCCCTTCGCTGCCGAGCATCACGGGCGACTCGGCCCGGTAGGCGCCGGTACGGAAATACACATCGATGAAATTCACCCCGCTCACAGCGAGGCGCACGAGCGCCTGCCCGCGCGCCGGTACCGGGGTCGGAATCTCGGCCAGTTCGAGCTTCTCCGGCCCACCTGTCTCTCTCACGATGACGGCCTTCATGTCGGGTTCCTCATCCGCCGGCTATTCCGGGCGATCAGACCATTCGTTTGGCGTACTCTTACCGTGGCCTCGTACAGAATATCGCAGGGCCGGGCTGGACGAGCTTGCTGATCAGTACGTCAGTCCGGAAACCCGGCGATTTCGTCAGACCCTCGGCGATCAGGATAGGATGGGTGAACAGTCGGAGGAATTGGACATGTCGAGACGGCTCATGGTGCCGGCCGTGGTTTTCCTGTTCCTGATCGGTCTGCTCTGGACCGACGTCCTGTTCGCGCACGGCGTTTCGCGAAGGGACGGGAGCTTTCTTCAGTCCATCAACGGCGCCGCCATCGGTCCCCTGCTGTATCTGGGTGCCAAACACATGGTGACCGGCTACGACCACATCCTGTTCCTCATCGGCGTGATCTTCTTTCTCTACCGGCTGAAGGACGTGGTCGCGTACGTCACGCTTTTCACGCTCGGTCACAGCATCACCCTGCTCGGCGGCGTGCTCGCCGACATTCAGTTGAGTCCGTACCTCATCGATGCCGTGATCGGCCTGTCTGTGGTCTACAAAGCGTTCGAGAACATGGGCGGTTTCGAGCGGCTGCTCGGGTTTCGACCGAACACTAAGGCGGCCGTCATGATTTTCGGGCTCTTCCACGGCTTCGGACTCGCCACCAAGCTGCAGGAGTACGGGCTCTCGCCGAACGGCCTGGTGGCCAACATTGTCAGCTTCAACCTCGGCGTGGAAATCGGCCAGATGCTGGCGCTCGTCGCCGTGCTCATCGGCATCAGTTACTGGCGCACGCGCCCCGGTTTCGTCAACCATGCCTTCGCGGCCAATGCCGCGTTGATGACAGGAGGCTTCATTCTCATGGGCTATCACCTGACGGGGTACTTCCAGCAATGAATGGCAGCGCAGGAACGTCCCCGACCCTACCCTCGAAAGCGTCGCTGGCGAAAGCGTCGCTGGCGGCCCTGATCGTCGCCGCTATCGTACTCGTGACGGCGGTTCTGCCGGCGGAGTACGGCATCGATCCTCTAGGCACCGGCCGCGCTCTCGGGCTGAACAACCTCTTTGCTGCCGAGCAGGCCTCTCCGCCCCCGATCTCGCCCTCGGCCGACGGGCCGCTGCGCGCGCAATCCCGACCCTATCGAATCGACAACCGGGAGTTCGGCCTCGGCCCGTCCAGCTCCTTCGAGTTCAAGTACGTCCTCGAAGAGGGTGCCGCGATGGCGTTCGCATGGGAAGCGAGCGCGCCCATCGATTTCGATTTCCATACCGAGCCGGACGGCAAGCCGAAGGAAGCGTCGGACAGTTTCGAGCGTGGCACGGGCGCCGGCACGCGCGGTGTCTACATCGCTCCTTACTCAGGGATTCATGGCTGGTATTGGGAAAACAAGAGCGAGGAATTCGTCACCATCAAGCTGACTACCGCCGGCTTCTACTCGGCAGGCAAGATGTTCGCCGGCAGTCAGGTGGAAACGTTCGAGGTTCAGGAACCCACAATCCCGCCTGAAGTGCCGTAGCATCGAAAACACGGGAGGTTGCATGGCAGTCGCACGCGTCACCGAAATCATCTCGGCTTCGAAAAAGAGCTTCGAAGAGGCCATCGAATCAGGCATTGACCGCTCCAACAAGACGCTTCGGAACGTCACCGGAGCCTGGGTCAAGAGCATGAAGGTCGTTGTCGAAAAGGGCCACATCGTCGAGTATCGCGTGAACTTGAAGGTCACGTTCATCCTCGAAAAATAGGAGCGTCGGTGATTCTTCCGCGGGCGGGCCACCTGCTGCTCGTCGTGCTGGCGGCGGGGACCGACGGCACCGCCGGCGCTCAGACGACTCGACCCCTGGACGAGCTCGCGTCAACCGGTGCCTTACGCGTGGGTATCGGCGTCGGTGAGGCGTCGTCCGCATTCTGGGCAACCCGGGATCCGTCCACCGGCCAGCCTCGGGGCGTCACGGTGGACCTCGCCGCCGAGCTCGCCCGCCGGTTGTCGGTGCCGCTGCAACTGATCGCCTACGCCAATTCTGGCGAAGTCACCACTGCCGGCCCGCTCGGGCAGTGGGACGTCGCGTTTCTCCCCGTCGATGCCGAGCGGACGGCGGTACTGGACTTCGGGCCCGCCTATTACGTCTTCGAAGGCACGTATCTCGTGCCCGCCGGATCGGCCATTCGTGAGATTTCCGACGTGGACCGGGCAGGCGTTCGCGTGCTCGGCATTCGAGACACCACCACCGCGCGCGCCGCCGCGCGTTCGCTGACGCGCACCACGCTGACGCTTTTCGCGAGCATCGAGCCAATCATGGAGCGTTTGCAGGCAGGACAGGCGGACGCTGTCGCCATGAGCCGGGAGTCGCTGAAGAGCCTCGTGCCGCGCCTGCCGGGCGCGCGCGTTCTCGACGGCGCGTTCCATACGGCCGGTGTCGCCGTAGCCGTGCCGAAGGGCCGACCCGCCGCGCTCGCCTATGTCACATCTTTCATCGAGGACGCGAAGGCCTCGGGGGTCGTGAGGCGCGCGTTCGATAGAGCCGGCCTCGAGGAGGCGGCTGTGGCGCCGCCGTCCAAATTTTCGGATTTCCGGAGCACACCACCCGGGCAGCGCTGAACGGCGCCCCCGCCGCCGCTCGACTCAGAAATTGAAACGGGCCCCGACGATGAAGGGAACCGTCCAGCGACTGCTGCTGTCGTTAATCGTGTCTAATTCGGTGCCGCGCAGGTTATCGACGTCGGACATCCCGGTCAGGAAGCGCGTGCCGATTTGGAGATTGAGATCCAGATACTCGTTCATCCTGAACAGCGTGCCGGCGTTCACACCAAGCGTAAACGCCGAGGTGGCGTCGTAGAAGTCCGTCACATCGACATCCAGACCCGCCGCGGGCGCGACGAGCCGAACGTCGATCTCGCTGATGAACGCCACGCCGATCGTTCCTTCCACATAGACCCTGATGCCGCTCAGGCGGGTCTGCGGTATGTAGCGCCGAAACCCGACGTCGAGCCCGAAGCTCTGATAGTCGTCGTACTGCGCGTACAGGTTCGACGAGCCGATCTCGCCCAGCGGCGTCAGCTCGGCGTCGAGCGATTGCAGGGAAAAGGTAGCCCGGATTTCCGACTCGTCGTTGAGCATGTAGCCGCCGCCAAACCGGAAGTGGATACCCGTGCCATAGACGTCTTCGTACGAGTTGGCCAGGATCACGACCGGCCGGTCCTCGAGCGTGCCGATCGCGCCCGAGTTGATGTTGCCGCTGATGCTGTTGTCCAAGCCGAAGTCCACCTCGAAGCTCCACGGGCGGTCGGACGGTTGGGTCTGAACTGTCACCGTCACCGTTTGAACCGGCTGCGTCTGGGTCGTCTGCGCACCGGCTTCTACGGCGCTCAGTACCGGCATTGCCATCACCAAGAACATCAAAAACGGTCGGATACACACCATGGCCTCTCCTTGGTCGACGCGAATCGGGAAATTTTCTCAGCAAGAGCTTCGCTCAGGGAGCCAACAGCTCAGTGAGAGCGCGCTCTTGAACGCACATAGCAAAAATTCAGCCAGTGGCTCTGCGCGTCGCTCCCAGATCCTGTCGCTGGATGGTTGCGCTGGGAATCTGAACCCGATGACGAGAAAAAAGGGGCGACGGCTCGCTCAGAGAACGCGCGCGGCATGACGAGCCGTGGCATTGCGCGGCCTTGGCCTCGAGTCGTCGTCCTGTCTCGACTGTCGCGTGCGCGCAGGTCCGACCGACCGCTCCGGCACATGATCGGCCAGGCAATCGACCGGTGACATCGCTCGATCGACGCCCGCCCTACGACCGTGATCCTCGAACACCGACCGGACGGCCATGTGGCCCTGGCCGGGCGCGTTGATGTACGCTAGGCGCCTCATCGCATGAACCTTCACGACCTTCATGAGTCGCAGCAGGTCCACCCGTGGCGAACGCGCTCCGCTCTTGAAGGGTCCCGACAAATCGTCGCCAAGTCGACTATCGGCACCCGCCGCACAGTCGCATCGCGCTCATCCTGTGGTATCGAGCGCCGACTCTGACAGGGAAGACACAAAGCCCGGGGCAGGGCCCCATGGAGGAGATTGAAGTATGCCTAAGACGAAAAAGGCCGTCGGTGATGTGCTGGGCATCAGCCATGCACGCGTGCCCGCCAGCGTTCCACGGGCCACCAAGGATCGTGGGGGAAACCCGAAGGGGATTGAAGTCAGCCGCGCGCGAAAGAAGCTCAAGCAGGCTGGCGTGGTCGGTGGCGTGCGGGGCCGGGGCCGCTAGACTGCGGGGCGCCTGAAGCCAGGCGGTCGCTTCGCCGAGCGCCGGCAACGGGACGAAGAGCGTGGCGATCAACGTAAAACCCCGCTCGCGGCACGATGCCGCGAGCGGGGTTGTGTTTGGACGCCAGCGCTGAGACCTCTAGCGGATTACGGTCAGGAACAGACTCTGACCCTTCCGGTGAACCAGGAGCAATGCGGGCCGGTCCGACGTGACGCCCAGCCCCGCACGCAGCTCGTCGGCGGTGGTGACGGATTTCCGGTCGACCTGCTCGATGACGTCCCCCACCTGGAGGCCGGCATCGGCCGCCGGGCTGTTGGGCGTGACCGCCGCCACCACGACGCCGCTCGTGGCCTTCACACCGAGCTCGAGGGCGCGCTCCCGGGTCAGTGTTTCGACCCTGAGCCCGAAGACGCGACCTTCCGCTGCCTCGGGTCCGTCAGCTCCCGCCGGCGTCTCCTTTTGCGCGAGCTCACCAAGCGTCACCTTCAGGATCTGCTCGTTGCCATCCCGCAGCACCGTCAGCGCGACCGACGATTGCGGCTTCGACGAGGAAATCCGATTGCGAAGCGCGTTGCTGTCGGCGATTGGGTGACCGTCGACGGCGAGGATCACATCGCCCCTTCGCAGTTGCGCCTTCTCAGCCGGGCTGCCTGCCGCGATGTCACTCACGAGCGCACCGCGCACGTCCTTCAGGCCGAGACTGCTGGCCAGCGCTGAATCGATGGTCTGCGCCGTCACGCCGAGCTGCGCCCGGCGCACCGTGCCGTGCTCGATCAGCTGCTGCATCACATTACGCGCCATGGACGCCGGAATCGCGAAGCCAATGCCGATGTTCCCACCCGACGGCGACAGGATCTGAGAATTGATGCCGACGAGCTCTCCCCGCGTGTTGACGAGCGCGCCGCCCGAATTTCCGCTGTTGATCGGCGCATCCGTCTGAAGGAAGTCTTCGAAGCTGCCGTCGCCGAACCCGGTGGCGCGGCTCTTCCCGCTGATGATGCCCATCGTGACGGTCTGACCGACGCCGAGCGGGTTGCCGAGCGCCAGGACGACGTCGCCCACATCCACCGCTTCGGAATCCGCCAGGCCCATCGCACGAAGCTCGCCCGCCTCGACTTTCAGCACGGCGAGATCGCTGGCCGCGTCCGACCCGATGAGCTTCGCCGGCACCGTGCGCCGATCGGCGAACTCAACCGTGATCTTCTCGGCGTCGTCGACGACGTGGTGATTCGTCAGGATGTGCCCGTCGCTCCGGACAATGACTCCGGAACCGAGCGCGGCCTGACGGCGCTCGGGCCGGGGCTTCTGCGGCATTTGCGGCAGGCTCCAGGGCCCGCCCTCAGGGCCGAAAAAGCGCCGGAATGGCGAGTCGTCGCCAAACTGCATCGGATCCATCTTGCGTTCGCGGCGCTCGGCGCGAATCGTGACGACGGAGGGTGCCACCTGGGCGACCAGCTCCGAATACGAATCGAGTCCGGCCCCCACCATGCGTGTGGCGGCCGTCGCTGGAGCGGGCGTCTCGCCGGCCATGAGCCGGGTCCCGTGCCATGCGGCGGATGCGCCGGCCCCGAAGAGCAGGCCCGCACTCGTGACGGCCACCCAGCCGCGGCGTGTGATTCCCGCGAGAATCGATTGCTTGTGTGAATCGGTATAAGGCACGTCGTTCCTCCTGCGGCCCTCGCCGCGCAACTCCTGAAGTAAGAGGATACAGAGCGCGCCTTGCGTGCTGATTACCGCTTCATTACATCTCAGCAACGCTCGCGGAACCGTCCGCCGGGAACCGCAATACAAACGTCGAGCCTTCGCCGACCGTTGACGTGGCCTCGACCCGGCCCCCATGGGCGTCGACGATGGCCTTGACCAGGCTGAGGCCCAGGCCGAGCCCGCGCTCGGATCGGCTGCGATCCCCTCGAAAGAGCCGGTCCCAGATCCGCGGCAGTTCGTCGGCTGGAATGCCCGCGCCGGTGTCCTCGACGCGAATCTCGATCGAGCCGTTGATTCGGCGTCCTTGAAGATGAATCCGCCCGCCGTCGGGCGTGTATTTGATGGCGTTGTCCACGAGATTGGCGAGCACCCGACGCAGCCGGTTGTGATCGGCGTCGAGCGTCAGATCGGGTGGCGCATCACGGGTGAGATCGAGGCGGCGCGCGTCCGCGGCGTCGGCGTACAGCTCACGGGTTTCCTCCAAGAGCCCGGCCACGTTGACCGGGCTCCGAGTGAGACGCATCGCGCCGGTCTCGGCCTCCGAGATGTCCATGAGCGTCGTCAGCATCTCGTCGATCCGATCGATTTCCTCGAGTGTGCTCTCGAGCGCGGCTGCGTAGGCCGGGAGATCAGCCGGGCCACGGAGCACGGTTTCGGCATGGCTTCTGGCGCGTGTGAGCGGTGTTCGGAGATCGTGAGCGGTGTTGTCGAGAGTCTGTCTCATGCCGGCGATCAGCCGCTCCAGGCGCGCCAGCAGATCGTTGAAGAGCGAGGCCGCGACGTCCAGCGGATCGGACGTTTGTCGGACGCTCACGCGCGTCCCGATGTTGCCCGTCTTGAGAATCCGCTGAATCGCGCTCGTCAGCGCGCGCAGCGGCGCCAGCGCGGAATGCGTGAGCAGGGACGCGCCCATCCACGTGATCGCGAAGACGCTCCCGAGAATGACGATGGCCCAGGCCCGGAATCGGGCCAGGGCCTCGCGCCGGATCGCGCTGCTCTTGCCGACCTGCATCTCCGTGCCATCGGGGAGCCGAACGCCCGAGACGTCGAGCGGCGCCTGCGCGCCACCGAGCGGAAGCTCGAGCAATCCACCAGCAGCGGTTCGTGCCCAGTGCACGCGCGCGCCATCGAGCGTGCCCCAGTCCGCCGGCAGCGTCAGGTACAACACCGAATTCGGTCCTCTTGCGATGCGCAGGAAGAACGGCTCGTAACGACCCGTCAGCCGGTCGGCCGCCACCGACTGCTCGACCGCACGTATGCCGCCGCGCGAATAGGTGTGCGCGTAACGAACCGCCAGCGTTCGAACGGCGTCGTAGTCCCGTTCCCGCAGGGACGCGGCGAGCACCATATAGGTGAGGATCGTGATGAAGAGAGAGCTCGCCGCCGAGATACCGAAGAACCAGGCTGTCAGGCGGAACGTGAAGACGTGACGCAGACGCTCAATCCACTCGAAGGACATACCCTACCCCGCGCCTGGTCTCGATGAGCGGGCGATCCCCGGGCCCGTCGAGCTTCTGGCGCAAGCGATGCACCAGCACATCCACGACGTTGGTGCGTGGATCGAAGTTGTAGTTCCACACCTGCGACAGAATCATGGACTTCGAGATGACGCGACCCGGGTGCCGGGCGAGGTACTCGAGGAGCGCGAATTCTCGCGGCCGCAAGTCCAGAAGCCGTCCCGCACGGGTGGCTTCACGCGCGAGAAGATTGATCGTCAAGTCGCCGACGGTGAGACTGATGGCCGAAGGGGCCCCGCTCGATCGACGAATCAGGGCCTGAACCCGGGCCACGAGCTCGGCCATCGCGAACGGCTTCGTCAGATAGTCGTCGCCGCCGCCTTCAAGGCCCTGCACACGCTCGTCAATCGACCGGCGGGCGCTCAGAATCAGCACGGGCGATGCGATATGCCGCTCGCGGAGCCGCGCGATCAGGCGAAGCCCGTCGACCTGGGGAAGCATCAAGTCGACGACGAGCGCATCGTACGGCGGATCCGACAGCGCGTAGTCGAGACCTGCCTTGCCATCCGCCGCGACATCGACGGTATATCCGGCCTCCGTCAGCCCTTTTTCCACGAAGCCGGCAATCGCCGGATCGTCCTCGACGACGAGTACGCGCACGCACCAAGCCTAGCCGATCACGCCCAAATCCGGCGGGCGCGTCAGGCGGGCCGTTCCTCGACTTCGCCCTGGAGCCGGAGGCGGTTGTCCACGCCCTGTGCGCCCAGCGCGCGTGCGAGGATATCGGCCCGTCGCCTGTCGAGCGCGGTGCGTACGTAGCCGCTGAGCGTCACATACCCGTCGTCCGCTTCCACGACGATCATGGCGCCGCGGCGGCCCCGGCCGAGCCAGAACGCCGGGTCGTTGTTGATCTGGTCGGTGATCAGGCGCTGCAAGTCCTCGTCCTCGATCAAGCCATCGACGTCGGCTGTGTAAAGCTGTCGTCTCACTGGAGTCTCCCGCTCCATTAGGCCGCAGTCGTCATGACAGGACGCTGTCACGAAGATGACAAGTGAGAAAGGTTTCGGAGAAGAAGGCACTCAGCCGCGCGGGAACAGGAGAGCGTGAAGCGCCGAGGCGATCTCACCCGGCGATTCGACGGGCGTCAGGTGGCGGCTGCGGGGAATGATGGTGAGGCTCGACTGCGGCAGCGCGTCGTGGAGAAGGCGCGACATCGCCACCGGCGTGGCAAAGTCGTCTTCGCCGACCACGATGGTCACCGGCATATGGAGCGACGGGAGAAACGGACGCAGATCGGCGTCGCCGAGCAGCCGGCACGTCTGGTCGTAGCAGTCGAGGTCATTGGCCAGGAAAGTCTCGGTCGCCTGGGTCACCAGATCCGGGCGTCTCGCTCGGAAATCGTCGGAAAACCAGCGCGTAGCCTGAAAATCGACGAGCCCGGCGAGTCCCGTCGCCCGAGCCGCAAGGGCGCGCTCGCGCCATTTCGCCGGCGCGTCGGGGCCGTACCAGGCGGTTGTGTCGATCAGGCCGAGGCCCAGTACGCGTGAGGGGAACAGCCCCGCGAACGCCTGGGCCACGCACCCCCCCATCGAGCAGCCGGCCACCTTCGCATCCAGCCAGCCGACCGTATCGAACAGCTCTCCCAGATCGCGGGCAAATCTGTCCGTCGTGAAACTGCCGGCCCGTCGATCGGATTGGCCGTGGCCGCGGCAGTCGTAAGTCAGAATTTCGGCTTCGCGTTCCAGTGTCCCAACCACGCCGTCCCAGATGCGGCGATCGAGCGCGAGCGAATGCACGAGCGCAAGACGCGGCGCGCCGTGAGCGGGCGCCCGGTGGAGCGAGAACGCGATCATCGCTCCATCGGACGTGCGGAACGAACCGTCGTCTGCGTGTGCAGCCATGCCCTCGATCGCGTGATTTTCGCACCGGAAGGCGTTCGCCGCAACGCGGCGCGACGATATACTCCCGCTAATGCGTTCGACTCCCGTGATCGTCGCCGCGCTCGTGTTGCTCGCCGCCGGACGGGCAGGAGCTCAACCGCGGTCGCCGTCCTACGACCTGCTTCGACTGATCGCACCTGCCGCGCCAGGCGGTGGCTGGGATCAGACCGCACGCGTGATGCAGCAGGTACTGCAGAGCGCGGGCCTCGTGCGATCCGCGCCGGTCGAGAACATTCCCGGAGCCGCCGGCACGATCGGGCTCGCGCGTTTCATCAGCGCCGAACGTGGCGCCGAAAACGCCGTGATGATCTCCGGCCTCATCATGCTCGGCGCCATCGTCACGCATCGCTCGCCGGTGACACTCGGCGACGTGACGCCGATTGCCCGGCTCATCGGTGAATACGAGGCGATCGTCGTTCACTCCGACTCGCCGTTTCGCACGTTGGGCGAGCTCGTGCAGGCCTTCAAGGAGCGTCCCGAATCGATCTCGTGGGGCGGTGGATCGGCGGGCGGAACGGATCAGATCCTTGCGGGACTGATCGCCGATGCGGTTGGCGTCTCGCCACGCCGCGTGAACTACATCGCGTTTTCAGGGGGCGGCGAAGCGCTCTCGGCGATCGTCGGCAGACAGGTGTCGGTCGGCGTCAATGGCCTTGCGGAGTTCGAAGGACAAATCGCGGCCGGAACGGTGCGGGTGCTCGCCGTGTCGAGCGCCGAACGGCTGCCGGGCCTGGACGCACCGACGCTGATCGAACAAGGCATCGATGTCGAGCTCGAGAACTGGCGGTCGGTCGTGGCGCCTCCTGAAATTGGGGACGCCGGGCGTCGGCGGCTCGAGGCCGTCATCGCCGAGATGGTCTCCACACCGGCGTGGCGCACGGCGCTCCAGCGTTACCGCTGGAAGGATCGCTATCTGTCGGGTCCCGAATTCGAGCGCTTCGTCCAGGCCGAGGAGGCCCGCGTCCGGCAGATTCTCAGAAAGCTCGGCACCGGCCGCGACAGCTCCGCGCCATCCTCGGGCGGGCCCTACCCGTTTCTGGTACTCGCGGGCCTGGTCCTGAGCGGAGCGGCCGCGGCGCGGGAATTGGCTCTCTTCCGCCGACTGCGGATCCCAGCCAGCCGCGGCTGGCGTCCGGTGTGGCTGACGGGCGCCGGCCTCCTCTTTCACCTGATCCTGCTGCAGCCCGCGGGATTCGTGATTGCGTCGGCCATCCTCTTCTGGTTCACTGCACGCGCGTTCGATGACGCCCACCCCTGGCGCGATCTGATCGTCGCCGGCGGTGTGTCGGGCATGAGCTATCTGCTGTTCGATCACGTCCTGAAGCTCTCGCTGCCTGCCGGCATGCTCGCGGGCGTGATCTAGAGTCGCCCGTGGAGACGCTCGATGCGCTCGCTCGCGGCTTCGTCAGCGCCCTGACGTTCGGCCACCTGGCCTGGGCGTTCGCCGGCGTGACCCTGGGCACGGCCGTCGGCGTGCTGCCTGGCATCGGCCCCGCGCTCACCGTCGCCCTGCTCCTTCCCGTGACGTTCGACCTCGATCCCGTGAGCGCCTTCATCATGTTCGGCGGCATCTATTACGGGGCCATGTACGGCGGGTCCACCACCAGCATCCTTCTCAACTCGCCAGGCGAGACGTCGTCGATCGCCACCGCCATCGACGGACATGAAATGGCACGGCGGGGGCGCGGCGCCGCAGCCCTGACCACGGCCGCCATCGGATCGTTCGTCGCGGGGACGCTGGGCACGATGGCCCTGACGTTTCTCGCGCCCCCGCTGGCGAAGGCGGCGCTCAATTTCGGCCCCGCCGAGTACTTCGCGCTCACGGTGCTGGCCTTCACCGCGGTGTCGGCCCTCATCGGCGGTTCACTGGGCCGGGGATTCTTCAGCCTCTTCCTCGGTCTTGCGCTGGGTTTGATCGGAATCGATCCGCTGACGGGCAACGCCCGATTTGCGTTCGGCGTTCCGCAGCTGCTCGACGGCATCGACGTGATCATCCTCGTCATCGGGCTCTTCGCCGTGGGCGAGACGTTCTATCAGGCCTGGAATTACGGACGCGACGAGACCCGTATCGTGACGCTGCACGACTTCACCGGCATGAGCCGGGAGGAATGGAAGCGGTCGTGGAAGCCGTGGCTTCGCGGGACGGCCATCGGGTTTCCGCTGGGCGCGCTGCCCTGCGGTGGGGCGGTCATTCCGACGTTCCTCTCGTACATGGTCGAACGCCGGTTGAGCGATCATCCCGAGCAGTTTGGACAGGGGGCCATCGAGGGCGTGGCCGGCCCCGAGGCCGCCAACAACGCCGCCGCCGCCGGTGTGCTGGTGCCGCTCCTGACGCTGGGCCTTCCCTCGTCGGCGACCGCCGCCGTGCTGCTGACGGCCTTTCAGCAGTACGGGCTTCAGCCCGGGCCGCTGCTCTTTCAGACCCGCCCTGATCTCGTCTGGACGCTCATCGCGAGCCTCTACATCGGTAACGTGATGCTGCTCGTGCTCAACCTGCCGCTGGCCGGCGTGTGGGCGCGCGTAATGCTGATCCCACGCCCCCTGCTGTTCGGCGTGATTCTCGTGCTGGCCTCGCTGGGCGGCTACAGCCTGAATCAATCCATGCTCGACCTCGGGCTGCTGTTCGTTGTTGGCGCGATCGGGTGCGCCATGCGCGTGTACGAGTTTCCGCTCGTTCCCGCCGTGCTGGGGCTCATTCTGGGACCACTGGCCGAGCAGCAGTTCCGGCGGGCGCTCGCGATCGGCGAGGGCGATTTGACGGTGTTCGTGACGCGACCGATTTCCCTCGGCGTCCTGTTGCTCGCCGTCGCCACCCTGCTTGGTCCGCCCCTCATCGCGCGATGGTCGCCGGCAGGCGCACGGCGCGCGATCGTCCGAGACGAGGGGCACCGATGACCATGGTCGACGTCGCCGTTGTCGGCGGGGGGAACGCCGGCCTGTGCGCCGCGATCGCGGCGCGTGAAATGGGCGCGAGCGTGATGGTGCTGGAATCTGCGCCGCGCGTCTTCCGCGGCGGCAACACCCGACACACGCGGAACCTGCGTTGCATGCACGACGCCCCCACCGATCTGCTGCCGGAGGCCTATCCCGAGTCCGAGTATGTCGCCGATCTCCTTCGTGTCGCCGGCGGCAGAACCGACGAGCCGCTCCTGCGCCTGGTCGTCCGGCGTTCGGCTGCGTGCCCGGCGTGGATGCGCCGCCACGGCGTCCGATTTCAATCGTCGCTGCGCGGCACGTTGAATCTCGCCAGGACCAACGCGTTCTTCCTCGGAGGCGGGAAAGCGCTTATGAACACCTACTACGCCGCCGCGGAACGCCTCGGCGTGCAGATTGCCTACGACGCCGAGGTCGTTGGTCTCGACCTCGCGGACGGAGCGTTCCGATCCGCAGCCGTGCGAATCGATGGCACGGTGACCCGGGTGACGGCGCGTGCGGCGGTGGTCGCCTCGGGCGGCTTCGAAGCGAACCTCGAGTGGCTCCGGGAAATCTGGGGCCCGGCGGCCGACAATTTCATCGTACGCGGCACGCCGTACAACCGTGGCACGGTTCTGAGGATGCTGCTCGACGCGGGCGCCGAAAGCGTCGGGGATGCCAGATCATGTCATGCCATCGCCGTCGATGCTCGCGCCCCCAAGTTCGACGGCGGCATCGTGACGCGGCTCGATTCGGTCTCGCTCGGCATCGTCGTCAACAAGCAGGCAGACCGCTTCTATGACGAAGGCGAAGACTTCTGGCCCAAGCGCTATGCCATCTGGGGACGCCTCATCGCCGGGCAGCCGGATCAAATGGCGTTCTCGATCGTCGACTCGAAGGCCATCGGCAGCTTCATGCCGTCCGTCTATCCGCCCGTCGTGGCGCAGTCGGTACCGGAACTGGCGGCGCAGCTCGATCTTCCCGCCGGACGGCTCGAGGCCACCATCGACGCGTTCAATCGTTCAGTCCGGATGGGCACTTACGATCAGGCGGCGCTGGACGACTGCCGTACCGAGGGTCTCATCCCGAACAAGACGCACTGGGCCCGACCGATCGACACGCCGCCTTACTGGGGCTACCCGCTGCGGCCCGGCATTACATTCACCTACCTCGGGCTCAAGGTGGATGACCAGGCGCGCGTGGTCATGAAGGGCGCCGGGAAGACGCAGAACGTCTTCGCGGCAGGCGAGATCATGGCCGGCAACGTGCTCGGCGAGGGATACGTAGCCGGCGTGGGGATGACCATCGGCACTGTTTTCGGACAGATCGCCGGCACCGAGGCGGCACGACATGCCATCCGCTGACGTCGTCGATCGCGCCAGACACGTGATGACAGTGTGCAACGCCTGTCGTTACTGCGAACAGTTCTGCCCCGTCTTTCCGGCCATGGAGAATCGCCTCACCTTCCGGGATGGCGACCTCGCCTATCTGGCCCACCTCTGCCACAACTGTGGAGAGTGTCTGTATGCGTGCCAGTACGCGCCGCCACACGAATTCGGCATCAACGTGCCGCGGACGCTCGCGGAGGTTCGGCTGGAATCGTACGAGCGGTTCTGCTGGCCTCGCGTCATGGGCGCCTTGTTCCGGCATCACGGAGTCTCGACCGCCGGTGCACTCGTGGCTGGCTTCGTCGCGGTCATGCTCGCAGCCGTGTGGTGGGGACAAAGGGAAGCGTTCTGGCGGCCGAGCGGCGGACACTTCTACGCGGTGATCCCGCATCACGTGATGGTCGCGCTGTTTGGTGGCGTCTCGACGTTTGTCGTGATCGCGATCGGCATCGCGACCTCGCGGTTCAGGAATGCCCTCGGTCAGCCTTCGTCGAGCGCGAGCCCCCTGGTCTGGTCGGAGGGTGTGAAGGCGGCGCTGAGCCTTCGACACCTCCACGGCAGCGGGGCGGACTGCACGAGCGCTGAAGAATCGCGCTCGCCCTGGCGGCGATGGTTCCACCACCTGACGTTCTACGGCTTCATGTTGTGTTTCGCGTCAACCTCGACGGCCGCGGTCTATCACACGGGGTTCGGCTGGCAGGCGCCGTACCCGTACATGAGCCTGCCGGTGGTGCTGGGCACGCTGGGCGGCATCGGACTGCTGGTGGGGCCGGCCGGCCTCTTCATCCTCAGGTCGCGGCGGGACCCGATGCTCGGCGATCCTGCCGGGGACACACTCGATGTCGCGCTGTTGCTGCTGTTGTTCCTGACGAGCGTGACGGGCGTGTTGCTGCTCGTGTTCCGCGAAGGGGCGGCGATGGCCTGGTTGCTCATCGTCCATCTAGGGGTCGTCCTCGCGCTGTTCCTCACCCTGCCGTACGGCAAGTTCCTGCACGGCTTGTACCGGACGGCCGCACTGATCAAATACGCACGCGACGACGCACACGCCGGGCGCAAGGCCGAACACGGCGAGTGAACGGCGGCCTTCACGTGATGAGCCGCGTCGAGGTTTCCCTTTCTTTGGCCGTTGCGGAGTCGGTCGAGGTCGTCCGATTCTGTCTTGCTTCTGCGCGTTACTCGTTGACATCGACTTCTCGTTGACACGCGCTCAGGCGGGTCCTAGAATCCACCCGTTGTGAACCCGGTGCTGGAGCGCACGCCCTGGGTCTCCTGTTCTCGCGTCAGGCAAGCCGAGCCGCATCACGCATCCATGGCCCGATTGGGTGGATGTGAAGAGCTGTGGCCTGTGCCACATTCCGCGTTCAAAAGAAAAACGTGACGAAGCGAGCCACGCCCGTGATCACACTGGCTGGCCGTTCGGTGTCTCTGGCGGCAGCCGCGTGAAGAAGTCTGTCGATCGGATGTGCGCACGCTAACGACGAGAGGAACATCGATGTCCATCCTCAGGGCTACGCTGTTTGCCGTTGTCCTTGCCGCTCTGGCCGTCGCTCAAACAGTGCAATCGCAGGAATCTCCCTTCCGGCTGGTGGAGGCGACGATCGCCGACGTCCATCGAGCCATTCAGCAGGGCCAGATGACCTGTCGCGGCCTGGTGGAGGCGTACGTCAGCCGGGCGCGCGCCTACAACGGCGTGAGTGATCGCCTTGTCACGCGCGACGGGAGTCCCGTCAAGGCGGTGCCAGGAACCGTGCGGGCGCGGGTGCCGCTCGAGTTTCCGACCGAGACGGTGGCGATCTCGACGCTGCTGCCCAGCTTCGATCAGTATGCCGGCCCTCCAATCGAGTTTGGACGGATGGAGCCCACCGCATCCGATCCCGACGTCTATCAACAGTACGGCATGACGGTAGGGACGCCGGACTCCAGTCAGATCAGCGCGCTCGCAACGCTGAATCTCCGCGGCGAGCGATCCGTGACCTGCAAGGGTGAACGTGATCGTCCACCCTCCGCTGGATCGCTTCCAGCCGGTTCGCCGTCCGTCTGCGACGAATTTCGCCGGCAGCCGGACGCGCTGGAGCGCGCCGCCGAACTGGACAAGCAGTACGGCAGGACGCCGGATCTCGCTCAGATGCCCATGTACTGCATCCCGTTCTCCTTCAAGGATCCCTTCGACACGAAGGACATGCGGACGACGGCGGCCGCCGACGCGCGCTACGACATTGACTTTCCCGCACGCGATCACACGCTCGTGGATCAGCTCCGGAAGAAAGGCGCCATCATCTACGCAAAAGCCGTGAACACGGAATACAACGGGATTCCCGGAGATCCAGGTGGACGCCACGAACCCGACCGCGTGCTCGTGTCCTCCCTCGGATACCAGCGCAGCAGCTGGGCCGGCAACCCGCACAGTGCGTACGACTCCACGCGCGCGGCGTCGCTCGGGTCGAGCTCCGGGTCGGGGGCATCGGTTGCTGCCAACCTCGTGATGTGCAGCATCTGCGAGGAGACCAGCATGTCGTGCCGCGGCCCGGCGAACCACAATTCCGTGGCGCTCATCCTCCCCCACAAGGCCATGATCTCTTTCGCCGGCGGCGCCATCGGCGCCGACATCCACAACGATCGCTCGGGTATTCACTGCCGCAGCGTGACCGACTCGGCCAAAGTGCTCGATGCGCTGAAAGATCCCGTGAAGGGTTACTACGACCCGCGCGACGTCTTCACGACCGTGCCCCGCACGAGCGTGCTCGAAGGGTCGTACGCTCCGAGCGCGGCCTCGCCCGGGACGGCCGGGTCGCTCAAGGGAACGCGTATCGGCGTCATTCGCGAGTCGATGCTGGTGTTTCCGGGAATCAAAGCCGACGAGCCCATCGTCACGGCGGCCGCGAAGGAGATCAAGGAAGTACTGGGCGCGCACCTGGGCGCGACGCTGGTCGAATCGGTCGATCCGCTGTGGCCGGACGACCCGGCCATCGCCAACATGACGACGACGTATACGCGAGCCCTTGCCGAGCTGGTCCCCGTCTTCTATCCCGATCTTCTCTATAGGTTGACGAACGCCGGTCAGCCACTCTTCCCCGAGTTCGCCGCCATGATCAAGTCGACCGAGTTCGAGCCCGGCAAGAGCTTCGGTACGGGAACGATGGCTCCGATCGACTACATGCTCGCGCTGGCCGAAGGCAAGGTGGCGCCGCCGCGGGCGTTGAACATCCGCACCATTCTCACCCATGCCGCCGAGCGGCAGTTCCGCTTCCACGTCGCGCAGTATTTGACGCGCCGCGCCGCCGACTGGGAGGCGCGAGGCTTCAAGGAAACGCTCGTGGACTGGCCGTCGCTCAACGCGCGG
Organism: uncultured Acidobacteriota bacterium; assembly: GCA_963826865.1. Taxonomy (GTDB): domain Bacteria; phylum Acidobacteriota; class Vicinamibacteria; order Vicinamibacterales; family CAVPJW01; genus CAWGYQ01. Next base: position 219,542 of record CAWGYQ010000015.1, read on the forward strand.
TCGAAGTTCTGGAGCGACGATCAGCGGGCGAGCTGGAAGAACTGGGAGGAAGTCGAGAGCATGCGCGCGCCGCTCGGCGAGCGCCAGGGCGTGGCAGAACGGGTGATGCTGCGCGAGCTGCTCCGACGCGTCGAGATGAAGGTGATTCAGGAGAACGAGCTCGACGTCGTCGTCCGGTTGCACACGTCGTTGCCGCCAGGAAAGATCGGGCTGGCCGGCTGGCCCGGGCCTCCGGGAGATACTCGCGGCGAGATCAGAACGGGGCCGTATGCCGGAGAGACCGAAGTGTTGATTCCCGCGGGCTACGTGCGTACGGTGTACGACGCGACATTCGTGCTGAGCCCCGACAGAAAGCGGTACGTCGCGACCAACAGCGACACGCCCACGACGCTGCCGGCGCCGGGTCTGCCTTTCTCACTGGTCTTCCGGGCCGAGCCGGGCATGGAGGACGCGATCCTTCGAGTCGCGTCGGCGTACGAGGCGGCTTCCAGGCGACGCGTGCCCCCGCCTCGATTCGGGCCGGTTTCCCAATCGAGTGCCCCGTGAACGGCAAACGTCTGGTAACGGGGGCATGCGACCGAGTGTCAACAGGATCGTCCTGAGGAGTCGCCGCTTCCCAAGAATCGCGAGATGTTGACCCCTGGCGTGATGTAGAGAACCACGGAGCGTCCACAAGGAGGTCCTATGTTATCGACGATCACCCGCATCGGAGGCCTTGCCGCGGTATTGGGCTGCATGGCATCCGCGGTGTTCGCTCAGGGCGGGAACTCGGCCATCAATGGCACCGTGTACGATCAGGACAAAGCCGTGCTGCCGGGCGTCACGGTGACCGTGACGAACGTGGCGACAGGCATCACACGGGAGACCGTCAGCGGGGCCGAGGGTCGATTCGTGTTGCCCACCCTGTTACCCGGCACCTACACGATTCGCGCCGAGCTGGCCGGCTTTCAACAGCAAGCGCGAGAAGGCGTGGTGCTCCCGATCGGCCAGGAGCTGACCATCGACTTCACGCTGTCGCTCGCTGGGGTCGCTGAAAACGTCACGGTGACGAGCGTGGCGCCGCTGGTGGAAATCACCGCCAGCCGCCTCGGCTCGAACGTCAGCGCGCAGGAGATCGACACGCTGCCGAGCCAGGGGCGCAATCACCTCTCGCTGATGCAGCTCGTCCCCGGGTTGGTGCCCGATCTGAACCCGGGGGAGTTCGAAGGCGGCAACTTCAACGCCAACGGACGCGCGACCGTCAGCAATCTCTTCACGGTTGACGGCGCGGCCAACCAGGACACCGACGGCGGCGGGACCGGGTTCGTGGCGCGTGTCACGCTCGACTCGATGGCCGAGTTCCAGGTGTTGACCCATCAGTACACCGCCGAGTTCGGCGGGTCGTCGGGCGTCATCATCAACGCGGTCACCAGGTCGGGGACCAACGACTTCCACGGGCGCGGCTTCTATTACTTCGAGGACGACAGCCTCACAGCTCGCGACCCGTTCCTCGAGGAAGGCGAGGAGACGCCGGAAAGCGGCCGCGACACGTTCGGGTTCAACGTCGGCGGCCCGATCGTCCAGAACAAGGCGTTCTTCTTCTACAACCTCGAGCGCAACCTAGTCGAGTTCGCCGTCGTTCACACGATGCCGGAAGAGGCGGCGCCCCTTGCCGTCTCATACGCGGACAAAACGATCATCAAAGCATGGAGCCACTTCGCGCGCGGGGACTACACCGCCGGGACGCACAGTTTCAGCCTGCGGTGGTTGAAAGAGACGGCGCCCGCGCTCGGAGAGGACTTCGAATGCTGCCAGACGCTCGACAACCGGCAGGTCGAGCTGGACGGCAACGATCGGATGTTCAATGCGAATTGGACATGGGTCATCGGCAGCCGGGCGACCAATGACTTCAGGCTTTCCCACGCGGGTCAGGATCGCCGGGACGGCAACCTGGCCGTGATGGGAGTCGACCCGAGCCTGTGGAACAGCTCGGGCTGGATCGACGGTCTGGAATATGTCGGGCTGAACGGACGCGACCAGTTCGACCTGGGATCCACGAACGAGTATTCGGACTTCGTCACGGGCCTGGCCGCGGCGCACGGAGGCGCCGACAGTCGCAACTATGCCGTCACGAATATCTTCACCTTCATCACGGGGGACGCGGCCCACACGTTCAAGGGCGGGATCACGTACAACGACGTCGCGGATTCCCCGCAGAGGATCGGCGCCGGTGACAACGGCATCTTCGAGTTCCAGCGCAACCTGCCGTTCGACCCGGCCAACGCGTTCACGTATCCTTCGGTGTTCTCGATCGTGCTGGGGGACATCGAGTTCGTTTCAACAGACGAGTGGACGAACTGGTTCATCCAGGACCAGTGGCGGGTGAACCCGAACCTGACGCTCAATCTGGGTCTGCGGTACGACTATCAAACCCTGACGCCGGCCACCAAGACTGCGTTCGCGCCGCGGCTGGGATTCGCCTTCGATCCTCGCGGGGCCGGCCGGACCGTCATCCGAGGCGGCATCGGCAAGTTCTACGAGTATCACCTGCTGCCCGTTCGCGGCAATCTCACGCGGCGGGCTGTCCTCGGCCAGACATTCAACTTCCAGACGGACGAGGATCTGTCGGCCGATGAAGGGGTGATCCCGGCGGATCCCTGTCTGCAGCCGATCGGCATTAATGGCGTCGCGTCCATCGGTCCAGCCTGCCGGGCGTCCCTGACCGACCTGCGCAACTCACTCCAGCCGGGAGCGAGCGCCGAGTTCGTGAATACCGAGCCATGGCTGGACAACGATGATCGCCAGATGGGCCATATATGGTCGTTCAGCCTCGGCGTGCGACACGAGATCCTGCCCAATCTTGCCGCGGGCGTCGACTACGTCGGTCACCGGGGATACGACCAGACCGGGCAGATCGATATCAGCGAAGGACCCGTCGGACCGGACGGGCGCGTCACGCGCCTCACGGCCGACGAGTTCGATCCCTCCGGTACGCTGATTCCCGAGATCGCCCGGGACGCCAACTTCCGGCGTGTGCTGCAGTATCAGACGCGCGACGATCTGAACACCGACTTCGACTCGCTGGAGCTGTCGCTGGACAAGCGGTTCGCGAATCGCTGGAGCGGACGGGTGGCCTACACGCTGGCCTACTCGAATGACGTCATTCCAAACAGCTCGGCTCTGAATGCGCGTCTGTCCGACGATCAGAACCCTCGGACCGACTACGCGCGCGCCGATTTTGACAACCGGCATGCGTTCGTGACGAGCATCAACTGGAACCCGTGGGGCGGGCTGAACGTGGGCGGGATCTTCCGGTTCTATTCGGGCTATCCGATCAATGAATTGATCGGGACCGACGTCAACGGCGATCGCGACAACAATGATCGGCCCGTGGCCGGAGTCCACGACGCCGAGCGTCCGATCGTGTCGGAGCTCGACGGTAATGGCCGGGCTGTCCGTAACGGCATCGATGGCGAGAACACGAGGCTGCTCGATCTTCAGGTCCAGTACGTGCTGACCCTGCCGCGCAGCCAGACGCTTGGCTTCTTCTGGGAGACGTACAACGCGCTGAACAAGATCAATTACGGCAATCCCAGCGGGGAACGCAATGAAGACAATTTCCTCGTTCCTGTCGAGGCGGGATCGATGCGCTCGATGCAGTTGGGGGTGCGCTACACGTTCTGATCACTCGCGCGCTGCTGTTCGGATGCCGGTAGGCATTCGACGTCGCCGATCGCGCGTGCACCATCACGGGCCGGGCAGATTGAATCTGCCCTGGCCCCGCTTCATGTGATCAAGCGCGACTGGCATTCTCCGGACGTCGAACCGGCACAGCGACGATGGGCACGGACGTCTGCAAGAGCGTTCGGTACGCCACCGAGCCCGGAGCGTGCCCGACGATGGGTGTGCTCTCGCCGTGAAGCCCCATCACGATGAAGCCGGCATCGCGTTCCTCGGCCACCCGTGCGATCTCGTCCGCAACATCGCCCAGCGCCGTGATGACCTCGACATTGGACACGCCGAGCGACGCGGCGAGATCCTGCAGTTGTTCCTGCGCTCGACGAACCCGGTCGCGGTTGTACTCGTCGGCCGCCCGCTGGCGGGATCCTGATGCCCGAAGCGGAGGCACCACGTGCAGGAGAATCAAGCGCAGTTTGAGAGATTGCGCGAGCTGGCCGCCGAGCCTGGCTGCCAGGTTTGCGGATTCGTGAAAATCAACCGGCGAGAGCACGACCGTGTGCTGGCGCAGCAGGTCCCCACGACTCGGCGCATCCTGGGCCCACGGCACCGCGATGACCGGCACGTCTGCATGTTTCAGCACGTTCGCCGTCGTGGACCCGAAGAACATTCGTCGCAACCCGCTCAGCCCCTGCGTTCCCATGACAATCGCGTCGGCACGCCGCTCGGACGCCAGTTTCAGAATCTCGGCCGCGGCGTCGCCCATGGTCAGGACCAGCTCGACGGACGGCGATCCTGGCGCGGCATCGATCCCGGTTGACGCCACGAAGGCGCGCAGCTCTTCGTGCACGTCGGCGCCGAGCGGATCGGTCTGATACGTGCGTTGCGCGGCCGCCAGCAACGGATCCACGACGTGGACGATGACGAGCCGCCCGCCGAAGTGCGCCTGCAGCGCGGCAGCGAACTCGAGCGCCCGGCGCGAGTGATCCGAGAAGTCTACGGGACAAATCGGTGTCTGAACCGTCACGGGCAACGACCTCCTTCCACGCATCAGTACACAGACTCGTCCCAAACCAACACCAAATTTCTTGGACCGCTGCCGAACGCGGACCGTAGTCGCGGGCAGGCAGCGAGCGCGTGATAGCATCCCGCTGATGCTTGCGCCGCGTGCATACCGTACGCGATCCGCATGGACGGCCCTGCTCCTCTCGGCGCTGATCGCGTCGGGCTACGGCGTGCTCGCGTTCAGGATTCTCCAGCCCGAAGCCGTTCACTCCATCGACGCGGCCATCAAGTACGTCCAGGCCCGCTCCCTGCTGGCACACGGCTTCCTCGCGATGCCTCTCGACAACCGGGCGGCGTTCATCGACCCGTCGGGCGATTACCTGCCCTTCAAGGCGCCCTTCGTGTTCGAGAGCCACGGCGCGACACTTGCCATCTTTTCCACCCCCGGGGCCCTGGTCTTTGCTCCGTGGTCGCCTCTCGGCTTCGCAGCCCTCGCGTGGCCGGCTCTCCTCGCTGCGGGCGTCCTGCTTTTCCTGACCTACAGATTCAGTGAAGAAACCCCCGTGAGCTGGGCGTTGCCGGCCGTGCTCGGCCTGGCGACGATGATCTGGTACTACGCGATCCAGGCCAACGAGAACCTGATCGCCGTGGCCCTTTCAACGAGCTCGCTGATTGTGGCGGCCCGTGCGGGCGCCACCGCACGCCGCCTCGCACTGGCCGGTATGCTGCTCGGCGTCGCCACGATCTTTCGCGAGGAAGCCGCGCTGGTCGGGCCAGGCCTGCTGGCCGCGCGGTGGTACACGGGTGCCCGCGGCCGCAGACTCGTCCGAGAGTGGGCGATCGTCGGCGCAAGCGCGGTTGCGGTGCTCGTCGTGATGGGCGCGCTCGATGCGCTCGTGTTCGGGCGACCGGTCGCCGCACATCTGCGACACGCCGTCGCGCCGCTTCACGACTATCTCGGCACCGAGGACGCCCTACCGATTCTCCGTACGATGAGCTGGAGGGAACGATACGAAACGCTGGTTCACTACTGGCTTCTGGGAAACTCTGATGTTCGCCCTGCGTTGTTGCTGCTGGGCGTACTGGCCATCGGCGTCTGGGTGCGGTTCATCACCGGGTCCGCCCTCGTCTTGCTCGTGGGCGTTGGCGGTCTCCTCGTTTCAGCGACATTCGAAGCCAGGGCGCTCGTGGCGGCGCCGAAGTTCGTCGCCGGGCTCCTCAGACTCTGCCCGTTTCTCGTGTTTGCGCTGCTGCCGCTGCCACCGGGGAGTCCCTCTTCGCTCGCGAGACGACTGGCGCTCTTGACGTCGGGCTGTTACGTGATTCTCGTGTTCCTCGGGCTGAACACATCGGGCGGGAAGCCGCTCGGTCCGCGGTTCCTCCTGCCGATCCTTCCGCTCCTCGTCGTCGCGGCGTGGGAGGCCATCGTCACGTGGACCTCGAAAATCCGTGTGAGGCCGCCGGACGGCCTGGTTGGTGTGGTCGGCCTCGCTCTGGTCGTCACCGCCGCCGTCATCGAGCTCGGCAGCACGATACCGGCCTTCGTGCAGCGCAACTGGAGCGACGCCGCCACCATCCAGCGGGTGCTGGCTTCCCCGTCGCGTTTTGTCGTCATCGACAACCAGTTCACGTTTCAGCTGGTCGCGCCGACCTATTTCGAGCGCACGGTGCTCCTGGCAGACAACCACCGTGACGCGGTGCAGCTCGGAGAGCGGCTGGCGGTTGCGCGCGTGGCGTCTTTCGATCTCGTATCGCGGCACGAGAAACCGCTGCTCACTTTCCCGCCCTACAGGCTCGTCAGCGAATACCGCGACGGACGGCTCGTCAGACAGGTTTGGCGACGGTAAGTCGCCGCGCGGCGAACAGCGGCCCGCCTGTCCTCCTCAGTACGGCGCGCCTGCAGGACGGGCCGGCTGATCGGGCTTGTTCTCGTGCTGCAGGACGTCCTGTTCGTACTCCAGGAAGTTGACGTTGTCCATGCAGCTCATTTCTGCGATCTGCCAGTCGGTCAGCGTGAAGAACCGCTGTGCGGTCCAGGGCCGTGTGAACGCGACTCGGATCTTCGATCGTGATGTCGATCTGCAGCGACTTGTCGTCGATCCTCCGGATGCGCTCGGTCACCTTCAACTGATCGCTGTGCGGCACGCCCCGCCGATCGATCCAGGTCTGGTCGTTGAAATTCACCGTCTCGACCACGAGCGTGTCACCTTCCCAGCGACCGGTTGAATCGCCCAGCCACGACGCCGGCAGATCATCGCGGTGCGGACGTCCGTCGGTGTAGATCTGGCGCACCAGATGGTCGTACTCGAAGAACATCAGCACCCGCCCGGAGGTCTGGATGATCTCCATCGGGAAGGGATGAAAGTAAATCCGCGGCGTTCCGGGCGGAAAGCACTTGTAGACCGGGTCGTTGGTCTCGGCCACGGCGTAGTTCTTCGGCCCGAAGGTGGGCTTGGCCCCGGCAAATCGCTCGAGCGCCCATGGCGTCATCGGCGGAGGCTCGGAATCGAACGCCCAGATGTAGACGGCTCGCACGCGTTCGGGCAGACGCGAGGGGTCACTGGTCCACACGCCGGAGAGGTCCGCGCCGTGGGACGAACGATCGGCTGGTGCGGGGGACTGCGCGCCAACGGGCGCCGGGAAGTGCGGAGCAACTGCGAGTAGGGCCGCAAGGGCCGCGACCAGGACGAGAGGGCGTCGGGACATGATGGAGCAGCTCACTCTTCCCCGCCGACCAACACGCGTCCCGTACCGTCAACGACCTTTCTCAACACCAGCGACGGTGCGCCATTCCTGGCCGGGCTGCCGGTGAGCGTCACCTGATCGCCAGGCTTCAAAATGTCCTTCGACCACTTGACGGCGCCGGATCCACCGCGGGCGAGCCGGATTGGGCTGGTGAGCTCGCCCGACCATTCCACGATCTTGCCGTCCTCACCCTTGACTTCGGCATAGATCAGCACATGCGGATTGACGAACTGAAACTTCGTGACCGTGCCGGTCACCGTTACGGTTTTCTGCAGGTCGTACACCGCCGCCCCGTGGTGCGCGGCAAGTCCCGCCGGCGCCGCCAGCGTTCCGACGAAGCCGGCGACCAGCGCCAACTGCCTCACTCTCATCCAACACCTCCGATGGGATCTTACACACTCCCACCCTGCAGAGCATCAGTCCCGGTCTTGACGTGGTATGGTCGCTGACCTATGGTGCCCACGCCGCGCGGACACTTCGTCGCCGGTTGGGTTCAACGGAGAGTCGTCCGTCGGAGGCATGAATGAGTGTGAAGCGGGCGGTAATCGGCGCCATCGGCACCGGCGTGGCCATCGGCGCGCTCCTGATCGAACGACAGATGGCGGTGCAGGGACAGAGCGCACCGGCGGCGGGATTTGCCGCGGTGACAGGACAGAAAGGTGGCCAGGATCAGACTGGCCCGTACGAAGTCGTCGAGAACTGGCCGAAACCGCTCTCGCAGCTGAAGGGACACGAGAACTGGACGTGGGGCGCCGTGCAGGGGATCTTCGCCGAGAGTCCCGACCGCGTCTTCATTCTGATGCGCGGCGAGCTGCCAAGCCTGAAACGGCCCGAGGAAGTACCGTATCCGGCCGTGGGACCCAGCCTGTCGTTTCCGGTCTCGCAGACACCGTTCCGCAACGCCTCGGTCGGACCAGTCAGCAGCCCGGGTAACTCGGGGAGCGACGGGTGGAACGGCTGGAAGGGCAAACTGGGAGTGGACGCCCGCTGGGAGCACTGCCTCATCGTCGTCGACCGGGCGGGCAACATCACGGAAGAGTGGACCCAGTACGATGGCAACTACCGCAGGCCGCACTCGGTCACCATCAATCCTTACGATCCCGACAAGCACGTCTGGGTCGTGGACGACCGCCAGCACGCGGTCTACAAGTACACGAATGACGGCAAGCGACTGGTGCAGACGCTGGGTGTGCCGGGCGTGGCTGGCACCGATGCCACGCATTTCAATCGACCGACGTTCCTGGCGTGGCTGCCCGACAGCACGCTGTATGTCGCCGACGGGTACGCCAACACGCGGGTGGTCAAGTTCGACAAGGAGGGCAAGTACCTGACGGCGTGGGGCGAGAAGGGCAGCCCGCCGAACGACACGCGGCCCGGCACCTTCGACGCCGTGCACGGCGTGGTCGTCGATCCCGATACGCGGCGCGTGTATGTCACCGACCGCTCGAGCCGCCGCATCCAGGCCTTCGACGAAAACGGAAAGTTCCTCGATCAGTTCACGACCGGCGGCCCCTCGACTCCTCAGGTGCTCTACCTGTCAGCCGACAAGTATCTCTGGGTGGCCGACAACGCCACGTCCAAGATCGTGAAGTACGACATGAATGGCCAGTACCTCTATTCGTGGGGCAGCCAGGGTGAATGGCCAGGCGCGATGTGGAACGTTCACGGGATGAGCGTCGACCAGGAAGGCCATCTCTATATCGCCGAGGTCAACAACGGGCGGCCACAGAAGTTCCGCCCCGCGCGGGCGCGAATGCCGCGCTCATCGTCGGTCAGCCGATTCGATCCGCGTGGAAGTGAGCCATCCACAGCCGCAGGTCCGGATCGAGATTCGGGCCTGCGACTGCGATGCCGCGTCGCTCGAGCTCGTGCGGACTACTCAAAGCGGACCCTTACGCCAGGGACCAGTGATGGCGAAGGTCACGCCCGGCGTCTGGATGTTCACGAACAGCCAGCGTCCATCCGGGCTGTAACACGCGCCGGCCCATTCGTTCTGACGGTAGCTGCCGGGCTGCACGACACCGTTCGGCGACGTCGACAGCACGATGTTGTTCTTGGCGAAGGTGAAGACCTGCCCGTCGAGGGTCAGGCCCAGTAGACGCTCTGCATCGTTGATGGTGGCCCCCGCATTGTCCTCGCAAAGGAGCAGACCCCCTCGAGGTGTCACCGTGATGTTGTCCGGATTTTCGGCCTCGCCGCTCGACGGCGAGTCGTAGATCAACGTGATCCGCTGCCGTCGGGGGTCGTATTCGAACACCTGCCCCTCGCCCACCTGCCCGCCGTCGGTCGACAGGAAATAGCCCGTGCGGTCGCCCCACCAGGTGCCCTCGAGCCGGCGGAATCTGGCTGCGCCCTTCGCCCGGCCCTGGTCGTACACGGAGGTCGTGAGTCGCCTGGGGGTCGTCGATGCGCACCCACTCAACCCGCCACGTCGTGCCGAGCGGGAATGCGCCACCGAGATCGGCCTGCCATTCATCGACGACCTTCAGCATGTAGAGCCGGCCGCCCCTATGGAGGCGTGACGGGACATGCGGGATGAAGCGGTAGAAGCCGCAGTCGTTGGTATCCTCCGTCTCGTACACGTAACCGGTGCGCGGATCGAGCATCAGCGCTTCATGTGAAAAGCGCCCCATGTCCGTGAGAGGGACCGGCGAGCCGCGCAGTGGGCCGACCTCGAAGCTCCAGCCGTGGCCGGCCACTGCGGTTTCCTCGCAGGTGACCCACGTGCCCCAGGGCGTCACGCCGCCGGCGCAGTTGCGGACGGTGCCGGCGAGCGTCGCCCAGGAGTCCTCGAAGCGGCCCCGTCGCGTGTTGAAGATGAGATTCGTCGTTCCGCCGGCGCCGTCGTTTCGGTAGGTGATCCTCTGGTTGTCGAGATACGGCGCGCCTTCGGCCGGTTCATGATTCCGAACCAGGACGAGTCGCGACGAGCCATGACGGTCGTCGTCGTCATCGTCGTCATGACGCGCATGACGCCACCAGTCGTCTTTGTCGCGGCCGCCGCGGTCCCGGTCGTGGTCGTCGTAGTGGCCCAGCCCCGACCGCCCCCGGCCACCGAGCTCGGCCACGACGGCCATGCCGTCGTGCAGGCTCGGTGTGGCAACGCCGTCGGACATGATGTCGCCGGTCCAGCCGTACGAGAGGTAACGGAAGCCCTCAGGAAGCTCGAGCAACGGCAGCCCGGTCGTCTCGTCGATGGTCGGAGCTGATCGGGCCGTATGGGCTGCCAGCGACATGCGGCTCGGCCAATGCGCGCCTGAGCGCGAATTCCTGAAGAGAGCTCACCCAGAGCGCACCGGCGCCAACGGCGCTGCGGCGCAGAAACGTCCGTCGATCCGTGCTCGTGATTCCACCCATTCCGTGACCTCCTCGTTGGCGCCGAATGACGAATCGATGCTAGAGGGCGGCCGAGACGAAGCGTTGACGGTGCAGTAAGAAGGGTGGAACAAGTTTGCAACGAACATGCGGCTCGACTGCGGCTCGTCCGGTTCCGCCGGATGCCACCCTGCATCGCCGACGACAAGCGGCACGCAGGCAGCGGCACGCCGTTCGGCTCCGGGTTGGATCGGAAGAAACTTACGGAGCCCGCTGAATGCGTTGGCGTTGCGTGGCGAACAGGCTGCGCGCGGCGCTTCTGACGCGGCGCTCGATGAAGAATCGTTTGATGTCCGTCAGCCAGCCGCCGAGCGCGTCGACTGATGTCCGGTTCGCGTATGAGAGGTAGTGTCGTGACGGGTCCGCCGGATCGCTCAGCAGAGCGGACACTGACAGCGATCCATCCACATAGTGCGTGGCGAACACCTGGCGCGAAATAACCAGCACCTCGACGTTGCCCGCCTCGCCTTCCGGTTTCGGAATGATGACGACCTGAACGGCCTGGATGTTTGGCCTCGGAGTGAAGGTGGTTTTCATCCAGTAGAGCAACATCTCCGCGCCGGCGAGGTCGGCGCGGGGATAGTCGCGCACATAGGCGGCAGCGCGCGGCCACGACCGGGTCAACCAGGGAGAGCGGTTGAACAGCCCGAGAAATGTCGTGGCGGGATCGACCGGCGGCTCGTCGTGGGGTGCCAACCCCGTGAACCCCCGGTCGACGAATCGCTGAAGGCGCGTCAGGATAATGTCGCGAAATTTCCGCTGAACGGCGGGTTGCCAGCCCGGCCCCTCGCGCGCAATGGCTTGTTGCAGGATCTGGATCTCGTCAGCGGCGAGCTTCAGCACGCAGCTGCCGACGCGGCATGTCCGCATCTCGGCCAGATCGACTGCATCGAGCTCGAGCGTCTCGAGATCACTCGCGACCGGCGGAATCGAAATGCGGTGCACCTGCGGCACGCGAGGGCCTCTCCAGAGTGCCGCGCTGTCGCGAATGCCGCGGGCGAACCTGTCGGTTTCAATATCGATCGATCCAGCGACGAAGACCGCGAGCTCTCCGCCCTCGGCGGGGAGGGTTTGGACGAAAATCTCGCCGCGATTCATGGCCGCGAGCTGCCCGGATCCGACCGACACCCACGGCTCGAAAGAAGCGAACGGTCGGTCGGTCCCCTGCGCGGCTGCCCTGTCCAGCGTCAGGACGGCCACATACGCAACAGACGCGGCAGCCCAGACGATGAAGGTCGCGCCTCTTGCTCCGACCCCGGTCCCCATCACCTCCTGGCAGTATCGCCCATTCAAGTCCTGCACGCCGCAGAGTTAGCGCACAGCTCATCGCGCTGCGGGCTGACCGCCGGGCTAGCTCGCGGAGAGCGAGCCTGAGCTTCCCGCCTGCACGTAGGCTTCTTCGCCGTGCATGCTCATGTCGAGGCCCAGACTCTCGTCGTCCGCCGAGGCGCGAAGCGGGAAGATGACGCCGACGAGCTTGAGCAGCACGAAGCTCGCGGCCCCACTGTACACGAGCGTGGCCCCAACGGCGATCACTTGCGTGACCACCTGGCCTGGATTCCCGAACAGCAGGCCGTCGGCCAGACCATTGAGCGCCTTCTGGGCGAACACGCCGGTGAGAATGGCGCCCGTCGCTCCCCCCACGCCGTGCGCCGCAACCACGTCGAGCGAATCGTCCAGCCCGCTTCTGGCGCGCCACAGCAACGTGAAGTAGCTGGGGATGGCCGCGATGCCGCCGAGCGCCATCGCGCTCATCGGGCCGACGAACCCGGCGGCGGGAGTGACAGCCACCAGACCCACGACGATGGCCGTGGCCGCGCCGACGGCGGTCGGTTTTCCTTGCCGCACGGCGTCGAGCAGGGTCCACACCACCAGCGTCCCTGCCGGCGCCAGCATCGTGGTCGTAAAGGCGAGCGCGGCCGACGGACTGGCGCCGAGGGCGCTTCCTGCATTGAAGCCAAACCACCCGAACCACAAGAGGCCCGCGCCGAGCAGCGTGAACGGTACGTTGTGCGGCAGGAGCGACCTCGACTTGAAATCGCGGCGCGGGCCGACCAGCAGCGCCGCCACGAGCGCCGCCACGCCGGCATTGACGTGGACGACGGTGCCTCCGGCGAAGTCGAGCGCCCCCATCTTGGCCAGCCATCCTCCGCCCCACACCCAGTGTGCCACCGGGCTGTAGACGACGACCGCCCACAGGCAAATGAAGAGCAGATAGGCCGAGAAGCGCATCCGCTCGACAATGGCGCCAGAAATCAGGGCGGCCGTGATGATGGCAAAGGTGCCCTGGTAGCACACGAACAGGTAGTGCGGAATCGTGCCCTGCGCCTCGAGTCCGACGCCGTTCAAGAACAGGCGCGACGTGTCACCGACCCAGTCGTTGCCGGCCGTGAACGCCAGGGAATAGCCCAGGACTGCCCAGAGGACGCCGACGAATCCGAGCGAGATGAAACTCATCATCATCGTGTTCAACGCGTTCTTCGAACGGACGAGACCTCCGTAGAAGAACGCCAGAGCCGGCGTCATCAGCAGCACCAGGGCCGTCGAAACCAGCATCCACGCCGTGTCGGCTTGATTCATTCATCACCTCGATGTCGCGAAGACATTGGGTTGAGCGTATGAGTATCCGCATGCCACGAGTATGTGAGCCTCGCGCGACGGCTCATCAAGTTTCGGGCCAAGATCCGCATCGGCCGAGCCGATCCGGGACATCGGAAATTCCCCGGAAAAACACGAGACCCCGCTCGAGACGACCACGCGGCGGCGTTTGGCTCGACACAAGAATGTAGGAACGCTGTCGTTGACTTCGACGATTCTGTCAGGTCGGAGCCCGTGGATGATTCATTCTCGCATCTAGTCGGAGCTGCCCGACAGAGGCACGGCACAATAGACCGCAACCGCGTCGGCCACGATGCTTTCAACTAACAATTTTGTCGTATCGCCGGGCGATCAGACGTTGTTGTGGAAACGCCGGGGTTCCGTCAAAGAACCGCCCGGGAAAGCCGGATGGTGCAGCGAACCTGAAGCAACCAGAGGCTGGAAACCGGACGCCCAGGGACCGTGCGGCACGGGTTCCGCACGCTCCCGAAGAGGCGCGCCGGATTGGGCGGGTGCGGCTAGAACGAATACCGCAACGAGAACTGCAGCTAGCCCATGAACACGCCGCCGTTGGCGTGAATGGTCTGGCCGGTGATGTAGCGGGCTTCCGGTCCGCACAGGAAGCACACCAGTGCCGCCACCTCCTGCGGGGTGCCACGTCGACCAATCAGAGGGACGTGGCGCGCGTGATGGGCGGGCTCTGCACCAGACGTGCCGCTGGCCTTGCGCGTCGTGTCGATGATGCCGGGCGCAACGCAATTGACGGTGACGCCGTGGGGCGCCAGGTCGTGCGCCAGCGCGCGCGTGAGGCCATCCACCCCCGCCTTCGCCGCAATCACATGCGCCCGCCGGGCGGATCCGGTATAGGCGGACAAGCCCCCGATATTGACAATGGAACCCTGCGTCGAGGTGATGAGATGAGGCAGTGCGGCCCGGCTGCACAGATACGCGCTGTCGAGCGTGGCCGACAGGATCTCGCGCCATTCGCGGTAGTCGAGGTTCTCGAAATCCACTTCGCGTCGCACGCTGGCGTTGTTCACGAGGATGTCGAGCGCCCCGAAGGCTTCGACCGCCGCCGCGATGAGCGATGAGGCGGCATCCGGGTCGGACACGTCGGCCATCTTGACCACGGCTCGTCCACCGGATTGCCGGACTTCCCCGGCCACCTCTTCGGCGTCCGCGCCCGACGTGCGTCCGTTCACGACAACCGCGGCGCCCTGACGCGCGAGCTCGAGCGCGATGGCGCGACCGATGTTCCGTGCGCTGCCCGTGACGATGGCCACACGACCGGCGAGCGAGTCAGGCTTGGTCACGAGCGGAAGTCCTTCACTCAATCGAGCCGCGGCAGCAAGAAAATCTCTGGCAGGAGATCCTCGAACGCGGCTGCCCCGCCAACCGACCATCCGCCGAAGAGCGCGTTGTCCACGAACTTCTCGTGGAGTTCCCGCCGGGACAGCGGAGCGCGCGCCCCGCCTCGCAGGCCGCTCTGACTGAGCTCACGCACCGTGCCGTTCTTGAGTCGCGCTCGAAGATGACCCGAAAAATTGCGCGGATACTCGTCGGCGGGGTCGATCTCATAGCGAATCCTGGCAGCGAGCGCCAGGACGGCGGGATCGTGGATACGAGCCTCGCTGAACTGCGCGAGGCCCGCCTTGCGATCGAGGAACCCGACAGCCATGCAGAACGGCGTGCTGAACTTTGCTGCATACGGCGTGGGAGGGTGATGCTTCGACGAGAGTGGCTCCCACAATCGGTGCACCGTACCCTCGGCGACCTTGCACACGATCTCCTCGATGTCGTCGGCGCTCGTGCCCTCTTCGGCCAGGCGGATCGCGCAGTCGATGAACGGCTGCGTCATCGTACCGCATGCATACGGCTTGAACGCGAGCTTCTCCATGACCCAGACCGTGCCGAGTCCCTCAGTCAGCAGCGCAAAGTCTGGCGCCACGGAGGGTGCAAAGGCACGATAAACGCCGTGCACTCCGTCGAGCACCGTCGGAGGTCCGAGAAATCCACCGCGAGCCATCAGGGCGGCGCGCACTCCCGACTGCGCGGCCCACCCCGCGTGCATGCGTTTGGTCCAGGTGCCCTCGGCGAGGTACTCGATGATGCCGGAGGCCATGCTGCCGGCGATCCCGAGCGCCGACGTGATGGCCGGCGGTGACAGGCGCAGCGCCGCAGCGACCGCGCCCGCCGCCGCAACAGCACCGAACACCGCTGTCGGATGGAAGCCCGCCTTGTGCGTGGCTTTGGGCGCCACCAGACTGAGCCGGCACATCAGCTCCGCGCCGGCAACGATACCGACGAGCAGACGGTCGCCACCCAGCCCCTCACGCTCGCAGGCCGCCAGCACCGCCGGCACGATGACCGCGCCCGAATGCACCGGACCGCCCTCGAACGTGTCGTCGTAGTCTTCCCCGTGCGCCGCGGTGCCGTTGACGAGGGCCGCCCCAAACGCGTCGAATCCGCCGGCGTGCGCCAGCACGGTGCACGGTCCTCCGCCATCCACCGCCGAGAGCGTCGCCCCGACGTAAGGCTCGCGCCGGGCCGCCACACACAAGCCTGCGACGTCGAGGAGCAGCGCCCGAGCTGTTTCAACGGCCATCGGCGGCAGGGCTTCCGCGGTCACCGCCGCGAGCCTGGCTGCAACAATCTCCGCCGCGGAGGGATCCGGACGCGATGTCGTCATGATGGCTGAGCGTCCCCCTGCCCGAGGACTCGCCGCTCCAGAACATGCCGGAAGAGCGAGCCGATGGTGATGACGAGTGCGAAAAGGAGAAGTCCGGCCGAGATCGGGTCCTCGATGAACGTCCGATGATTGCCGCTTGAGAGCACGAGTGCGCGCCGGTAGTTCGACTCCACCATGAATCCGAGCACCACACCCAGCACCATGGGAAGGAACGGCACCTTGAAGTAGCGCATGGCGTAGCCGAGCACGCCGAAGCCGAGCGCCACGCCCACGTGGAAGAGGCTGAGCTCGATCGCATAGACACCCGAGACCACGAGCGCATAGACGAACGCCATCAGATAGGGCTTGGGGCGGCTGACCAGCCAGATGCATGGCGTCATGATGAGCGAGCCGATGATCACCATGGCGAGATTGGCGACCAACAGGCCGGCATAGAGGCCGTTCACGACGGCAGCATGCTTCACGAACAGCATCGGGCCGGGAATGAGGCCGTGGACGAGAAAGCCGCCCAGCAGGACCGCGGCGGAGTTGGAGCCGGGTATCCCGAGGCTCAGCATCGGCACGAGAGCCGTGCAGGCGACGGCATTGTTCGCCGATTCCGGTGCCGCGATGCCTTCGGGCGACCCGCTGCCGAATTCTTCCTTGTGCCGGGACCAGCGACGCGCTTCGTTGTACGCGAGAAAGGCGGCGATCGTTCCGCCAGCCCCCGGCGTAATGCCTTCGAAGGTCCCGATGATCGATCCGATTGCCACCGGCAAGGCCAGGCGGCGCCAGAGCGCGGCGGGGGGGACACGGATTCGCGCACGCTCGGGAGTCACATGGGCCCAGCCGCCCTCGCCGCTCTGCGCAAAGAGCTCGCTGACGGCATAGAGACCGACCATTACCAGAATCGGCGGAATGCCGGAGAGCAACTCCGGGGTGCCGAACGTAAAGCGGTTGAGACCCGTCACCGGATCTGTGCCGACGGTCGAAACCATGAGTCCCAGCACGCCGGCGATGAGTCCCTTGATCAGCGACTCCCCCGAAAGCGAGGCGATGACGCTCAGGCCCAGCACGCCGAGCGCAAAATAGGAAGTTGGCGTGAACGCCAGGGCGACGCGGGACAGCGGCTCGGTGAGCAACACCAGGACGACGAGCCCGAAGAGCCCGCCAATGAGGCCCGCATAGAGCGAGATGCCCAGCGCTTCGCCCGCCTTGCCCTGCTGCTTCATCGCGAAACCGTCGGTGACGGTGGCCGCTGCGGCATTCGTGCCCGGCGTACCAATCAGGATGGCCGGAATCGATCCGCCGTATTCCGCACCCACGTAGGTCGAGGCGAGCAGCACGACGGCCACCGTCGGATCCATCCCGTAGGTGAACGGCAGCAGGAGCGCCATGGTAATCGACGGCGAGATTCCAGGCAGCGCCCCGCCGACGATGCCCCAGGCCACGCCCGCAAACGCGGCAGGCACGATCGCCGTCGTCAAAAGCGTTTCGAACGTTCGGACGAGCTCGCCCATGGCCAGATGACGACGATCAGAAAAAGGAAGGCCACACGCCCGGCGGTTGCGGGATGCGGAGGAGCCGTACGAACAGCAGCCAGAAGACGGCGGCGCCCGACAACGCGACCAGCCCGACATGGCGTGTCATGGTGCCGCCCTGGTAGTAAACGGTGGCTGCAATGAGTCCGGCAATTGCCGGGGCGTAGCCGATCCACGGTACGGCCACGACATAGAGGGCACCGATCGCCAGCACGCCGAGCATGCGCGCGAACGCGCGACGCTGCGGCCCCGGCTCCGGACGTTCGCCGCGCGACGGGACTTGCCGCGCGCCGACGGATCGGACGATCAGGACGAGCGAAAGCGCCGCGAGCAGGACCGCGTAGGTCTGGGGCAGGCCGCGGGGACCCACGGCGTCCGCGAGCAGAGAGTCGGGAATCGCCGACGCCGCCGCGTAGTAGAGGGCGGCCACGACGAGGGTGACGCTGCCGAAGAGCAGATCTCTATGCACGGCGCACTCCCGGCAGCAGATGCCGCGTCACTGGATGACGCCGGATTCTCTCAGGAAACGCGCGGTGTCGCTGCCGAATCCGTCCATGAACTTGAGGTATTCCGCGTGGGGAATGAACCCCGGCAGCAGGCTGTTCTCGGTGTAGAGCTTCCTGTACTCCGGATCGTCGAGCAGCTTCGGGATGGCTTCTTCCCACGCCGCCACGACCGAGGCGGGAGTGCCCTTGGGACCGGCGAGGCCGCGAAACTTACGCACCGACACGTTGATGCCCTGCTCCTTGACGGTCGGCAGGTCGGGCAGCTGCGGCAGGCGCTCGTCGCCGACAACGGCGAGCAGCCGCAGCTTGCCGGCGTCGAGTTGGCCCCGGATCTCCTGCAGCTCACCCACGCCCATGTCGAGCGTGTGATTCAGCACGTTGATCAGCATGTCGCCGCCGCCTTCGAACGTCGTCACGGCCGGCGCTACGCCTGCCTCCTGCTTCAACCGCTCCATCACCTGGCGTTCGAGCGACGCGGGATTCGCAGCGCCCCACTTTCCCCCACCCCTGCGCGCATGCTCGATCACGTCGCTGAGGGTCTTGAACCGGGAGTCCGCCGCGGTGTAGAGCACTTCGGGATCGAAGAAGATGTTCACGAGCGGCTCGAGATCCGTATAGCTGGCGGGCGGGTTGCTCAGCAGAGACGTATAGATAAAAGTGGGCGTCGTCGCATAGAACATGCTGCCGTCCGGCGTGGCTTTGGCGATGGTCATCATGGCCCGGGCGCCGCTGCCGCCCTGCATGTTCTCCACCACGAAGTTGGCGCCCATGATTCTCGACAGGTGCGGCGCCAGCGTCCGCAGAAACACATCGCTTCCGCCGCCCGGGCTCGAATGTGTGACGAGCATGACGACCCGTCCCGTCTCGCGCTCGCCGGACGCGCAGGCCGTCCCGACGGCGAGAGTGAGGACGAGCACAGTCAGGGTTTTCACGATCCCCCTCCCAGGGGCGCGGGAAGGTGATATTCGGTCGCGGATTGGCTCGACGTCATCGATTGGAGAACACCAGGGTGGACAAGCGCGCGAGCTAGAGCATGCCGTAGACCATTGTGACGAAGTTATCGGGCTGCATGAATCCCTTGCCCCATGCCGCATCGAGATCGGCCGTCGGCTTGGCCGCCACCACCTGTTCGAGCGTCCGGCCGCTGGTCTTGAGCTTCTGCACCCGGTCGCGCACGGTCACTATCATGTCGCGCGACGCGATGAGTGCCGTACGGTCTGCGAGAGGCCCATGGCCCGGCACGATCTTCGTCGACGCACTGGCCTTCTTCGCAATCTGATCCGCCACGGCGATCATGCCGTCGATCTTCCCGCCCGTCCCGGCATCGATGAATGGGTACATCCCGTTGAAAAAACAGTCGCCCATGTGGACGACGTTTGCGTTCGCATACCAGATATAGATGTCGGTGTCTGTGTGCGCCGGGGGGATGTACGCGAGCTCGACGCTCTCGCCATTGGCCTGCAGCTTGTGCGTGGTCGCGAACGTCTGGGTCGGACGCGCCGCCGCGGGCGCCGGCTCGAAGCGCATGCCGAGCAGCTCGTGCGATTCAGACAGCCGCTTCGCGGTGTTCGCGTGCGCGAGAATGGCGGCGCCAGCCTGGCGGAAGTTGGCGTTATTGTCTGTGTGGTCGAAATGCCAGTGAGTGTTGATGAGCGTCTTCGTGGGGCCACCGGGCATGCCGTCGAGGCTCGCCTTGAGCTTGGTCCAGACCGTCTGCACGAACGTATCTACGACGACCTTGCCATCCGGACCGGACAGCACCACGACGTTGCCGCCAGGGCCGGCGAGCATCGACAGATTGTTGCCAAGCTTGATGACCTCGATCGGCGCAGCGCCTATCTGCGCGCGCATCGCTCCGATCGGATCCGCAGGCGCCGTGGTCGATTGTTGCAGGGCGTCCGCCAGCCAGAAGTCCGCCGCACTGACGATCGTGCCTCCGAAGACGTTCGCGATGAGACTGCCGCCAGCCAGCGCCGTGGTGGCCCGCAGCGCCTCCCGTCTCGTGACGAGCCTCGAGTCCTTGGTGTCCTTCATGTCCGTTCGCTCCTTCGCTCGGTCGAATCCGAAGCCAATAGCATACCTGCAGTCCGGCTCGGCTCGACATCGACGGGCCCATGCTACGCTCGAGGCAACCGCGCATGCCCCCGCGCAAGTTGAGCCGACGCGCGCTGAATCGGGCGACGCTTGCCCGCCACCTGCTGCTGCGACGCGCAAAGCTCGCGCCTGTTGCCGCGATCGAACGGCTCGTCGCGCTGCAGGCGCAGGTGGCACGGCCGCCGTTCGTCGCCCTGTGGTCGAGGATCGAGCCCTTCCGGCGCGACGATCTGGTGCGCGCGATCGAACAGCGGAAGGTCGTGCGGGCGACCCTGATGCGCGGCACTCTTCATCTGATGTCTCGACGCGACTTCCTGGCCTTCCGCCCGACGCTTCAGTCGGCATTGTCCCGAAGCAGCGGCTCCACGCTCGGCGATCGCGCCAGAGGAGTCGATTCCGTCGCCTTGATCGCGGAGGCACGCGCCTACTTCGAGGCGCAGCCTCGCACGTTTGCCGAGCTCCGCACACATCTCGCCGCGCGCTTCGCCGGTCTCGACGAGCGCGCCCTGGCCTACATCGTCCGCCTGCATCTGCCGCTGATTCAGACGCCCGCGACCGGAGCGCCGTGGGCCTACCCCGCCGTCGCCGATTTCGCGGTCGCCGAGTCGTGGCTCGGGGAATCGCTGGCGGGCGACGACAATCGGCCTCACGCCCTGGCGCTGCGCTACTTCACGGCGTTCGGTCCATCCACGGTGCAGGACTTCCAGGCGTGGTCGGGGATTGCCGCCGCGAGAAAGATCGTGGACGAGCTCGGTCCAACGCTTCGCGCACTCCGGAACGAGGACGACCGCGAGCTCTTCGACGCGCCGGGGAACGACTACCCAGACGATGACGAGGAAGCGCCGATCAGGTTCTTGCCTGAATTCGACAACCTCCTTCTGGCGTACGCCGACCGGCGGCGCGTCCTGGCCGACGAACACAAGCCGTTCGTGTTCACGAAGAACCTCATGGTGCCCGCCACGTTTCTGGTGGACGGTGTCGTCGCCGGCACGTGGAAGGTGGAGAGAACGAAGTCCGTGACGAAGCTGATCGTCGAGCCATTCGGGAAGCTGACCAGGAATGCGGCTCGCGGGCTCGAAGAGGAAGGCATGCGTCTCCAGCTGTTCGTCGAGCCGGATGCGACCGATCGCTCGGTCAGTTTGTTGCGGGGAC
Organism: uncultured Acidobacteriota bacterium; assembly: GCA_963826865.1. Taxonomy (GTDB): domain Bacteria; phylum Acidobacteriota; class Vicinamibacteria; order Vicinamibacterales; family CAVPJW01; genus CAWGYQ01. The sequence goes on from CAWGYQ010000015.1 coordinate 240,883, forward strand.
GCGCATGACGGCACGGAAACCGCGTCGGAGGAACTCATCGCCCGGGCTCGCCTGCCCGGGAGGCCTTGCAGGCGGCTTCCTCGCGAAGCCGCTCTCGTGCCGGCGTGAGCCTCCCCTGCCCCCGCAAGCTGTGGTCGCGGATGGAATCGGGTAGACTTCGACCATCCATGAAAACGACGATTGCTTCACTATCAATCCTGCTCTGCAGCACGGCGGCGCACGCGCAGAGTCCGTCGGTGGACCGGACGTCGTGCGAGCGCCTGACGACATCGCTGTCGCTCGTCAACACCACCATCACCTCCGCCCAGCTCGTGGCGGCCGGGCAGTTTGCGCCGCCCGCCGGAACACCACCGGCACCGTCGTTCAGCACTCTGCCGGCGTTCTGCCGGGTGGCCCTCACCATCAAGCCCTCTGCCGACTCCGACATCAGAACTGAAGTCTGGCTCCCCGAGAACGGCTGGAACAGAAAGTTTCTCGTGGTCGGCAACGGCGCTTGGGGTGGTTCGATTCAATACGGTGCCCTGGCTTCAGGACTCGGGCGCGGCTATGCCACTGCCTCCACCGACACCGGCCACACCGGCGTCAGCGCGAGCTTTGCGACGGGCCACCCGGAAAAGCTGATCGACTTCGGCTATCGCGCGATCCACGAAACCGCGGTGCAGGGTAAGGCGACGGTTGCGGGACTTTACAAGACGGCTCCCACCCTTTCGTATTTCGAGGGGTGCTCCGGCGGCGGCCGCCAGGCGTTCATGGAAGCTCAACGCTATCCAGAGGACTTCGACGGTATCGTCGCGGGAGCGCCCGGGTACAACCGGACGGATCAGTCCTTCCAACTGGCGTTCCTCGTGCGGGCCACGAGCGATCCGGCCAGCTTCATCCCGGCCACCAAGTACCCCGTGCTGCACCGGGCCGCGCTCGATGCCTGCGATAGTCGTGACGGTGCCACCGACGGCCTCATCAGCGATCCGCTGCGTTGTCGGTTCGACCCCGGTGTGACGACCTGCACAAGCGCCGACGGACCGGACTGTCTGACGGCCGCCCAGGTGACGGCGGCACGGAAGATTTACGCTCCGCTCAAAGACGACGCGGGACGCGAGATCTTTCCGGGACTCGAGCCGGGCAGCGAGCTCAGATGGGCGGGAACCTCCGGCGGTCCGCGGCCGCTCGCCGTTGCCGACGATTTGTTCAAGTTCGTCGTGTTTCAGGACCCCACGTGGGATGTTCGCACGCTCGATCTCGCCAAACACCTGGAGCTGGCCAGAAAGATCGACAACGGGACGCTCAGCCCGACCTCAGCGAACATCGCGCCGTTCGTCGCACGCGGCGGCAAGCTGCTCATGTATCACGGCTGGGGCGATCAGAACATCTCGCCGCGCTCGTCAGTCAATTACTACGAGCGGCTCGTTGAAACATTGGGACCGCGTCAGACGGGCAGCTCCGTGCGGCTCTACATGGTGCCCGGCATGGGGCACTGCGGTGGCGGCGAAGGTCCTTCGAGCTTCGACATGCTGCACGCCCTCGAGAATTGGCGCGAGCATGGGAACATCCCCTCCGAGATCCTTGCCTCGCAGCCAACCGGCGAGAAAGCCGGCCGCACGCGCCCACTCTGTCCGTATCCACAGGTGCCTCAGTATTCGGGAACCGGCAACCTCGATCGCGCAGAGAGCTTCGTCTGCCGGCCTCCCGGGCAGTCGAGCTCGAGCGGACGCTAACCAGCTCGGCACGCACGCCGGCTGGCGTCACTGCTATCCTGCGACTGGGAGGATACCTCTCGTGCACCGATCGTTCGCTCTCGTCTCCGCGGCCACGATCGCGCTCGTCGTCACTGCTTCATCGGCCTTCGCCCAGAATTCAGATATCACGGTGTTCTTCGGCGCCGCCTATCCGATCTTCGACGAGCGGCTGAGGATTCTTCCAGGGGTGCCGGCCATTCCGGGCGTGGACGTGTCTGTCGACGGCAGATCGGAGATTCGCGCGGATGGCGGGCTCGTCTTCGGGGCCGCTTATGTCTACTATTTTGGGGTCTTCGGCATCGAAGGGCGATTCGACGCCACCAACATCGGATTCGATCTGACAGGGGCTCGCTACAACCTGCGCGGAACGCGACCGCCCCTCCAGTCGCTCACGGGAAGCCTGACGATCGGCAACGGACGCGCCGATGTGGACCGTCTGTACTTGATGTCGTTCAACGCGCGGTTGCGGACGCCGGGGCCGGTCGGTCTCAGCGCATCCGGGGGCCTGAGCTATCTGCCAGACTTCGAGATCACCGGCTCGGTCCCGTTCTCAGTCGACGTTTCCGGCCTTCCAGCGCTATCCGCCGATCTTCAATTGCGCGCCACGACGGGCGAGTCGACCAGCCGGTGGGGCGCCAACTTCGGGACAGGCATCCGGATTGGTGACGGCCCGGTGGGCGTGATGGCCGAGGTCCGTGTGTTCTACTTTCCCGAGGTCGAACTGCGCTTCCAAATTGATCAGCCCAACGCTTTCATCGCCGGGTTCCTCGACGGCCTGGGTCCCGTCAACTTCACGCCGATCATCGTCAATGCCCAGGGTGGAATCGTCTTCAGATTCTGAAACACCGCTAGCCACTGACACCCGCCCATCGTGCGGATGAGCTGACGCCGTCGGGGCAAGTTCGAGGCACGTGAACCGCGACAATCCTGTGTATGGGAGACCATCGATCACCGCACGCCGGCGCCAGCGAGGCGCGCGTTGCCGCGCTTTTCGAGGGCGCTCCGCTGGCGGCCGTTTTGCTCCCAACCGGGTGAACCCGCTGATGGCACACCAGAACGCCTTTTCCGCTCGCACGATGATCGGCCGCGTGACCCTCGTGTTCATCATCACGACGGCCTGGGTGGGTTCCGTGCGTGCGGCGACCTACGAGGTCGGCCCAGGCAAGGCGTTCGGATCAATCGGCGCCGTCCCGTGGGAATCGCTTCAACCCGGGGATACGGTGCTCATTCACTGGCGGCCCGCGCCGTACAAAGAGAAATGGGTGGTCTGCCGCCAGGGCACCGCGGCCGCCCCTATTGTCGTGCGCGGCGTTCCGGGGCCGAACGGCGCGCTGCCGATCATCGACGGCAACGGCGCGACGACTCGGGCCGCGCTGAACTACTGGAATCAGGAACGCGGCGTCATCAAGGTGGGAGGGGCGAACGTTCCCTCGGATACCACGCCGAGATACATCACGATTGAAAAGCTCGACATCCGCAGCGCCCGGCCGCCGTATACCTTCAGGGCCGCGAACGGCTCCACCCGCAGCTACTCGGAGAACGCGTCGGCGATCTATGTCGAGAAGGGCGAGAACATCACGGTCCGGCAGCTGCTCTTGCACGACAGCGGCAACGGCTTCTTCGTCGCCTCGGGCGATAGCCTCGCCTCACGCAACATCCTGGTCGAAGCCAACTACATCTACGACAACGGGATCGTCGGCAGCATCTACCACCACAACAATTACACGGCGGCGATCGGCATCACGTTTCAGTACAACCGCTTCGGTCCGCTCCGTGCCGGCGCGCTGGGGAACAACCTCAAGGACCGCTCGGCGGGCCTCGTCGTCCGCTACAACTGGATCGATGGCGGCAACAGGCAGCTCGATCTGGTTGACGGCGAGGACAGCACGCTCATCAGGACGCACCCGGGCTACCGATCGACGTTCGTCTACGGCAACGTGCTCATCGAGCCGGCAGCGGCGGGCAATCGACAGATCGTGCACTACGGCGGGGACAGCGGATCGACCGGGAGCTACCGCAAGGGCACGCTGTTCTTCTTCAACAACACGATCGTGTCGTATCGGACCGATCGCACGACGATCTTCCGGCTTTCGACCAACGACGAGCGCGCCGATTTCAGGAGCAACGTCGTGTACCCCACCGCCCCGGGTAACACCGTGTCGCTCGTCGACGACACCGGCATGCTCGACATGACGCACAACTACTTCAAGCCGGGCTGGGTGTCGACGTTCAACGGCTCGCTCGGTGGCGTCATCAACGACGACCGCACGACCATCGTCGGCGCCTCGCCCGGGTTCACGAACGAATCGTCGCAGGATTTCACACTGGGCGCCGCCTCACCCCTGCGCGACCGAGGCGCCATTCTGCACGCCGCGGCGCTTCCGGCCAACGACTTGACGCGCGAGTACGTGAAGCACCGCAACGCGCGCGTGAGAGTCTTCGATGGCTCGATCGATGTCGGAGCGTTCGAATACGCCGCGGGTCAGGCTGCCGCGCTCCGCGTGGCAACGACGACGCTCAAGGGTGGCCGGGTGGGAGCCTTCTATGCCGCGACACTGGCCGCGGCCGGCGGCTTGCCGCCCTACCGTTGGTCGCTGGCAGGCGGCGCCCTGCCCCGCGGGTTGTCGCTCAATGCCCTGAGCGGCGCGATCAGCGGCACACCTGTGGCCGCCGGCTCATCCGCCTTCGTCACGCGCGTGGCCGACACCGCAACGCCTCCGGGCGCGGCGAGCAGAACGTTGACGGTTGCCATCGCTACGCAGTACGCGGCACTCGTCATCACCACCACGAGTCTGCCGGATGCGCACGTCGGCCGCGACTACAGACAGGTACTCCACGCAAGCGGCGGGCTGCCACCCCGTGTGTGGTCGCTTGCCTCAGGCGTTCTACCGCCCGGCCTCATCGGCAGCGCCAACCAGGGAACGATCGCCGGGCGGCCAACGAAGACCGGTATCTGGACCTTTGTCGTCCGGGCACAAGACAGCCAGTCCGCGCGCGCGACGGACACGCAGGCGCTTCAGATCAGAGTCGTCAACTGAGAGCAGCTCCTCACGGCGTGGTGCGCGGTGTAGACTCGAACCGCACGCATGTCGCGAGGGATCACAGCTGTCGCACTCGCGCTCGTCGCCTGGGCGGCGGCGATCGTCGTCGTCAGCGTGGCAACGCCGGCTGAGGATGGACAGCACGGTTCGCCTCCCCTGGCGTTTTCGTCTCCTGAAGCGCGGGCCGTTGCTTTTCTCGTCGCGGAAGTTCCCCGGTGGCGGCGCGAGCATCCGTGCTATTCCTGCCACAACAACGGCGACGCCGCACGAGCACTCATGGCCGCGGCTCGATCCGGCATCGACGTCGCCGACGCCCTCGAGGACAATCTCGAGTGGCTGCGTCATCCCCGGCGATGGGCAGACAACGCCGGGCGGGGCGACGCGTCCGACGACAAGATCCTGGCCCGTATTCAGTTTGCGGGAGCTCTGGCCTCCGCTGTCGAGAGTCGGCTCGCGTCGTTGGACGCGCTCGTCGAGGCCGCCGGATACCTCGCCGCCGATCAGCACCTCGACGGGTCGTGGCGCCTCGACGCCTCCGAAAGCATCGGCTCTCCGGCCACCTATGGCCTTGCCCTGGCAACGGCGTCGGCGCGACGAACACTGGCGGACGCCGGCGATCCACGCCTTCAGCCGGCCGTCGCGCGGGCCGATCGCTGGCTGCGCGCGCTCGACGTCAAGACGGTGCTCGATGCCGCAGCGATCATTCTGGGTCTCGAGTCGGCTGCCGATGCGGACGCCGTCCGCCAGCGCCAACGTAGCCTTGCGGTGATCGAGCAGGGTCAGGGCCCGGGCGGTGGGTGGGGCCCATACGTGACATCGGCGCCTGAGCCCTTTGATACGGCGGTGGCGCTCCTGGCGCTCTGCGAGTTGAGAGAGCACGCCGGGCTGGCGAGCCCGGCGTTCACCGACGTGGAGCTCAACGACGCAATCGCGCGTGGCCGCCGCTTCCTCATCGACCGGCAGGTGGACGATGGCAGCTGGCCGGAAACAACGCGTCCCTCGGGCCAGGAGAGCTACGCCCAGCGCATCTCGACAACCGGATGGGCGGCGCTGGCGCTCCTCGCATCGAACGACCGTCGCTAGCGGCCCCCGTCCAGTCGTTGGTCCGTCAGCTGGCTGGTCGGGAAGCGACGCTGAATGGCAGGAGAGTTTCCTCGGGCTCCGCGCGGGAATCGATCTCGTCGAAACGATCCACCTCGAACGCGCGGCCGATCCGGTTGCCGGCGCGATCTTCGAGGATGGAGAGCGCCACGAGATGGTACGAGCCTTCGCTCCAGGGGTCTGCCGGCGTAAACACCCAGCGCGTTTCGGACGCTTCGATTCGGACCTCGCCCATCACCCAGTCGTTCTTCCCGCGCCGAACACCGAGCGCTCGGAGCAGCAGGCCATGGTCCAGCGGTTTGTCGAAGTCCACCACCAGGGCGTCGCGGGTTCCCGCCGTGGGTGCAGTGATTCTCCAGCGGCCGGGATCCAGGGCCTTCTCGTCCGGCGCGGTCACCGTCAGCTGACGCCGGAATGACTCGCTCAGAGGCATTCCCTCTGCATCGAGCCAATCCTTGTCGATGACCAGTGTGTAGCGTCGGCCGGCCACGAGCGAGGGACCCATCTCTTCGCGCGGCGTGATGCCTTTCTTCACACGGCCGGGATCCAGAAAGAACGTGTAGCGCGTGTGATCGCCGTTCCAGAACTCGAGGTCGAGCGGCAGGAACGGGTCCTTCACCTCTCGGCCGTCCGGGTCAAGCAGGTGCACGTGCTCGAGCCCGCTTCGCCGGCCCATCGGGGCCGAGAACTGCACGTACAGCCGGAGCTGGTTCTCGGGAACCTGGTCGGCGGTCGGATAGACCTGGGCGACGCGGGTCGACGGCGCCGCGGCCGTCTTCGGCCGGCTGACAACAGCGACGACGGGTGCCCGTGAGGATCCTGCCGGCTGGGCGAGGGGCAGCCGCGAGGCATCGAAGACCACCTGATACGGTCGGCCGGCATCGAAGGGATATCGTGGAGTGAATCGAAGCGTGTCGGACTGCACGGTATAGGTTCCGAGCATGGCCGGCCGATCGTCGGGGTCGACGACGGCGTCCGCCTTTACCGTAACGCGCAACAGCGCGGCCCACGCCGCATCGGTCATCTCGTGGGCGCGCAGTCGGTCCAATTCGCTCGCGCTGAGGCCGCGGACTTCTATGAAGGCCGCCGCTTCGTTGCCTGCGGGAACAACCAGCCGAATTTGAGGAGGACCGGTGGCAGATGGTATCGAGTCACCGCAGGCTGAGCCGGCGGCGAGGGTGACGAGCAGAACACCCAGGCCCGTTCGGGTGCCAAGGCCGGCAAGCGCGCGGTTCATACATCAGTCTGAGGGGAACGAGCGTCGGGGACGGACCGGGCCGGTCCGCCCCCACGATGCCGGACACGTTTTCTGGCGGAGCGTCGCACGCTAGGGCAGCTGAACGGCTGTCAGATTCAGTGCGCCGGCCTCGGAGCGCGCCAGGACGAGCGTCTGCTGATCGTTGAGCTTGTCGAGTTGCTCGATGCCCTTCATGCTCGTAATCGTTTCGTAGGAGAGACCGCCGGTCTCGGTCTGGACCGGCGCCGTGATCGGCGTCGCGCCGGCAAATCCTTCGGTCGGAATCTTCATCACGCCCCGGCTGTTGTTCGACATCAGGATGAAGTCGCGGCCGTCCTTCTTGTAAACAATCATGTCCAAGGGGCGGTTGCGATTGCCGAGCTCGGCAATTGTGGTGCCCATCACTTTGGCGCCCGGCTTCAGGTCTGAGACCGGGAACTTGACCAGAGGCGTGCACAGATACCCGCCGATCAGGTGCGGCGTGTTGTTCACCGAATACGGGACGAACGCGTAGACAGGTGAGCGGGTTTCGAGCTGCGCGTGGTTGCCGTGGTAGATCTCGACGCTCGTGCCGTTGTCAACCGAGCTGAACGGATAGGCCACCGACCTCAGCTTCGACGCAAACTCTTCGTTGGACAAACCCGCAATCCACAGCCGGCCGTCGATATACGCCATGTCTGTGATCGCCTGCGTCCTGGCATTGCGGGCGGCGTTGAGCGCCGGCGGATTCGGAAGCGTCACCTTGGTGTGCGCGAGCTTGGCCAGCTCGATCACGTCGATCTTCCCGGCGCCGTCCACGCGGAGCAGGACAGGTGTCGCCCCCGCACCCTGTCCGCGCATGGCGGAGATGAACGCGTTGCGGGTCTGGGGATGGACCGCCAGATCGGTGACCGCAACCTCGCGGACGTCAGTGCCCAGCAGAGCGGCGATCTTCTGATCGATGCCGGGAAGGTCCTTGGCGCCGGGCGTCGTTCCCGCCTGACTGCCTAGATCGAGTGCGTAGATCGTCGCGCCCGCGGTGTCGCCGGCGAAGAGCACGGCGTTCGGGCCGAACGCCAGCGGACCGATCGACTGGAAGGCGGTTTGCTGGGCCGACGGGCCCAATGAAGTGAGTACGACGAACGTTATGACGGCACCGATCTTCAGGGACGTGAGCCGCATCCTGCCTCCTTCTCGTGAACCCGGGATTCGCCCGAAAGAGCCTCAATATTTCGTTCTCGGGCAGTCCCTGTCAAGGTGCAAAGCGTCGTGTAGAATCTCGTCAGGTTCTCTTTCCAGAGGTGTTTCACGTCACCGGAGGCGGTATCGGCCGCAGGGCCGAGCTTGCTGGTTCGGGACGATCGACCTTTCGAGGCCACCAGTGGGAGCCTGAACGTGGCAGACAGACCACTCACGGACGCCGAGACCGGCCCCCAGCGGGCGCAGCCCGCGAGCCGAACCGACGATCCGTTCCGCCCGTTCTCCTCACTCGTCCACGTGGATGTCGGCGGACTGTCGCATGCGGGCAAGGTGCGGCCTCAGAACGAGGATCACTTTCTCGTCACGCGCTTCGGTCGCTATCTCGAAACGCTGTTGACGAACCTGCCAGCCGACCAGGTTCCGCAGAGAGCCGAGGAAGTCGGCTACGCCATGGTGGTCGCCGACGGCATGGGCGGTCATGCCGCTGGCGAACTGGCCAGCCAGATCGCCATCAGCGGAGTCGTCAAACTCGCCCTCGCGCGCCCCGACTGGATTCTCAAATTCGACGGGACGCAGGCCACCGAGGTCGAGCGGCGCGCGAAAGAGCGAGTCCAGGACGTCCACAGCGAGCTGATTGCGCGCGCGCAGCAGGATCCGTCGCTCAGCGGAATGGGGACGACGGTCACGATCGCGCTGAGCCTGGCTCACGACCTGCAGATCGTCCACGTCGGCGACTCGCGCGCCTACCTGCTTCGGGGCGACACCTTCCACCAGCTCACGCGCGATCACACGTTCGTGCAGCAGCTGGTGGATCGCGGTCAGATGTCCCGGGACGAAGCGGCCAGGCACCGCATGCGTCACATCCTCACGAACGTCGTCGGGGGGGCCGACACGGCGGTCGAGGTCGATGTGGATCTGGTGCATCTCACCAACGACGACCGCCTGCTCCTCTGCAGCGATGGTCTCACCGATCTCGTCAAGGATGAGGAGATCGCGAAGCTCATGCTCGCCGGCAGAACCTCCGACGAGACGTGTCAACGTCTGGTTGATCTGGCGCTCGAACGCGGCGGCACGGACAACATCACGGTCGTGGTCGCCCGCTACACGATGCCCGTGTGACTCAGCTCCTCTTTCTGACCTGCTTCAGCATGACCGGCTGCTGCGCGTAGTTCTCGAGCACGAGATTCTGTTTGTTGTCGATGAAGATCTTGGTCTGGGCCAGCATCCTGCCTTCGCCCTCTCCGGTCTTGTCGAGCCGCATCTCGATCACGGTGAAGCGATAGTCGAACACTCGAGGCCTGTTGCGTGCTTCCCAGTACCCGATCGGGCGATCCGTGCCGATGACGATCTGGCGGCCGCCTTCATCGAGCGGGGCCTGGCGGGCATAGCGCAGGTCGTAACCCAGCGAATCCGGCGTGCGAATGCGGCCGACGACGGGCATCTTCTGGAGGGCCGTCAGCAAGGCGTCCGGTCCTCCCTCTTTCACCGCCGCCAGCAGCTGGTCCCGCTGCGCATCCGTGGACCAGCGGTCGACCGTGATATCCACGGTGGCGTTGCTCGGTCCTGGCCCGGCCACGAGGTTGATCGCCCAGGCGGTGAACTCCTCGCGCTCGTTCTGGGCGAGCCCGGTTTGTGGCAGGAGGGAAGCGAACAATAAGGCCGCCACCGCCGAAATCATGATGATTCTTCGCATGTCGAGCCTCTTTCTTGTTGGAGAGCATCCGACGCCCTCGTTACCCGCTTTGGGACCCTGAGACTATAGACCGAATCGTCCACGCGCCGGATTCAGGGCCGTGGCGGGTCAGTTGGTGGAACGGTTGAGCTTGAATGGGGGACCGGCGGCTTCCACGAGGTCTTGCCACCGGAATACCAGGAAGTTCCGGGGCCCGCTGTTCATGGCGACCATCGCGCCGACCGAAAGCCCAGGGCCGAGAGGCCGCGCCGAAACGTCGAGACCGTCCGTTGCGTCGGCGCCGCCATGCAGGATCGCGAGTGGGCTGCTGGTGATCGTGGGGCCGGCCGGGCTGGCCCTCACGGCGATACACGACGTACCGCGAGTCGTCGTCAATCTGATCGGTGCAGATGAGATAACCCGTACCGTCGGGCCGCGCGTAGATGCCAATGCCTTCACGGTCTCCGGTGAAGTCCTGCTGCCCGAAATGCGCGAGCTCGAGACCTGCATCGGGATGATCCGGATCGGCGTGCCACTTGTGGATGCCATCTCCCTCATCGGCGTAGTACACGAATCCGAGGTCGTCATCGACGGCCACCGCTTCAATCTCGTTGTCGTCGCGATTAGCGGTCGGGCCGCTGAAGCGGCCGAACCGGCGGACGAAGCGAGCGCCGGGTCGTCCACGATCCTCAGTGAGCCGGTACTGCCACAAATATCCGTCGCGCGGCCCCTGCCTTCGGCGAGACGATCGCGAAAATGGCGCCGTCGCGAGGACGCTTGTAGAGTCCGATCCCCATGGGCGCACCCTCCTCCCCGGGCGCGCCTTCGAGAATCGGCACACCACCCAGATCGGTCAACGGACTGTCGCCCGAGGAGATCGCGAAGATACGCAGCTGGCGGGCGAGCCGTTCGGTGACCACGGCGATGTCGAGCGAGCGGCCACCGAGGACGAAGCCGTATTCGACATCCACGTTGTTGGGGCGATCGAGGCCGGTGACGAGCTGACGGAGCTGTCCGTCCGTGCCGAAGGCCGCGAGTGCTCCGGCCGGCGCCGCCACTTTCATCGTGCCGAGAATGAGGCTCTGCGACGGATCGGTCGGATGCACCCAGATCGCTGGATCGTCAGGATCGTTCGAGAGGCTCGCCGTCGCGTATTCCGCCTCGATCTCGATCGGCTGGAGCCCTCCGGGCGCGGTTGCCTGCGCCGTCGCCTCAGCGGGCGACACCGGACCGTCAGCGTCGCGGCAGGCCGTCGGCAGAAGAAGGGCGAGCCCGAGCGCGATCGATCGGGACGTCTGGACGAGGGTCAGAAGTTCACCTTCACGCCAAACGAGGACCACCAGCGATAGTACTCCTCCTGAATCGGGCGATCCTCGAAGCCCTCGTAGTAGCGGAGCGGCGCGTTGTTCAGATTCACGAAGTCCGCGAAGATCCGAACCTGCCGCGAGACCTGCTGGCTGATTGAGAAGTCGAACTGCCGGTGATTGTCGTAGTAGATGTCCTCTTCGGCCGATTCCCCGACCTGATCGATGTAGGCCCCGTGAAAATTCATGGACACCCGCGTCGACAGACCGAACTTCTCGTACCACACCGAAAGGTTGCCCACGTGCCTCGACTGGCCCGGCAGCGTCGCCTCGCGTCCACCGGGGAACGTCGCCGTCGAATCGGTGAAGGTGTAGTTTGCATACACCCCGAGGCCGTCGAGGGGCGACGGCAGGAAGCGCAACGGGCTCTGGAGCGCCAGTTCGAGGCCTCTGAGCGAGGCGCTCTCGCCGTTCTGCGGCTGCGTCACGCGGAACGTCTCGCCACCGCGCTCCTCGTCGAACGTAAAGGGAAAGATGTTGTCGGTCAGGTTCTTGTAGAAGAAACCGCCCTGAACGACGCCCACCGACTGCAGATAGTGCTCGGCCATCACGTCCACGTTCCACGCCGTAGTCGGCTCGAGCGCCGGATTTCCCCGCTCGATCTCAGCGTCCTCCGTGAAGACGAGCTGATAGGGCGCGATGTCGAAGTAATTCGGACGCGCGAGCGTTCGCGTGACCGCCGCCCGAACGTTGGTCTCGGGCGTCGCCGCGTATCGCGCGTGGAACATGGGCAGCAGCTGAGCGTAGGAATCGCTGCCCGTCAACCGGTTCGTCTGAAGATACTCCCCCTCTTCATCGAACACGCGCCTCATACGCCGTGTAGTCGTTGCTGGTCCGCTCGTATCGCAGCCCGGGCAGGAACATCAGTCGCGGACCGAAATGGAGCTCGGCCATCCCGTACACGCCCGTCACGCTCTCGCTGGCGTCGAAGTCGCCGGCGTCGGACTCGTGGTTGAACTCGCCCTCGAATCCGGGCTCGGTGCTGAAGGCGCGCGCCGTGGGCGCGAGGACGAAGAAACCCGGCGTGTAGCGGCCGTCGAAGAAATCGGCTTCGACACCGCGATCGACCGTGTCCGACAGAAAGACGTCGTCGTCGGACTCGAAGATCGTGGTGTTCGTGTCCTGGCGATTGCTCTTGTCCCGGTACTTGCCGCCGAACTTCAGGAAGCCGGCAAACGACGCGGAGGACCGCAGGGGCATGCGCAGGTTGATCGCACCGACGATATCGCGGTCGCGATTGAAGTCGTTGTTGAATTCCTGCTCGTCGAAGACGAACGCGTCGAAGTCTTCGTTGAGCGGATTGGCCTGGATGTTGTCGGGATCGATCGACGTCGGCGCTGACGTTGGGCGCGAACTCGACGTCCTCCTGCTTGAAGACGCTGATGACCTCGTCTGGCCTGTCGTTCTCCGCGTACGAGCCGGTGACGTGGTAATCGAGCAGCCAGCCCCCGCCGAGCAGATGGTCCGCGCCGGCCGAGAGCTGCGCGATGCGCTCCGACTCGAAGCGATCCTTGAGGTTGCGCTCGAGCTCGTTGTCCCCCACCACGTTCACGAGCTGGCGACGGAATTCCTGATCGCTGAAATAGTTGTACACCCCTCGCACGAACAACGTGCTGTGGGTCGCCGGCTGAGAGTCGAAGGCGAAATTCAGTCCCGATCGCTTCGCGGTTGATCCGGTAGTCGCGAATCTCCAGCGTATCGAGATCGCCATCGTCATACTCCGCCTCGAAGTTGTCGGATCCACGGTTGGTGTTGAGGGTGCTGGCCGCGACGATCACGCCCATCTTGCGATTCATCAGACGCTGGCCCCAGGTGAACGCGCCCTGGCCTTGCGCGAAGTCGTCCATGAGGGCGTTGTACCCGCCGGCGGCCGTAAAGAGCATGACGGGCTCATTCGGCGCCTGCTTCATGACCAGGTTCACCGCCCCGCCGATGGCGTCGGCGTCCATGTCGGGCGTGAGCGCCTTCGACACTTCGATCGACTGGAGCAGGTCGGCCGGAATGACGTCGGCGGCCACCTGGCGCAGCTCGGCGTCCGGCGAGGGCACACGCTCGCCGTTGATCATGACCGAGTTGAGCCGCGGCTCGGCCCCGCGCACGATGATGTAGCGGCCCTCGCCCTGGTCGCGCTGAATCGAGATACCCGGGATGCGCTGCACGGCCTCGACCGCGTTCGTGTCGGGAAACTGCCGATCTGGTCGGCGGAGACGACGTTGGTGATGTTCGGCGCCGTCCGTTGTTGATTCAGCGCGCGCGCCTGGGCATCCCGAATGACCTCTGCGGTCACCGTCACCGTTTCCTGCACCACCTGGTCCTGGCCGAGCAGCTGGATCTCCTGCGCCAGCGTCTGACCTCGAGCCACCTCGACCTCGGTTCGCCGCTCCTGCCAGCCCAGGTAGGTGACGACGAGCACCAGCTTTCCGGCCGGTACGGTCAGCCGGAATCGACCGTCCCGGTCGGCTGCCGTGCCCAGCGCGGTCCCCTCGACCGTGATCAGCGCGCCGGGCAGCGGCTCGCCGCGCCCGGCATCGAGAACGATCCCGTCGATGACGCCCGTCGACTACCTGCGCCGCGACGGGCACGCTGACCATCCGCAATGCGAGAGCCCCGATTGAGGCGCACCGCCAGAAAGCTCGAAACATGTCGTCGTCCTCCGTGTGTTCGGCCATCGTAGAGGTCTCACATCACGGGGCCGTGAAGACGGCGCGACGATTCGATGACGAGAGGCTCCGGCGGCGGGACCGCCCGGTGCTCGGGCGATGTGGCGGTTAGCCGGACTGTGAGAAAATGCGCGGGCGGCAGACCCGATGTCCAGACGTCAAGACATCATCCAGCACGCCAACGAGGAATACGACAGCGTGCTCCTGCGCGGTCAGGCCGTCCGAGCCGAGATTCTGCGGCAACAGCGAGCCGCGCTGCTCACGGTGCCGGGCGCCGCAGAAGCGCTCGTCGCGTACGAAGCCGCGCTGGTGTCAGCGTATGACGCCTATGAAACCGCGCTGACGACGTCGCAGGAAGAGCTGCTCACCGCCGACGCGGACGCGCGGGCCGCACAGGCGGATTCGGACGCTGTGGCCCTGGAGACCTGGCGGGAAGCCACCAGCGCGGCCGACCTCGCCCGGCGTGATGCGCTCGACACGTGCCGTGACGAGTACGAGGCGGCGTATGCCGCAGCGCTCAGCTTGACGGGATCCGCTCGCGCGCAGAAAGTGACGGCCGCGGCCGGTGCGCGGGACGCGCAAACCAAGGCTGCCAATCGCGGCTACCAGCGCGCCACCGACGCGGCCTGGCGGAGCTACCAGGCGTCGTCAGTCTCCGCCAGCGAAGACGCGATTGCCGCGATCGAAAAGGCTCGACGCCGGCAGGAAGCCGCCGCCGACAAGGCGCGGACGGCCCATGAGCGCGCGCGACAGCTGGCCGAGCGCGGGCTCCAGCGCGCATTGGCCTCGGAGCCGGTGGCGTCGGCGATTCAGGAGGCGTTCCAACTACGTCTGAAGCAGGCCGATGCCCAGGAAGAGCGCGACAAGGCCAACGTCCTCGCGAGAATGAGAAACGCATTGGCCAACGCCCGGCTTTCGTAGTCACCGGGCGCTCCCGCCATCGCGCGGTCCGTCACTGACGGGATCGAACCGCTCAATCGTGATGACGGTGCTCGTCCATCTCAACTCGATCGTGTCGTCGGTGACGAAGCGTCCCGTCACCGAGAGGGTTCGGTGGCCACACCTTCCTCCAGAAACGCGTGAATCGGAAGCGGAGAGACAGCGCACATCCAGCTCAGCTGTTTCCCGGTTGATCCGGCGGATGGAGCGTGGACGGCACGTACTTGTCGCCGTCGGACACGAGGCTCTGAAAAACCCGGTGTGCCGTGTGCTCGCCAAGGCGGCGATAGCTCTCCCACTGGCCCTCGTCGAAGAACTGATCGGTCGTGGTTTCGTGTGGGAACGCAGGATTCGAGGCGTGGTACTCCAGGAGGTCGAGCGGCTCGTCACCGGTGAGGGCTGGCTTCAGATAGATCAGCCAGCTGTCGGGCTGATCTCGAAAGTCGTAACACACGCGGGCGAGGGCCGCGTGGCGCAGCGAGAGTGATTCGAGATGCACCGGATTGAGCGACATGCGAGAGCGGGCCTGAACATTCGGATCCTCCACCGGCTCGCTCTCCCATCGGCCGCGCCGCAGCTGGTCGATGGGCCCGAAGTAGCGGCGGACACCAGGATGCAGGCGCGCGTCGAGCTCGTCGTCGGTCAGAAAGGTGATCTCGGCGGTGAAATCGAGACGCGCCTTCCGAATGAGGTTGGCGAGCCCTTCGAATTTGTATTCGGGATCCGCTTCCGCATCGATGATGACCATGAGCGGCAAGCGGCGGCGAATCAGCTCGTAGCCCCCGAGATTCTCGAAATGGCCGCCGTCGGAAATGTACCAGTGCTGCCGCGCCGTGCCGTGAAAGCGCGCGATGAACTCGTCGAGCAGGTAGGACTGCACCGGAAAAGCCCAGCTGAATCGGCGGCCCCACCGTCGGCTCAGTCTGTCGTTCTGCGGCGACTTCCGGCAGACGGGATCGATGGCCGAATCCCACCAGTAGCCAAGTCTGACGTTGGCGAGACCGGTGAGCAGACTGAGACCCAGGCTGGTGCGCGAGCCGGTTCCCGTCGAAAACGCGGCGCCAGACAACCCAATCCAGGTCCCCAGCCGCAGCCGCTCCACCGGAAGCGGCCGGCCCTTCCGGTACTCCAGCACGCGAAAATTCTCCTCGAGCTCGGCGGGTACACCTCTTTGACGGTCTCGGACCACGTCACTCGTGGCCCCGACGAATCCGGCTCCGCTGACGGCGAGGCGGCGACATCCACCACGGCATGGTGCTGAACGCCGACACTGATGCCCGCAGGACCAAGAGCCATTCCTGTTCCCTTGCGATCCTGCTGTTGCACCTGCGAGCGTCCGTCCATCGTTTCGTTGATCGTCACGTTGATGAGATGAATCGGCGCGCCCTTCGCATACCAGCGCTTTCCCTTCTCGTCACCACCGAAGTAGCGCGCCATGTCGAGGTCGTCTTCCGGCACCACGTCCACCACCGCGGTTCCCCTGGGCCCCATGCGATCGGTGTTGGACGCCCCGAGATAGGCGCGCGTGAGGCGCGCGCTGTAGAGCGGCTGGTGCGACGAGCTGTTGAGGAACGGCCACGATCGACCGAGCACGAACGAGATGACGAGCAGCGCGACCCACACTTCGAAAGGACGCCTGAGCGACGACAACCCGTACGGTTCCAACGGGGAGACTGTGGCCATCGGACCGGCCGCGAGCGCCGGCACGCTCAGCCTCCACGCCACACCGTGCGACACGGCGTTCAGCGCTGAGAGCACGATCGTGACCACGATGATCGCGGCGCCGGTGGCCAGGATCGTCACAGGCAGACTGGGTCGGTGGCCTTCGGGATTGCGAACGCCAATCAGCACCACGATCTGACGCGCGAACGCGGCCGAGCCCGCCAGAGCCGCGAGCACCGCCGCAAACCACCCACCCAGGCCCCCAGGGCCGAGAGCCGCCACATACAGCGTCTGGCCGAAGGTATCGATCAGCACGAACGCCGTCACCACACCGATGGCCACGAGCGCCGTCTTGAGCGCCAGGCTGAGGGTGTGCCGCTCGGCGGCCGTCACGAACGCATCGAGCTTTGGTTTGGTGTCGATGTGCTGCTGGTTGGCGTGCTTCGTCAGCACATAGCGTGCGTGCAAGAGAGCAATCGCCCAGAACAGCAGGCACAACAGCGCGATGGCGATGACGCCGAGCGAAGCCCATCGGCCCGTTGGCCAGTTCGCAGACTGCCACGCGCCGTACGCGGCGGCTGCGGCGATGACGAACAGCCCGGCGAACGGCGTGTCCAGGGAAATGAGACCGGGATCGCGCCTCGATCGACCCGGCCGCCGGAAGCTTCCAGGATGGACGAGCCAGTAGGCCCATCCAAGCGGCGCGGCCAGCACCAGCACGAGCACCGGGATCAGCACGACAAACGGGCTCCAGAACAGCAGCCCGCCGTCGAACGGTAACGCCAGCAGCCCATCCCGGAGACTCCACCACCAGCCCGGATCGATCCATCCGTCGGCCACGGCGACGCCCAGCAGGCCGCGCAGCAGCTGGATGAGGACGAACAGCGCGAGCATCAGCGTCGCCATCACGACATGAATCGCCACCCAGTTTCGAAGCAGGACGGCTCCGCCAAGGAGCAGATCGCCCGATCCGCGAGGCGCCAGGTAGCGTCCGTTCTCGCGAAGCCACCGCAGCACCGATCCTCCCTGCGGCCCTTCGCCTTTCAGGACGGCTTCGACGTCGGCGACCGACGAGATGTACGGGCGCGTGAAGAGACGGCCGAGGCATGCTCCGAAGTAGCCGCCGCCTGACACGGACGAGATGTAGTCGATGCGTCTGAGAAGTCCGAGGCGCGCGAAGGCCTGAAATACGCCGAGACAGAAGGTGGCGCTGCGCACGCCGCCGCCCGAGAGCGCAACGCCGACCCTGGGCAAGTCGGCCGCCGAATCTCCCTCGGACCGAGCAATCGAGGCACGGCGCTGCCGAATCAGCTCCATTTCAACGTCGGCCATCGCGGGTGGATATGCGGCAGGATCTGCTGGGGGCATCGACGCTCCCGTCATTCGATGTTCCGTGATCGAACGTGTCCGGCGCCAGCGACGTGGGGTGCTCGCAGCTTACAACGATCGGACGGGGGGAATCGAACACTCATCATCAGTTCGTGCACGTCCGGGGGCTTCTTCCTGCTTGGACCTGAAAACGGCGTTTCGTCGATGGGCGCCCTTCCAAGCGAAGCCTCTCGGATCGGCTCCCGCACGAGCGGGCCGGCCGGCCGGGCCTGCGCCTCGTCGTACAATGGTGAGCATTCTTTGGGGGTGACCATGCATGCTTGGCACCGTGTTCTCGTCGCCGCCACCCTCGCCGGACTCGCGACGATGTCCGCGGCGCGTGGCCAATCGCCCGCCGCGCCCGCCCGACTCGACATCCCGTTCGAGAAGTTCGTGCTTCGCCAACGGGCTCACGCTGATCGTGCACGAGGACCACAAGGCGCCGATCGTCGCCGTCAACGTCTGGTACCACGTCGGCTCGAAGAACGAGAAGCCCGGGCAAGACCGGCTTCGCGCACCTCTTCGAGCACCTGATGTTCAACGGCAGCGAGAACTTCAACGACGACTACTTCAAGGCGATCGAGCGCGTCGGCGCCACCGACCTGAACGGCACCACCAACGCCGACCGCACCAACTACTTCCAGAACGTGCCCGAAGGCGGCGCTCGACCTGGTCCTGTGGCTCGAGTCCGATCGCATGGGGCACCTGCTCGGCGCGCATCGACCAGGCGCGGCTCGACGAGCAGCGCGGCGTGGTGCAGAACGAGAAGCGCCAGGGCGAGAACCAGCCGTACGGCAGTGACGCGGCACCTGCTCACCGAGAACACCTATCCCGAAGGGCATCCCTACTCCTGGACGACGATCGGCTCGATGGAGGATCTCGACGCCGCCTCGCTCGAGGACGTGCAGCGAGTGGTTCCGCACCTACTACGGCGCCGCCAACGCCGTGCTCGTCGTGGCCGGCGACGTCACGCGCCGAAGAGGTCCGCGCCAGGGTCGAGCAGCTACTTCGGCGAGATTCCTGCCGGCCCGCCGGTCGCCAGGCACGAGGCCTGGATCGCCAAGACGCAGCGGCGACGCATCGCCAGCGCGATGCAGGATCGCGTGCCGCAGGCGCGGATCTACAAGGTCTGGAACGTTCCCGAGATACGGCGCTGCCGAGGCTCGACCACCTCGACCTCGCCAGCGACGTGCTCGCCGGCGGCAAGACCTCGCGGCTCTACAAGCGCCTGGTCTACGACGAGCAGATCGCCACCGACGTCGCGGCGTTCATCTCGCCGCGCGAGATCGGCAGCCAGTTCTGCATCGTGGCCACCGCGAAGCCTGGCGGCGACCTCGCCGCGGTCGAGCAGGCGATCGACGAGGAGCTGCGCGGCTTCCTCGAGACGGGTCCGACGCCGGACGAGCTCGAGCGCGTGAAGCCGGCATACACGGCGTCGCTTCGTTCGCGGCATCGAGCGCATCGGCGGCTTCGGCGGCAAGTCCGACCTGCTCGCGCAGAGCGAGGTCTACGACGGCGACCCGGCGGCCTACAGGACCGACGCTCGACGCGCCATGAGACGGCCACGCCGCGACGATCTCCGACGGTCGGCGCGCGAGCTGGCTGAGCGACGGCGACTTCATCCTCGAGGTCCATCCCTTCCCGAGTACACGACCGACGAGCGAGCGGATCGACCGCAAGTCGATGCCGTTCCCGGACGGCATTCACGGCCGGCCTTTCCCGATCGCCGAGCGCGCGAAGCTCTCGAACGGGCTCGAGGTCGTGATCGTCGTCGAGCGCCACGCCGTGCCGCTGGTCAGACTCAGATCTCGTCGTCGACGCCGGCTACGCCGCGATCGGATCGCGACAGCCCGGCACCGCGAGCCTGGCCATGGACATGCTCGACGAGGGCACCACGACGCGCGACGCGCTCGAGATCAGCGAGGAGCTTCAGCGCCTCGGGCGCCACGCTGTCGACCGGCGCCAACCTCGACGTCGTCGACCGTCGCCATGTCGGCGCTGACGGAGAATCTCGATGCGATCGCTCGCCGCTCTTCGCCGACGTCGTCCTCCACCCGGCGTTCGCGCCAGGCGATTTCGAGCGGCTCAAGGCGCAGACGCTGGCGGCCATCGAGCGCGAGATGACGAACCCTGCGCAGGTGGGCCTGCGCGTCCTGCCGGCGCTGCTCTACGGCGACGGATCACGCCTACGGCAAGCCGCTCACCGGCACGGGCACGAGCGTCTCGGTCAGCGCGCATCACGCGCGACGATCTTGTCGCAGTATCACGACACCTGGTTCAAGCCGAACCATGCCGACGCTCGTCGTGGTGGGCGACATCACCATGGAGTCGATCCGGCCCAGGCTCGAACGCCTGTTCACGAGCTGGCGCCCGGGCGACATTCCGAGTAAGAACGTCGGCGCCCCGGCAGCGCGTCGCGACCGTCCGGCGGTCTACCTGGTCGACCGGCCCGGTTCCCAGCAAAGCGTGATTTTCGCCGCCCGCGTCATCGCGCCCAAGGCGAGCGCGGGCGAAATTCCGTTCCTCGTGATGAATCGAATCCTCGGCGGCGACTTCACCTCGCGCATCAACATGAACCTGCGTGAGGACAAGCACTGGTCGTACGGCGCGCGAACGCAGCTGGTCGATGCCCGCGGCCCGCGCCTCTACATCGTGAACGCCCCGGTGCAGACCGACAAGACGAAGGAGTCGATGGTCGAGATCCTGAAGGAGCTCGGCGGGATTTCTGGCGAGCGGCCGGTGACGGACGAAGAGCTGACCAAGGCGAAGGCCAGCCTGACACTGAGTCTACCGGGCCGCTGGGAAACGAGCGCCACCGTGGCCGGTGACATCGCCCAAATCATCCAGTGCGGTCTCGACGACAACTACTGGACAGATTACGGGGCCGCAGTGGGCGCCACGACGAAGGCTGACATCCTCAAAGCGACGGGCAGTGCCGTCGACACGAAGGATCTGGTCTGGGTGGTGGTGGGAGATCGCGAAAAGATCGAAGCTGGAGTTCGCGAGCTGGAACTAGGCCCCGTCGTCATCCTGGATCCGAAAGATCCCGCGCTGACGACGCCGTCCGCGCGCTGACGAAGCGCGGGCGTTACCGCATCATCAGGCGACGCGGGCGCCAATGCTGCGCGGTGTGCTCCGCCAGGTAGTCCGACCGGGCGAAGAGCTTGATCAGCACGACACCGGCGACGAATCCGCCAACGTGCGCCCAGAACGCCACCCCGCCGCCGCCATGGCCCGGGTCGGCAATCCCGCCCACGAACTGTAGGACGAACCAGTAGGCGAGCATCGTCCAGGCGGGCAGCGCTATGGAGGTCATCATCAGTCCCATGGGTACCATCGTGAACACCCGCACCCGCGGGAACAGGACGAGATAGCCCCCCATCACGCCGCTGATCGCGCCTGACGCGCCGACCATCGGAATCCCGGAAGCCGGGCTGAGGAACACCTGGAGCAGCGCGGCGGCCAGGCCGCACAGCAGGTAGAACACCAGGAAGCGAAATCCGCCCATCGAGTCTTCGATGTTGTTTCCGAAGATCCAGAGAAACCACATGTTTCCGATCAGGTGCATCCACGACCCGTGAAGGAACATCGACGTGAACAGGTGAGACATCTGCGGTCCGGGGTCGGTGAGGCACATGATGCCCTCGCCCATCGGAAACGCGGTCCCGGGCGGCAGCGCGCCGGTCAGTTCACCAGGAATGAGACCGAGATTACAGACCGAGCGCACCAGTGGCAGGCTCGACCCGGCGCCCTGCACGGCGAGCCATGCGAGGACGTTCAGGCCAATGATGGCGAACGTCACATACGCCGTGCGGTGCGTCACGTTCTCGTCGCGGTAGGGGAACATGAGAACTCACCTTTCGCCGGCGCCGGGTGTGGGCGCCATTCTGACCCCGCCAACCCCGGCGCGATCGATGGCGGTCTTGAGCATGCCCGATCCGCGCGTGTCCAGGAGAAACTGGTTGATCGCGTCGAGCCGCCCGTTCTGCCGCTTGTCGACGACGATCGCCTGGGCTGTGACCATGAAACTGTCAGCCAGTACCCGCAAGCCGGAGGACAGGCGAGCGGCATCGTCCATACGCTGACGATTTCCGGCGAACGCGTCCAGCTCGCCGTTCTGCAGCATGCGCGCGATCGCCTCCGCGGCAGGCGCCTTCGGCAGGACCTCGACCCGGGCGTTCACGACGCGGGCGCTGAGGAAAATCTGCTGCGACTGGCCTTTCACGGTGCCGATTCTGACGCCCGGCCGATCGACGTCCGCCGAGCTCGTGAAGGCGGAATCGGCCCGCACGAGATAGGCGCTCTCGGAGAGCACGTACGGTTCGGAGAAACCGACCTGTTCGGCGCGAGCCGCTTCGAACGCGAGGAACCCGATGTCGGCGTTCCCCGCTGTGACGCTGTCGATGACGGCCGAGGGATTCGGCAGCGGAAGCATGACGTACGGCACACCGCCACGCCGCGCGAGCTCTCTCGTGAGATCGGCCGCGATGCCAGTTACGGCACCTGTGCGCGGATCGACCCGGCCCTGAACGGGGTTGTCGGCGATGAATGCCGCTCGGAGCGTCCCGGCGGGCGCCAGGTTCGTTCCCTGTGAGGCGTACGAGATGACGCCGGCGAGCAACAGTACGACCAGCAGCGACATGCGACTAGCATACTGAACCCGCCGGCGGACGTCAGATCGAATCCGCGGACCGCCCTCAGAACCGGAAGATCACGCCCCCGGAGAGCTCGAGTTGGTTGGCGTACTGCGCATCCCCGACGAGGTAGCAGCCCCAGTACGGATCGCACCACCAACCCTCCGCATCGGTCTTGATATAGGTGGGCGTCCAGCGGGCGCCGACCCGGCCGCCCACGTTCCCCGAACCGAAGAACTTCACACCCGCGCCGAGGCTGCCGGAAAACTGCGTCTTGGACTGTGTTTCGAGTTCGGCCCCGGCGATACTCGTGAAGCTGACGCTGCCGAAGTTGGTCGCACCAAGTCCCAGCAGGACGTACGGCCGAACCCGCGCGTCAGCCAGGCCGAAGTTGTACCCAAAGTACCCGTGATAACTGTTGATGGAGAGATCGCCGACCTCCGTGGTGGCAGTCCCGTCGATCTCGAGCTGTGTCGGCTGCTGGTTGAACATGAAACCGACCTCGACGTTGTCGGTGACCAGGATGCCAAGATTGAACCCCCAGCCAAACGAATCCTTTGGATCCAATCGGTCGTAGATATTCCCGTCGCCGGCGACGACGGCCTGATCCGACTCCACACCATCGCTGAAGACCCAGCCGACATTGGCGCCGACCTCGACGCGCGGTGTCTGGGCGAACAGAGGAGACGTGACCGACAGAACGGCGACGGTAACCAGCAGGACAACGTTCTTCAACATGAGCGATCCCTTCCGAGTGATGATGGCCGAATCTCGATGGCGGACAGCCCGCCACGACCATTCTACAAGCACCCGCTGTGCCAGGCCGGAAATCACTGGCAGTCTCGCCCTTATGTGATGGCACTCGCTGGAATTCGACTGAATATTGACCGCACCGCCGAGGTTGAGTCCGCCGGGTGCCGCGAAATATCGCGGATCAGTCGTCAGGGGGCGGCGGTCGGCCTCACCAACGACACCTGGTCGCGGGTCGACCTCCCTTGTGTCGCACGCGGCGGGGAATCGATCGTGACGCCCGAGGACTAGCGATCGCCGGCGCCTCGGACCCGCGCGCCGACGTATTCAAGCACGAACAGGCCGGTCCCTACGCGATCCGACACGTAGGCCAGGCCGCGGTGATCGAGGTCGACGTCGTTGATATGGATCGTGACAGGCTGTCCTTCCGCGATCGGGAAGGAGTTGCGGCTCGTCCTGGGGATGTAAAAGCCGAGCTCCTTGAGGTTGTACGGGTCGGAGAGATCCAGGACCCTGACACCGGCGTTGAAGTAGGCCACCCACGCGATCTTGTTTTCGAACCGATTGATCTTCCCGTTGACGGTCTCAGCCGACTGGTGCGGCCCGAAGCGCCCGCCCTTCTCGCAGAAGTGACCGACGGGTACCTGCCAGACCGACACGGGGAACGGCCGGGTCTCGGTTGTGATGTCGAGCATGTAGGTGGCCGAGCGCACGCCGGTTGGACAAGGCGTGACGTCGCCGGCGCCCGCTTCGTCCACGACGAACGCATAGGTTCGGGGAAGCGCGCTCTGTCCGAAGTTGGGGACTCGATCGTACACAATCGGCGACACCGAGTGCGGCCCGCGATGCGGCGGATTCATGTCGATCGACCACACCAGCTTCGGCTGCGCGGGGTTCGAGATATCGAACGACGCCGCCTGGCCGCCCGCGTTGCGGTAGCCGACGTAGAGCCGTCTGTTCTCCTCGTCCACGATGGGATGGTGCGAGTACTGGCCTTCGTAGCCCTCTTCCCCGTCCTTGAGCCCTGGAATCCACGCGCGCCCCAGCAGTTTGGGCTCCCTGGGATTCCTCAGATCGAAGATCTGGACGATGACGTTGCGAAACCCGGGCTCGCCCGACGCGGCATAGAAATACCCCGTCTCTTCGGACCACCACCCCTTGTGCGCCCGCAAAATAAACTCGCCACCGCAGCCGGGGCCGCACGAGTCGACTGGCGTTCCTCTGATCTCCGCCACGAGAGCAATCTTCGAAGGGTCGGAATCGCGCGAGGTAATGTCGAAGATCTGGTATTTCAGATCCTTGCCCGTTTCGCCTTCGGTGAGGATCTCGGAGTTGCGGATCAGATAGTCGCGGCCGGACGAGTCGAATTTGTAGTCGTAGACCGCCGAGACGCTTCGCGAGTTCCTGTTGGTTTCGTTCGGAATGTGCCAGACGAGCCGCGGCCGCGCCGGATTCGTGATTTCGAGGATCGACGTGCCGCTGAACTCCAGCTTGCCTGTGATGGGGTTCGGTAGAGGCTTCTGATTGTGGAAATTGTCGTGATGCCCGACATACACCCAATTGCCGTTCTTGGGATCGGACTTGGTCGTCACGACCAGTGCCGGGCGACCCTGCAGATCGTGATAGCCGACCAGCCTCACGTCGTGTGCGGCTTCTGCCATCGGGTCGGGAATCCGTCCGTCCTGGCTCTCTGCGAAGCCGGCCAGTCCGGACCACCCGGCGAGGATCGACAGGACCCACGCCACGGACAGCGGCGTGAAGTACCCCCAATTCTCAACCCTGAACGATTCATCGTCAGTTCGTGGTCGTCGTGGCCTGGGGCAGCCTGAACGCGAGCAGCTCGCCGCTGTAGTTCGCCCCGCTGATGGCCACGACAATGTGCTGGCGGCCGTTCAGCATATAGGTCATCGGGGAACCCGTCTGTGGAGCCGGCATGTAGAGCGCACCGACCTCGCTGCCGGTCGCCTTGTCGTAGGCGCGGAGCATCGCGCCGCGCTCGCCCGTCGGCATCGTCACGAAACCGGCCTCGCCCGAGATCAGGAGCGTCTTCGTCACGAGCGTCCCAATGCGGCCGGGACGCCCGGTTCGAGGAATCGTGACCCCTTTGAGCATCGGATGGTTGCGGATGACGTCCGGCGTGTCGCCGTGGGGAATCTGCCACACGATCTCGCCCTTGTTCAGATTGAATGCCGTGATACGGCCGTAGGGCGGCTTGACGATCGGAAGTCCTTGAACGTTCAGCCGGGGGCCGCTCGGTTCGCCGGCTGCGCCGCGGGCGGGCGCCGCCAGCTGCACGGGCGGGGCGTTGGGATCCGACGCCTGCCCCCGGACGACGGCCATGTCCGAGAGCTTGCCGTCTGACGGGACCAGGCCGAGCACCGAGGGCGTGGTGCTCGAGAAGACATACAGCATCTGCGTTTCGGGATCGTAGGACCCGCCTTCCCAATTCGCGCCGCCGGTAGTGGACGGCATCATCAGCGTCCCGAGCGGGCCCTCCCACTTGCTCATGACCGGTGGGGTGAAGAGAGGGCCAATCCTGTAGCGCGAGACGAGCTTCACCGCCTCTGCCTTCAATTCCGGCGTGAAGTCGATGAGGTCGTCGAGCGACACGCCTTGTCGATCGAAGGCGGGCGGTTTTGTCACGAACGGCTGGGTTGCGCTGGTCTTTTCGCCGGGCACGGTGGACTGCTCAACCGCACGCTCCTCGATGGGCCATACCGGCTTTCCAGTGACGCGATCGAAGACGTAGACCCAGCCTTGCTTGGTCGGCTGCGCGAGAGCCTTGATTGGTCGGCCGTCCACGACGATGTCGACCAGCACGGGCGCGCACGGGATATCGAAGTCCCAGATACCGTGGTGAACGAGCTGATAATGCCATCGGCGCTTCCCTGTCTTGAGCTCGACGGCGACGATGCTCTCGCCGAAGAGTCCGTCACCCGGCCGGTGCCCACCGTAATAGTCCCCAGTCGGCAGCTCCACCGGCAAGTACGCCAGCCCCAGTTCCTCGTCCACGCTGATCTGTGTCCACACGCCGGCGTTCCCGGTGTTGGCAGCCGAGTCGCCCTCCCACGTGTCGGCCCCGAATTCTCCGGGCAGGGGAATGGTGTGGAAGATCCAGAGACGTTTTCCGGTGCGCACGTCGAACCCGCGGACGTAGCCCTTTTCGTTCTTGCGCCGTTTCGGCGCCCCGCCGGGCAGGTGCGCGGCGCCAACAATCACGACGTCGCCGGCGATGACGGGCGTGGCATGGAGTCCGATCTCGCCTTGTTCCAGATCCATCTCCTGATCGTTCTCGAGCTTCAGATCGACGACCCCGTTCCTGCCGAAGCCGGCCACCGGGATCCCGGTCTTCGCGTCGAGCGCGATCATCTGGTAACCCGGCGTCACATAGACGATGCGCGTGCTAGTCCCGTCCGTCCAGTACGCGAGCCCGCGTCCTGACAGTGCGCGGGGCGCGGCCTCGCCGCGCTTCGCTTCCTGCTTGCTGTACATCCAGAGCATTTCGCCGGTCGCGGCGTCCAGGGCGACGACTGCCCGGCGACTGCCGCCCGTCGAGTACATGACGCCGCCCACCATCAGCGGTGTGGATTGGAAGTTGAACTCGGGCCTCGGGCCGAGCGCATCGGTCTTGAACCGCCAGGCAATTTCCAGATCGCCGAAGTTGTCCTTCGTAATCTGATCGAGCGGCGCGTATCGCGTGCTGGCGAGATCCCCACCGTAAGTCGGCCACTCGCCGTTCGGCGCGCCCTTTTGCGCCGACACCACTGCCGCACTCAGCATGCACAACACGATGACCGCTCGTCGCATGGTGTCCCTCGTTTCGTTCCGCGGATGGCCTCAGAACCGGAAGAGCCGTGTGATCTTGATGGCAAACGAGCGATTGAGCAAGGTCGGGTCGCGGCTCTCGAGCGTGTTTCGATTGTCGGTGTACACAACGAAGAGCTCGCTGCCAGGCGTGTATTCCCATCTCAGGCGCACGCTGGAGCTGAGCGTTTGGTCGCTGGCGTTGTACTGAAAGAGTCCGCTCACGAGCGATCGCGCGGTGGGCGTGAAGATGACGCGCGCCGTGCCGAGGTTCGTCGTGAAGCTGCCCTCAGGCAGATCGACCCAGTTGAGCGTGAGCCCGGGCTCGATGTTGAGCCGCGTGGAGAGCTTCACCCGGCCTGACGAAAACCTCAGCTCCGTTCGCGTGCCGTCGTAGAACGTTCCCGCTCCCACGCGCACCGTCCCCGCGACGGGCCGCTGTTGTCCCATGCTGTATTCGGTCGCGACGCTCCGAAAGCCGTAACCGCCCGTCGGCACGACGACACCGTCGGAAATCTCGAAGTCCTCCGGAAGCAGCTCGTAGTCGTCCGTGTACTCGACTTTCCACTGGTCGCTGTTGGCGAACTCGATCTGAAACGCCCCTGCCGCCTGGCGGTTCTCGACGCGCGTGTCGGCCGCGTCGGTGATGTAGTCGAAGCCGGCGTCCCAGGTGTACTTGCGGATGAGTCGACTTGACCTGGGCCGCGGGCTGAAGCGAGCCGTCGCCGAGCTGCGACGCAGGTCGGGGCGCCGTACGAAGCCGACCTCAGGATTGAACGTATCGCCCACCAGGATGTGCTCGGCCAATATCCCGTACTTGTCGGACGCATACTCGAAGCGGGCCCGGTAGCTCGACTCGTCGCCTTCCTCTGAAGAGCCCGTCGTGCGGGCGTAAAACGTGCTGAACGTGACGTCGGTGAAGAAGGCGAAGTTGGCGTCGATTCCGAAGGCCTGGTTCGACCCCAAGCCGGTCACATCGGGCGAGCGGTTCGTGACGATGAAGCCGATGTTGCTGCGCCGGAGCACGTCGCGCTTCAGCCGCAACACGCTGAAGTCGGTGATCGGTGCATTCGCCGACGGCAGGTCGTCGGTTCGAATCTGCATGGCGCCAATCCCGTAGTCGCCCATCGTCCCGGTCACGCGTCCCCCGACGATGATCGGCACGGCTTGGCCCTCGCTGAGACCGATGCGCCGGCTGAAGAAGAGAATCGGCACGTCGCCACCCGTATTGGAGGAAAGCGACGCGCCCACGACCGATCCGAACGCGAAGAGGCCCTGGCCCTCCAGGAAGAAATCCCGCTTCTCCGGGAAGAACAGACTGAAACGAGTGAGGTTGACCTGCTGGACATCCTCCTCAATCTGCGCGAAGTCGGTGTTCACCGTGACGTCGGCGATGAGGCTGCGCGTCAACCCGTACTTGAAGTCGAAGCCGACGTCGCCATTGACGTCATTCGAAAATGGCTCGTCGGCCGCCAGGTTGCTCGTCAGAGCCGATGCCACATACGGCTTCAGCTCCAGGTTCATCGATTGTGCCGGGGTCTCGAGCCCGACGAGGGTGCCCGCCGCGGACACATGGAATACGGCCTGATTGCCCCAGGCGGCCGTCATGCGCGTGAGGTACGATTCCTCGTTCTTCCACTTCACCATCCGTCGAAAGTTGACGCCCCAGATCTGGGGGCCGGCATCGCGATAGCGCAACGACTTGAACGGGATGGCCATCTCGAACGACCAGCCGCCTTCGAAGCGTCCGGACTTCACCGACCAGATCGTGTTCCAGCTCGTATTCCCGTTGCCTTCGTCAGTGAAGGTCTGATCTCGCACGGCGCTGAGCGGCGAGGTCTGGAAGAAGAAGCCGTTCCGCCGGTCGTAGAAGGTATCGAGAACGACCGAGAAATTCTCGTTGTTCGTGATGTTGTTGTTGTCGCGGCGAAGCTCGGTCAATACCCAGCGGTCGGGCTGCGAGTCCCAGCACCGCGCAGCCACGTAGACGTTCTTGTCGTCGAAGAGCACCCAGACTTCGGTCTTCTCTGTGGCGGGATCCCCTTCCCTGGGTTCCTGCTGAATGAAATCGCCGGCACCGGGCACGACACTATAGACGTCTTCGTCGAGCTGGCCGTCGACGTTGAGCGGACGTTCCAGGCGGACGGCGCGCACCGTAGCGCGCCCGTTGTCGTCGCGCGAGATAACCGCGGGAGGGACGGGCGCCGCCGGGCCATCGATGACCACCGCGTCGGCTGTCGCAGCCAACAGGGGAAGACCGACGGCATCTCGCTCGGTAGCCTCCTGAGCGCCGGCCGGCCGAACGCCTGCGAGAGAGAGCAGGATCACGCCCGCAGCCGCAAGGCTCGCTCGCCTCGAGCTGCGGCGATCCCGGAGCGGCACCCGGGCGGCGTCGGGCATGTGCCGTTCGAACACCAACACTAGCGATTCGCCTGGCTGCTGGACTGCTGTGGCGTGATCAGCCAGTCCCAATGCCGCCCGGCCTGCTCGACGATGGGCGGGACGTCTTCTTTGAGGAGATAGCGCTCGGCGGCGAGACGGTTCGCGGCTTCCTCCACCTTTCGCAGGTAGTCCGATCGGCTGGCGTACCGCTCCGCGATCGACAGGCGGGGATCGCCTTTGGCTTCGCGCTCCGCCCGCGTCATCGGGAACGGAAGATATGCCCCCGACATCGCGAGCAGGGTGTGCGGGGCGCCGATGCGTTCGTTGCGGAAATGCCAGCCCGTGTAGGTCGCCAGCGGCACGGCCTGCTCGGGCAGCCGGATGCCGCCCACTTCGTTTCCATCGGCATCCACCTGCGGCACGGAGAACGGCAGGGCGGAGTACGGCGCCAGCACATCGGGACGATAGCCGCCGGGCACGAACGTTGGGGCGGTCACACCAGGAATCGCGGGAAATTTGAACAGCCGGTGTGCGACGAGCGTGCCGTCCGACAGCATCGGGTGGCGACTCGGCGGCGGCTCGGTGCCGTTCCTGACCCAGCTGTCGAGCGCCGCGAGAAGTCCCCGCTGCGCCCAGCGATAGTCGAGGCTCGTCGTCCGAAACTGCCCGTTCCCCTGCGTGGGCGGGAACGAACCGGAGCCATGCTGCGTGCCCGCGAGCTGGAACACGCGGACGTTCGGCGCATCCACCACGTCGTCGCCGCCATCGATGGAGAGGTGCCGCATCGCGGCGACGCGTCCACGATCCCAGTACTCGGATGCCGTGTCCACCAGGAACAACTTCGGTTCGAGGCCGGGAGGAATCCGTGCGCCCAGCCCGTCGCGGATGCCGGTCACCGGATCGATGGTCGCCCTATAAAGGATCGGGAACTTCGTTTCTGTGAACGAGCCGAGCGCGTTCGGCTGCGCGAACCGCTCGTTGAAGCTTCCCCGTCCGGTGCCGCCGGTCTGGACGAACGCCGCGTCGAACGCCTTCCGTCCCTGCTCGTCCACAGTAAATCCTTCGTAGACCATGTGCCGGATCAGGCGGCCGGTCTGCGACGAGCCGTACATGTACGCGTATCGCAACGGCGTCGCCTTCGAGATGTCGGCCTCGTACATGTCGCCCTGGACGACGATCGCGTCGCGGGAGTACTTGAGCGCCGAGGCCACGTCCCGGATAGCAGCCAGGCCCAGGCCGGCCACCGGGGGATTCTTCGTTTCGTACGCCACTTCGTAGGTGAGTCCCGGCTTGAACCCGCCCTTGAGAGTGATGAAGTTCGGGTCTGCCACGAGCGTCCCCTTCTCGTCACGTGCGAACTGCCACTCGCTGCGCGGCACGAGGCGAAGGGGCGCGAAGATGCCTTCACGCACGGTGAGGCGATACTCGCCATTGTTCAGATCGTTGGGTGGGTACGCCCGGGAGTTGTAGCTTGCGCTGGTGAATTCGAACGACGATGCCGGCTCGGTGGGAATGAACCACATGCGCACCCAACCGCTAATCGGAGTCTTGTCGGTCGCAACCGGCGCTTTGAAGCCGACGGAACCCGTTCCAGTCGGAATGTCGAACTGCCACCCGACGGCGACGAGCGTGTAGCCGCCGTGCAGCAGCCATGCATCGCCGAAATCTTCCTCCGTCGTCGGCTCCTGCGACGCCCGACCGCGACTGAACACATTCAACAGCCGCTTGTTCCCGCGATTCACGATGTCGAAGAAGAGCACGCCGTTGCCCCGCGACGGATTTTTCGGCCTGATGATGTGGATGTCAGCCGATGCCTCCACGCGGCCCTGGCTGTTGCGCGGGGCCTTGTCGAGATCGGCGATGATCGCGTTGCGCGGATTCAGCGGGTCTATCGAGATGTACACTGTCCCGATGAGCTTCTCGTAGGGACCGACGGTGCCGAACGCCTTGCCACCCAGCACATCTTCGCGAGTGGCAATCTCGATGCGGGCGACCTCGGCGCGCAGTGCCGCGGGCGAGACGACGACCAGCAGACCGAGCATCGCGAACCTGTGCAACAAAGTCATCGCGCCCTCCTCGAGGAGCGTACCGGATTCACCGATCTCGATCAGGAGTCTTGAAGGCGGCACGCCGCCGGCCAGAACCGGCCGGCGACTGGCAAAGGGTAGAGCAAATCACGCACGCTTCGCCAGCCAAAACTGACGCCCGGCGGGGTTCCCGTTTTGCCCGTAAAGGCCGCAAGAGTGTATAGTTTTCAGGATTCCGCACCCCACGTTTTGCACGGTGAGGAGAGAGACAGGACATGAGACGCGGAGCGACACGAACGATCCTGGGTGCCGCCGGAACGCTGGGCATCTCCCTGCTGGGTGTGACTCTGGCGGGGGGCCAGACTGCGCCGGTCCAGCGGCAGCCGATGGCGGAAGAAGTCTTCAAGAACGTCCACGTGCTCAAGGGAATCCCCGTCGATGAGTTCATGGGCACCATGGGCATCTTTTCCGCCGCTCTTGGAATGTCCTGCGAAGATTGTCATGCGGCCGACGACCGGAACTGGGACAACTACGCCAAAGACACGAGCGTGAGAAAGCTGATGGCCCGGCGGATGGTGCTCATGACGAATGCCATCAATCGGGATCAGTTTCCGGGGCAGCAGATGGTGACCTGCTACACCTGTCACCGCGGCAACGCCAAGCCCAAGATGACGCCGACCCTCGCGGCCCTTTATGGGGAACCGCTGCCCGAGGAGCCCGACGACGTCATCCTGCCGAGCAAGACCGCACCGCCTGCCGACCCGATCCTCGACAAGTACCTTCAGGCGATCGGCGGCGCTCAGCGCGCGGCCGCTCTGACAAGCTATGTCGCAAAGGGAACGGCGCTTGGCTACGGACCGGAGGGCGAACGGCCGATCGAGGTCTATGCCAAGGCCCCTGCTCAGCGCACCGCCATCATTCATACGTCCAACGGCGACAGCACCACGACCTTCGACGGCAGCGCCGGCTGGGTCGCAGCGCCCCTGAGGCCCGTCCCGGTCGTGTCGCTCACGAAGCACGAACTCGAGGGCGCCAAGCTCGAGGCCACGCTGGCGTTTCCATCCACCATCAAGCAGGCGCTGACGGGATGGCGTGTCGGCGCGCCGACGACCATCGATGGCCGCAAAGTGCAGGTGGTGCAGGGGAACAGCCCCGGAGGGGCGCTCGCAACGCTATACTTCGATGACGAGTCCGGGCTTCTCGTGCGACTGGTCCGCTACTCGAACTCTGCGGTCGGCCGCCTGCCGACCCAGGTGGACTACGCCGACTATCGCGACGTGGCCGGCGTGAAAATACCGTATCAGTGGACCTTGACCTGGCTGGGCGGACGTGAACAGGTCACGCTGAGCGAGGTTCAACCGAACGTCGCGGTCGATGCGGCGCGGTTCGCGCGGCCGTCGCCGCCGGTCAGCCCGGTCGCGCAGAGATAAGCGTTTCGTCAATGGATACTTCATACGTCATGTGCTGGAGGAAGAGTCGATGAACAAGAACCTCTCGTGCGCGGTGCTCCTGGCGGTGGGTGCCCTCGTTCTTTCCTCGCCGGCGATTGCGCATCACGGTGATGCGGGCCGGTATGTCGAGGAAGTAATCGTCGTGAAGGGCACAGTGCTCCAGGTGCAGATGCTCAACCCTCACTCGATGGTCGTCTTCGAGGCGGAGGAGCCGGACGGCAAGAAGATTCGGTGGCAGGCGGAGATGGGCGCACCCCAGCAACTCATGAGAGACTTCGGATGGACGAAAGAAACGTTGAAGGCCGGAGACAAGATTACGCTCACCGGCCGGCGGCCGAAGAGCGGGGCACCGTATCTCAATCTGACCGAACGCGCGAACATCGTCATGACGGACACTGGCAAAGAGATTTTCCGCACAGCCAACTACGGCCAGCCGGCGCCGCAATAAGGGCTGCGACGACCATCGCGCGCTCGACCCGCTCCCGGAGTCGACGATTCGCCAGAGACCGTGTGCCTTCGGAGGCTTCATGAGAGACAGCAGAGTGTGGGTCGCGTGCGTGGTGTGTCTCGGCATCGGCTTCGCCCTCGCGCCCGGTCGCGCGCAGGCCCCAACGCCTCCCCCGTCGCCGCTCAAGCAGGTTGCGTATCTGAAAGCGTCGAACGCCGAAGCCGGCGACCATTTCGGCTGCGGAGGCGAGCTGGATGGACACGCCGGGCACGGAGTCGCGATCAGCGGGGACGGGAATACCCTCGCGGTCGGGGCTCCCCACGAAGCCAGCGGTGCCCGCGGAATCAACGGAAACCAGCACGATGAGACGGCGCACGGATCGGGTGCCGTCTATGTCTTCACGCGCAACGGCACTGACTGGGTGCAACACGCGTACATCAAAGCCTCGAATCCCGGCGAGAGCGACGAGTTTGGCCATTACGTGGCCCTGAGCGCTGACGGTAATACGCTGGCCGTCTCGGCATACTTCGAGTCCAGCGGCGCCACGGGCGTGAACGGCAAGCAGGACGACGAGTCCATCCCGCAATCGGGAGCCGTGTATGTGTTCACGCGTGCCGGCGGGAACTGGACGCAACAGGCCTATATCAAGGCCTCGAATACGGGCGAAGCCGGTGTGGGCGATCAGTTCGGCAACGGCGATCAGTTCGGCTTCTCACTCACGCTCAGCGACGACGGCAACACCCTCGCAGTGGGCGCAATCACCGAAGACGGCGGCGCCCCCGGCATCAACGGCGATCAGACCGACAACCGGCAGCTTTCGGCTGGCGCGGTTTATGTCTTTGCCCGCACGGGGAGCACCTGGGCACAGCAGGCGTATGTCAAAGCCTCGAACTCGGAAGCCGGCGATCTCTTCGGCTATACGGTGTCGCTCAGCGCCGATGGCAACACGCTCGCGGTCGGTGCCTTCGACGAAGACGGATCGCCACGAGCTATCAACGGCACCCCGGACAATCGACGAAACGGTGCCGGAGCGGCGTACGTCTTCACGCGATCGGGAACGACCTGGCGCCAGCAGGCCTACCTGAAAACGTTGAATCAGGAGCAGGCCGATTCAACAGGCGTACAGGTCGCCTTGAGCGACGACGGCAATACGCTGGCAGTCGGCTCACTCGACGAGGATTGCCTGTTCCCGGGAGTCGATCCGGTCGACTGTGACGCCGACCGGCTCTTCGATACCTCCGCAGGCGCGGCGTATGTCTTCGTCCGCGATGGCGCGACCTGGTCGCAGCAGGCGTTCATCAAGGCATCGAACGCCGGTGTGACCGACTGGTTCGGCTCGCGGCTCGCGCTCAGCGGTGACGGAAACACGCTTGCCGTATCGGCCAGTCTCGAAGACAGCGTAGCGCAGGGCATTGGCGGCCGGCAGGCGGACAACACGGCCTTCGAAGCCGGAGCCGTCTATTTCTTCACGCGACGCGGCAAGCTGTGGGTCCAGGAGGCCTACGTCAAAGGGTCGAACACCGAGGCCTACGACGAGTTCGGGAGCACGGTGGCGCTCTCACGCGATGGCCGGACGATGGCGGTCACCGCTAGGGGCGAAGACAGCAACGCGACGACCATCAACGGCGACGAAAAGGACAACTCCGCCGCCGAGGCTGGCGCGGTGTACGTGTTCACCTTCACCCCGCTCGGCAGCTGACGGCTGGGAAGTCATCCGGTGACAGCGGGAGCACGGCACCTGACGATCGGACTCCTGTTCCTGGCGGCGTTCGTCGCGGTGTTTCCGGTGACACCGCCGGGCGCGATCGCGGCGCAGGCCGGAGTGTGCGTCGGCGCCAGGCCGGCCGCGAACCTGAATTTCACGCTCAAGGATCTCGCCGGAACCGACGTCGCCCTGAGCTCGTTCAAGGGCCGGGTGATCGTCCTGAATTTCTGGGCCACCTGGTGCGGTCCGTGCCGCCTCGAGATTCCCGACTTCGTCCAGCTGAACTCGGCGTATCGTGACCAAGGCCTGACGATTCTCGGCGTGTCGGTAGACGACGGCGTCGACACGCTGAAGCCGTTCGCCGCCGAGCTCAAGATGAACTATCCGGTGCTCGTGGGCCTGGGCCGCGATGACTTGAAACAAGCCTATCCACTCTACGGGCTGCCCAACACGTTCATCATCGCGCGCGACGGCACCATCTGCCGTAAGCACGCCGGCTTTGCGTTGCGCTCGCAGCTCGAGCCGATCATCAGGGCCCTCCTGTGAACATGAGGGAGAGTCTCGCAGTCGCTTGGTTGCTCATCGCGCTCGCGCCACTCCATTCAGGCTGCGTCGTTCGCGCGCAAGCTCCCGACCAACGGTCAGAGGAGCTGCCGCCCGACGAACTGCCCGCGCACCTGGCGTACCTGCCGATTGACGTCGCGGAGCGCATGCTGACCCTGGCGGGCGTGACCACGGGCGATCTCGTCTACGATCTGGGCTGCGGAGATGCGCGCATCGCGATTCTCGCCGCGAAGAAATTCGGCGCGCGCAGTGTGTGCGTCGATCACGACGCGAAGCGCATGGCCGAAGCGCGCGCGAACGTCGCGCGCGAGGGCGCAGCCAGCCGGATCAGCTTTCTTCAACAGGAGAGCGTCGTGCTCGCCGATGCGACCGTGGTCACGATGTCCACCCCGCAATCGGCTCCGTGGCTGGGCCTGAACGGTTTGCTGGACCCTACCCTCACCAGCCAGCTGAAGCCTGGTGCGCGAGTTGTTTCGAACTTCGTGCCGGGATCGATGGCCTCGTGGAAGCCGGAGCGGGTGGATCGGTTCGTGGACGGGAAAGGGACCGCGCGCGCGATTCTCTATCTCTGGAAGATCGACCGAGCGACTCGGCCGTGACCGAGCGCTGACCTACGTGCTAGTGGTTCGTCGTCGGTTTCGCGCCGCCGCCCGTGTACACATCCGTGTCGGGATAGAACACGGCCCAGGCCCACCAGAACTGGGGCACGGCCAGCACACCTTTCAGCCGTTGGCCTTTCAGCGCGCCCTCGAGGCATTCGCCGTACAAGTTCCAGCGCGAGCGCGTGTCCACGTCGACGAGATCGCCCGTCGGCTGACGCTCGAACCGCAGCGTGCGGCCGTCGAATGTGCGTGAAAAGGCTGTCACCGTGTCCGCCTGCGCGTTGTAGAGCACGAGCAGCTCCTCGCTGCCGAGGCGGTCGTTGACGACGAGCTCCGCCTCGAGCCGCGATCGTGGATAGCTACGGCGCGCGCCGCCCGCGTCGATGCCGACGATCGCCTCGTATGCCGGAAGACGGTTGTCCTCGCGCTGCACGCGCTGGGCCATCACGCCCTCCGCGCGGCCAGGCCGGCGCCACTCGATCACGTTCACCCAGATGTCGTACAGCTCTTCGAAGCCTGGAATCGGCTCCATGACGCTCGTCTCAGGGTGGAGCTCGCGCCACTCGCCCCAAGTGGTCAGGAGGAAGGGATAGACGGCGAGCCGACGGCCCGTGTACGGGCCCTCGATGGCTTCGCCCGTCTGCTGCTGCCAGCGCGTCCGGGTCTCACGATCGGCGAACGTCATGTTCTGTCGCACCATGTTCGTGTGGAAGAACATGAGCGCACGACCCTCCATCTCGGCCCGGTAGACCATGCCCGTATTGCACTCGTTGCACCAGGTGACGAAGAGCGGGACCGAGCCCAGGCGGTCCTCGATGCCGTGGTGCCAGATGGCCACGCTCGCCGGGTACGCTTTGGCGAGACCTTCTCCCTCGATCCCGATCACACGGTCATCGTCTTTGAGAAACGTGGCACGGCTGGCCTCGACGAAGATCGGATTCCGGACGTAGAAGTTACCGCCGCCCATGCCGGCGTCGCGCAAGACCCACGGCCTGGCCTGCGGTGCCTGTTGTCCGGACGGAACGGCCGACAGCACACCGAACGATAGCGTGGCGACGGCCAGGTACGTGCGCTTCATGGCTGCGTTCCGCGTAGTCTAGCACCGTTTCACAGGCTGCTCGGACGTATCCGGCTCGACGGCCACCGCTCGTCGACCCCGGGCGTGACGCAGTAGAATCTGGCCGTTCCGTCGCAACGCACGCGTTGGAGCGCTGGATCGGGAGGAGCTCATCATGATGGGGTGTCGAGCGTGGGGGATCAGGCCAAGCGCGGTCGGCCTGTCGCTGTTGCTGTCGGGTAGTTTCGCCATTCCACGGGCTCAACAAGTGGAGCGCGTGGCCATCGACGCCGACGATATCGGCGGCGTGGTCAGCGGGGCGAACGGACCGGAAGCGGGTGTCTGGGTGATCGCAGAAACCCGCGATCTGCCGGTGCGCTTCATCAAGTCGGTCGTGACCGACGATGGCGGACGATACGTCGTGCCCGATTTACCCAAGGCGCGTTACAGCGTGTGGGCGCGCGGCTACGGGCTCCTCGACAGCGCCAAGGCTACCGCCGAACCCGGTAGCCACGTGAATCTGACCGCCGTGCCAGCGCCGAACGACGCGGCCGCGGCCGAGTACTACCCCGCCATCTACTGGTACTCGATGATGAACATTCCACCCCCATCCGAGTTCGGCGGAGGCAGCAGCATCCCCAAGAGCGTCACACAGGCTGACTACTTGAATCTGCTGAAGAGCAACGGCTGCGTCGGCTGCCATCAGCTCGGTCAGAAGTCCACACGGACGTTACCGCCGGGGCTCGGCACGTTCGCCTCGTCCGAGCAGGCCTGGACGCGGCGCATCCAGTCGGGCCAGTCTGGCGAGCAGATGATCAACCAGGCCGCGAATCAGATGGGTGGCGCGCCCATCCGGTATCTGGCGGAATGGACCGACCGGATCGCCAGGGGCGAGCTGCCGCACACGAAGCCGACGCGTCCCCAGGGCGTCGAGCGGAACATCGTCGTCACACTTCGCGACTGGATGAACGAGCAGGACTACCTGCACGATCTCATCGCGAGCGACAAACGTTACCCGACCGTGAACGCGTACGGCCCACTGTTCGGGTCGCCCGAGTACAGCTCGGACGAGATTCCGATTCTGGACGTCAGGAACAACACGGCCACTGTGTTCAAGGCGCCCGTGCGCGACCCGAGCATGCCGGTCAGCCTGGGACCGGGCCATGCGGCGTCGATCAAGCCGCTCCAGCCGTCGCCGTATTGGAGTGACGAGATCATTTGGGACTCGCGGGTGAACAATCACAACTCCATGTTCGACCGTACGGGACGCGTGTGGCTGGCGGCCACAGTCCGCGGAGTCGAGAACCCCGACTTCTGCAGGAAGGGATCGGAACATCCTTCGGCGAAGCTGTTCCCCGTCGAAAGGTCGACGCGGCAGGTGGCCGTTTACGATCCGAAGTCGAAGAAGTACACCTTCGTGGACACTTGCTACTCCACGCACCATCCGCAGTTTGGGTTCGACGCCAATGACACGCTCTGGACGAGCGGCGGCGGACCAGTGGTGGGCTGGCTGAACACCAGGATGTTCGATGCCACGGGCGACGCCGCGAAGTCGCAGGGCTGGGCGCCGATGATCCTGGACGCGAACGGCAATGGGAGGCAGGACGCCTGGGTTGAACCCGACCAGGCGATCGATCCCACCAAGGACAAACGCGTCATCGCCGGTTTCTACGCGGTCATGCCGAACCCGATCGACGGCAGTGTCTGGGGTACGTTTCGTGGCGCCAAGAGCGGCGTGGTACGCGTCAATCCTGGAGAGAACCCGCCGTACACAACGCTGACCGAGGTGTACAACGTGCCCCTGCCGGGCTTCGGCGTCCGCGGCGGCGACATCGACAAGACAGGCGTCCTGTGGGTGTCGCTGGCAAGCGGACACATCGGCAGCTTCGATCGGTCGAAGTGCAAGTCGCCACTAAACGGGCCCCAGGCGACCGGCGACCACTGCCCGGAGGGCTGGCGTTTCTATCAGTATCCTGGACCGGGCTTCAAGGGCATCGGCGACAACAGCGCCGAGTCGAGCTATTACACGTGGGTCGATCAGCACAACACGTTCGGGCTCGGCGAAAACGTGCCCATGTCGACCGGCAACCTCAACGACGGGCTGATCGCGCTCAAGGACGGCAAGATGGTGGTGCTCCGCGTGCCGTACCCCATGGGCTTCTATGCGAAGGGCTTCGACGGCCGAATCGACGATCCCAAAGCGGGCTGGAAGGGCCGCGGGCTCTGGGCCGCGAACGGCGATCGAACACCGTGGCTGATCGAGGGAGGAAAAGGATCTCGGCCCCTGGCGGCGCACTTTCAATTGCGACCGGATCCGCTCGCGAAGTAGATCACACGACGGCCGCCGCTTCGCCCCGGACCACGGCCCGCTCGAGCTCCCGCGCAGGGCAACGCGCGCGACTCAGGTCGCGTCGACGAGCTCGTCGAAGCCCTCGCGGTCGAGGATCCGTACCGGAGTCGCGCGTCGGAAACGTGACCAGACCGCGCTCTTTGAGATCGCGGCACGCGCGGCTGACGGCCTCGTGGGACAGGCCGACGAAATTGGCCATGTCGGCGCGGCTCATCGGCATCCGAAGCATCTCGGGCGGCAGGTTTCCGTGATTGCCCTCGCGGGCGATCAGATCGAAGAACATCGCCAGACGTCCGCTGGCGTCCCGCCGCGCGACGATCAAGGATTGGCGCTGCGACTCGCGAATCTCGTGCGTCAGTTTGCACAGAAACTGGAATTCGAGGTCCGGATCGCGCCGGAACAGCGCCGTGAGCGTGTCGGCCGGGAATCGGTAAATGGCCGCGCGTGTGATGGCCTGAAGGGTGTTGCAATACTTTCCGTTCTCGGCGAGGCCGAAGATGTCACCGGCAAAGAGAAACGAGGTGACATGACGCTTGCCACTGGCCAGCTCCCGAAACGACTTCAGGCACCCGTCCTGAACGATGTAGACGTACGTGGCCGCGTCACCCTCCTGGTACAGCGTGGTTCGCGGCGACACTCGCATCGGTGTGCCAATGGTCGCGAGATGCTCCCGCTGACGGTCGGTCAGCAGGCGAATCGGAGTGCCTTCGGCGCTCCGGCCGAACGGAAGGGCGCGCAGGGACGGCGCCCGATGTCGTAAGGGCGTAGGCGCAGGTAACGGTGAGGGCGAATGCGCGCGCGAGGCCATAATCGCTCCGCCAGCCTTCCCGCTTGACGGGGTCGGCTGGGCCCGCAGGTATACGCGAATGCTTCGCCGGGATCTTACCCGAACTCCGCCCCGGGAACCCGGTATCTTCACGCCGTGCCGGGCCAATCTGATCCCACTCGCCTCACTGCTGCTGGGCTCGGCGCTGCGCGTTCTGCTGGCCATCTTCAACCGTCAGGCCAACGACGACCACGTGGAAGTCGTCCTGAAACTTCTGGAGGGAGGGCGCCAGCCCTCGATCCTGAGCTGCAACGAGTGCTTCCA
This sequence comes from uncultured Acidobacteriota bacterium, assembly GCA_963826865.1. Taxonomy (GTDB): domain Bacteria; phylum Acidobacteriota; class Vicinamibacteria; order Vicinamibacterales; family CAVPJW01; genus CAWGYQ01. The sequence goes on from CAWGYQ010000015.1 coordinate 281,703, forward strand.
GCCCAAGCTCTATCACATCTGGTCGGCCAGGATTGCCGAATGGTGCGATCTGGGCACACGCGCGGAGATCACCGTTGCAGCACAGCTCCTCAACGTCGTTCTGGGACTTGGCGTCCTGGCGCTGGGGTATGTGTTCATCGCCAGGCTCTCGACTGACACCACGGTGCGGGCGCTGGCCACGTCCTGGATCGCGTTGAACCCACGGCTGCTGGCCATCAACGTTCAGGCCACGAACGATACCTTCGTCATCCTGCTGGGCGCGGTGGTGCTGGTCGCCTTGCTCGGCTGGATTCAGAGCGGGCGGCGAAAGACGTGGTTACTCCTGCTGGCCGTCTCGGCGGCCGCCCTGTCACCTCACGTCAAGGGCAGCGGTATCGTGATCGCGCTCGTCACGCTCACCGTCGCCTGCACGCTCATCTGGCTGACCCCGAAGTCTCACCGACTCGTGCGCGTGATGGCGGTGCTGCTCGTCTTCGGGTTGGTCGTATTCGCCGGAGCGAGAGTAAACCGGAGCTATGGCGACAATTACAGAGCCACGGGCGAGCTGCTGCCGATCAACATGCCCCCGTCGCCGATGCCGTTCCTGTTTCGGCACACGATCGACAAGCGGCCCGGCGTGACGTCGCTGGCGAGCGCGTTCCTCACGTTCCGGATCCTCGATCTCGTCGAAACCCCGTACATCCCCTTCCACGCTGAACCGCCGGTCTCGCACAAGACGTCCCTCTGGTCGCAGTTGTACGGCCGCACCTACGTGCTGCACTACGATCAGTGGCCGCCGTCCTGGAGAAACCTGTCGACGGAAGTGCTCGCGCTCGGCCGCATATCGCTTCTCCTTGGTCTGGTGCCGGCATCGGTGCTGGCGCTGGGGGTGGTCGATGTCGTCCGGCGTCGCAACCCAGAGATCGAGCCCCTCACTTTCATGCTCTACGTTGGAGCCCTGCTGGCGTTCATGGTTGCCTACAGCACCCGCTATCGTGACGTGGGCGTGATGAAAGTGATTTTCATGTTTCCGGCGCTCCTCGCCTTCCTGTATTTCTACGTCGAGGGCCTGCGCAACCGCCTGCACGACCGATGGCTTCGAACGATCGTGCTTTCGACGCACGCCGCCATGCTCTGTCTGTGGGTGGTCGAGGTGGGTCACTTGCTCCTTCAGCTCATGACGGGCCCGGTGCCGACCGGCGCGGTGAGCTGAAGTGCCTGGCAGTTCTGGCAGCGCTACTGCCCCGCAATCCGGGACAGCACCAGCGCCACGACCCGATCGCAGCGTGGACGATAGAACCTGAACACTTCGGGAGCCGTTGCCCCGGTGCGTTCCATCAGATCCCGCCGGAGCGCTGCACGGGCCCGCGAGAGTCGCGTCTTGACGACGTCCTCGGAGACGCCCAGCGACTCGGCCGCTTCCGCCGTGCTCAGACCCTCGACGTCCCGCAGCACGAATGCCTCGCGGGCGCCGTCCGGCAGCCGATCGACGGCCGACTCGAGCAGCGCGCGCAGCTCGCCCGCAAAGGCGGCACGCTCGGGATCGCGAGCCGAATCCGGCATTCTGAAATCCTCCACGTTCGACGATTCGTCGAACGGCTCGTAGCGTCCCTGACGGCGGACACGCGCTAGCGCTTCGTTGATGGCGATTCGCGTGAGCCACGTCGAGAACCGCGCCTGGCCGTTGAACTGGCGCAAATGGGAATAGGCGCTGACGTACGCCTGCTGCATGACGTCCTCCGCCTCTTCGTCGTCGCGGACGATGGCCCGCGCAGCGCGGTAGACGCGCTCGTTGTAGCGACGCATCAGCACTTCGAAGAGCGCAGTCTGCCCCTCCAGCACCTGAACCACAACTTGTTCGTCGCTCAGCTGGTTCCACCGCTCGAGAACCGTGGCGCTCATTACGTGCATGGCAGCTCCCTCACTTCATAGAGTCGCCAACGCCCGAAAGGTGACAGGCGTCACGTTTTGGGAAGTCGGCGCTCTATACGCGTGAGGAGGCGTCATGGATTCACAACTCAACACGCGCACCACCTGGCTCAGGATGGGCCTTGGTCTCACCGCCACTCTCGCTGGCCTGGACAAATTTTTCAACCTGCTCGCAGACTGGGGCGCCTACGTCAGCCCTGTGGCGGCCCGTCTGCTTCCGGTATCCGTCCCCACCTTCATGGCCCTCGTCGGCGTCATCGAGATGGCGGTCGGCATCGCGATTCTCCTGGCGGCGCCAGCCCTGGGCGCCTATGTCGCCGGAGCCTGGCTCCTTCTCGTGGCCGGCAATCTCGTGCTGGGCGGCCACTTCGACATCGCCGTCCGCGACGTCGTGCTGGCGCTGGCGGCCCTGACGTTGGCGCGTCTTGTTGAGCTGGGATATACGGTGCCGTCACGCTCGACGGCCCGCGACACCCGCTCACGGGTGACGACCGCCTAGCGGGTTGCGTATGATCGGGCTCCGACGCGGCGGCCATGCCTGCTTCCCTCGACCACATCCACGCGGACACTCCGATGGGCGCAAACCTCGTGGCCGGGGGCGCGACATTTCGCGTCTGGGCTCCGCAGGCCCGTGCCGTGCACGTGGTCGGCGATTTCAACAATCGCGAACCGACCGAGTCGAATCGCCTCACGCGCGACGAGCACGGGCACTGGCGCGGGTTCGTTCCTGGCGTACAGCGACCGCCACCGCTACATGTTCTAGGTCGTCGGCGACGGGAGCGCAGGGCCGAAACGCGACCCGTATGCCCGCGAGCTCCAGACACCGTTTCCGAGCGAGTGCATCGTCAGGAGCACCGACTTTCCCTGGCATGAGACCGGGTATCGCACGCCGCGCTTCGAGGATTTCGTGATCTACCAGCTGCACGTCGGCACGTTCTTCACGCCGCACCTGCCACGGAAGGGCGGCACGTTTCTCGACGTCGCCCGAAAGATCCCGCTACCTCGCCGGGCTCGGGCGTGACGGCGGTCCAGCTCCTGCCGATCCAGGAGTTCCAGACCGAGTTCAGCCTCGGCTACAACGGCACCGACTACTTCTCGCCGGAAATGGATTTGCGGTCGAGGACGCCGAGCTCGCAGCCGTACGTCGATCGAGGTGAACGCGCTGCTCGACGCCAAGGGGCTGGCGCCGCTACGACATCGTGAGATCTGCGCGGTGAGATGAATCAGCTCAAGGCGCTGGTCGATCTCTGCCACGTCCACGGCCTCGCGGTGATCCTCGATCGTCGTCTACAACCACGCCGGCGGCGATTTCGGCGATGAGAGCCTCTACTTCTTCGACCGCCAGCCGGCCGAGGGTGGCCATCGAAACTCGCTGTACTTCAGCGACAAGGGACACGCCGGCGGCCTCGTCTTCGACTTCGCCAAGCCGGAGGTCCGTGACTTCCTGATTCAGAACGCGAAGTTCTTTCTCGACGAGTACCGCGTCGACGGCTTCCGCTACGATCAGGTGAGCGTCATCGACCACGACGGCGCGCCGCACGGGTGGCGTTTCTGCCAGGACCTCACCCTCACGCTCGATCCCGACCGGCCAGACGCCCTCGAACAAGGCCGAATACTGGAACGTGAATCCCTACGTCGTGAAGGGTCCCCCGGAAGGCGCCGGCTTCGACACGACGCTCACCGACGGCCTGCGGATCGCGATTCGCGACGTCATCGGCAATGCAGCGCACCGGACGAGCGCCCGCTCGACATGACGAGCCTGGCGCACAGCCTGTGGCCTCGACGGCTTCCCGCGCAGTGGCGGTTCGTGCAGGGGCCTGAGAACCACGACATCGTCTACCGGGACCGCGAGCAGCGGGTCGCGCGCCTCGGCGATCCAACGACTCCCCGCTCGTGGTACGGCCGCAGCCGGGCCCGCGTCGCGACCGGGATCTGCCTGACGGCACCCGGCATTCCGATGCTGTTCATGGGACAGGAGTTCCTGGAGGACAAGCAGTGGGCCGACGACTTCGAGGAGCATGCGCGACCTGCTGCTCCACTGGGCCGGGGTGGACGCGGGCGACAAGCAGATGCTCGACCACATCCGCTTCACGCGCGAGCTGCTGGATCTGCGCTGGCAGCAGCCGGCCCTGCGCGGCGAGGGATTCCGCGTGGTCCACGTCGCACGATCGGAACCGCGTGCTCGCCTTCCACCGCTGGGTCGACGGCGAAGGCCACGACGTGATGGTGGTCGTCCACCTGTCCACGTTCAACCGCTTCGACTACCGGATCGGCTTTCCGGGCGGCGGAGAATGGCGCGAGGTCTTCAACAGCGACGTCTACGAGAACTGGGTCAATCCGGACGTCATGGGCAATGGCGGCCGGGTCTTCGCCGACCCGCAGCCGATGCACGGCTTCGGACACTCCGCGGCGCTGACGCTGCCGGCGAACAGCGTGCTGGTGTTTGCCCGATAACGGGCCATCAGCGCGTCAGTCCGGCGCGACGTCGAGCAGCACATCACCGCGGTCCTAGACGACCTGGCCGGAGTGGCTTCGCGGATCCACGCTCGGAAGGCCGGCGCACCGTTCGGCGACCTGGCTGCGATTGATTTTCCCGCGCGATGTCCGTGGAATCTCATTCACGACATACCACCGCCTGGGCATCTGATGCCTGGCGAGATGCTGCGACATCCAATCGAACAGCCGCGAAGCGTCGGCCCGTCGGCGCTGGCGAGGACCACGGCCAGCGCCACGTCCTCTCCGAACAGGGCGTCCTCGACGGCGAACGTGCACACATCCTTCGTCGCCGGGAACCGTTCGACGACGGCGTCCACGTCGCCGGGATAGATCTTCATGCCTCCCTTGTTGATCTCCTCGCGCTCGCGACCTCGCAGGTGGAGCCAGCCGCGATCGTCGACGACTCCGATGTCGCCGGTCAGAAACCAGCCGGCCGACACAACGTCGCGGTGAGATCGTCCCGCCCGAGATAGCCGCTCATCAGCGCGGGCGTGTTGACCCAGACCTGACCGCACTCGCCAGGCGCGCATGCCTGGGTGTCGTCATCTGCGTGAGCGCCTCCGCGGTGCGCAGCACGCTTGACGACACCGCCCCACGCCTACCCCACCAGCCCGTCCTCGGGGGTCGAAGCCGCCGCATCGTGGTGCCGGCCAGCCAGCTGCCCGTCTCGGTGATGCCGTAGGCGTTCATACCTCGCGCGCGCCGGTCCACTCGCGGATACGTCGCCAGAGGTGAGCCGAGAGCGGCGCCGAGCCGCAGAACACTCGCTGGAGCGGGACTTGGCGCGGTGGGCGCGCCGTCTTCAGCGCGAGTCGCCACACCGTCGGCACCGACGACATGAACGTGACCCGTGCTCGTCGAGCAACGCGCCGAGTTCGAGCAGCAGGTCGGCTCGGAACGGCGGCGGATGTAGAGGTCCTGACCGAGCAGCCACGGATAGAGCGCGTTGCAGATCAGGCCGTGGCCGAAGTGCGTCGGCAGCAGGCACAACGTGCGCGCGGAAGGTGTCGATGCCGATGACGACCGGCGCGATCCGATCCAGCGCGCGCCGCAGCGAGCGGTGCGTGTGGACGACGCCCTTCGGATCGCCCGTGCGTGCCTGAGGTGAACAGGATCAGCGCGTCGTGTCGAGCTCGATCCAGTTCGCCGCGCGGCGTGCCCGGCTCCCGAGCGCTCGTCCGACAGGTCGCTTCCACATCGTCGAGCACGCGCACGCCGAGGCCGGCGCGCGCGCGTGCCGGATCGGGCGCAGGCGCTCCCTGAACAGCGAGAAGGTCGGGTCGCCGCTCGCGGCGAGCGTCTCGACCTCGAACGTGGTCAGTCGCGGGTCGATGGGAACGGCGCATCCGCCGAGGCTCCAGATGGCCATGAGGTCGACGAAGAATTCGGGAGGGTTCCCGAAATGGAGAAACACGCGATCGGAGGCGGCCAATCCGTGCCGGAGAAAGAAGCCAAGCCGCTGATGGTAGCGCTCGCGAACTGTCTCCCGATCCCAATGCTTTCCTGTAACGGGCTCGGTCAGAGGACCCAGCCCCAGATCCACAATCATGCGCCCTCAAGACACTAAGCGGGATTGGCGTAAAACGGGCATGCTACCACCTTCGGGCGCACACTCGACAGAACGGCTAGCAGCAGTGAACGCGCCATCGGCAGGCGCGTTTACTTGCAGCGGCAATCGCCGTAGCATCAGCGTCGGCTATCGAGCGTCGACCGTGGGATTTCCAAGTCGTCTTCGCACCTGGGCGGCTGACCAGACGTTTGCGCTGCAAGAAGGCGTGTGGGATCGCCTGCTTCGCCGCCAGCCGTGCCCGTTGCTTCCTTCCCTTCGGAGCGATCCGGCACTGGCATGCAGATCCGTCGATCACGAGCTGGATCTCATCTTTCGCCGAGTGGTCGGACGACGTCTCACCAGACACGTCGTCGGCAGCAACCATTCCCGCCGTCTCAGCCTCACCGATTTCCTGGAGCGCGGTGCAGCGAACGCGCAGCGCGTCCTTCCGTATCTCTGCCCGAACGAGACCGTCCTCGAGTTCGGCGGCGGCGTCGGGCGGCTGGGGCATTGGATCGCGCCGCATGTTCGGCGTCTGGTGTCGGTGGACATCGAGCCGTTGCTCAAGGAGTACGGCAGTCGGCTCAGCCCCGGCGTGGAGTTCTTCAACACCGACGAGGTCCCCGCGACGCCGGCATTTGACGGCGCCTATTCGATTGCCGTGTTCTTTCATCTCACGCCGGAAGCCCAGCGGAGCGCGCTACAGTACCGTACATCAGCGTCTCAAGCCGGGGGGCTGGTTCCTCGTGGATCTCAAGATTGGACCTCGCACGACCCGTGAGATTCCCCGATACGACAATACCGCGTTCACTGCGCTCGACGAGTTTCGGGCGTCGTACGACACATTGTTCACGGCAGAGGCGGTACCGCTTTTCTATTCCGGCTTTCTCATGCGGAAGAGAGGAACCGGCTTATGACACGCGATAGCCTCGCCGAACTTCATGCGATCATCGCCTCCCGCTTTCGCGAACCGCGTCCGGGCGAGCTCGCGGGCGACGCCGACCTCGGCCCAGCCGGCTTCGGACTCGACTCCATCTCGCTCGTCGAGCTGCTTCTCCTCTGCGAGGAGCATTTCGGCGTGCCGTTCCCCTTCTCGCTGTTCGACGACGGGCCGATGACGGTGGCCCGGCTGGTGGCGCACGCGCAGTCGAGCCGTCAAGCGTCCGGTGAATGAGCGCCGACGACAGCCCGCTCGGTCGCGGCGGCGAGGACCTCTGGCCGGTGGCGGGATCCGTGTGGCGGCAGCGATCGCGGCGAGCCTACGACGCCACCACCTGGTGGCTGGCGCGGCGTCATCCGTCCGCCGCCATCCGGGCCCTCGACATCGCGGGCCGGCTGGCTCACCGCTTGGGCGTGAACGGTCCGTCCCGTGATGAATTGACAGCCCTCTACCACTGGTTGCCGCCACACGAACAGGTCCAGGTGGGACACGCCATCGCTGCCTTGCGACTGAAGAATCGAGCGGCCGTGGCCATGGTGGCCCACGACGGAACAGCGCACCTGGCGAGGCTCGTGCGCTGGCCATCGGAACCTCACGGTCACCAGCTCTTCGATGCGAACGGCAAGGTCGTGCTGGCATGCCACGTGGGCGCGTTCCTGGGCATACGAGCCGCGCTGCACAGCATCAACGGGAATGCGCTCGTGCTACGCGATGTGCCCCTGCGGGATTTTGCCTCGCGGTCGGCGGCGCTCAAACGCGCGGTCGACCATGTCCGCGCGGGTGGTACCGTCGTCGCAACTATCGACGGTCCAGGCGGCACGAGCACCGGCGAAGTGGAGTGCCTTGGCCGACGGATCGTGTTTCGTCGAGGCCCCTTCGTGCTCTCGCGCCTCACAGGCTCGCCGCTCGTCCCCGTGGTGTGCGCGTGGACACCCGATGCCCATATCGCGGTACGGATCGCCGCGCCGATCGATCGACCAGCGAACCGTGATTCGGCCGCCGACGAATTCGAGACGCTGATGGCGGCACGAACCGCTCGGTGGCTGGACGCCTACCTGCGTGCCGAGCCGCAGGAAATCTGGCTGAGTACGCTCAAGAACTTTCTCGCGGCCCCGCGCGCGTAACGAGGCGCGGCAACGTTTCTTCGGTCACCATCTCCCGGAGCTGGTCGTAGCGCACCTTCCCGGCCGTCGTGCGTGGAATCGCGCCGCTGGCTACGAGAACGATTCTGGCCGGCGACCAGCCGAGCGACTGCTTGACCTCGACGTCGATGGCCGCCTGGATCACATCCGCCAGACGCGCCGACGCTTGACTGGCTCGAATTTCCGCGACGACGACGATGTCTTCCGTCCCCGAGCCCGACCTACCGGGTACGCCGAGAGCAGCCGAGCCTTCGACATCAGCCACCCGGTTCACGGCATCCTCGATCTCTCGCGGCGCAATCGCGACGCCGCCGCGCTTGATGAGGGCGCGCGACCGGCCCTTCAGGAACAAATGACCCTCCGTATCGAGCGAACCGTGATCGCCCGTGTGAAGCCAGCCGTTGCGTAGAACGCTTCTCGTGGATTCTTCGTCATTGAAGTAGCCGTCGAAGACGGCAGCACCTCGCAGCAACACTTCACCGACGGCGCCATCAGTCACATGGCGCCCATCCGCGTCGGCGATCCGAAGCTCGAAGCCGTCCACCGCACGCCCGCACGAGACGGTACCCCAGGCATCGACCCTGAGGGGCTCGCCGGGAGCCGCGCTCGTCACCGTCAAGGTGGCCTCGGCGAGCCCGTACGCCGGCCGCACGACGGCCGACAGGCCGAAGCGGCGCTCGAACTGCTCGATAGTGGTCAGCCGGACCGGCTCGCCGCCGTTGCCGGCGAAGCGCAGTGACCGCAGATCGATGCCGTCCGGATCGACCGTCCGCGCCGCGAGACGATACGCAGAATCGGGCCCGCCGGTAATCGTGGCGCGTACGCGCGTGAGCAGCTCGAGCCACGGCTGAAGCTGCACGATGGAGGGCCGGATCAGGTGCGACGGGCATCGGGCCAGCACGGCGCCAAACACGTATCGGACGAGCCCGAGATCGTGGTGCAGCGGCACCCACGTCGCCAGCACGTCGTTCGAACTCAGGTTCAGTCTCATGGCGGCAGCGGCGAGCGACGCGAGGAGGCTGCGATGAGAGATGACGGCCGCCCGCGGCTCGCCGGTCGTGCCCGAGGTGAGCTGAAGAAATGCCGCGCCCGCGGGATCCGGCAGCGTCCAGGCCGCGGAACCCCGCCCCTCGACCGACAGCTCCTTCACCGTCAGAAATCGGCACACCGGCGCGCCCGCCTGTTCGCGCCGCAACCTCGACGACGCGGCTGCTTCGCAGATGGTCAGCTCCGCTCGCACGAGCTGGAGACGTCGCCACACCGCCTCGGGGGGCAGATCAGGGCTGATGGCCACCGGTACGCCACCTGCCAGTTGCACGGCGTAAAGCAAACGAATGAAATCGATCCCGGTGGGCAGAAGAAGAGCACAGCGATCTCCGGCGGACAGCCGGTTTGCGATCAGGTGCCCCGCAAGCCGCTGCACATCGTCCCAGAGTGCGGCGTAGGTGATGGGGTCGCCGTTCGCGGAGAAGGCCAGCTTGTTGCCATGGTCTCTGGCGGCCACGAGGAGGGCTTCCGTCGCCGTGTTGGACTCAGTCACCGGGGCTCCGCGCCAACCGTACCACACCGCGCTCTTTGCTATAGTCTGTCGCGTCATGCCGGAAGTGCCGAAGCCATTCGCGGACAGCGAGGATCTGGCGGGAGCACGAGCCCGCTGGGGCGGTTTCGACAGCGCATCCACATTTCGACTCTCGGACTTCCGGCGTCTCAGTGCTCGCGCGCCGTTCGCTCTGGCATTGGCACGCGCGGCCCTCACCGATCGCAGGACGTTCGCCGTGACTGTCAGGGCCGTACGCCGGTATCGCGCGTTGCAGAAGCCGCTCGAACTTTTCTCCTATCTCCGGTTCCTTCGCCGCCTCCAGCCCGCGCGGCTCCTGGAAATCGGAACGCTCTGGGGAGGCACGTTCTACGCGCACTGCGCAGTCTCCGATCCTTCCGGCCGCATGATCGCCGTCGATTCGTTCCCGCGCGACAACCGGTCGTGGATGAGCGATCGTTTCAGGAAACTGGCGCGGCCGGGGCAGACGGTCACCTGTGTCTGGAACGACTCGCATCTCCCTGACACGGTGTCAACGGTTGCGACAGCCTTGAACGGGGCGCTCCTGGATGTGCTCTTCCTGGACGGGGATCACAGCACGGACGGCGTGCAGTGCGATTACGAGCTGTACTCTCCACTCGTTCGAGTGGGAGGTGTCATCGCCCTCCACGACATCGAGGCGCCTTCGAGCGGCGTGTCAGCGTTGTGGCAAAGGCTTCGATGCGACCACGAAAGCGCGGAGTTCGTCGACCGCGTCCATCCGCCGCACGGGCTCGGCATCGGCGTCATCGTCAAGCATTGAGGCACGTGATCATGCTCCGAACAGCCGGCCTCCATCACGTGACCGCGATCGCGAGCGACGCTCGGCAGAATATCGAGTTCTATTCACAGAGCCTTGGATTGCGGCTCTTGAAAGAAACGGTCAACTTCGACGACCCGTCCGCGCTTCACCTCTATTACGGAGACCTCACCGGACGGCCAGGAACGGTTATCAGCTTCTTCATCTGGCCCCAGCGAGAGATCGGGCGCACGGGTACCGGCCAGGCCGTTACGGTCCGGTTCTCGGTTGCTCATGGCAGTCTCGCCGATTGGGCCGAACGCCTGGCTCACGCGGGCGTCCTCTGCACTGAAGCGCACAGTCCATTCGGCGAGCAGATGCTGACGCTGGTGGATCCGGACGGCCTGCGAATCGAGCTCGTCTCAGACTTACAGCTGTCGGACCGTATGGGGGTGCCGGAGGATGTTGCCGCGAGATGCGCGATCACGGGCTTGCACAGCGTGGCGCTTTCGATCGCTGACGAGTGTCCAACGCGGACCCTGCTCGCGAACCTGATGGGCCTCGAGCCGGCTGCCACTCGACACGGCTGTTGCCGGCTGGTGGCCTACTCTGAGGGGCCAGGTCGCGCGGTCGATCTCTTCGTCGAGCCCGAGCGGGCGTCAGGCGTGATCGGAACGGGCACTGTGCATCACATCGCCTTTCGCGCTGGTGATGCGCCGCAGCAGCGTGACTGGCAACGGCGGCTCAGAGACGAGGGGTTGGACGTGACGGAGGTCCTGGATCGCCGCTACTTCCAGTCGATCTATTTCCACGAGCCTGGTGGAGTCCGTTTCGAGATCGCGACCGATTCACCGGGCTTTTCGGTCGACGAGTCGCATCTCCTCGAGCCCACCGGCGACCGCGCTACCGCAGATAAGGTGGACCCTTAGCCGAAGACATGTCTCTGCCGATGCGCCCGCGCAGATGATCGTCGAGCGCCAGAAGGCGCTCGTGCCGTTCTTCTGGCGGTGAACAACATTCATCGGGTTCGCTGGGGGGCGGTATTCTGACGTCGTGGAAGGCCAGGCTCTGCAATTGTTCGCACAGCCGTGGTGGGTCAACCTGCTGCTCTTCGTGCCGGGTGCGGCGTACCTCTCGTTTCGGAGGTCGGGACTGCGGCTGCCATGGCGCCTGCTGGCTGGACTGACGATCTGGAGCGCAGCGTTTGGCGTGGTGGAGGCAGTCGTGGTGGTTTACCTGAACGCGATCATTGGCATCCCGCTCGGTTACCAGCCCACGCTCGCCGACATCGGGCGGTTGTCGGTCGACCTCGAGGAACGCCGACTTCACGTTTTGCCGCAAGATGTGCTGGCCATCGAAATGTGGCGTGAAGGCGCCACCATCGTCATGCTGGTCAGTGTGGCCATTCTCACGGCGCCCGCGGTGAGAGAGCGCGTGGCGTGTTTTCTATGGGCCTTCGCCGTGTGGGACCTCGCCTATTACGCGACGCTGCGACTCGCGATCGGGTGGCCCTCGTCGCTCACGACACCCGACGTGCTCTTTCTGCTCCCGGAACCGTGGCTCGGCCAGGTATGGTTTCCGCTGCTCGTGAGCAGCGCCACACTGCTGGCCGTCGCCTCGTCACGCCGCCGTCATGAGCCACCACGTTTGCCGCTTTCGCCCCATTGACCCGCAGGAGCGCGACATGATCAAAGGCATCCACGGACTCTTCTACTCGTCGAAGCCAGAGGAACTGCGCGCGTTCATTCGCGACAAGCTGAAGCTGCCCTTCAGCGACGTCGGCGACGGGTGGCTCATCTTCGACTTTCAGGAAGGCGATCTCGGCGTGCACCCGACCGAGACAAGCCGAGGGGCCGATCGTCGGGACACCACGACATTTCGTTCTTCACCGACGACCTGCCGGGTACGGTTGCCGAGCTGAAGGCTCGAGGGGTGGAGTTCGATGAAGAGATTACCGACCATGGCTACGGCCTGGTGACACACTTGACCATGCCGGGAGGCGTGAAGGTGCAGCTCTACCAGCCGAGCTACGAGAAGCGGCCGGTGTGAGTTGAGCCGATGCCATCGAAAATCGATTGCAGCTCAACAGTGTGACGACCGACAACGGAACGCGGCGGGTGGAATGTAGAATGCTTGCGCTCTGCATTCCATGGACGCACACGACCCACGGGCGCTCATCGAAGCCGCCGAGCAAGAGGCTGGCGCCGGCAACTATTCTTCAGCTGAGCACCTCCTGCGCGAAGCCGCGTCGCTGCAGGAAACCCAGCTCGGCCCGCTCCATCCGGATCTCGCCAACACTCTGAACAACCTCGCCATCGTCTGCGAGATGGCGAACAAGCCTGCCGACGCGGAGCGTTGTTACCGACGAGCCTACTCGATTGCCGTCACCACGCTCGAGCCGCATCATCCGTTCGTGGCCACGAGTCGCCAAAACCTCGTCGACTTCTGGCACGCCCGCGGCATGCACGGAGAATTGCCGAAGCCGGAGCCGACCACGACGGCGAGCGACGAGCACGCGTCGATGCAGAGGCCTCTCGACGATCGATCATGGCCGTCTGCATCGAGACCGCCTGAACCCAGCTTCGGCAAATCCTCGCGCGCCATCGCGCTTGGCGCCGTCGCCGTGGGTGTCGTCCTCTTCGCGCTGTTCCTCAGCCTTCGGCCGCGGGTCAGCACACAGGAACAGACCCAATCCGCAACAGAGCATCGTGTCGGGTCGCCATCGGAGAACGCAACGCCTGCTGCCGCGCCTCCGGCCGCCGCCGAACCAATCCCGGCTCCAGATGACCGTGCCGCCAACAGCAAGGACGCGGATGGCACGATCGAGAGCTCGGAAGGAGCCGTGGCGTCGGACCGGATGCCGGCTCCTGCTGAGACCCCGGCCCGGGCCGACACGCCGGTCCCCGCTCCGGCATCCCCGGCGACCACCGCCGACACCACGCAAGCTGCCGCTTCGTTGCCAAACGCCGGCACCGCGCAGCTCTGTACGAACCTCTCCACCAGTACCTGGAGCTGTGACCGCGCAGTCTCGCCGCTCACCCCCGGCCCGGTCGTCTTCTATACGCGCGTCACGTCGGAGACCGACACGATGGTGGAGCACCGCTGGTACCGTGGTGAGAAACTGGAGCAGGCCGTCGCCTTGCGCATACGTGCCAATTCCGGACCTGGCTACCGCACCTACAGCCGGCGGACCGTCGATCGTGGTGATTGGAGAGTCGAGCTCAGGTCCCAGGATGGCAGTGTGCTGCACGAAGAGCGATTCGTCGTGCAGTAGACGAATCTACGCCTACCAGTAGCCGATCATCCTCCCGGCCGTCACCGCCGTCAGCCAGCAGGCGAGCGAGACGCCTCCGGCAAGCGCGAGGCGCGACTGTTCGTGGGCCAAAGGCGCTCGTGTCCTGCGTTCCTTCCACGCAGGCAGCGTGTTCAGCGCGGCGACATTGCAGAGACCCAACGCGATCGACGGGAACTTGATGTACAGGAATGGATTGCCCACATACTCGGTGCCGTTCGTGGCCAGCAGGCAGACGCCACTCGCCGCCGCCAGCGCAAAACCTGCCGTGGCGATTGGTACTGTCGACGCGGTGACGGCGGCCAGTGATGTCGTCCGCCACAGCCCGAGCAGCCGCAGATCGATTACGAGGATGGAGCCGAAGAGCGAGGCGACGCCGAGGATGTGGGCGAGATTGACGACCGCGTAAGTCCACACACCCGAGCCGCGCATGGCGTGGCCCAGCGCGGACGCTTCGAGCCACGCCAGGAGCTCAGCCAACGTCGACTCTGGCGGATGTCAGTCGCGATCGGGATAGACGTTGAACGTGCGGCCGTTCCAGGTGACGCGCTCGGTCTTCACCTCGAAGCGTTTCGGATCGCGGTTGCGATGACCGCTCACCGTGACCTGCGCGCCGACGGGAATCACACCTTCCTTCAGTCCCGCCCGCGTCGTTCGCGCCGGTGGCGCCAGTGTGATGTCCCACACCTGATCCTGCACACGAATCTTCATCGCCGCGTGCGGACCGGCAAGGCTGACCGGGCTGACGACGGTGCCTGTGAGCTCCACCTCCTCGGTTTGGTTTCCGTTCCACCCGTGGTGGGCCAGTGCGGGAAGCGCGGAACACGCCAGCACGATGACGACGGCGACCATCAAGCGATGGCGTCTTGAAAGCATGACGGACCTCCGAGGCATTTGCGATTACCTCTCTCCTTTAGTCTACCGCGCTTGCGCGGAACGGTGGCAACGGAGCTCAGCCGCAGCACACCGTCCGCCTCTTGCCTTCGAACGATCTGTCGGCAAGTGCGCGATGCCGATCAGTGGGCCGGGGGTTTGGCCTTCTGCTCCGCCAGCATGGTCTTGAGGGTCTTCTCCATCTCGTCGATGTACCTCATGTAGCCGGCAGGATCGATGTACGGGTTCGGGGTCACGTTCGGATTCTTGGCGAGCTTCGCATGCTTGCCGGCGAGGTCGAAGAACCAGCTGTGCGACGCAATGAAGACCTCAACGGGCAGCGACCGGTAGATCTGGTTGCTGCGCATGAAGTCGTCGTAGAGCGTCGGATTGTTCGGATTGTTCACCAGCCGCGCGCTGTCCTGCACGCCGCCGCACATGATCACGACGTCGCGCGGCACCGTCCCGTCCATGACTTTCATCGTCCAGGTCGTGCAGCCGCGGGTATGGCCGGGCGTCAAATGAGCCGTCAGCGTCGTGCCACCAAGGCTGACCGTGTCCTTGTCCTTGATGATGCGGTCGATCGGATGGGGCTTGTCGCCCGGTGTCATGTTCTTGAGCGCGGGCACGTCCTGCTCCATCGCGACGAAGCTGGCGCCGCCGGTCAGTTCCTTGAACATGGCGTCGGCTTGCTGATGGTCGCCGTGCGCGTGGCTGCCGAGGACGATTTTGATGTCGGTGAGCTTGAAACCGAGCTGCTCGATGCTCGCGCGCATCAGCGGCACGGTGTCCTCGAAATTCGTGTTGATGAGGATGTGCCCTTCCGGAGTCGTGATGAGGTACGAGCACAACGTCCCCGTGCCGACATAGTAGATGTTGCCAATCATCTTGTGCGCAGGAAAGGCCACCTTGTCCTGCGTTCGATCTTCGATCAACTGCGCGCGCGCTTCCGGAACGACGACTCCAACACCCACGGCGAACAGATAGCACCCCAATGGCCTTGGACACGGTCATGTCTCGGAACCCCCTCGCGACGACCCAATCCATCGCGAGACGAACGCTAACACTGCATCTGGCTACGGTCAACCAGCGCTGACCTTCCCGCTTCTCGGCCGCCAACATTCGCGATCGCGTTCTGACCTCATCTGTCTCGCCAGGCTGACGCGGGCGGGCGCGACTCTTGCTGGTACCGGCGTCGTGGCGTTTCCAATCCGAATCGGATGCTCGGGCTGGCACTATCCGACGTGGCGCGGCGCGTTCTATCCCGCCCGGATGCCTGCACGGGAATGGCTGGCGGCCTACGCTCGCGAATTCGACTGCGTGGAAATCAACAGCAGCTTCTACCGTCTGCCGGAGGCGACCTCTTTCGACGCCTGGCGGGCGAGTGTTCCCTCGACGTTCGTGTTCGCCGTCAAGGCGTCGCGCTACCTGACGCACTTTCTGCGGCTGACGCGGCCGACGGAGCCGATTGCAAGGCTGTTCGCTCGCGTCCGGCATCTGGACGGTCGCCTGGGTCCGATTGTCTATCAGCTCCCACCACGCTGGGTGCCAGACGCCGAGCGGCTGGTGCAGTTCATCGACGCGCTGCCGCGGTCGACGGCACGCGTCAGGCGTTCGATGCCGCTCACCCACGTCGTCGAGTTCCGCGACAGCCGCGGCTACGAGCCCGGCGTGCTCCAGTTGCTCGAGCGGCGAGGGGTGTCGCTCTGCGTCCACGACATGGAAGGCTCCGAGAGCCCTCTGACAGCCATCGGGCCGGTTGGCTACCTGCGGTGTCATGGCTACGGACGACGATACGGCGGCAGCTATCCGAGGCGGGTACCTGCGCCGATGGGCGGCCTGGCTGACGACCACCGCACGCGATCGTCCGGTGTTCGTCTTCTTCAACAACGACATCGACGGGCATGCGGTAGCCAATGCGCGCACGTTGCGCGAGCTCGTGGGGGCGTGAGCCACCCGGCTCACGCTTCCGCCTCTCGTTCTGTCTTTGTGAACAGGCGCCGATGTGGTCCCATCGCGACAGGGACGCGATGGTTGGGTACACAGAACGCTTTGCCGACGAAGCCGCCTCGTGGCAGACTTCCATGGGTTCGAACATGAATAGTCCGCACGGCTATCGGGGTTGAGGAGGAGCGAATGGCGCGAGGGTTTCTGATACTGGTGACGGCACTCGGACTTTCGATCGGCTCCGCCTCCGCTCAGGAGGTGGACGCCCGCGCGGCGCTCCAGGCATCGCTCAAGGCGATGGGCGGCGAGAACCTCAAGACGATCGAGTATTCGGGGGCCGGTTCTTCGGCCATGATCGGGCAGCAGTACGCCGTGGACGTCGGCTGGCCGCAGTACGAAGTGGCCGACTACACCCGCGCCATCGACTTCGACGCCAGGTGGTCGCGCGAAGACTACACACGCCGCCAGGGCAACTTCCCGACCTTCGGGCGGGTGCCGATGGCCGATCAGCGAATCACGGCGATTGTCAGCGGAACCCACGCCTGGGACATTCGCGACAATGCACCCGTACCGCTGACGCGCGGATATCTCGACGGCATTCCCTTCGGCGAGCTCCGCCAACTGGAGATCGCGATCACGCCCCACGGGTTTCTCAAGGCGGCGCTGGCCGCCACCGACGCCAAGGCCATCAGGATGCAGCTCGTGGGCGCATCCGATTTCGGGCTCTCGCAGTTCGGGAAGATGGTGACCATCGTCTCGTTCACGTTCCTCGACAAGTACAAGATCAACGGCACCATCAACGACCAGAATCTCGTGGAGCTCGTAGGAACCTGGATTGGCAATCCGGTCTACGGCGACATGGACTACGAGATGCGCTATACGCAGTACCAGGACTTCGGCGGCGTGAAGTTCCCCATGCTGCTCCACACGCACCAGGCCGATCCGCGGTTGAATGTCGCGCACAACTACTACGAATACAAGGTGACCAGCGTGAAGCCGAACGTGCCGGTCACGACGCTTCCGGTACCGGAGGTCGTGCGCACCACCGTAACGCCTCCCGCCAGAGTGGAGAGTCAGCAACTGGCCCAGGGCGTGTGGCTATTGGGCGGCGGCACACACAACAGCATGCTCGTCGAGTTCAAGGATTACGTGGCCGTGGTCGACGCACCGAACAACGAAACCCGGTCGCTTGCGGTCATCGCCGAAGCGACGCGACTCGTGCCCGGCAAGCCCATTCAGTACGTGATCAACACACACCACCATTTCGATCATGCCGGAGGGCTGCGCACCTATCTCTCACAGGGCACGACGATCGTGACCCACGAGTCGAACAAGCAGTATTACCTCGACATCCTGTTCCATCCCTCGCCGCGGACACTGATGCCGGACCGGATGTCTGACTACAATCCGATGTACTGGATCAGTCGGCGGCCCGCTCCGATCGAGACCGTGGCCGGCGAAGCGCGCGGCACCGGCAAGTACGTCGTCACCGACGGCGAGCGGATCCTGGAGATCATCCACGTGCAGGACATGGCCTACGAGCTCGGGGACCCGTCATACCGCCAGGGCCACCACAGCGTGGACATGCTCATCGCGTATCTGCCGAAGGAAAAGATTCTGATGAACGCGGATCTGTACTCGCCGCCGGCACAGGGCGCGCAGCCGCCGGTTCCGACTCCCGGCATGCGCACGCTCCACCAGAACATCCGGAAGCTGAAGCTCGACCCCACCCGTCACGTGCCCGCCCACGGGCGCGTCGGCACGCACGAGGAGTTCGTCGCGATCGTCTCGAACGCCGGCAAGACGAACTAGCGCGGACGGCGCTCGAGGGGTCAGACCGTTGACCGACCCCGAGAGTGCCGGTGGGAAGAAATAGACGAGACGGTCGTCAGGGCGTCTGCGCGCCGGCGAGAGTCAGCGTACGCTCGGGCGACGCCTCGTCGAGCCGCACGCCCATCCAGCCGTAGTTTCGCTGCATCCCGTCCGCGAAGGTCAGGCTCAATCGCGCGTTGAACGTCCAGGTGTCCCTTCCTTCGGGAACCATTCGCAGCCGAAGCTGCGCCGCCTGCGCGTCGCTCTGGTTGAAGGGGCCGGCAACCGACATCGCGAGCGCCGGCGCCGCCCGGTTGTCGTCGAACGCAGTGCCCACCGATCGAACCTCCGCGGCAATCTCGTTGCTGTTGCGAAGGAGTTGGGCCGTCAGCGACGACCCATCGTCTTTGCCGCTGTCCAGACTCGTGAAGGCGAGCGTGGCTCCGGTCAACCGCTCCGGAGCCGTGTTGGCCGCCTGACCTTTGGAACCGCACGCGCCAATGGCGACGATGCAGGCAAGTGCGCTTGTGGCAATCAGGATTCTCATCGGTAACCTCGTCTGGTGAGCTCCTGCAACTGCAATGCCCGAGCTGTTGCTGCGGACAGGCATGGGCTTGCACCCGCCATCTGTACCGGTGTACCAATCCACTGCAACCTGGGCGGTGGGCATACAACCGTCTATGCCTTGCGCATCACTCCGACCTCACGGGGTGCGTCAGTTCTCCTGGCAACACTTTTGCGAAACGTAGCGGTTAACAGCCTGGGCCGTGCGAGATGGCAATAGGCGCAACGTCTCGAAAAACGCCCATCACGACCATCACGGCGCTGGCGGCGAACGCGCGTCGATGCCGGAACTGCGAGCTCTGGCAAGACGCGACGCAGGTCGTCTTCGGCGAAGGCCCATCGCGCGCACGCATCGTGCTCGTCGGAGAACAGCCCGGCGACGTCGAAGATCGTCAGGGCAAGCCGTTCGTGGGTCCGGCCGGACGCCTCCTCCGTAGCGCACTGGACGAGGCCGGGCTCGACGCTGACGATCTCTACGTAACCAACGCCGTGAAGCACTTTCGATTCGAGGAGCGTGGCAAGCGGCGCATTCACAAGCGGCCCGGCGCCACGCATATCGCGGCGTGTCACCCGTGGCTCGATGGCGAGGTGCAGGCAATCCGGCCTCGGGTGATCGTGTGTCTCGGTAGCGTCGCCGCCCAGTCAGTGCTGGGTCCGGCGATTCGGGTCACGAAGGATGCGGGCCGCGCCATTCCGACGAGCTACGGCATTCCCGCTGTCGTCACCGCGCATCCTTCGTCGGTGCTTCGTGCGCCCGATTCGGAGAGTCGCGCGAAGGCCATGCGCGCACTCATCGCGCACTTCCAGGTCGCCCGGAAATTGGCGGAAGAAGGATGAACCTATGCCCCGACCAATCTGGACCGGCTCCATCGCCTTCGGCCTCGTGAACATCTCGGTCGACATGCATACGGCGGTTCGTGACAGCCGTCCGCGTTTTCGCCTGCTCCATGCGAAGGACCGCGCGCCCATCAATCTCGAACGGGTGTGCCAGAAGGACGGGAAAGCGGTCGCGTGGGACGACCTGGTCAAAGGGTACCAGTACGAGAAGGGCCGCTTCGTCGTGTTGACCAAGGAAGACCTTGCCGCGGCCGCGCTCGAGAAGTCGAGAAAGATCGACATCCTCGATTTCGTCGAGGCCAATGCCATTGACGATCGCTTTTTCGACAGGCCCTACTACCTGACCCCGGGGAAGGGAGCCGACGCCTCTTATGCGCTGCTCCGGGAAGCCATCCAGCAGAGCGGACGCATCGGCGTGGCCAAGTTCATCCTGCGCAACGTCCAGCACCTGGCCGCGGTTGAGGCCATCGGCGACGCCCTGGTCCTCTCGACTCTGCGGTTTCCCGACGAGCTCGTGGACGTGAACGCGTACTCGTTCCCGGGAAGGTCAGGGGTCACGAAGAAGGAGCTCGACATGGCCACGTCGCTCGTCGAGCACCTGGCAGCCGACTGGGCGCCTGAGAAGTACACCGACGACTATCGCGACAATCTGATGCGGCTCATCAAGGCCAAGATGAGAGGACGACGGGCCACGCTCGTCGGCGACGAGCGACCTCGGGACGCGAAAGTCGTGGACCTGATGGAGCGGCTCAGGTCCAGCCTGGACGAGGCGCGTGCGCGAGGCAAGCCGTCTGGACAGAGCCACACGCGACGGTCTGTTCGCTCACGAAAGCGATCGAAACAGCACGCGGCGTAACGGCTGAGTCCATGAGCCTCGCTGAAGGGCGAGCGTGCATCGGCGAAGGGTCATCGGTTGACACACGGAAGAGGAACCCATGCCGGAAAAGAGAACCGTGGCGCGAGCGCGAAAAGCCAAACGTGAGGGCAAGTCGCCCGGCACGCAGGCCAGCGAGTTTGTCCACGAAGAAATCGAGCACATCCGGGAAGGCAAGCACGGCGCGCGATCGGCCAAGCAGGCCATCGCCATCGGTCTGGCGAAGGCACGGAGGGCCGGCGTCAAGCTGAAGCCGCCGCGCAAGGGCCAGACCTCGGAGGCCACGCGCAAGCGGGCGATCCAGGACTCTCGCGCAGGCAGGAAGCGCAAGCGGTCGAAGCCGTCGGCTGCCCGGGCGCGTGCCTCGCTTCGCAGGCTGAAGCGGGAGCGGCGCGACGTGGTGTCATCCGCCGCGCTCTCGAAACAGGCGCGCGCGGCGGCCGCGAAGAGGCGGCGGCGAAGGAAAGCCCGCTAGTAGACCTTGCCGCGCTGGCGGGAGACGTCGAAGGTGGCGGTGTCGGCAATGGCCATCACCGCCATCACGCCGGCCTGAAGCGGGTCGGTGATCACCAGATCGGCGGCGTCCCGCACGCTGCCCACCATGTTCAACGCGATGACAATGATGCCCGCCTGCTGCACCTCGCGGACGGCATCGGTGACCGCTCCTCCCATGAGGGCGCCGGCCATCACGAGCACGCGCGCGCGCGGCAGCCGGGCGACGGCACGCACCGCCCCGGCAAGCTCTTGTTCGCCGACGAGCGGAATGGTGTCCACCGATATCCGCTCCCCGCGGATGTTGTGGCGGTCGGCCTCGCTGATCGCGCCCACAGCCACCTGTCCCACCTGTGCGCCGCCGCCGATGATGATGACGCGCTTGCCGAAGATCTGCAGCAGCGAATCGGTCAGCTGCACGCCCGTGATGACCGGAAGCTCCCGCAGCTTGGTGATGAACGCAGAGACACTCGCCAGCTGATCCACCTCGAGATAGAGCGTCGCGATGCCGTCGCGGGTGCCCAGACTCTGAATCGAGTGGATATTGGCGGGATGGCCGGCGATGAGCGTCGCGATCTGCGAAAGCACACCCGGGGCGTCGTGGGCGGTCACCAGGAGACAGTGTGGAGTGCTACTCATTCGATGGACGGCGCCGGCAGACGCCTCGCGCGCGGAGAAATGCTAGCACGGCGGGCCGCGGCCCATTCAGGAACCCTCAGCGGAGGCGTGCGTAGGCGGCGTCCCACGAGTAATGCTGCTGGTGCGCTTCACCACGACTGCCCGAGAACGTCTCCTGGGACCGAGCGCACGAACAGGACTGGCCGCGGCCTGCAGGTTTCGACGTCCCGGGGCTTGAGCTCGCTCTCGCCGCACACAAAAGCGGCGGCTCGACAAGGCCTGCGACGTGGGGGTTGATCGCCGCGCCACACATCGCCGTATAATCGCCGTCCCGATCGTCGCCGACGTGACCGATGGCTCGCTTCGAACTGTCATGGAGCCGAACAAGGTCGCTTCGCTCGCACTGATCGCGCTTGCCCTCGCGACGGCCACGTCCGCGAGCACCGGGGACCCGCATACCCAAGCGCTGGACGGTCTGAGCCTCAGCTCGTGGAGCGAGGAGGACGGCCTGCCCTCGAGCCAGATCTGGTCGATCGCCCAGGACGCGGCCGGCTACCTGTGGCTCGGCACGGACGCGGGCCTCGTGCGCTTCGACGGCGTGCGCTTCGTGCACGCGTCCTCTCTCACCAACAGTGCGCTGCCCGACGGGGTGGTCTCGAGCGTGTACAGCGCCAGGGACGGCAGTCTCTGGGTCGGCTTCGGCGACGGCGGCGGCATCGCGCGCATCCGCGACAGGCGCGTCGATCGCTACGACGATCAGAGCCGCGAGATCGACGCTGCCATCACGTTCTTTTTTGAGGACGGCAGCGGCGCGACCTGGGCCGGCAGCCTCGACGGGCTCCACCGGTTTCGCGGCGACCGCTGGGAGCGCGTGACTCCGCCGCCTGGCCCGCCGAACGGGTCGGTCTACAGCGCTTACGAGGATCGCGCGGGCAATCTCTGGATCGGCACGATCACCGGTGCGTACCGTCGCCGCGCGGGCGACGCATCGTTCGACCATGTCGAGATCGATTCCACCTTCGTCCGCACGATCAGTCAGGACGCCGGCGGCACGCTTTGGATCACCGATCGCAGTCACGGGTTCGCCTTTCTCGATGACTCCGGCGTGCCGCACCGCTCGTCGCGCGCCGGCAACGGCGTCCGCCTGCTGCCAGACCGCCACGGCTGCATGTGGGTGGCGACCTCCGGGCAGGGTCTGTGGCGCGTGTGCCGCGACGCCGAGACCGGCGAGTTGACGACGGAGGCGATTACGGTCGACGGCGGGCTCTCCAGCGACACGGTGAGATCGCTGCTCGAGGATCGGCAGGGGAACATCTGGGTCGGGACCGTCACCGGGCTCCATCGCTTCACGCCGCACGCCGTCACACCGATCAGCGATCTCGGCTTCAGTCGCGCGGTGGCCGTGACCGGCGACGGAAATGTCTGGGTGGGTACCGGCGACGGCCTGGCCAAATTCAGCGGCGGGCGGCTCCGCCGGCGGTACCGGCTCGAGGACGGGCTGCCGAGCCCGCGTGTCACGGCGATGCACGCCGACGGCTCGAGTGCGCTGTGGGTGGCGACCAACGGCGGCCTGGTTCGCATCAGCGACGGCCGCATTCTCCCGGAGCCGCTCCCCGCGGAGGTCAAGCGTCCCTACCGTATCAACTCGTTCGGTGTCGACTCGCGCGGAACCTTGTGGCTCTGCGATACCGATCAAGGCGTGTTCTCGATCGCGGGTGGACGCGCCACGCCGCTCGGGAATCCGGAGCGGGTTCGCCAGCGGAAGGCGACCTTCGTGCATGTCGACAGCCGGGATCGGGTCTGGATTGGATTCACGGGCGGGCACCTGGTCGTTCGCGAGCCGGACCGTCCACTTCGGTTCTACGGGCCGTCCGATGGCCTCGCCGGCATTCCGATGTCGGTCCACGAGACGGGCGACGGCGCCATCTGGCTGGGGGGGACCCACGGGCTGGCCCGTCTGGAAGAGGGACGATCACGAGCACATCACTTTCCGCATGGGCCTTCCGGGGTTCGCCGTCTCTGCCATGGTGACCGACGACTTCGGTGATTTGTGGCTGGGTGTCAGCTCCGGCATCGTGCGCGTGAAGCGCAGCGAGTTGGAGAAAGGCGTGGCCGAACCCAGCTACCACGTGCCTGTACGAGCTTTTCGACATGTCGGACGGGCTGGCGGGAATGCCGAGGTGGCTGGGCTCTCCGAGCGCGGCGCGCTCTACCGACAAGCGGCTGTGGTTCGTCACCGGCAGAGGCATCACGGTCGTCGACCAGCGCAAGCTGTCGCAGACCGGCGTGCCGTTCACCGTCCACATCGAGAGCGTCATCGCCGACGGGCAGCAGGTGAGGCTCGGGACGAAAGCGGAGCTGCCGCCGCGGACCTCGAGGCTGGTGTTCGAGTACACGGCGCTCCATCTGACGTCGCCGACGAAGGCGCGCTTCCGCTACCGCCTCGAGGGCTTCGATGAGAACTGGGTGGACGCGGGCATGCGGCGGACGGCCTCGTACACGCAACTTGCCGCCCGGCAACCATCGGTTCCACGTCGTGGCGAGCAGCAGCGAGCGGACGTGGCACGAGTCGTTGGATGTCGGAGTTCACGATTCGGCCCGCGTTCTACCAGACGAATCGGTTCTACGCGATGTGCGCGCTCGTGATCGGCGTCGCGGTGGACGGCCTGGCAGCTTCGACTGCGACAGGTGCGTCGCCAGTTCGCGCTCGTCCTGGCCGAGCGCGTGCGGGTGAGCCGCGAAATCCACGACACCCTGCTTCAAGGGCTCGTGGGCGTCGCTCTTCAGTCGGACGCTCTGGCGAACGCTCCGGACTGGCCTGCCCCGACGATCCGCGAGCACCTCCTGCACATCCGGCGGCAGGCCGAGAACTACGTGCGCGAGGCGCGCCAGTCCATCTGGGACCTGCGGTCGCTGACCTTCGAGCACCAGGATCTCGTGGAGGAGCTGCGCGAGTTCGGCCGGCGTGCGACGGAAGGCACCGCCGTTCAGTTCGACACGACCGTCACCGGCGACCCGCGCCGGTGCCTCAAGGTGACCGAACAGCTCGCGCGCATTGCGCGCGAGGCCATCACCAACGCCGTCCGTCATGCGGATCCGACGACGATTCGGCTGACGCTCGAGTACACCGACGCCGCGATCCGCCTGCAGGTCGCCGACGACGGCCAGGGCTTCGATTGTGCGGGCAACGAGCACCTGGCCGGCAAACCACTACGGGCTGCTGGGCATGCGAGAGCGGGCCGAGCAGGCCGGCGGCGAGCTCCACATCGTGAGCCGCCCTGGCGAAGGAACGCGGGTCGAAACGGTGGTTCCGATTTCCTCGGTGTCTCAGCCATGTCCGCACCAGCGCCACGCATCCGCATCCTCTGCGTGGACGACCACCGGATCGTCCGACAGGGTCTGGCGTCTGATCCTGGAGCCAGCAGAAGGACATCGAGGTGGTCGGCTCCGCGGCCACCGGCGAGGAGGCCATCGCAATCTTCACCGCGTACCATCCCGACGTCACGCTGATGGACCTGCAGATGCCGGCGCATGAGCGGGCTCGACGCCGTGCGCGCGATCCGCGAATGGATCCGCACGCGCGGATCGTGGTGCTCACGGTCTACCAGGGCGACGAGGACATTCACCGGGCGCTCGAGGCCGGCGCCGCGACCTATCTGCTGAAAGACACGATCGCCGACGACCTTGCGCGGATCATCCGCGAGGTGTACATCGGCCAGGCCGGCCGATGAGCGGCCGACGTGCAGGCACGGCTCGAGGAGGCCGCGGGCAATCAGCGGCTCACGCCGCGCGAGGTGCAGGTCGTCGAGCTCATCGCGCAGGCGATGCGGAACAAGGAAATCGCGGCCGCGCTCGGCGTCGCGAGTGAAACGGTGCAGGTGCACGTCAAGAACGTTCTCGCCAAGCTCGGCGTGAACGATCGCATCGCCGCGGTCAACGTCGCGCGCGCGCCGCGGCATCATCCACGTGAAGGAGAACTGATCGGCTTGCAGCGGATCTACTCAGTTTCAGGTAGATCTAACCACCTTCAGGTATTGACCGCGACCGACAGGCTGCCAGAATGGCCTCCCTGTGGCGGCGTGGAGCGCGTCTCGCCCAGGGCAGGCGCTCGCGGCACGGTGCCGCTTCCGATCGCCCGCACCGGTCCCTCGCAAGGCGTCCGCCTTGAGGGGCGGCCGATCGCGTGCGAATGTGTCGCGGATCCTCTCGCCGCAGAGCCGGAGGAAACGATCATGCCTCAGCGGGGCCTCATCGTCGGCGGCGTGCTCGTCGGTTTGCTGATCGCAGCCGCGCGTCCCGGGTTCGCGCAGGCGGGCCGTGCCGAGATCCACGGCACGGTGTACGACCAGGACAAGGCGGTTCTGCCGGGTGTCACGGTCACGGTGATCCACGAGGGACAGGGCACCGAACGCTCCACCATCACGGGGCCGAGGGACGGTACGTCCTTCCCACGCTGCTGCCAGGCACCTACACGCTCCGAAGTGAATTGCCGGGCTTCCAGAGCCAGGAACGCAAGGGACTCGTCGTCGCCGTCGGCCAGGAGCTGATCGTCGACCTCACGTTGTCGGTCGCCTCGGTGCGAGGAAGTCACGGTGACCGGCGCCGCGCCGGTCGTCGAGACGACGTCGAGCGCGCATCGGCACGAACGTGACGAACGCAGGAGATCGACAACCTGCCCAGCGCGGGACGGAACCAGCTGTCGTTGATGCAGATGGTGCCGGGACTGACGCCGAGCCTGAACCCGGGCACGTTCGAGGGCGGGCAGTTCAACGCAAACGGGCGCGAGACGGCAGCAACCTGTTCATGATCGACGGCGTGTACAACAACGACGACCGGCTCGGCGGCCACAGGGCACGCAGGCCCGCGTGACGCTCGACACCATGGCGGAGTTCCAGGTGCTGACGCACCAGTACACGGCCGAGTACGGCGGGTCGTCGGGCGTCATCGTCAACGCGGTCACGAAGAGCGGCGCGCAACCGCTTCGCGGACGCGGCTTCTACTATTTTCAGGACGACGAGCTGAACGCGACCGACTACTTCTTGAAGCAACAGGGCGAGGAGAACCCGGAGAGCGGCAGCAACGTGCTGGGGCTTCGACGCCGGCGGTCCGATCGTCCGGAACAAGGCGTTCTGGTTCTTCAACCTCGAGCGCGACGACATCGAGAACGCGGTCGAGCTCGTGTTTCCGCCCGAGGCCGCGCCGCTCGCGCAGAGCTTCTCCGACGCCGCCGAGATCAAGGTGTGGAACACCTTCCTGCGCGACCGACTACCAGGTCGGCGGCAACAACACCTTCTCGTTCCGCTGGGTCGCGCGAAGCAGCGATCAACATCGGCGAGGAGTGGGAGGATGCGCTCGCCCTCCCCGAGTCCGTGGAGGTCGAGAACGACGAAGGCGACCAGGTGTTCAACTTCAACTGGACGAAGGTGATCGGCACCCGCGCGACGAACGAGCTCAAGGTCGTCGCACGTGCGCGAAGATTCTCCACTCGGGCAACACCGAGTACTTCGACGACGATTTCAATTACATCGAGCTGAACGGCCGCGACCAGTTCGACGTCGGTTCGGCGAACGAGCATCCTGACTTCCTCGCCGGCCCGGAGCCATTCACGGGTCCGCCGAGATTCGCACCTACATCGTCGACGACGCGTTCACGTTCTTCAAGTCCGGCTGGCACGGCACCCATACGTTCAAGGTCGGCGCGGTCTACAGCCGCAATACGTCGGCCCCGACGATCGTCGGCGGCAACGACAACGGCACCTTCGAGTTCCTGAGCAACGTACCGTTCGATCCCGGCGGATCCCTTCACGTACCCGTCGCGGTTCTCCATCCGCCTCGGCCAGATCTACTTCGACGTCGTGGATCACCGCACCAACTGGTACGTCCAGGACAAGTGGCAGCTCAACAACAAGCTGACCTTCAACCTAGGTCTGCGCTACGACTACCAGCACGTCGTCCCGCAGTCGAAGAACGCGTTCGCCCCGCGCGTGGGCGTGGCCTACGATCCGACCGGCAACGGCAAGACCGTCATCCGAGCCGGGTTCGGCCGCTTCTACGAGTACCAGCTCACCGCCACCAAGGCGACGCTGCTCCAGGCTGCCGTCATCAGCCCGGCGTTCACGTTCGACACGGGCGAGGACGAGTCGTCGGAGGAGGGCGTGATTCCCGAGGATCCCTGTCTCCAGCCGGGCAACAACGCCGGACGGGCGATCATCAGCGGCCCGTGTCGCGCCGAACTCAGCGAGGTGCGCGATCAGGTGGCGGCGGGCGGGTTCGTCAACAGCGAGCCCACCTTGGACGGCAATCGCCGGCTGGGATATCTCTGGGGATTCAGCGCAGGCGTCAAACACCAGCTCATGTCCGACCTCGCGCTGTCGGTCGACTACGTCGGCAACCGCAGCCGCAATCAGACGGCGCTCGTCGACATCAACGAGCCGCGCCCGCTGCCCGACGGCACCGTGGGCCGGCCGGGCGTGGACGTGTTCGATCCGACGGGCGAACTGATACCGGCCTCGGCGCGCGACACGCGTTTTCAGCGCGTCCTGCAGTTCCAGACGCTCGACGCGCTCAACGGCGATTTCGATTCGCTCGAGGTCGCGGCCGAGAAGCGCTACTCGCGCCGCTGGAGCGGACGCCTCGCCTACACGCTCGCCCGCGCGCACGACGTGGGCATCGGCGGTGCTCAACAACAAGCGGTTCGACGAACGATCTGGATCCGCGGGGCGATTACGGCCGCACGAACTTCGACAACCGCCACGCCTTCGCCGCCAGCCTGAACGTAAACCCGTGGCTCGGGTTCGGGGCCGGGGCGATCTTCCGTTACTACTCCGGCTACCCCATCAACGAGACGGTCGGGCAGGACGTGAACCGCGACCGCGACAACAACGATCGGCCCGTGGCCGGCCTGCACGACCTGACGCGGCCCATCGTCTCGCCGCTCGACGCCGGCGGCCGCGCCATCCGCAACGGGATCGACGGCGAGAACGTGGTGCTGCTCGACCTGCGCTTTCAGTACATCTTCGATCTCCGCGGCAGCAACACGGTCGGTCTTTTCTGGGAGATCTACAACGCGACGGACCGTGTGAACTTCGGCAACCCGACCGGCAACCGGAACAGCTCGAACTTCCTGGTGCCGGTCTCGGCGGGTGCGCCGCGCACGATGCAGATCGGGTTTCGCTACACGTTCTGACACTCAGAAAGGGACGATCATGAGCAGCGCGCGGCATGGAAAGCACGCGGTTCGGCATCTGGCACTGCTGGCGGTCACAGTGACGGGCGGGTGGTCGCTCTCGACCCTTCCCGGGCGCGAGGCGCACGCCCAGTCGGGCGCGACGACCGGGATCTTCAGGCTGGTGACCTTCGAGGCGGGGGCGAGCGGCCCCCGCCTGGGAGCAACGCGCGGTGACGGCGATCAGGAGATCGTCGACATCCACAACGCCGTGCTCTACCTGTTGCGCTCGGGCGCGCCCGAAGTGAAGACGGTGGGGCCGATTCCAATCGACATGCGCTCGCTGATCGAGGCGGGCGACGCGTCGATCGCCTCGGTCAAGTCGGTGTACCAAATCGTGAGCGCGCGCAAAGCGGCCGGACAGTTCACCGAGCCGGGCGGCGGGCACCGCGTCTTCCATCCGCCGTCCGCCATCAAGTACCTGCCGCCGGTGCCCAACCCCTCGAAGATCTTCGGCCTGGCGGGCAACTACATCCGCCGGACTCCGGACGGTAAGCCGGGGGCCTACGACGCCGCCGAGTACCCCAGCGCCTTCCTCAAGCCGCCGACCGCGCTCACCGGGCAGGACAGCGAGATCAACCTCGAGGGCCTGCTGACGACGGGCGTGCACGAGCCGGAGATGACGATCGTCATCGGCAAGAAGGCGACCAACGTAGCCGAAGCGCAGGCCATGGACTACGTGATGGGCTACACGATCCTGAACGACGTCAGTTCGCGCGATCTCAAGCAGGGCAAGCACAGCTCTCAGGGATCGACGATCAGCAAGGGCCTCGACACCTTCGCGCCGTGCGGCCCGTTCATCACGCTGAAAGAGGACGTGCCCGATCCGCACAAGCTCGCGATCTCGGCCATCGTCAACGGCAAGCCGTGGACGATTCCGAACCCCAACACGTCGTTCCTGACCTTCACCGTCCCGCAGATGATTGCCTACTTCAGCGAGCGCGTGACCCTGCTCCCCGGCGACCTCATCGCGACGGGGGTGCCGGCACCGGTCATGACATTCAAGGAAGGCGATCTCGTCGAGATCACCATCGGAAACCTCGGAACGCTCCGCAGCAAAGTGGTCTCGAAGACGGTGCCGGGTCACCGGATCATCCCGCCGCGCGTGCCGCCGCCGGGCACGACGTCGCAGTAGGAGGGCCGACCCGCCCGAAACGATGTCTTCTGTCGAACGGACCAGAAAAAGGAGAGCGACGATGCCTGCACGAGCCCGGATGCTGACGATCGGAGTGATTCTGCTGCTGTTCGCGCCCGTTGCCTTCGTGCAGGAGAAGGGCGGCCAGGAGGAGTACGGCCTGTACGAGGTCGTGCCCAACTGGCCGCAGCCGCTGCCCGGTGCCGAGAACGAGGCCTGGACGTGGGGATCGACGGGCGGCATCTACGCCGAGACGCCCGACCGCATCTGGATCGGGCAGCGCGGACAGTTGCCGCTGCCGCCGAAGGCGAAGCCCGGGGATTCCTACGGCGAACACATGGGGAACGCCAACCGCGAGCGGCCCAAGACCCGATGGACCAACCAGGTCATCGTCGTCAATCGCGACGGCAAGCTGGTGCAGTCGTGGACGCAGCATGACCCGCTGCTGGCGAAGGGGGGCAAGGGACCGCACAAGATCAAGATGAGCCCCTACGATCCCGAGAAGCACGTCTGGGGGAGACCCGGGAAGCGTTGTACATCGGGTTGGGCGTGCTGAGGTCGTTGCCGCGCTCCTTCGAGAACGCCAGGAACTCGTCGGTCACCTCGGTGCAGACCAGGTGCAGCCCGTAGTCGTCCGGCCCGGTGCGGCAGCAGCCGTCGCGGTAGAACCCCGTCATGGGATCGGTCGAGCACGGTTGCAGCTCCTGCCCAACACGTTTTTTGGCATGCCCATGACAACAGGTCCTCCGTCGTCACTTAGCCCCCGGTCACTGACCGGGGGCTAAATGATGAAGTGACTGCGACTCAATCCAATGAAACACTTCCGTAAGCGGCGCCGATCGCGGGCTCTCATCGGCGTTCGTTTCCATCACCTCGGCCATGTGCTTCCACCAGCGGCGGCAGACGTCGGTCTGGGCGATCGCGTTCCAGCGGGCCTCGTCCTCCAGCTCGACGTAGGCGAACAGTTGGCTCGTCTCGCGTGCAGGAAGATCGAGTAGTTGTGGACGCCGTGCTCGGTGAGCGTCGCCGGCCAGCTCGTCCCAGATCGGCCGGTGCCGCCGCTCGTACTCGGCGTGCTGGTCGGGGTGGACGTGCATCACAAACGCGCGGCGAATCATGGCAGGTGCCCCGTGACGGGAGAGGACAGCGTCCCCGCGGACGTCGAACCGAATCGTAACACTTGCCGGGCGCTCGCTATCGCTACAGGGGTCGGCGATCGTCGATCCTTGCGTCGCATCGGAGCGGCCTACCGATACTGGCGCCAGCCAACCGGGCTCGCGGCGCCCTAGTCCCCGATTGCCAGCCTGCCATGCTGCGACACGCCCTGTTTCTGCCCGAAGCCGCCGTCTACGGCGTGTCGTACGCCTTTCTGCAGAACATCATCCGCTCGCCGACGCCGCTCGACCCCGAGTGGACCTGGCACTCGATCACCCGCGACATGCCGCGCGGCACGGACTGGATCCGCACGCACTGGCCGCTCAAGCCGCTCCGCCGCGCTGTCCTCGGCGCCAAGATGCGGCAGGACCACGTCCTGGGCATCTCGGCCCACTACGACGTGTCGAACGACTTCTACGAGCTGTTCCTCGACAAGCGGTACATGTTCTACTCGTGCGCCGACTTCCATCGGCCGGACGACACGATCGAGGAGGCCCAGCAGCACAAGGCCGACCACATCCTCGGGCTGATCGACCCCAAGCCGGGCGAGAAGATTCTGGAGCTCGGCTGCGGCTGGGGCTCGATGCTCCGCCGCATCGCCGAGCACACCGGCGACAAGGAGAACCTGTACGGCCTCACGCTGTCGCAGCGAGCAGGAGGCGTACAACCGCGAGCACAACGGCTTCAACGTCGACTTCGACAACTTCATCACCCGCGAGTACCCGGCGGAGGAGTTCGACGCGATCTACTCGATCGGCGCCTGGGAGCATGTGCGGCAGGACGAGATCCCGCCGCTGCTTGGCCAAGCTGTACGGCGCCCTCAAGCCCGGCGGCCGGCTGGTGCAGCACTTCATCACGCGGGTGAACGACGAGCTCGATCGCGACGGTGGCCTGCTCGCAGATTTACTTCCCGGGCTCGATGGGCGTCGTCGTACCGCTTCCACAACACGGCCCACGAGCAGGCCGGCTTCCGCACGACGCACCGCTCGATGCACGACTACCGCCCCACGCTGCGGGCGTGGTTCGACAACCTCGTCGCCCACAAGGAGGAAGCCCTGCAGCTCGTGCCCGTGCAGGTCTACAACCGGTATCTCACGTTCTTCCCCGCGTCGTGGCGGTACTTCGACGACCACTACGGCGTGGTCATCCGCTGGGTGCTGGAAAAGCCGGCGTGAACTGCATCCGGCAAGTCCCTCGCAGTTAGGTGCCAGGCGAGGGATTGCCGACGCAAGCATCGGCATCGGTCTCGGCGATGTAACGCAAGCGTCCCGCCAAGATTCCGTGTCGCGCGGCGAATTGCCTGCACGACGTGCTCGACGTGGTTGGACCCGCCCGCGGTCGCGGTTAAACTCCCTCGCCGACGACGCTGTCGATTCCGCTCCGGTCCGAGGTCGCCCGTGCTCTTCCAGTTTGAAGACGTCACCAAGACCTACGGCGCCGTCACCGCGCTCAACAACCTCACGGTCGCGGTGCCCGAGGGCGCCGTCGGCCTGCTCGGCCCCAACGGCGCCGGCAAGACGACGCTGATCCGCACCCTGCTCGGCCTCATCCCCATCGATCGGGGACCGGCGAGGTCCTCGGCCTGGACATCCGCCGGCAGCAGCTCGACATCCGCCGCGACGTCGGCTTCGTGCCCGAGGACGAGTGCCTGTTCCCGCCGCCGCGGGCGTCGAGTTCGTCGCCTACGCCGGCGAGCTGTGCGGCATGGCCGCCGACCGACGCCATGCAGCGGGCCCACGAGGTGCTCAACTACGTCGGCCTCGACGAGGCGCGCTACCGCCCGGTCGAGTCGTACTCGACCGGCATGAAGCAGCGGCTCAAGCTGGCCTCGGCGATCGTCCACGACCCGAAGCTGCTGATCCTCGACGAGCCGACCAACGGCATGGACCCGGCCGGCCGGCAGGAGATGATCGAGCTGGCCCGCGACCTGGCCCACAACAAGGGGATGAGCCTGCTCTTCTCCAGCCACCTGCTGCCGGACGTCGAGGCGGTGTGCGACCACGTCCTGGTGCTCGCCGCGGCAAGCTGCTGGCCGCAGGGCAAGATCCAGGAGCTGAAGCAGGCGCACCGCCAGCGTTCGAGGTGCGCCTCAAGGGCGACGCCGGCGCCGTTTGCCCAGCGGCTGGCGCGCTCGGCTGCGCGACCGAGCCGCACGACGACCTGCTGCGCGTGCAGCTGCCCG
Source organism: uncultured Acidobacteriota bacterium (assembly GCA_963826865.1). Classification (GTDB taxonomy): domain Bacteria; phylum Acidobacteriota; class Vicinamibacteria; order Vicinamibacterales; family CAVPJW01; genus CAWGYQ01. The sequence goes on from CAWGYQ010000015.1 coordinate 315,058, forward strand.
AGGGCCAGACGCCGGAGCTGCTGTGGCAAGCGGCCGCGGACGTCGGCGAGCAGATCCGCTACCTGCGGCCGCAGCGCAGCACGCTCGAAGACGTGTTCCTGAGCGCCGTGGAGCAAGCCTGAATGCCGATCTTCGACCAGGGCTACCAGCACTGGTAGGGCACGCTCTCGGGCCACGCGTGGCGGTGGCTGGCGGTCACCCGCCACGGCGTCCGCGCCGCGCTGACGCAACCGCTGGCTGCGGATCGTCGCTGCTCGTGTCGCTGGCTGCCGGCGATCGCGCTGGCGGCCATGCTGTCCCTGTGGGGGCTGCTCGAGCAGCAGTCGGAGCTGATCGAGTCGCTCGCGCCGCTGCTGGAGCTTTCTCGCCGGAGATGATCGCCGAGCCGCACGACTACCGCTCGGCCGTCTGGACGATCGCCTACTCCTACTTCATCCAGACCGAGCTGTCGCTTCTCGCTGTTCCTGGTGCTGGTCGTCGGCCCGAACCTCGTCAGCCGGGACCTGCGGTTCAACGCCCTGCCGCTGTACTTCTCGCGGCCGCTGCGGCGGATCGACTACTTCCTCGGCAAGCTCGGCGTCATCGTCTTCTTTCTCGGCGCGGTGACGGTCGTCCCGGCGATCGTCGCGTACCTGCTCGGGCTGCTGTTCAGCCTCGACCTGTCGTCGTCCGCGACACGCTCCCGCTGCTCTGGGCGGGCATCGCCTACGGGCTGGTCATCCCGTCTCGGCCGGCACGCTGATGCTGCGCCGTCGTCGCTGTCGCGCAACTCGCGGTACGTCGCGCTGTTCTGGCTGGCCGTGTGGCTGGGCACCAGCGCGGTGTCGGGCGTGCTGCAGTCGATCGACATGGATCAGCGCGCACGACGATGACGCGCGCGGTTCGGGCACGACTCTCCGAGTTCGTGGACCGCGAGCTGGAGCGGCCCAAACCAACTGGCGGCCCCTCGTCTCCTACACGGCCAACCTGACGCGCGTCGGCCACGAGCTGCTCGGCACGGCAGACGCGTGGAACAAAGGTCGCCGAGCTCGACCCGGCGACCCGACCGCGGTGGCTTTTGGTCCTCAACCTCGGCGTGCAACACCCGTGGCCTTGGTCGCCGACCGTGCTGAGCAATACGGTACTCGGTCCAGCAGCTACAA
>CAWGYQ010000016.1:0-162529 GCA_963826865.1 uncultured Acidobacteriota bacterium
AACGACGTTCAGTCCCGGGCCGCCGCGCCCGCCGTCGTGGTCTGGGGCGGAGGCGTCGGCTTTGGCAGCGGCTTTCTCGGCAGCCGGTCCGCCCGGTTGGCCGCATGGTAAGCAAAGCTCGCGACGATGACGGCATTCTGCATCATGTCGTTGGCCTGGACCCGCTCGAAGACGTCCATGTTCGAATGGTGCGTTCTGGTCTCGTACTCCAGCGGGTCCTGAATGAACTGAAACCCTGGCAAGCCGACTTCGTCGAACGCCAGATGGTCGGTGCCCGTCGTGTTCCGGATTGCCAGCGTTGTCATGCCCAGGTTCGTGAAGGGTTGCATCCACGCCGCAAAAATCGGTGCGACCGCCTCGTTGCGCTGCAGATACACACCCCGGATCGCACCGGTTCCGTTATCCACGTTGAAATACGCCGCCATCTTCCCGTGCTCGGGCTTGAGAGCCATCGTGGTCCGATTGCCGTAGTGCTGCAGGACGTACGCGCGCGATCCGAGGAGGCCCTGTTCTTCACCGGTCCAAAGCGCTATTCGTACGGTCCGCCGCATCCTGAGGCCCGTCGCGCGAAGAATCCGCATCGCCTCCATCATGACGGCAGATCCGGCGCCGTTGTCCGTGGCGCCCGTCCCCGAATGCCACGAATCGAAATGCGCCCCGATGATCACGACTTCGTCGGCGAGGTCCGTTCCAGCAATCTCGGCCACGACATTGAAGGCGTCGAGATCGGTGGTGTCGAACTGGTTCTGAATGTCCATCTCGAGCACGACCGGCAGCTTCTTCTCGAGGAGACGTACCGAGCCGCCCGTAATGCTCCGCGGCAAGGACCACCTGGGTGGGTACCGGCATGTCACGCGCAGCCCGGAGGCGGCCGTCCCCGACGAAGACGGTGCCGCCATCGCCACGGCCCGGTTCGACCAGCGCCGCAACGCCCTCTGCCAGAAAGAACTGCAAACGCTTCTTCTGAAAATCCACGCTGAGCGTCGGTCCCGCGGGACGGTTGGCGTTCGATCGGGCCGACTCGGGCTGGCGGGCCAGATTCTCGAGCTCGGCCGGCGTGAAGCGATGCCCGGGCGCGTCGAAGAGTGCTCTAAGCTCCCGGGCCTGTGCCGTGAGCACGAACTTGCCGCGCAGCTGGCCGCGATGCTTGTCGAAGTCGGCGTCCGTCTCGATCACGGCCATGACCGCTTCTGCGCGAACGACGCCGCTCGTCCCTGGTGTCCAGGCCTTGGGGTATCCGATCAGCGGAAACGTCTGCGGCACCACCGCATGGGCCACGAAACGCTGGTTCGACCATCCCGGTCCGAATGGACCCCAGCGCTCCAGCCGCACGTTCGAGAGTCCCCATTCGGTGAACGTAGTCTCGGCCCACTTCGCGGCCGCGCGAATGTTCGGAGAGTTGGTCAGGCGCGGGCCGTGCACATCGGTCAGCCAGAAGAGCAACGTCATGACCTGGGAACGCTGGAGGCCTTCGTCCTTGATGGCGAAGACGGCATCCAGGTCGACCTGGTCGGGAACGGGTGCGGCTCGAACCGCCACCAGCACCGCCAGGATCACCGTCACCGCCAGGGCCGCGCGCCGCACGCGATTCGTCATGGAGCCTCCGGAACGCGAAGTCTCACCGTGGGTCACGCACAGCGGCACCGGACGGCCGATGACAGTTCGGTTGGATCGAACGACCATCTCGTAACCGGAACCGGGACGTCTGAGCTTCGATACCTACTGTAACTATATACAAAGCAACACCTTATTGATCACCGACAAATTGAGGCCATCTGGTCCTGTGGTTGCACCGAGTCGGGGAGGTTGACGTGGTCTGCTCGGCTTCGGCCGAGCCATCCGGAAGGCGAAACTCCCCGTTATGGATCGGCGTTCTTCAGAGAACTCTGGCGCCTGTTACCGCGCGCCACCGCGCATTTATTCCGTCGCTGACACCGATGTGGTTCCGCCGATCGTCGTTCGCCAGGACATGCCCTGGTTCCAGCGGACGCGCCGTGGCGTGATCGACGTCCTCGTGAACGAGAGCGGGCGGGTCGAGACGGCCGAGCTCCGCCAGTCGGTCAACGTTTCCTTCGATCGACAGCTGCTCGATGCCGCCAAACGCTGGCAGTATCAGCCGCGCTCCGAAACGGCACGGCGTGACGACGGCCGGGACGATTCTCGGACGAGAATCGTATGCTAGTATGGCGATTCCCCCTTGGGGCCGCAGCCCCGCTCGTCATGTGCGGTCCGTCAAGGAGATTCGAACATGTATCACCGTCCTCTGTTCGTTGCCGTCGCGGTGACAGTCTGTATCTCCTCGCCGTCGGGCAGACCTCGGCCCAGATGAGTCCAGCCCCGGCTGCCGCCAATCCGTTGAGCGCCAGTCTGAAGACGATGTACGACGGTGTCGCACGGAATTTCGTGGAGGCGGCGGAAAAAGTTTCGGAGGCGGACTACGCATTCAAGCCAACGCCCGACGTGCGAACGTTCGGAGGTCTCGTCGGCCATCTGGCGGATGCTAATTTCACGGCCTGCGCGAGAGCCAAAGGCGAGAAGAATCCGAACGACGGGAACAGCTTCGAGAAAGTGACGGCGAAGGCGGATCTCGTGAAGGCCGTCAAGGACGCTGTGACGTACTGCGGCACGGTCTATAGTGGCGCGACCGACACTATGCTGTTGCAGTCGATGAAAGTGGGTGAGCCGCCGAATCAGCGTGAGATGCTGCGCGTCACGCCGCTCGTCGGCAACATCTCGCACAGCAACGAGCACTACGGCAACATCGTCACCTACATGCGGCTCAAGGGGCTCGTGCCTCCGTCGACCGAGCGTGCCCAGCAGCCGATGAGGGCACCGAGCGGTCGCTGAAGGCGCACCGTCCGCCGCCGCCCCGCCGGACCAGGTGTCCGGCGGACGTCTCGTCCCATGGCCTCCATCCACCCGTTTCGCGCGCTTCGTCCGGCGGCCGAACGCGCGTCGCGCGTCGCCGCTGTTCCCTACGACGTCGTCTCTGTGGATGAAGCTCGCTTGCTCAGCGACGGGAATCCGCTGAGCTTTCTCCACGTTTCGCGCCCGGAGATCGACTTGCCGGGCGTCGATCCCTACGACGATCGCGTCTATGCTGCCGCTCGCAGCGCGTTCGAGCGCCTGAGACAGGAAGCGCCGTTCGTCGTCGAGGATCGCCCCTCGCTCTATTTCTACGGATTGCGGATGGGCGGCCACGAACAGATCGGCGTGGCCGGTTGCTATTCCCTGGACGACTACGAACACGACGTGATTCGAAAGCACGAGCGGACGCGCCGCGACAAGGAAGACGATCGCACGAAGCACACGCTGGCGCTCGAAGCGCAGACCGGTCCGGTCTTCCTGGTGCACCGCGCGGACGCGACCATCGACGAGATCGCCACGCGCGTCAAGGCCGAGGCGCCGCTATACGATTTCGAGGCGCCCGATGGCGTGCGTCACACCGTCTGGCGGGTCTCCGGCAGCGATGGGCCAGCGCTCGTCCGCGCGTTCAGCGGCGTTCCTTTCCTGTACATTGCCGACGGCCACCATCGCGCGGCCAGCGCGGCGCGTACACGAGCGGAACTCCGCGCCGCTGGACCGGGGCGTCGGGAGGCGGACACGTTTCTGGGAGTTGCCTTTCCGCACGACCAGACCCAGATTCTGCCCTACAACCGCGTGGTCAAGACCCTGGGCGTCAAGACGCCGGATCAGCTTCTTCGCGATGTGAGTGCACGCTTCGCCGTCCGACCGGGCCCGCCCGTGCCATCGCGGAAGGGCGAAGTCGCCATGTATCTGTCCGGGGCATGGCACACCGTCTCGCTCGCAACGGCCGGTGGTCAGAGCACCATCGGGAATCTGGATGTCACAGTTCTCCAGGAACAGCTGCTCGCACCGATGCTGGGCATCACAGACGTGCGAACGGACACGCGAATCGACTTCGTGGGTGGCGCGCGTGGCACGGCCAATCTCGGGCGCCGGGTGGACGAGGGTCGGGCGGCCGTCGCGTTCTCACTGTTTCCGGTCAGCATCGACGACCTGATGATTGTCTCGGACGAAGGGGGCATCATGCCGCCCAAATCGACATGGTTCGAGCCGAAGCTGCGCGACGGCCTCCTCATTCACGCTATCTGATGCCGGCACGACGCGGAGAACGATCGTGAAGGTGCTCATCGCCGACACGTTCGAAAAGAGCGGACTCGCTGGTCTTCGCGCGGCCGGCTGCGACGTGGCCTATCAGCCGGATGTTGGCGGCCAGGCTCTGGTCGACGCCGTCCGGTCCAGTGGCGCCGACGTTCTGGTCGTGCGCTCGACCCAGGTGAGCGCCGCAGCCATGGACGCTGGCAAGCTTGCGCTCATCGTCCGTGCGGGAGCCGGGTACAACACCATCGACGTGCGCGCCGCCTCCGAGCGAGGAATCTATGTATCGAATTGCCCGGGGAAGAACTCGATTGCGGTGGCCGAACTGGCCTTCGGGCTGATCCTGTCCCTCGACAGGCGCATTCCCGACAACGTGGCCAATCTGAAAGCCGGCCGGTGGAACAAGAAGGAGTACGCAAAAGCCGCGGGACTCCATGGACGGACGCTGGGATTGCTCGGTCTCGGCAGCGTCGGACGGGAAATGGCCTGCCGTGCACAGGCGTTCGGCATGGCGCTGGTCGTCTGGAGCCGGCGCTTCGGTAAGGCGGGCAGCCGCGAATTGATTCCCGGGGCGGAGATCGTCGCCACGCCGGTACAGGTCGCCGAGCGCGCGGACGTGCTGAGCGTGCACGTGGCGCTCACTCCCGAAACGCGTGGCCTCGTTACCGCTGACGTGCTGGGACGTCTCAAGCCCGGAGCGATCTTCATCAACACGGCGCGTGCCGAGGTGGTCGACTCCGCGGCGCTCGAGGATGCCGTTCGTGCTCGTGGCTTGAAGGTGGGGCTCGACGTGCATGCCCACGAGCCGAAGGACCCGACGGGTGAGTTCAGCGATCCGCTCACCTCGCTCGCTCTCGTCTATGGAACGCACCATATCGGAGCCTCGACGGAGCAGGCTCAGGAGGCCATTGCGGCCGAGACGGTGCGCATCATCCGCACCTACAAGGAATCGGGCCAGGTGCCGAACGTCGTGAACCTCAGTACGAAGACCCCCGCCACCTGCATGCTGGTCGTCAGGCACCGTGACCGGCCCGGCGTGCTCGCGCACGTCTTCGAACATCTCCGGGCATCGAATCTCAACGTGCAGGAAACCGAAAACGTCATTTTCGAAGGTGCACAGGCGGCCGTCGCCCGCATCAATCTCGACGGCACGCCCTCGTTCGCGCTGCTTGGCGCGATCAAGGCGGGGAATCGCGACATTCTCGACCTGCACCTGGTCCGGATCTAGGCCGACCGACCGCAAGGAGGACCCATGGTCACCGTCACGCGCATCTTCAACTTCGCCGCCGGTCCGGCCGTGCTGCCGCTGCCCGTTCTCGAACAGGCGCAGCGCGAGCTGGTGGCGCTGCCCGGCGTCGGCATGTCGGTCCTCGAGATCAGCCATCGTTCGAAGACCTTCGAGGAGATCCTGGCGACGGCCGAAGCCGACGCCAGAAGTCTGGCCGGCATCTCGAACGACCACGCGCTGCTGTTCCTCCAGGGGGGCGCCAGTCTGCAGTTTTCGATGGTCCCGATGAATCTCCTCCTTCCCGATACGGTCGCCGACTACATCGTGACCGGCATCTGGGGACAGAAGGCACTCGCCGAGGCGCAGAAGGTGGGCGCTGTCAACGTGGCCGCGTCGACGAAGGCCGGCAATTTTGCGCGCGTTCCGCGACAGGACGAACTCGTTCTGACGCCCGGTGCGGCCTACGTACACATGACCTCGAACAACACCATCCACGGCACCGAATGGAAGACGCTGCCGGATGTCGGTGACGCCCCGCTCGTTGCCGACACCTCGTCCGACATGTTCAGCCGTCCAATCGACGTGGACCGTCATGCCCTCATCTATGCCGGCGCGCAGAAAAACCTCGGACCTTCCGGGCTCACGCTCGTGCTCGTGCGCCGCGACATGCTCGCCCGCTCGTCGCCACAGTTGCCGACCATGCTCAGCTACGCCGTGCACGCCGAGAACGGATCGCTCTACAACACTCCTCCAGTATTTGGCGTGTATATCTTCGGGCTGGTCATGAAGTGGCTCATCGCTCAGGGCGGGCTGGCGGCGATGGCGCGAATGAACGAGCGCAAAGCCGCCAAGCTCTATACCGCCATCGATGGAAGCGGCGGCTTCTATCGAGGTCATGCCGCTCCCGAGTGTCGCTCGCTCATGAACATCACGTTCCGCTTGCCCGGCGAAGAGCTGGAGAAGAGCTTCGTGAAGGAATCGACGATGGCGGGCCTCGATGGTCTCAAGGGCCACCGATCAGTTGGCGGGCTCAGGGCGTCCATCTACAACGCGTTTCCCGAAGCCGGCGTGGACGCGCTGGTCGAGTTCATGCGCGAGTTCCAGCGAACGCGCGGGTAGGGTCGGTGTGTTACGATCATCCGTTCTGGTCGTGCCAGTCAGTCGTCAGAGTCGTGCCCGGCGTCGAACGGAGACGCTGAGCCGGCCGCCGGTTTGACGGCGCGTGTTGCCACTTGTCATCGGAGGATTCGTGCTCTACTCGTTGCTCCTCAGCCTGGTCACGGCCGCCGTGGTCATCCAGTTCGCCGTATTCAGCACCACCATCTACCTGCATCGTTCGGCCACCCATCGCGCGCTCGCTCTGCATCCGGTCGCGGCGTTTTTCTTCCGGTTCGTGTTGTGGATGACGACGGGCATCGTGACCAGGCAGTGGGTCGCGGTGCACCGGAAGCATCATGCGTTTACCGATCAGGAAGGCGATCCGCACAGTCCGATTCTCGAGGGCTTCTGGCCAGTCCAGCTCGGTAACGTGTTCTACTACATTCGCGAAGCCAGAAATTCTGAAGTGATCGAGCGATATGCGCGCGACATCCGGGAAGACTGGTGGGATCGCCACGTATTCAACGTGCCGTACGTTGGCGTACTTCTGGGCACCGTGCTGCTCTGTGTAACCCTTGGGGTCGGTTGGGGACTTCTGGCTGCGGCGGTTCACGCTGTCATGTATGTCTTCGTGCTCTCATCCTCTATCAACGGCCTCTGTCACCACGTCGGGTACCGGAATTTCGAGAACACGGCGACGAACCTTCGATTCCTGGCATTGCTGACAGGAGGCGAGGGACTCCACAACAATCACCACGGATATCCGCGGAGCCCGCGATTCAGCCTCCGGGCGAGTGAGTTCGATCCGGCCTGGCCCATCATCAGGGTGATGACACTGCTCAAGCTCGCCAGGCCGTACAAGACCATCCAGGAAGCTCAGCAAGTCAACTGACAACGAACGTCGTCTGACGGGAAAGTTGCCTACTCGGTGAGCGGACGCGGACCGCGCCGGCGCCGTCGTCGACGGCGTCGTTTCGGACCGTCGCGTCGCGGTTCGTCGGGCGGCGGTGCGACGCCGGCGTCCGGCACGAAGGCCTTCCATTGCTCGACTACCTCGGACGAGTCGCCGTGGATGTCGATCCAGTTCAGCGCATCGGGGAACACCGAGCGGTGGACGAGCGCACGCCGCGCGCGTGGCGAGAGGCTCGGATCGACCAGGCGCCGCTGAAGTGCCAGGAGCTGCGAGAGACGTTCCACGTCACGGCGCGCGAGGGGCAGGACGCCCAGCGTGACGCGTGCGCGATCGGGCCGGTCTCCTGGCTTGGGCCCCAGCCCCAGCGGAAGGAGCACGGTGCCCAGGAGCACCGCGTTCGTCAGCGAATCGGGGATCGCGTCGAACCGGGCCCGATAGCGATCGAGCGCCGCGAGCGAGCTCCACAGCTTGTCCGAGGCACCGCGCGACAGCTCGGGGGCGATCGGATCGAGCAGACCGTGGTCGACCAGCGTGCGGAAGGCCTGCTCGGAGCGACCACCTCGCAGAATCTTGTAGAGCTCTTCCATCAGGCGCGCCGGGGCCGCGCGACCAATCTCGTGCCGATGACGCCCGATGGCTGCGAGGACCGGAGCATCGATGGTAAAACCCAGGCGCGCGGCCAGTGCCACGGCTCGCAGCATGCGCACCGGATCCTCAATGAATCGTTCGTCAGGATCGCCGATGCTCCTGATCACTCTGGCTTGAATATCATCGAGCCCGCCGACGTAGTCGATGATGGACCGCGTCTCGATGTCGTAGAACAACGCGTTGACCGTGAAATCCCGGCGGAAGGCATCTTCCTCGGGGGTGCCGAAGGTGTTCTCGTGCGGAATCTGTGCCTCGGGCGCCGTGGCTGCCGTTTGCGAAGGCGCTGATTCGTGCTGGGGCGGCTCGCTCTCGGTTCCGGCCGGCACCTGACGCCGGAAGGTCGCCACCTCGATCGTTTTCATGCCGAACTTGACGTGGGCCAGACGGAACCGCCGGCCGATGATCCAGCAGTTCCGGAAGAGCCGCTTCACCTGGTACGGGTGCGCCGAGGTGCCGATGTCGAAATCCTTGGGCTTTCGCCCGGCCAGCAGGTCGCGCACGCTGCCGCCCACCAGATACGCGGTGTAATTGAACTGAGCGAGGCGATAGAGCACCTTGAGAGCGTCGGGATCGATGTCGCGCCGGGACAGAGGGTGCTCGGAGCGGCCCATGACGACCGGATCAGGCATTCGCCTGCATTCTAGCAGAACGCTCAGGTTCGCCCCAACTTCCACATTTGCAATGGTTTAGGTCAAGCTCAAGGGCTGTGGTAGCATCGGCCAGATGCTGGGCCTGCTTCCGGTGTTGTTGCTGACTCTGGCAGCCGCTCCGGCCGACCGCGACAGCCTCGCGCGTGCGCGCGCGGCCTACAACGAGGGCCTCTACGACGTCGCGATTGAGGCCGCCACCGCAGCTCGCGCGGTTCCGTCGCTCTCATCGCCGGCATCGCTGGTGCTGGCTCGCGCCCACCTCGAGCGTTACCGCCTGACGACGGACGCGGCGGACTTGTCGTCGGCCCGGGAGGCGCTCGCGGCGGTCAGGCCCGAACAGCTCGACCCGCGCCAGCGGCTGGAGCTCGTCATCGGGCTGGGCCAATCGCTTTATCTCGATGATCAATTCGGTCCCGCGGCCGAGCTCTTCGAGAGCGCACTCGAGCACGGCGCCGTGCTCGAACGGAGGGCGCGCGAGCGCTTGCTCGACTGGTGGGGGACCTCGATGGATCGGCTGGCGCAGAGGCGCAACGCGCCTGACCAGGACGCCCTCTATCGCCGAATCACGGCCCGCATGGAAACCGCGCTGAGCGGCGATCCGCTCTCAGCCGTCGCGTCGTATTGGCTCGTTGCCAGCGCGCGTGCAGCGGGTGATCTGGATCGCGCCTGGGATGCGGCCATTGCGGGATGGGTGCGGGCGCCGTTCTCACCGGACGGCGGCCAGACGTTGCGCGGCGACCTCGATCGGCTGGTCGTTCAGGCGCTGATTCCCGAGCGCGCCCGTCACCTCGCCAGCGCCGGCGACGCCACCCAGGCTTCGTCGATGCTGAAAGAGGAGTGGGAGCAGATCAAGCAGAAATGGCCGGACACTAGCCCTTCGCTTCCTTCCAATTCTTCCCTGTACCCAAGTCCACAGTAAGCGGCACGTCGAGGGCTGCGGCATGCTCCATGCGCTCGCGCACGAGCGCGGCCGTGTCCTCGACGAGATCGTCACGCGTCTCGAACAGGAGCTCGTCGTGGACGGTCAGAATCATTCGGGTGTGCCTGGTGAGCACTGGACTCTTCGCCAATGCGTGGGCGACGTCGATCATGGCGCGCTTGAGAATGTCAGCTGCGGTTCCCTGGATCGGCATGTTGACGGCGACCCGCTCGGCGGCCGCCCGGATCTGATTGTTCCGGCTCACGAGCTCGGGAACGGCGCGCTTGCGCCCGTACAGCGTGCGGACGACGCCGGTGCTGCGGCCCCCCTCGAGCGTCCGATCGATGAACTCGCGTACGCGCGGATACCCGGCGAAGTAGGCGTCGATGAAATCCTGCGCCGCAGACTGGGACACCCCGATGTCGCGTGCCAGCGTGTAGGCGGTCTTGCCGTAGAGCAGCGCGTAGTTGACGATCTTGGCGCGGCGGCGCAGTTCGTGCGGATCGAGTGTGCTCGCCGCGCCGAACACACGGAGCGCTGTCCGATCGTGGATGTCGTCGCCCCGCCGGAAGGCCTCGATGAGTGTCTCGTCGGCCGAGAGATGTGCCAGCACACGCAGCTCGATCTGCGAGTAGTCGGCCGAGATCAGGGCGTGGCCGGCTTCCGCGACGAAGGCGCGCCGAATCTCACGACCGAGCTCTGTACGAATCGGGATGTTCTGCAGATTGGGATCGCTGCTGCTCAATCGCCCGGTCGCGGCGACTGCCTGATTGAAGCTCGTATGGACCCGTCCGGTGCGCGGATGCACGAGCTGCGGCAGAGCGTCGATGTAGGTGCCTTTCAGCTTCGACAGCGCGCGCCACTCCAGGATGAGCCGCGGCAGCTCGTGCGACAACGCCAGCTCTTCGAGGACCTCCACGGCGGTTGACGCGGTGCGCGTCTTGCCGGTGCGCTTCAGCGCCGGCAACTTGAGCCGCTCGAACAACACTTCGCCGAGCTGCTTCGGCGAGTTGATGTTGAACTCGCCCTCGCTCATCTCGAAGATGCGCCCCGCACGGCCCGCCAGCTCCCTGTCGATGTGCTGTGATTGAGACAGGAGGGCGGGTGCATCCACGCGGATGCCCGTCATCTCCATGTCGGCCAGAATCAGCATCAGCGGCATCTCGAGGCCATGCAGCAGGGTCTCGAGCCCTTCGCTCTTGATGAGCGGCATGAAATGAGCCGCCAGCTGCAGCGCCAGGTCGGCCCGCTCGGCCGCAAAGTCGAGGATGGCCGAAGGCGGCACGTCCGCCGGCGAGATGGCCTTCGTCCCGCGACCCACGAGATCTTCCTCGGCGACCGCCTTGTAGTTGAGGTGCTCGAGCGCCACGTCCTCGAGCGGGTGACCCGACCGCGTGGCGTCGAGCAGATAGCTGGCGAGCATGGTGTCGAGCTCGACCCCGGCGACATGGATGCCCATCCGCCGGAACACGATCACGTCGCCTTTCAGATCGTGGCCCACCTTGTGAATCGCCGGGTCCTCCAGCAAAGGCTTGAGCCGATCGAGCGCCTGCGATCGATCGAGCTGTGACACCCCCTGAAGACCCCGATGCCCGAGAGGCACGTACCGCGCTCGACGCGGCTCGGCGGCCAGTGACACCCCCACGATGTCGGCGCGCATCGCGGAGTCGACGTCAGTGAGCACGCGGAAGGCGAAGCGTCGCGCCAGCCTGAGCTCGGCGAGGTACGCGTCGAGCTCGTCGACAGATTCGACGAGAGCGTAGTCCTTGGAAACCGAACCGGCCGTCGGCGCGAACTCCATGACCAGCGATCGGAAGCCCAGTTCGGTAAAGAGCGCGAAGCAGTCTGCTCTCGAGGGGCCCGGGTATTGGAACGACTCGACATCGAACGGGACCGGCACGTCGGTACGGATTCTCAGGATCTCCCGGCTTCGCCTCGCGTCGTCGGTATGCGCCACCAGCGCTTCGCGGTACTTCTTCTGCGGGAGCGTCGCGGCCTGTTCGAGTAACTGATCGAGCGTGCCAAAGGCCGAGATGAGATCGCGCGCTCCCTTCTCGCCGATCCCGGGCACTCCTTTGACGTTGTCGATACTGTCGCCCATGAGCGCCAGCACATCCACCACCTGCTCGGGCGTGACGCCGAACTTCTCCTTCACCCCGGTGGCGTCGTACCAGGCCCCGTCGTCGCGAGGGTTGAACACACGGATGCCATCGCGAACGAGCTGAAAGAAGTCTTTGTCCCCCGTGACGATCGCCACATCGTGACCTTGCGAGCTTGCGCGCTCGGCGATCGTACCGATCACATCGTCGGCCTCGACGCCTTCGAAATTGACGAGCGGGACGCCGAGCGCCCGGCACGCGCGATGCACGAACGGAATCTGTTCGGCGAGGTCGGGCGGCATCGGGGCCCGGTTGGCTTTGTAGTCGGTGGCCAGCTCCGACCGAAATGTCGGCCCCGCCAGATCGAAGGAGGCGGCGATGTAGGTGGGCCGATGGTCGGCAATCAGTTTGCGAAGCATCGTGACGAACCCGTAGACGGCGTTGGTCGATCGGCCATTGGGTCCGGTGAGCCCGCGGATTGCGTGATACGCGCGGTACATCTGCGAGCTGCCGTCGATCAGGTAGACGGTAGATTTCGATGCCATTTGCAGGTCGGGTCGAGCGGCGTGGAAGCGACGAAAGGCTGCCGATTGGCTCGAACATTCGAGTATATCATTGGCGTTTATGCCGATCGTGATCCGTCGCACGGTGGCGATGCTCATCGGAATCGTGCTGCTGGCCGGGTGCCGCGCGTCTCTCGTCAGGCAGGACCAGTACGAAGAAGAGATGTACCTGGATGTCGACGGTTCGGCCACGGTCTTCGTGAACGCGTCGGTTGCGGCCCTCGTCGCGCTTCGGGGGCTCGATCTCGACGTGGCGCCTCGTGCCCGTTTCGACCGTCGCTCGGTGCGGGCTGCGTTCGAAGCCCCGGGCGTGGAGGTGATCCGCGCGAGCACGTCGCGCAGGCATGGCCGGCGCTTCGTGCACGTGCGCCTCGAGACGGCCGACGTCCGCCAGCTGTCACGTGTGGCGCCATTGTCGTGGTCGCGATACATCTTCGACCGACGGGACCAACTGTTCGTGTTCGAGCAGACCGTCGGAGCGGCAACGGGACGTCCCATCGCCGACGTCGGCTGGCATGGCGACGAGCTGGTCGGCTTTCGAATCCATTTACCCAGCCGTATCCGCCATTACAACGCCTTGCCCGACAACCTCCGGCGCGGCAACATCCTGGTCTGGGAACAGGCCCTTGCGGATCGGCGTGGCGGACACCCGCTTCATATGGAAGCGCACTTCGAGACCGACTCGATCCTCAAGCGGACGCTCTCGCTCTTTGCTGCCACGGGCGCGGTCGTCCTTGCCACCTTCGTCGCGCTGGTCTGGTGGATCGCGCGTCGCGGCCGCAAGTCTGGCCCGACTCACATGTAGGCGGCGCGCGGCTGTCCGCCCGATGTTCTGACACCACCGGACAGGGCGTCCGTCACGCCGTCATGCGCTTCGTCACAAACCCTGCGCAGCGCATCGAACGCGGCGCCATCATCCGGCGCATGACTGCACGCCAGCGTCCTCGAGGACCCGCGGCGCGACCCGGAGCGTCGCTCGACCTCGCCCAGCGTTCGGGCGGCGAGCGCGTGGTCAAGCGGATTTCCGACTGGCCTGTCCTGCAGACACTCGCGGTCTGCGCCATCGCCGGAGGGAACCTGTCGGCGGCTGGCCCGGGCATTTCTGGCGCAGGGCCGGACGTCCTCGACTTCTGGGTCGGCCACTGGGACGTGTTCTCCGACGATGGCCGCCGGATCGGGACGAACGTCATCGAGAAGGTGCCTGGTGGGTGCGCCGTGATCGAGAAATGGCTTGGCGCCGAGGGCGACGAGCGGCGGAGCCTCTTCGTTTTCAAGCCGGCGTCGAGGGAATGGACACACGTGTGGATGACCGGCGCCGGTGAGCGGGAACGCAAGATCGTGATTGAATCCTCGCCCGGCAGCGTGCGGTTTCAAGAGGATTCGAGACGCTCCGGCAAGTCTCTGCAGTTCGATCGCACGACGCTTACGCAACTACTACCTGGCAGTCGGGTGCGCCAGCTCGTCGAGCGCTCGCGCGATGGCGGCGCGACCTGGCACCGGTACTTCGAGGCTGTCTACGTGAGGCAGGACGGCAGCTGAGGGCGATGACCGGACGCGACGAGAACACGAACGCCCGGCCCCACATGGAGCCGGGCGTTCTCGCGTACCGGGATGGTTAGAACGTGAAGCGGAACCCGATTTGTCCGACGCGCTGCTCGGGCTCTTGGAAGTCGCCCGCGTAGGTCACCGGCTGCAGGAAGTTCGGATTCGGCGTGGTCGTGCCGTCGGCGTTGGTCAGCATCCGCAAATCCTGGAACGTGGCGGGAACGGGACCGAACCCTGAGGGGTTCTTGTTGTTGAACAGGTTGAACACCTCCGCAATCGCCTCGATCCTCGTCGTTCCATAGAGCGCAAAGCCCTTCGAGACCCTGAGGTTCACCTGCGTGAGGCTCGCACCGCGCCCGCAGTTGATGTTATCGCACGGGCCGATGTCCTTCGGCGGGTTGCCCACTCCGTCGAAGGCGAACGCCCTCTCCGGAATGTCGTTGTTCACGCCGTTTCGATTCAGATCGACGCCTTCGACGATATTGACCGGTAGCGCCGAGCGATATCGCCAGATCGGCGAGAGCTGAATGTCCCAGGGCAACGTGAAGATGGCGCTGATCGTGGCGCGATGCCGGGCGTCCGATCGGCGTGCCGGCCCGAACTGCACGTCATTGAAGGGATCGGCGGCGTCCTGGATGTTGGTGATGTCCAGCTCGTCGCCGCTGTTGCCCGTGGTGCTCTTCGAATCCGAGAGTGAGTACCACGCCGAGAGCTGGATCCCGCGGGTCATCCGACGCCGCACGCCCAGGCTCAGCCCGTCGTGCTGCGATTCACCCTCGCTGATGGCCACGGCAATGTCCGCCGGACTGAGTGGCAGGGACGCGAGCGGCCGCGCCGTCTCGCCCACGTGGATCGCGTTCAAACGCGGCCGCCAGCCGATGTCACGACCTTCGATATGGACGTAGTCCACGTCGATGACCGTCGAATCGTTCAGCTGATGCGACCAGCCCGCCGAGATCTGGTGCGTGAAGGGCTGCTCGATCCGCGGCGATGCGATATGGCGGTTGACCGGCAGTGCGCCGCCTGCCTGGTTCTGGTTGGCGATGTTCTCGACTGAGTCAGCCACCCGGAAGAAGCTGCCGTCGGGATTGCGGATGCCGTCCGCCACGTTCACCTCGAACACCGTGCCCGCGCCCTGACCGGTGGCATTCACCGCGGCGAACAGGATGTTCGAGTTCGTGTAGCCGAAGTCGTAGTAGATCCCGTACCCGGCCCGCACGATGTTCTTGCCATTGCCTCCGACGTCATACGCAAAGCCGATGCGTGGCTGGATGTTGTTGTAATCTTCTTTCGCATCCTTGCCGAAGTCTTCGAATCCGATGAGCCCCCCCAGCTGTCCGGCCCGGGCGGCGTCGTCCACCAGCACGAAATTCGGGCTGAGGCTCTGATCGATCGCAAACCCGGTCATGAGGTCCCAGCGGATGCCCATATTCAGCGTCAGACGATCGGTCACGCGCCAGTCGTCCTGGAAGTACGCCGCGAACTGTTTGGTCGGAATGTTGGCTTCGGCCGCCCCGCCCTGCAGCGTCACGAGGTCGAGCGGCCCGTTCAGGTCGTTGTCGAGGTGCCGGTAGGCGTATCCGCCCGTGCCGACGTTGAACGTAATGAAGAGGCGCGGCTCATTGATGAAGTTCACGCCGGTCTTGAAGTCGTGGCCCAGCCCGCCCAACCCCGTCTGGTGCCAGGAGAAGTCGTCGCGGAACTGCCACTTGCGCTGTTCGGTGCGCTGCGGCGTGTTCGGGTTCTGGCCGATCGTCACGCCATTCGGGAACTGCTCGTACGGATCGAGGCTGTTCGCCGTGATGCCGTTCTCGAAGGTGGCGAACTGGAAGATGAACTCGTTCAGCATCGAGCCGCCCACCACCCAGTTGAAGTTGGAGTTGAACGAGTTGAATGTGTTCTCGCTGACGCCCCAGTTGTTCACCGGCGCCTGCGGACCAGTGCCGTACGGCTGCGAGTTGGTGTTGCGGCCGTAGCGCACCGTCAGGTACTGCGTGGCGTTCAGGTTCACCTCGCTCTTGACGGTGAGCAGGTTCTCGCGCACGGGAACGGGGAAGACGCCATCCGAGCCCGGGAACAAGCCGAACGTGTTCACCAGCTGCTGCGTGTCCTGTTGCGTCCGTTCGGCGGCGAAGAAGAAATGCGCGCGGTCGCGCACGATGGGTCCGCCGACCGACCCGCCGAACTGATAGCGCTCGTAGTCCTGTTTGTCGGCGTTGTTGATCTTTTCGGTTTCGGTCTTCGAGTTCATGCCCGTGTTCCGCAGCAGCGTGAACCAGCTTCCGCGGTACTGGTTCGTGCCGCTCTTCGTGATGATGTTCATCACGCCGCCGTTGCTGCGGCCGTACTCGGCCTTGTAGCGGGCCGTCTGGAAGTTGAATTCCTGGATGGCCTCGAGCGGAAAGAGCTGCAGCAGGCCGCCGACGGTGTCGTCGTTGTTGTCGCCACCATCGATCTGATAGTTCACGTTGCGGCCATTCCCGCCGCCGATCTGCGGCGAGAACTGCGTGCTCTTGGTGGGATCCGAGTGGAATCCGAGGCCGACGCCCGGAATCGTCGCCGCGAGGTTCGCGAACTGCCGGCCGTTGAGCGGCAGATTCTCGATGGTCGTGACGTCGACGACGCCGCCGACCGATGAGGAGGTCGATTCCACGAGCGGTGACGCGCCGGTGACCGTAACGGTCTCGGTGACGGCAGCGAGCGCCAGGTCGAAGTTCACCGTGATCGTCTGGCCCACGCTCACCACGATGCCCTTGCGATCGATGGTGCTGAATCCCTGAAGCTCTGTGGTCAGATCATAGGTGCCGACCGGCAGCGCCGCGAGGCGGTAGAGACCCTCCGCGTCGCTCGTGCCGGTGCGGGAAAACCCTGTCAGTGTGTTCAGCGCGGTGACCGATGCACCAGGCACCGCCGCGCCCTGCTGATCGACCACGCGACCGGTGATGATCCCTGTGGTCTGTTGCGCATTGGCGGAGCCGACCGCGGCCAAGAGCGCGATCACGATCCATGCGCAGGAATTAAGTCGAGGCATCAGATGCGTCCTCCTTAGCTGAACCGCAGGCACGCCGGAGTGGCAGCCCATGGGGCATGCAAGAATCAGCAAGCGTCGAGCCATTCATGGCTTGGAAACGCTCACTGGCCGCTGCAGGGACGAATCAGGAAAATCGGTGACGAGTGACCGTTCACTGACGCGAACAGGTCGTGGAGCACTGTGAACGACGTGATGACTGAGGAACGCAGGAAAGCGCTACTGGATGGGCTTCAACGACGATCTAAAGATCCGGATCGCCGGCGGTTCAGTATCCAATTGCTTGAACAGGAGCGCTGGCAAAGATGGTCGTGAGGGCTCAATCGCACACGCGGCGGGACGAACGGCGCGCCCTGGTGCCGTGACTAGAACGCGCGCCCGAGACGCTCCTGCAGTTTCTCCCGATACCCGCGGCTGAGCGTGAGCCGCGTGCCATCGCGGAGAATGACGGCGTACTCGCCGTTGAACCAGGGCTGCAGTTCCTGGATCCGCTCGATGTTCACAATGCGGGATCGGTGGATGCGAAAGAAGCGCTGGGCGTCGAGCTTGGCCTCGAGGGCGTTCATCGTTTCGCGGAAGAGATGCGAGTCGTTGCCCAGGTGCAGACGGACGTAGTTGCCAGCCGCTTCGATCCAGTCGATCTCATCGGTGCGCAGGAAGAAGACCCGGCCACCGGCCTTGACGACCAGTCGATCGAGCCGCTGCTGATCGGGTTTGAGATCGTGCACGAGCGCGAGGAGGCGACGCCCGAGATCGCCCGTCTGCTGGCCTTCCATCTGTTCGCGCGCACGCTGCAGGGCTTTCTGAAACCGATCGCGGTCGAACGGCTTAAGCAGGTAGTCGAGCGCGTGCACGTCGAACGCGCGCAAGGCGTACTTATCGTACGCCGTGACGAAGACGACGATGGGCATGCGATCGGGCCGGACGGCTTGAATCACGTCGAAGCCGTCGCTGCCCGGCATCTGCACGTCGAGGAACACCAGGTCGGGACCGAGCTGCTGAATGGCGGCGATGGTGCGCGCCCCGTCGGCGCACTCGGCAACCACTTCCACATCAGGCTCGCTGCGCAGCAGCGTGCCCAGGCGCTCTCTCGCCAGCGGCTCATCGTCTGCCAGGACGGTTCGGATCTTTTTCATGCGACCCTCGGTGTGGGTTTCGCGTCCACCGCGGCGACGTCTACGTGGAGCGGGATGACGATTCGCACGGTGAGGCCGCCCAGGGCGTTCGAGAACTCGAAGCGCTGACGGCTGCCGTACAGGCATTCCAGCCGTGCCCGCGTGTTCGAGAGACCGATTCCCTTTTGCAGGGCCGTCAACGCGTCCTCGGAGAGGCCCGCGCCGGTGTCGCGCACCTGCAGCCAGAGCATTTCGCCCTCGGCGCGCGCCGTGATCTCGACCAGCCCGCCTCCCGTCAGCGGTCCGATGCCGTGTCGAATGGCGTTTTCGACGACAGGCTGCAGGATCAGCGTCGGCACGCGCGCGTCGAGCACTTGCGGCTGCACGGCGAACTTGACAGTCAGGCGATCCTGGAAGCGAATCTGCTCGATCTCCAGATACTTCGCGAGAAACTCCAGCTCCTCCTTGAGAGACACTTCCTGCATGCCGCCGTGCTCGAGCGTCAGTCGCAGCAGATCGCTCAAGCGGCTGATCATCCGATCCGCATCCTCGACGTCACGGTGAAGAAGCGCCGAGATCGCGTGCAGGGTGTTGAACAGAAAGTGCGGATGGAGCTGGCCTTGAAGGGTCTTGAGCTGGGCCTCCACGAGTTTCGTTTCGAGGTGCGCGGTACGCACCTCTCGAACCCGTGCCTCGCGGTAGTAGTCCACGCCGTGCGACAACCCGACGATGGCGCAGTAGGTCATCATGGCCCAGTCGAGGTTCATGAAGTAGTTGCGCTCGATGTATGACAGCGGGTCGCTGGCGAGCATAGTGGCCCACTTCGGATAGAGGATCATCCTCGACAGGATGAGAAGCGCGATGGTCACCAGCGAGAACACGGCGACGCCGGCGATGTGCACCGGCAGCGCGCGGCGCCAGGTCTGGCTTCCGAAGCGGAAGCGGCGCGCGAGTTGAATCGTGAGCGGCGTCAGCAGCGCCGGGGCGTACCAATACGTGAGGTTGAGGAACACGAGCGGGAACCGGAACGCCGCCTCACCGCTCTCGATGGCCACCAGGCGATGCGCCTGAAAGGCCGACGAGAACCCCAGCACGGTGGCGACGGCGAGAATCTGCCACCACGTGGGCGGCCAGCGTCGAAGCATCCCGAAACTATGGTTCCGGCCGGGTTCTCCGTCAAGAGCCCGAACGGGCTATCTTGTTGCCGGAGAATGCATTCCAGCCCTCTGAAGGACGGGTTCAGCATGCTGCCGCGGAGCTTCGTCCCCCGATATTTGCGGTTCGTCCCAGAAGCCTGTGTGGTTCCAGGACGGTGCAACTCGTACCCGCGCCGGCGGGTTTCGACCCGTGAACAAGCTGACGGTACCGTTCCTCTTTCGCCCGGCCGCGAAACGCGCGAACATGCCCGGCCGCGTCGGAATCCTGTCCGAACGCGGACGAGGTGGATGCAGCCATGAATCGACGGCCGATGTTCCCATTGCTGGTTGCGCTGGCGCTCGGTGCGCTGCCCGGGCCGGCCGCGTCGCAGTCGCCCGTCGAGCGCGCCGCACCCGCTCAGTTCGACTACGACACGAGGGCGCCGTTCGACCTGAAGGAGGCGGGCGTTGAACGGCGTGACGGCGCCGTCGTGCGCGACGTGACCTACGTGGGCGTCGCGGGCCAACGGATCGCGGCGTACCTGGTGGAGCCCGCGTCGGTGAGCCGGCGCGCGGCCGCTCTTCATGTGCACTGGGTCGAAAACGACGACCCGACATCGAACCGCACGGAATTCCTGCCGGACGCCATCGAGCTCGCGGCACGCGGCACGGTTTCGCTGCTCATCGACGCCATGTGGTCCGACCCGGCGTGGTTCATGGCGCGCAAGCACGCTGACGACTATCCGAGCTCGGTCGACCAGGTGAAAGAGTTGCGGCGCGCGGCCGACCTGCTGTTCCAGCAGCCGGACGTCAATCCCGGACGCGCAGCCTATGTCGGTCACGACTTCGGCGCGATGTACGGCACGGTCATGGCCGGTGTCGATAATCGCTTTTCGGCATGGGTGCTGATGACGCCGACCGTATCGTTCAGCGACTGGTTTCTGTACGCGCCGAAGATTGAAGGTGTGGCGCGGCAGAAATTCATTGCCGAGATGGCGCCGCTCGATCCCGTGCGGTTTGTCGCCTCCATCTCGCCCGCGCCGGTGCTCTTGCAATTCGGAACCGCCGACCCGCACGTGCCGAGGCCGAAAGCGGAGGCCTATTTCTCTGCGGCGCGCGATCCCAAGGAGATTCGGTGGTACGAGGCCGGCCATGGCTTGAACCACCAGGCGACGCGCGACCGAATCGCCTGGCTCGTCGCGAAGCTGAAGCTGTAGCATCGCGCACCGCTCTCGGAAGAGCGCACGCTGAATCGGCGTGATCGCCCGTGCCGCGGCAGCCCCCGCGACAAGGGTCCTCAGCTTATAATTTCACTCGCTCCACGATCCACGATAGGACCCGTCATGGTTCAGTCGTGGAGTTGCTACGGACGCTCCGTGGCCATACGTTGAAGGTTGCTCGCCGACGGAGGGCTCATGAAGGATCTGGCGCCCCACACCGTTCCGCTCGAATCCGACAAGGTGAAATTCCTCGAGCAGATGGCCAGCACCTACCACCTCGACGACATCGGCAAGGCGGTTCGGTGCCTGATTAACTACGCGCGGGAGAACCCCGATCGGCACGAAGAGATCTTCGGCGAAGTGCGGTGTCTCGATTGCTGACCTCTGGAGCGCGCCGATGCGTTCCGGGCCGCGCCCTCGAGTAGCCCACATGCCAAGCCTCCACCGAGTTCCCTCACCTGCGCTGCTCGTCTGGGTCCTCTCGTTGACGATCCTGGCCGCCTTCGCGCGCCAGGCCACCCCACCACCAGGTGCGCGGTACACCGGCCGGGCATTCACGTTCAACAAGATTCGAGACGACGTCTATCACGCGGTGGGGACGGGGGCGCTGACCGTCGGGTGCAACACCGCGGTCATCGTCAATTCAGACGAAGTGATGGTGGTTGATTCACACATTTCGCCGGCAGCGGCCTGGGCGCTCGTGGAGGAAATCAAGACGCTGACGCCGAAGCGCGTTCGCTACGTCGTGAACACGCACTTTCACTTCGATCACGCGCACGGCAATCAGGTGTTCCCGCCGGACGTTGAAATCATCGGTCACGAGTTCACGCGCGAGATGCTGGCGGCCGGCAAGTCGAAGAGAGGACCGTCCTACGACACCTACATCGGCGGGATCCCGGCTCGCATCGACACGCTGAAGAAGCAGATTGCCGCAGCCCCCGATGGCGCCGAGCGGGAGGCGCTCACCACTCAACTCGCGGTGCTCGAGAACTATCGAATCGCGACCGACGCCGTGACCCCGGTACCGCCGACCGTCACGATGAACCAGACGATGACGCTCTATCGTGGAGGCCGCGAGATCAGGCTGATGTTTCTCGGCCGCGGCCACACGGCCGGTGACGTGGTGGTGTTCCTGCCGCGCGAACGCGTGGTGATCACCGGCGATCTGCTGACAGCCGGTGTTTCCTACCTCGGCGACGGCTATCTCCCCGACTGGCTCGACGCGCTCGAGCGGCTGAAGGCGCTGGACTTTGACACCGTGCTTCCGGGCCACGGCCAGGCGTTTGCCGGCAAGACGCGCATCGAGTTCTTCGCCGACTACCTCCGCGACTTCTGGCGGCAGGCCGGGATGCTGCACCGGGCCGGGGTGAGCGCCGAAGAGGCGGCCAGGCGGATCGACATGCGCGCGCACTCGCCACACTTTGCGGACATCAAGGACGTCGGGGTATCTCCCGACGGCGTCTATCGCGCGTATCAGCTCATCGACGGCAAGGTGCACTGAAGGAGAGGGCATGACACCCAGGCATACGAGCTTCACATCGTCGTCGCTGTGGGCCGCGATCGTCGTCCTGGTGGCGGCCGGCGCGTGCGCCGGCGGCTCGCCATCGAACAAACCAGCCGCGGTGGAGCCGGCCACACTCGTGCTCACGGGCGGAAAGATCGTCACCGTCGACGATCGCACGCCCGAGGCCGAAGCGCTGGCCGTGCAAGGCGACACCATCGTGGCCGTCGGCACGAGCGATGAGATTGCGGCCTATGTAGGCGACGGCACGGCGGTGGTGGACTTGAAGGGTCGGCTGGCGATACCAGGGTTCGTGGAATCGCACGCGCATTTCACCGGTGTCGGCGACGCGAGGATGCAGCTCAACCTGATGGACGTGAAGAGCTGGGATGCCATTGTGGACATGGTGGCCGCGGCGGCCAAGACCGGCGAGCCCGGACAACTGATCCGCGGGCGCGGCTGGCACCAGGCGAAGTGGACCAGCGTGCCGACGCCCAACGTCGAGGGCGTTCCGATTCATCAGTCGCTCACCGCCGTTTCGCCGGACAATCCGGTCATTCTTCGCCATGCCAGCGGCCATGCCGCCATTGCCAACGCGAAGGCGATGGAGCTGGCGGGCATCTCGCGCCGGACACCGAATCCGCCGGGAGGCGAGATTGTCAAAGACGCGCGCGGGAACCCCACCGGCTATCTGAAAGAGACGGCCCAGCAGCTCCTCGCGCCCGTTCTGAAGGCCTCGAGCGAAGACGAGGCCCTGACACGGCGCCGGATCGAGCTGGCTTCTCAAGAAGTCATTTCGAAGGGCGTGACCACCTTTCACGATGCCGGGACACCCTTCGAGACCATCGACGTGTTCAAGAAGGTCGCGGCTGCCGGGGAGCTGCCAGTGAGGTTGTGGGTGATGGTGGCCGCCTCGAACGAGCGGCTTGCCGCGGACCTTGATCGCTACAGGATCGTTGACCCTCCTGACAAGCACCTGACCGTGCGCGGCATCAAAAAGGTCATGGATGGTGCGCTCGGATCGCACGGCGCCTGGCTGCTCGAGCCCTACGCTGATCTCCCGGGCAGCACCGGTCTGAACACGCAGTCGGTCGAGGAGATCACGGAGACGGCACGCCTGGCCGCAGCGCACGGCTATCAGTTGTGCGTGCACGCCATTGGCGACAGGGCCAATCGTGAAACGCTCGACATCTTCGGAGC
The DNA here is from genome assembly GCA_963826865.1 of uncultured Acidobacteriota bacterium. Lineage (GTDB taxonomy): Bacteria > Acidobacteriota > Vicinamibacteria > Vicinamibacterales > CAVPJW01 > CAWGYQ01. Next base: position 22,986 of record CAWGYQ010000016.1, read on the forward strand.
CGCGTTCCGGGCCAATCCCGACAAGAAGGATCTGCGCTGGCGGGTCGAGCACGCCCAACACCTGAACAGCGCCGACATCCCGCGATTTGGTCAGCTCGGGGTGATCGCCTCCATGCAGGGCGTGCACTGCACATCGGACGCGCCGTATGTCCCGGCCCGGTTGGGGTACGAGCGGGCAGAGGAGGGCGCGTATGTCTGGCAGAAACTGATGAAGTCTGGAGCCGTCATCGCCAACGGTACGGACGCCCCGGTCGAAGACGTCAATCCCATCGCGAGCTTCTATGCGTCAGTGTCTCGAAAGGTCAAGGATGGCTCCGTCTTTTTTCCCGATCAACGCATGAGCCGCGGCGAGGCTTTGAAGTCCTACACGATCAATGGCGCCTACGCTGGCTTCGAAGAGGGCGTCAAGGGGTCTCTGAGGCCCGGCAAGCTCGCCGACATCGTCGTGCTCTCCAAGGACATCATGACGGTTGCGGAAGATGAGATTCCGACAACCGAGGTGCTGTACACGATTGTGGGCGGCAAAGTCGTTTTCGATCGCGCGAAGTTGGCGACGGATTGAGGGAGAAGAAGTGACGCGCGTCGGAGCATCAGCCGGCGGCGCCGGCGTGACCGTCGCGGTGCTGATGTCGATCGGTCTCGCGGTGACGGCGCAGGGCCCGGGCAGGTGGTCAGATGCGCTGCCGAGGCCGGTGTATCGCACGCTCGAGCGGGTGGCCGTCGAGAGCCCCTGGTTCGAGGTCTACCGCGTCGCGCCAGGTGTTACGGCGTTCTACGAACCGGGTCACTTCGAGGAGGCGATTTCGTATCTCATCGAAGGAAAGACCTCCGCGGTTCTCTTCGACTCGGGCATGGGCATCGGCGACATCAAAGCCGTGGTCGATCGCCTGACGCGGCTCGACGTCCTGGTCGTCAATTCGCATTCGCATTTCGACCACACGGGTGGCGATGCGGCGTTCCGCCAGGTCGCCGTGCTCGACAGCGCCTATGCGCGCGAGCGCCTGTCGCGCGGCGTGCCCGATCTCTCCGGCCAGATCTCAGAGGAATCGGTGGCCCGAGCCCTACCGCCCGGTTTCGATCCCCGCTCGTACCGCCGCGACCCTATTCGTCCGACACGGTTCCTCACCGACGGCGAGACGCTCGATCTTGGCGGCCGCCGCCTCGAGGTGGTCGCGACGCCGGGCCATACTCCTGACAGTCTCTGCCTGCTCGACCGCGGAAACCGTCTGCTCTTCACCGGGGACACGTACTACCCGGCCACGCTCTATGCGCACTCGGCCGATGCCAGCTTTCCCGACTATGTGAGATCGGCCGCGCGGCTCGGTGAGCTCGCAACCGCGGTGGACATCGTGTGCCCGGGGCACAACGAGGCGCGGGTCGACGCCGCCGCGCTGACGAGATTCGCGCACGCCTTTCAGATGATCGCGGACGGTTCCGCGTCCTCGACGCCAGAACGCGACGGCGTCGTGCGTTTCGAGGTTGATGGGATCGCCGTGCTGGTGAAGACGGCTGCCGCCCCGCAGCGCGTGCCGTGACAGGCTGGTTGCCGATCCAGACTCGCGCTACCGGGCCGCGATGAAGTCGATCTCCACCCGCGCGTTGCGCGGAAGAGCCGCCACCTGCACCGTGGATCGAACCGGTGGAGTGCCGCCGGCGGGGAAGTAGCTGCCGTAGGCTTCATTGACCGCGGCGAAGTCCTTGAGGTCCGCCAGATAGATGGTCGTCTTCACGACGTGCTCGTAGCCGAGACCGGCCTCTTTCAGGAGCGCGCCGAGATTTTCCATGGCACGCTTGGCTTCGGGTACGGTGCCGCCCTCGACGAGATTGCCCGTGGCGGGATCGAGTCCGATCTGTCCGCTGAGAAAGACCAGATTTCCTGTTGCAATGCCGGGTGTATACGGACCGATTGGCTTGACGACCCCGACGAGCGCCTTCTTCTGCCCGCCCGGGGCGGATCCGCCTTGTGGCGCCGCCGAGACGCCGATGGCCATCGTGAGGCCGAGACCCAGGAGACATCCGAGGAGCACCAGTGCGATTCGTGATTTCATGACGAGCCTCGAAAAAGAGCGTTACCGGACGTGGCGGCTGATTATACGGCGCGGTTCGGTTGACCGCGGCGGAGGGGCAACCTAACATGAGCGACTTCTCATGACAGACCTCATCTTTGTCCGCTGCGGTGTCGGCCCGGCCATCATCCTGGCCACCGGCATGCTGGCGTGCGGCGGTCAGGATCGATCGGCGCCGTCGGCGCCGGTCACGCTGGCGGTGGTCAATGCTCGGGTGTGGACGGCCAACCCTGCGCAGCCATGGGCTGAAGCGCTCGCTGTCAGCGGTGGGCGGATTGCCGCGGTCGGATCGACCACTGAGGTTCGGTCGCTCGCTGGTTCGAGTCGGGTCATCGATGCCGGCGGAGCGCTCGTCACGCCCGGCTTCATCGATTCGCACGTGCATTTCGTCGAGGGCGGCTTTCGCCTCTCCTCCGTGCAGCTGCGTGATGCGAAGACGCCCGAAGAATTCCAGGCGCGCATTCGCGACTTTGCCGCCACCGTGGCGCCGGGGACATGGATTACCGGCGGCGACTGGGATCACGAGCTCTGGGGCGGCGAGCTGCCCAGACGCGAGTGGGTGGATCGCGCGACCCCGAACCATCCGGTGTGGGTGAACAGGCTCGATGGCCATATGGCGCTTGCCAACAGCGCGGCGCTTCGGGCTGCGGGCGTCACTCGTCAGACGAAAGATGTCGTCGGCGGCGAGATCGTCCGCGACAGGCGAGGCGAACCGACGGGGGTGTTGAAGGACAACGCCATGAGCTTCGTCGACAAGGTGGTGCCTCCTCCCGACCCGGCGCTGAGCGATCGCGCGCTCCAGGCGGCCATGCGCCATGTCGCCGAACAGGGCGTCACCTCCGTCCACAACATGGGCTCCTGGAGCGATCTCGAGATCTTCGGCCGGGCACGCAAGGCATCCGCGCTGCAGACGCGCATCTATGCCGTGGTGCCTCTCCCCGACTGGGAGCGGCTGCGCGATGCCGTCCGATCGCGTGAGTATGGTCCCGACGGACGTGGGGACAGCTGGCTGAGGGTTGGCGGCCTCAAGGGCTTCGTGGACGGCTCGCTGGGATCCCACACGGCCGCGTTTCACGTGCCGTTTTCCGACGCGCCCAAGGACCGAGGGTTTTTCGTCAACACCGCCGAAAATCTCTACTCGTGGATCTCTGGTGCCGATCGAGCCGGCCTGCACGTGATGGTTCATGCGATAGGCGACCGCGCCAACGAGACCCTGCTCGACATTTACGAGCGAGTCGTGCGCGAGAACGGGCCACGCGACCGACGGTTTCGGATCGAGCACGCACAGCATCTCGCGCCTTCGGACATCCCGCGCTTTGGCGGCCTCGGCGTGATTGCGAGCATGCAGCCGTATCACGCCATCGACGACGGTCGCTGGGCCGAACGGGTGATTGGTCCCGTGCGCATCAAGACTACCTACGCGTTTCGCTCGCTCCTCGATGCCAAAGCGCACCTCGCATTCGGAAGTGACTGGTTCGTTGCACCGCCCACGCCGCTCGAGGGTATCTACGCTGCCGTGACCCGGCGGACGATCGATGGCGCGAATCCGTCGGGGTGGGTGAGCGAGCAGAAGATCGGCGTCGAGGAGGCGCTCAGGGCTTACACGTCTGAAGCCGCGTTCGCGTCGTTCGAGGAATCGTCGAAGGGAGCGCTGGTCGCGGGGTATATCGCCGACTTCGTCGTGATCGATCGCGACCTGTTCAAGATTGCGCCGGTCGAGATTCGGGAGGCGAGGGTGTCGCTGACCGTGGTCGATGGCAAGGTGGTGTTCGAGCGTGCCGCCCCGAGCCAGTAGGGAGCGCCGCCTGGTGTCCGTCACGCCATACGGCTCTTCGTCACCTGTCTGCGGGCTCCCGTCATCGCCAAGGCGGCGGGCCGGCGCGCCAAGCACTGTTCCCGAATGGGACATGCCGCGCGAGACCCGCAGATTGTGGATCTGACTGTTGACCCCGATCGGTTGCGTCGATATACTGGGCGACCAATGGCCTCGCGCCTGATTTCCACCGGCACAATGACAGGCACCCGAATCATGCGAATTCGGGGCGTCGGTGGTGTCTCAGTGCTCGAACCGTAGATCACGTTCAAGTCAAACGAGCTCAGAACCCGCCGACAAGCAGTGTCGGCGGGTTTTTTTTTGCTCTGACGAAATGGAGACGGCATGTTGGCTGAACAGCTTGAAGTGGGCGTCCTCGGCGCAACGGGTACCGTCGGTCAGCAGTTTGCGCATCTGCTGGCCGGCCATCCCTGGTTCCGAATCTCGTGGCTGGCGGCCAGTCAACGATCGGAAGGACTTCGATACGGCGATGCCGCCTGGCGGCTGTCGGTGCCGATGCCGGAGGAGGTTCGGGATCTGAAAGTGGACACGGCCGCGCCGGGACGCGGCCCGCGCCTGCTGTTCTCGGCGCTCGACTCGTCCGTCGCGGGTCCGCTCGAAGCCGAGCTCGCGGCCGCGGGGCACATCGTGGTCAGCAATGCACGCAATCACCGCATGAGCGCGGATGTCCCCCTTCTCGTGCCCGAGATCAATCCCGATCATCTCTCATTGCTGAGCGAGCAGCGTCGCGCTCACGGATGGCCGGGCGCCATCGTCACGAATCCGAACTGCTCCACTGTCTTTCTCGCCATGGTGCTGGCGGCGCTGCGTCCACTGAGCCCCGCAAAGGTGACCGTGACGACGCTTCAAGCGGTGTCGGGTGCGGGATATCCCGGCGTCGCGTCGCTCGACATCCTGGGCAATGTCGTTCCGAACATCGACGGCGAAGAGGCCAAGATGGAAAGCGAGACGAGGAAGATTCTCGGTCGACTGCGTCAGGATCGGGTCGAGCCGCACGAAGTGGTCATCAGCGCGCAGACCACGCGCGTGCCGGTGCTCAACGGCCACACCGAGCTCATTTCGGTCGGGTTCGACAAGCGCCCCGGGCGCGCGGACGTGCTCGCGGCGCTCAAAGATTTCTCCGGCGTGCCACAGAAACGCGCACTCCCGACGGCCCCGCCTCAGCCCATCGTGTATCTCGATCAGGCCGATCGCCCGCAGCCACGGCTCGATGTCGACCGCGACGGCGGCATGGTCGTTTACGTCGGCCGGCTGCGCGAGTGTCCGGTGCTCGACTACAAGCTCGTGGCGCTCGGCCACAACACCGTGCGGGGGGCGGCTGGCGCCGCCATCCTGAACGCCGAGCTCATGGTCGCGGAGGGGTTCCTTGACTGATTCGTCGCGTCCGGTCGTGCTGAAGTTCGGCGGCACGTCCGTCACTGATGCGGCCGCCGTACGTCGGCTCACGTCAATCGTGCGTCATGAGGCGCAGCCGGCGGTTGTGGTGGTGTCCGCGCTGGCCGGCGTCACCGACGCGCTGCTGACGCTTGCCGACCTGGCCCGGGCCGGTGAGCGATCGGAAGTCGATCGCGCCATCGGCCTGCTGCGGGAACGTCACCTCGAGCTCGCCAATTCGGTGGCCGATCGCGCCAGGCGAGCGCTCGTCGCCGAGGCGGTGAACCGGATGTTCGATGAGCTGCGGGGCGATGTGGCCATGATTGCAGAGTCGCGGGGCGCGTCGCCCGGCATGCTCGATCGCCTCGCAGCCTCGGGCGAGCTGCTCAGCAGCCGCATCGTGGCGTCGGCGCTGGCCGGGGCGGGGCTGCCTGCGGCCTGGGTGGACGCCCGGCGGGTCATCGTCACCGACGATGTCCACACGCGGGCCGTGCCACAGATGGAGGCGACGTGCCAGTCGGTCGGCCGGGAACTGGCGCCCTATCTCGGGCGGGGATATCTTCCCGTGGTGGGGGGCTTCGTCGGTGCCACTCGAGATGGCCGAACGACGACGCTCGGGCGGGGCGGCTCCGACTACTCGGCTGCGATCATCGGCGCCTGTCTCGGCGCCCGTGAGATCCAGATCTGGACCGATGTGGACGGGATGCTGACGGCCGATCCACGTCTGGTCGAGGGTCCACGGCTGGTATCACACCTGTCGTTCGCGCAGGCCTATGAGCTGGCCTATTACGGCGCCAAGGTGCTCCATCCCGGGACTATCGAACCTGCGGTGGCGCACGATATCCCTGTGCGGGTGCTGAACTCCAGACGGCCGGACGCGATTGGCACGACGATTACGGCGACGGCGCCGGTGGCCCACCGTCCGCTGACGGCCCTGGCCGGCAAACACCAGGTCACCGTGCTCGAGATTGAATCGAAGAGCTGGCTGGGCTCGTCGCACCAGCTCGTTCGTCGTGTGCTCGAGGCGCTCGAGCGCGAGCAGGCGACGCCCATGTTGATGACGGTGGCCGAACAACGCCTCACGGTTGCGTTGGACGACCCGCGGGACGTGGAGGCCATCGTCCGCGAAGTGTCGCAGGTTGCCAGCGTGACCTGCCATTCCGAGCTCGGCATCGTATGCGCGGTCGGAGGGCCCGAGCGCGTCGACGCCGGGCTCGTGGCCGAGATTCTGGGTACGCTCGACGGCCTGGGTCTGCGCATGGTGTCGCAGCCCTCCCTCGGCCGGACGGTCGTCTTCCTGCTGGATCAGAGGGAGTTGCAAACGGCCATGACTCGGTTGCACGATCACTTCTTCGGGGAGCCTGCAACGGAGGCGCCCGTTGGTTACGGGCACCTAATTTAGGTTCGAGACTCGATGACCGATCTCACGACGACACATCGGTTCACACCGGGCCGTCCCTGTCGAATCGCCCTGCTCGGGTTCGGCACGGTCGGTCGCTCCGTGGCCCGTCTTCTCCTCGCGCACCACCATCCTCACCTCACACTGGCAGCCATCTTCAACCGCGACGCCGATCGCAAGAAAGTGGGCTGGATCCCGCCGAGCGTCCGCTGGACCGGGCGGATCGATGAGGCGCTCGATGAGGCGGACGTGGTCGTGGAAGTCGTTGGCGGCGTGGATCACGCAGGGCATTGGGTGCGGGCGGCACTCGAGGCGGGCAAGCCCGTCGCCACCGCCAACAAGCAGTTGATCGCGGAGCACGGTGACGAGCTGGTCGATCTGGCGCGCAGCCGAGGAGTCGCCTTGCGATTCGAGGCCGCGGTGGGCGGCGGTATTCCGGTGGTCCGCGCGATCGAAGACGGTTTGGCGGGGGATCGGCTCGTGAGTGTGGCCGGCGTGTTGAACGGCACGTGCAACTACATCTTGACCCGCATGGACGAAGCAGGCGCGGCGTTCGGCGACGCGCTCGGCGAGGCGCAGCGCCTCGGCTTCGCCGAAGCCGACCCCTCGGCCGATGTCGACGGTTTCGATGCTCGCGCCAAGCTCGCGGTGCTCGCACGTCTGGCGCTCGGATGTTCGATTGTGCCCGCCAGCATCCCGTGCCGCAGTATTGCCGGCCTCAACGCTGGAGACTTCGAACTGGCCCGACTGATGGGCAGCACGATCCGGCAGATTAGCTGGCTCGAAGTCGACGGCGACGATCGCGCCGGTCCGGTGACGGCCTGGGTATCGCCAGCCTTCGTCGCCGCAGATTCGCCGTTTGCTGGTCTCTCCGGAGGCCAGAACGTGATCATCACGCGCGGGGAATTTGGCGGCGAGACGACGTTTGCCGGCCAGGGAGCGGGCGGAAACCCGACAGCCGTGGCTGTCGTCTCCGACGTGCTCGCGATCGCAGCGGGAGCCGCCCCGCCGAGGTTGGCAGCCGACGGTCGGCGCGACGTCGTCTGTGACTTCCTGGCCCGGCGCTTCCTCCGCGTGAGCTCAGGTGCGCCGTCTCTGGCGGTCACGTCGGGCCCCGTGCTGGCTCGTCACGGGTTGTTCGCCGAGGAAGTGTTCGACACGTCCGATGTTTCCCCGGGCGCCCTGGCGGTGATACTTGCTCCCTGCACCCAGGGTCAGGTGGATGAGGCGCTGGCCGATCTGCGAGCCGCGGCCGCAATGACTGCCGCCGTCACCTTGCCAATCGTCGAGAGTCCCGAGCTTGGCGCGCAGGCAGGCGCAGTCGAAATCGGTGCAGGCGCTGACGGGAGGCCGGTGGCTTCGACATCCCGATCCGAATGAGGACTTCATGAGTTACGTCACAGGACTTCAATGCCATCTCTGTCAGGCGCGCTATCCCGCGAAGGCGCTGTGGGTGTGCGAGCGTTGCCTTGGTCCGTTGGACGTGACCTACGACTATCCCGCCGTGCGCGGCGTGATGACGCGACAGGCCGTCGAGAGCCGCGCGAGAAACATCTGGCGATACCGCGAGCTGCTGCCGATTGAAGGCGAACCTCGAACAGGGTTCAACTCGGGCTGCACGCCGCTCGTTCGCGCGAGCAGGCTGGCCGAGCGGCTCGGGGTGGCCGAGCTGTACATCAAGGACGACTCGGTGAACCATCCGACCTGCTCGTACAAGGACCGGGTGGTCTCGATCGCCGCGACGCGCGCGGTGGAGCTGGGTTTCGAGGTTTTCGGCTGCGCGTCCACCGGCAATCTGGCAAACAGCGTCTCGGCCCATGCGGCCCGGCTCGGCCTCGACTGTTTCGTCTTCATTCCGCACGATCTGGAAAGAAACAAGATTCTCGGCTCGGCGGTGTTCAGGCCGCATATCGTCGCCATCCGCGGCTCGTACGACGACGTCAATCGCCTGTGCACCGAGATTGCGGACCGACACGGCTGGGGTTTCGCCAACATCAATCTGCGTTCGTACTACGCCGAGGGCGCAAAGACCTACGGCTTCGAGATCGCGGAGCAGCTGGGCTGGCGCTTTCCGCGCCACGTGGTGTCACCCGTGGCCGGTGGCACGCTGCTGCCGCGCATTGCCAAGGCGTTTCGCGAGCTCCGTGAAGTGGGGCTGGTAGATGACGATCTGCCGGCGATCCACGCGGCTCAGGCGGAGGGATCGGCGCCGGTCATTCGCGCGCTCGAAGCGGGCCTCGAATTCCCCGAGCCCGTGAAGCCGATGACCATCGCCAAGTCGATCGCCATCGGCAATCCTGCGGACGGCTTTCAGGTGTTGCGCACGGTCCGTGAAAGCCGCGGCTCTGGCGCGATGGTCTCCGACGAGGCGATTGTCGAGTGCATTCAGTTGCTGGCGGAAACCGAAGGGATCTTCACCGAACCCGCGGGCGGCACGACGCTCGCCGCAACCAGGGCGCTGATTGAACGCGGCGCCATCCCTCGAGACGAATCGATCGTGGTCTGCATCACCGGCAACGGCTACAAGACCGCGGAAGCGCTTGCGGGCCGCATGGTCGAACCCGTGACGCTGGGACGATCGCTCAAGGAGTTCGAGGACTACCTGGCTGAAGTCGGTGCGCCGCGCACGGTCCTTTCCTGACCTATCGCGAACCCCACACAGCGTGGTAACGTACCGGGTTCTTTTTCTCGAGCCGGCCTCGGTGCAGCCGGCACCACCATAACGGATTCGCCGGCGGCTCAGAGCGCCGGATGACGGTTGGAAACGTCAGCGTGCGCGTCTTCGAGCGCGCTTGGCGCGTTTGGTCAGCCGATGGCTCGGGTGCGACCGATCCGAATCGGACGCTGATGATTGCCGACAGAGGGGAAGTGCGATGGGTGCGATGGGCGAGTGTTGCCGCAAAGGCCTTCCATGGGTAACAGGAATCCCCATCGCGATTCATCTTCTGGCCGGTGCTGCTCCCCTTCAGGCACAAACCGTCCCCACGCAAGTGCTCGCGGCTGGACGCCTCCCCGAGGAATCGCCCACACCGACGATCGACGGGCGCGTCGACGAGGCCATCTGGCAGACGGTCGAGCCCTATACGACATTCACGCAGCAGGATCCCAATGAAGGCGAGCCGGCGTCCGAGCGCACCGAGGTCCGTGTGCTGCTGGACCGACGGACGCTCTATATCGGCATCATCTGTTTCGATCGATCGCCGGATCAGATCGTGGTGTCGGAGAGCCGCCGCGATTCCGATTTGAACGAGACCGATTCGGTCCAGGTCCTGCTCGACACCTTCAACGACAATCAGAACGCCTTCATTTTCGGCACCAATCCCGTGGGCATCGAGTACGACGGTCAGGTGGCCGGCGAGGGTCAGACCGGCAGCTTTCAGAACCGGTCAGGGGTGGGTGGCTCTCAGCGGGGTCAGCTGAGCGGCTTCAACGGCAACTGGGACGGCGACTGGCGCGTGCGGGCGCTCATCACGGAACGCGGGTGGGAAACCGAGATGGCGATCCCGCTGAAAACGCTGCGCTTCAACAGCGGCACCGACCGGACCTGGGGCTTCAACGTGATGCGGAACATCCGTCGCAAGAACGAGCAGGTGTTCCTCTCGCCGATCGAGCGTGGCTACTCGATTCACCGTGTATCGCAGGCAGCGACGCTCGGCGGGCTCGACCTCCCGCCGCGTCGCGACATCAAAGCCATTCCGTACGCCGCCGCCAAGTTCAACAACGACTTTCTCCGGCCCAGTGGCGATCAGCTCGATCGCGAAGGCGATATCGGCATCGACGTCAAGTGGGGTGTGCGGCCGAACCTGACCGCCGACTTCACGGTGAACACCGATTTCGCACAGGTCGAAGCCGACGAAGAACAGGTCAACCTGACGCGCTTCGAGCTGTTCTTCCCCGAGAAGCGCTCGTTTTTTCTCGAGAACGCCAGCATTTTCCAGTTCGGTGCGCCTCAACAGATCGATCTGTTCTTCTCGCGCCGGATCGGCTTGTCTCCCACGGGTCTACCCATCGACATCCTGGGCGGCGGACGGCTGAGCGGGAAGGTGGGCCAGTACAACGTCGGCATCCTCAACATGCAGACGGGTAAGGCGGAGAACGATCTGACAGGCGCGCTCGTTGCCCCGAGCAACAACTTTACGGTCGCCCGCGTGCAGCGCGAGGTCGGACGCTCGAACTTCGGCGCCATCTTCGTAAATCGCCTCGGCACGGGCAGCGCTGCCGAACCCGACGACTACAACCGCGCGTACGGCCTCGACGCGGCCCTGCAGCTGTCGAGCAACGGAAAATTGTTCGCGTTCATGGCGCGATCGGATTCACCCGGCGCCCGCGGCTCAGACTACGCGGGGCGCATCATCTACGGATACGCGAATCCGCTGTTCAACTGGAACCTTGGCTATTCGCAGGTGGGCGAGGATTTCAACGCCGAGGTCGGGTTCGTGCCGCGCCAGGGCTATCGAAGGCCGGAGGCGCGGGCGTTTCTGACCTACCAGCCGAAGAAGTATCCCTGGATTCGACGTTTCTCCCCCCACGTCAACGGCAGTGCCTTCTACGATTTCGATGGCAACGTGCAGACGTCGCAGGCACACCTTCATTTCTTCGAGATCCAGCCAACGCGTGGCGGGCGCTTCGGCTATCGGTGGGATTACGCGCAGGACCGGCCGCTCCTGCCGTTCCGTGTCTATCGCGGACCGGATGGGAGGGAAGTGATCATTCCACCGGGGCTCTACAGCTGGGGCCAGTGGACGGGCGAGTACCTGGGGGATCCGAGCGCGCCGCTCTACTTCAACGTCTTTCACACCTGGGGAGATTTCTACGACGGCGACTACTGGAAGGTGGACACGCTCGTAGGGGCGCGCATCGGCGCCAAGCTGATCACCGAAACCGGCTACACGCACGAAGACATCGAGCTGCCAGAGGGAGCGTTCACGACGACGCTCGTCCCGGTGAAGGTGAGCTATTCCTTCACGCCTCTCGCGAGCCTGCAGGCGCTGGTGCAGTACAACAGCCAGGCGATCGTGGTGTCGTCCAACATCCGCCTGGCGCTTCTCAATCGCAGCGGCACAGGCCTGTTCGTCGTCTACAACGACCGGCGCGACACGTCCACCTTCTCGCGCGAAGAGCTGTTGGGGCGGTCCTTCATCATCAAGTACACGCGCTTATTCGATTTCTGAGGCCGCCCCGCTTCACACGCCCTGCGCCACTGGCTCGATCACGATTTCCGGCAACAGCCGCTCGACATCCGCGCGGACAAGGCAGCCTGTCTCCTCGCGCACCACCTTGGCGGCGCCGCACGCGGCGGCCAGGCGTAGCGTTTCGATCCGTTCGAGGCCGCGTTTCATACCGACGGCGAGACCGCCCACCAGGCAGTCTCCGGCGCCGACGTCGTTCTTCACGGACTGCGGTGGGACCGAAATCGTGTAGGCCGCGCCATCCCAGCAGGCCACGAGGCCGTCGCGTCCCAGCGAGATGACGACGAGTCGCACGCCGCCCGACGCGAGCGTGCGCGCAGCGCTCAACGCTTCGTCCACGCTCCGAATCGGCTGTCCCACCAGGTCTGCGGCCTCCAGTCGATTCGGCTTGACGGCGTAAGGATGCGCCTGGAGCCCGAGGCGAAGCCGCACACCGCTGGCATCGAGGATGACTGGTGTCGGCGAGCCGCCGATGGCCGCGGCCAGCGACCCGTACAACCCGTCGGGGGCCCCACGCGGAAGGCTCCCAGACAGCACCGCCACCCGGCTCTCGAGCGCGCACGACAGAAACAGGTCGCGGAACATCGTCACCGAGTCGTCGTCGATCAGAGGGCCCTCTTCTAGCAGCTCGGTGGTCTGGCCGGACTGGTCCCGCACGGCCAGGCAGGTGCGCAGCTCACAGGCCGTCGGAATCGGATGGAATTCCACGCCGCGCTGGCGGAGGTAGCGATCGAACATGTCGGCCTGTCCGGGCCCGACGATGCCGATCAGGCGCACGGGCTCGCCGAGCGCCGCGATGGTTCCGGCCACGTGCAAGCCCTTGCCGCCCGGCCAGAGACGCACCTGATTCAGCCTCACAACGCCGCCCGCGCTCAGATCGGCGGTCTCTGCCAGCTTGTCGATCGCCGTGTTGAATCCGCCAACCGTAATCACGAAGACCTCCAGATCAATTCCTGCACTTCGTCGAGCGTGGGCTGACCGGGTGTGCCACCGGGTCGGCGAGTTGACAGCGCTCCGCACGCGGCGGCCATACGCAGACACTCGTCGAGCGGCCGCCGCTCGAGCCAGCCGTAGAGGAAGCCGGCGTTGAACGAATCGCCGGCGCCTGTCGTCTCGACGCTCGGCACACTGTAGGCGGCGCGTCGCACCAGACGGCCGGCGTCGAGAGCCGCGCACCCGGCGGAGCCGAGCTTGGCCACCGTGAGGGTCCGCCCGTTTTGGAGCGATCGGAGCGCGACGAATGGATCGACTTCCCGGGCAATCGCACCCAGCTCGATCTCGTTTGGAAAGAACAGGTCCACTTCTTCGAGCGTCTGGAGCAGGTCGCCATTCCACCTCTCGGCCGGGTCGAAGCCTGGATCGAGCGACGTCGTCAGGCCGGCACGATGTGCGCGTGCAAACACGCTCCTGACGTCGGGCCGCAGCCCCCGCTGCAGGAAATACGACGAGATATGAACGTGTGAAAATCCCTCGAATGCCTGCGTGCTGACGTCCGAGCCTCGGAGCGCGATGATGGAGCCGGGATACGTGAGGAGCGCGCGATCCTGTCTGTCGGTGATCGAGACCGTGACGCCGGTTTTGAGCGACGGGTCGCGAATCACACGGCTGACATCAATGCCTTCCTCCTCCAGGGCGTCGGTGCATGCCCGGCCCCACAGATCGGTGCCGACCTTGCCCAGAAACGCCACGTTGGCCCCGAGGCGGGCGAGGCCCACCGCGCAGATTGCCGACGCGCTGCCGAGCGTGGAGAGAAAGTCGTCGACCAGCACCTCTTTTCCGGGAACCGGAAAGGCGTGGTACCCGCTCAGGACGAGATCTGGATTGAGCTCGCCAACAACCAGGACAGTGAGGGGATTCACGATCAGGGCTGACCCGTGTGGTGAATCCGGAACGGCTTGACCACGCGGGTGATGACGCCGGCAGGCGAGGGAGAATCGGGCGAGAGGCCGAACCTGAGGCACGCGAAGAATCCGAGCAGTTGTCCGGTCAGCACGTCGAGAAACACAAGATCGCCGTCGTCCAGATCGCCGGCCACATCGATGGCCACAGTCGGACGTCGGCGAATCAGGTGCCCCGGAATCTCCGTCCCGACGATCACCATCGAATGTCCGAGCCCTTTGTCGATCAGCTCGTCGAGCAGGTCGACCTCGTAGGCGCGCGTAAGCGGATCGGACGACAGGAAGGCCACCACCAGGGTGTCGGGATGAATCGCCGACATCGGACCGTGTCGAACGCCAAGATAGGTTTCGGCCAGGGTCCGGACGCGTCCGGCGGTCAGCTCGAGCATCTTCAGCGCGGCCTCACGAGCCCCGGCTGCGCGATCGCCACTCCCGAGAAACACCGCCGAGGAGAATGCCGACGCCGCCACATCGGCGATTCGGTCGCTGTCGTTGACGAGCAGGTGTCGCGCTGAGCTCGCCAGGCGCGCGGCACGTCGTTCGTATTCGGGCCATCGATCGGGATAGGCGAGCGCGCGACTCGCTAAGAGCAGATTCGTGAAGCTGCTGGTCATGACGAGGCTCTTGTCGCAGGTCGCCTCGTCGAGGACGAGGGTCAGCACGCGGGGAATGCCTTGATAGCTCGTGGCGAGGCGGCCCTCGGCGCAGCAGGTGAAGATGAGATGGCGGGCCGTTGGCCGCTCGTCGAGAAGCCGATCGATCACGGCGGCGCTCTCGGGGCTGTTCCCGGAGCGCGCGATCGACACCACCAGGAGCACCTCGGCAGGCGGCAGCAGATGCGCTCCGTCCGTAAGCAGGCTGCCGCCGGCTATAGCGCCGACCGGGATGCCGATCGAGCGCCCCAGCGTCGCGCGCGAGCACTCACCCACGTAGAGCGAGCTGCCGGACCCGGTGAACACCACCGCGCCGTGCCGGCCGCGATCGACGGGTGGGGTCAACCCGATCAATCGATTTCTCGCGGGCGCCACCCGCTCTACCGTTCCCATCCAGGTCGCCGGCTGCTGGCAGATCTCTCGAAGTGTGTGCCGGTATCCGCGCGTGCGCTGCTCTGTGACGGGCTCGTTCAGGAGTGCCCCGAGCGCGCGCGAGCCAGATGCCAGCGAGGCGAGCCATTTGTCGGAAACGCTGTCGGCACTGGCGGGCCGGCGAGAATCCACGTTGTTCTGGCCGTCGGTCATCAACATCCCTGACAGTCACTGAACGCGAGCCCGGCCCGAGCCCGAAATTCCCTGGCCCGCGAAACGATATCGCATCGCGTCGTCGGGGCGCTCAATCGCGACCGACGAGCGCTCTGGTGAAGAGCTCGCCCCAAAGCGGCCAGCACTCGGGCTGCGGTGCCACGCTCGAAGAACTGACGCCGATCCATTCGGTCCTCTCCTCTGTTCGAGGGGCGGCCTGCATGCTAGAGAGACACGCAGGCGAAGTCAAAGCCATACACGACTGCGTGCCCTGGACGACAGTGCCGCGAGCTGTCGAAGTCCGGTAGACTGCATGCGCGGCCATGACCGAGGCATCGTGCGGCAGAGCTGATTTTCGCCGGCACGGAGCCGGGGCGCGCAGGCAGGGCATCGCACTGAACCGATGGTCACCCTCATGAGCCGAATCGATTCGAGGGCGAGAGCGCGTACTGGCCTTCTCGTCACGGTGTGCGCTGGGCTGCCGCTGATCTCTTGCGACGAGGCCGGCAGCCGTCAGAGCCCGGCTCCCGGATTGTCAGCGCCTCCCGTGGCCGGCGTCCGCATCGTCAATGTCTTCCCGCACGATCCCGCCGCCTTTACACAGGGACTCGTCTTTCACGAAGGCTTTCTGTTCGAGAGCACGGGTCTCCGCGGCCGCTCGACCCTCAGGAAAGTGCGCCTGGAGACGGGAGAGGTCATTCGACAGCACAACCTGGCGCCGCAGCACTTCGGGGAGGGTCTGGCCTACTGGAAAAGCCAGCTTGTGCAGCTCACCTGGCAATCGAATCTGGGCCTCGTGTACAACGTCGATTCATTCGATCTTCTGCGAACGTTCACGTACCGCGGCGAAGGATGGGGACTGGCGAGCCACGATCGAGGCCTGATCATGAGCGATGGCACATCGCGTCTTCGCTTTCTGAATCCCGAGACGTTCGTCGAGACGGGTGGCGTTGACGTCAAGGACGGCAGTCTCCAGGTGAGTCTGTTGAATGAGCTGGAGATGGTTCGTGGCGAGGTGTACGCGAACGTCTGGCAGACCGACACGATCGCCCGGATCGATCCTGTTTCGGGCCGGGTGAACGGGTGGATCGATCTGACGGCGCTGCTTTCTCCCGCCGAACGCCAGTCAGCCGATGTTTTGAACGGCATCGCGTGGGACTCGGAAGCCGATCGTCTGTTCGTCACCGGGAAGCTCTGGCCCAAACTGTTCGAAATCGCACTCGTGCCGCGTTCGGCAGATGTCGAAGCCTCGCCGATCACGACGGCCGCACGAAGACTCGCGCGCCGTGTCGAGGACGGACTGTGAAGAAGTTCGGTGGTCACAGCATGGTGGCGCCGCTCTGTCGGGTCATCGTCAAGCGACCCTCGGAGGCGTTCGGGAGCCACGAGCAGATCGACAGCCAGTGGAATGCGCTTGGCTATTCGGCGCCCCCTGACCTCGGTGCGGCCTGCCGCGAGCACGAAGCGCTGGTGGGCGTGCTGCAGCGCGAGAACGTTGAAGTGCTCACTTTGCCCGCCGACGCGCGTACCGGGCTCGACTCCCTCTACACGCACGATCCGGGGCTGATCACTGACGAGGGGATGATTGTCTTCCAGACCGGCAAGCTGGCACGTCGTGGGGAAGGTCCGGCGCTCGCGGCTGCCCTCGTTTCATGGGGCGTCCCTGTCTTCGGCACGCTGGATGGTGAAGCCACGGCGGAGGGCGGCGACCTCGTGTGGCTCGACAGGGAAACCCTGCTGGCCGGCCGGGGTTTCCGTACGAATGCCTCCGGGATCGCACGGCTCCGCGAGTTGCTCTCGCCTCTGGGCGTTCGCGTCATGGAAGTGCCGTTGCCGTACGGTGATGGCCCTGATGAATGCCTGCACCTCATGTCATTCATGAGCCTTCTGGACGACGACCTTGCTGTTGTTTCGCGATCGCTGATGCCGGTACCGCTTTTCGAATACCTGACCGCACGGGGTATCGAGCTCATCGACATTCCCGTGAACGAGTACCGGACCCAGGCATGCAACGTGCTCGCCGTGGCCCCACGGCGTGTCGTGATGCTCGCAGGCAATCCGGTGACGCGAGTCCGGCTCGAGGCCGTTGGCTGCGAGGTGACCGAGATCGTCGGCGAGGAGATCTCGTTGAAGGGGGCCGGCGGTCCGACGTGTCTGACGCGGCCGGTCTGGCGGTCGAAAGTCTGAGATCGACGTCGGAACCATTGCCGAGCCGGCGCACAATCTTCCGAAGTAGTCTAGAAACCATGAAGGTTCTGTTGCTGGTGTTCGGGCTTCTGGCGTTCGGTCCTTCGCTTCGTACGCAGGAAGACGGCGTCCCCAAGGACTCCACGCGCCTGTCGATCAGCGGGTGCCTCAAAGGGCGGATACTCACGGCCGCACGCCGTTCCGAACTCGAGCCGGACGCGAATCCGGTTGAAGACGGACGGCGAGTCAGGCTTTCGGCGCCGAAGAAAACGCTCGACGAGCTTCGCGCGCAGGAAGGCCATTTGATCGAGGTGACCGGCCTGGTCAAGCTGGCCCAGTTGTCGCCCGCGACACAGGGGATCGCGATCGGGGGAAGCGGCCGTTTCCGGCTCGGTGGCGAGCCGTTCAACCCTGATCCGACCGCGGTTGGTTCCGTACGAGATCCGCTTGCGAATCAGATCCTCTTGAACGTCGAGTCGTGGCGGGAGCTCCACGAACGCTGCGCGGGACGAAACGAGTGAACCCGCAGGTTCGGGCAGCCCGATACAGGTGGTGGCTGTGAGCGTCGTCACCTGGGTCGTGCAACTGCTGCTGGCGATGGCGTTCGCGCTGGGCGGTTTCATGAAACTCACGATGCCCATGCCCGAACTGGCCCGACAGCTCGTATGGCCCGCGGATCTTCCGGCGTGGCTCGTGCGTTTCATCGGTCTCTCCGAGCTCGCCGGCGCCGTCGGCCTGGTGCTGCCGGGGGCCACCGGCATCCGGCCCAGGCTCACGACGCTCGCCGCTCTTGGGCTTGCGCTGATCATGGTGCTGGCCATGGTATTTCACGTGTTGCGTCGGGAATTTCAAGCGCTCCCGATCAACCTGGTGATGGGGAGCCTGGCCGCGTTCGTGGGCTGGAGCCGGTTCACTCGGGTGCCGGCTGCTTCGAATGATCGGGCGTCACGCAGCCGGTAGCGTCAGGGCTTCTTCGATTCCATTCCTCACGCGATCGTCGTTCCGATCGTTTGACACGGAGAATGATGAGAGAGCCGGATATCGTGGTTCGCGAAGCGGTGGCCCTTGACCGCGAGTTCGTGCTCCGCACGGCCGGTCGCCTGGCGGCGTTCGAGCCTCCACCTTGGCGCACGCCCGGCGAAATCGTGTCGGCCGAAGCGCGGAGCCTGGAAGACTTTTTCCGCGACGGGAAATCAGGAACCGCCATGTTCGTGGCCGTCCTCGACGAGACACGCGCGGGTTTCGCTTTCCTCGAGACGCTGCGGGACTACTTTACCGGTGAGCCGCATGGGCACATCGGCATGATAGCCGTCGACGAAGCGAGCGAAGGCCGCGGCGTTGCAGGCGCGCTGATGAAAGCGGCCGAGCGATGGGCACGCCTTCTCGGATATCGCCGGCTGACGCTCCACGTCTTCGACGGCAACATCAAGGCTCGAGGGCTTTACGAGCACTTGGGGTACGAGGTCGAAACCCTTCGCCTCGTGAAAATGCTGGTCTGACGTCGTCGGGTTGACGGACTACGTCCCGGCGCCGGCGTAGCGCCGATAGACCTCCCCTAGTTCTTCCGCAGTCCGTCGCCATGTGAACTCGCCGAGAACGACCTTCCGCGCACGGGCGCCCATGGCGATCAGATCTCCGGTGCTCATGTCGTGCAGTCGGCGTACGGCCCGCGCCACCGCCTCCGGAACGGGATCGACGATCACAGCCGCCCCGGATTCGCCGAGCCGGCCGAGCGGATCAGCCGCACGGCTCAACAGGCATGGCCGGCGGAGCGCCGCGGCTTCGAGCACGGCCTGCGACATGCCCTCCCAGCGTGACGTATGTACGAAGACATCGGCCTCGACCAGCGCCTCGATCTTTTCCCTGCCGACGAGCGCGTCCGTCAGGATGACCGGCACAGAGAGCGACTGCGACGCCAGCGCGCGCTCGAGGCGCCGCCGATATCCCCGCCAGTCCGGACCCGCAATCACGAGAGCGATGTCAGCCAGGCCCGATTGCGCGACGCCCGCCATCAGCACGTCCAGCCCCTTCTGCAGAGGATCCAGACGGCCCACGAAAAGAAACACTTTCTTGCCGGCGAGTTGCGGATACCGGTTGCGCAGTGGCTGCGCGCGGGCGGCCGGCGGATCCGGCGGCGTGATCCCGTTCGGCACGATCACGATTGGCGATCGGACTCCATAGCGCTCGAGGCCTTCGTGAGCGCCTAACGCATGTACGAACGCCGCGCCGTTCAGAATGCCGCGCTCGAACGCGTACTTGTAGGGGATCTTGAGCATCCAGCGATGACGAATTTCTCCGGGCGAGAGCGCGCCGTGGGGTGTCATCACGTAGGGCACACGATGGCGGCGCGCCCACCGGACGACGGGCACATGCTCGGGTGAGTACGGCGAGTGGAGATGCAACACGTCGGGGCGCCTCGTCTCCAGCGTTCGGACGAGCGCCGTTGGCACGCCGAAGGGCCACCGCGAGGGCGCTATGACGTGCGCCTCGACGCCGTCTGCAGGAACCGGGGCCGTTCGGTGCCTCGCGAGAAGGATGACGTCGAGTCCCAGTTGCGCCTGTGCCGCGGTCATGTGATAGACCGCTCGGTCGACGCCGTTCAAAGAGTCGGGATCCGGCCGGCCGCACACGACATGGACGATTCTCACGAACTAAGTGCTCCCGGTCGCTGAACCCTGCGCGTCGAGTCATGTACCTCTATCAAAAGGTTTCACACGCCAATGCTGCGAGCGTGCTCGTTGCGGCTTCGACGCGGGCGTTGAACGCCTGCGAATCACGCTCTCTCCAACGCCGAAAGACGCCCGCGCAGGCCTCGCCCACGCTCTCATTTTCGGGATGGTCGCGAACGACAGCTGGGGATAAGGCGGGAGGGAAGAAAACCGCCGAGGCAGAAAGGTGAGACGCGCAGCATACGGGCTGCGCGTCTCGTCGGATCGACTATGAACAGCTCGCCGAGATCATCTTGACGGTTCGTGCCTCGAACGTCTTCACATTACCGACGGCTGACGCTGTGGCCGATTGTCCGGCGTCCTTCACCGTTCCCGTGACGAGCACCTTGTGTCCGGCGTGTGGGGCGAAATTCACGCTAGATCCCTGCGCGATGAGCTTGTAGCTCTTGTCCACGCTCAGCGCCGTGCTCGCGGACCCGGCCGCCGTGTCGGCCATGGCGTTCGCGAGTGTGAACGAGCCGGGCTCGGTGCCCGGATTGACGCACCCCGTGATGGCGATGAGCTTCGCGTCTGGCATCGCCTGACTTACTGACGGGGTCTGCGGAGTCGCCGGTGGGGCCTGCGGGGTCTGCGGAGTCGCCGGTGGAACCTGCGGTGGTACCGATGGGGTTTGCGCACCAAGCACAGCCGTCAAACCGATCGCCGCAACCGTACAAGCAAACACTGATGTCAACTTCATTTCCACTATCCTCCTGGGTTTCGTGTTCGCTGGTTGAATTGCAGAAGCCGCGCCACCGTCGGCTTCTTGGCCGCCACCGCGCCGGCGCGGATTTGCTCGATCAAATGGCCAGCGAGCAGTGCGAGAAGCACAACCTTCGTCGAGAGTTGTCGCGACCTGAGACAACGCCGTTACACACTGCGAGCCGCCGAGCCTGTCGTCCTGCAGCCGCACACGTCGAGCTTGCAGCGGTAGGCGCGCAGCCAGGCTCTGCCGCGCTTGCTGCTACGCGGTAACTCGGGGCCAACCGCGCAACTGCTCAGCTGCATCGGTGCTGGGCTGTACAAGACCTGACACCGCCTGGTCCGTATGCAGTGATGCCTATACGATCCACTGCCATGCGCGTGCGCTCCCCCCAGTTTTCCTCGAAGAAACGCATGCCGCCCTCGCTTGGCGCGCGACCGCTCTGGCACGCGCCGTGCTTTTAAAGACGCGGACAAGCTGGAGCGCCCGCGGCGACTGCTGGACCACGACGTGAGGCAGCGGGATAACAGTAGCAAGGAGAAGCAACATGCTTTGGACCATTTTCATGATCCTCATCGTGCTGTGGCTGTTGGGAATGGTGAGCTCGTACACGCTGGGCGGCTTCATCCACGTCCTGTTGGTCATCGCGCTGATTGCCGTGGTGATTCAACTGATCCAGGGGCGCCGCGTCGTCTGACGGAGACGACACCGATCATCAAGGCGATGAGCCTCGAAAAGAAAAATGGAGTACCGCATGAATCGAGACATCTTGCAGGGAAAGTGGAGCCAGCTTCGTGGCGAAATCACGAGGCAATGGGGTCGTCTGACCGACGACGAGGTCGATGAGCTCGGAGGCAACTTCGAAAAGCTCGTTGGCCGCATTCAAGAGCGTTACGGGTATGAGCGCGAACGCGCTGAGCATGAAATCGACGATTTTTTGGCCCGCTGGTCTCCCTCCCCGGCGTAAAGCCGGCAGGCGAGCGCCCATCACAGATGGGCGCTCGCACCCGCCTTCTGCACCATCTCAAACGAACGTCGTCGCGTTAAGGACGGACTATTAAGGACGGATTATTCGGCGAGCACTTCAGCAACCGGCTGAAATTCTTCGATGCGCTCAGCGACGGTTTTTACGGCCATCAGGATCGGCGTTGCAAGCAGCACTCCCCAGAGTCCCCACATCCAGCCCCAGAACAGCAGACTCACGAAGACCGCGACGGCGTTCATGCGGCTCGCGCGGCTCATGAGCCATGGGGTCAGCAAGAATCCCTCGACGCTCGTCACCACGACGGAGACGCCCGCGACGAGCAGCATCATCTCAAGCGAACCGAACTGCATCATTGCCACCAAGGCTGATGCTACCATCATGACAATCGGTCCGAAATAGGGAATCGTGTTCAGAATGCCGGCGGCCAGCCCCCACACGGCCGGCTGCTCGACACCAATCAGCCAGAACGCCAGACCGGTCGTGAGCCCCACGAGCGCGCTGGCGAACGCCAGGTGCAGCAGGAAGTGTTCGACCTTCGTGGTGATCTCATCGAGGATCTGCACCGTCACGCGTCGGCCCACCATCGTCGGTCCGGCGAGACGGACGAGTTTCCGCTTGTACTGATCGCCGGAGGCCAGGAGGAAGAACACGAGAAACACGAGCAGAACGAGCTGGGCGGCGAACGAGACAGCCCCCGCCGAACCCCATCGGACATAGGCGGCCACATCGACCGCCGGTTCGACAACCTGCACGCGAGTGATCCCGGTCTGCGGTGGAGTCTGAGCGGTGGCGTCTGACGCGGCCCGCTCGAGATCGGTGGCAGCCTTGGACAGCTGCTGAAGGGTTCCATTCTGCTTCCGGGCGGAAAGCCGAGCCGCCTGGCGAAGCTTCTGCGTGGCGGCTGGGAGCTCTTCTATCACCGTCGCCACCTCGTCGCTGAGGCTGTACACTGTTACGCCGACGGCAGCCACGAGCGAGACCATGACGATGGCCGCGCTGACCGCCCGCGGCACGCGGCGGCGGACGAGAAACGAGACCAGCGGATCGAGCGCGTAGCGCAAGACGAGACCGGTAGCGAGCGGCACAAAAAAATCGCGGGCCACGCGCAGCATCAAGAGAAGCGTCAGAGCGATGACCAGCATCACCGCCAGCGCTGGAAGATCAACTGAGATCCGAGCCGTGGGATCCCGGCTGACGCTTGCAACGACAGTGCTGTCCATCGGCGGCGGCACGTCCGGCTGCCTGCGTGACATGTGGCTTGACTGCCCTCCAATTACCGTTCCAACTCGGCCTTTCGGACAATGGCACCGGAGTTGAAGAAACAAGATGCTGCCTGCACACTGCTGAAAGTGAGGTCGAGACCATGGACCGACGTCCCAACCTGACCGTGCCACGACAACCATTGGCCGCACGCCAACTTGCACTGCCGCGCGAGGCGCAACGGTGGCTGCTGGGCATGGCGGCGGCGGCCGTTACCGCCATGGGCATGCGCCGCCGCTCGATTCTGCCAAAGGCTTTCTTGCTGGCGACGGGCACCTTGCTTTACCGTGCTGCAGCGGGTCACGACGATTTGGCTCTGGTACGAGCGTGGATCCACGAGCGTCGGGATCGCCGTCTCCCGGTCGAGCCCGTCACGGCTGCGGCCGAAGAATCGTTCCCCGCCAGTGACCCTCCGTCCTGGACGCCGACTGCCGGCCCGGTCATGTAGGAAAATCACGCTCAAGTGGCCGTGGCCCACCGCCAGATTCGGCATGGGCCCTGCAAGGCTGAGCTGCCAGTCGATTGCTTCGCAGATTTTCCCCGGATTCTCCGTGGTTTCTGGCCGCGGCCGGGCAAAGTTGTAGCGATTAGATACACCCTGCAGTATTGTGAACCATCGCGCAGGCCACCCCGAGGAGTGACGATGCCGAATCTTGCCCGCGTGCTGATCGTTGACGACGAGCCCGATACCGCGTCGTGGATGAAGTTGCTGTTGACGAATCGCGGTTACGACGTCCGTGTTGCGAACGATGGAGGGAGCGCGCTCACGACCGCCGAGTCGTGGCCGGCCGAAGTCGTCCTCATGGATCTCATGTTGCCCGACGCTGATGGCATTGACCTGCTGACGACGATCAAGACCACGAATCCCGCGAGCCAGGTGATTGTGGTGACCGGCTACGGGAGTGTCCAGAAAGCCGTCGAAGCGATGCGGGCGGGCGCCTTGACCTTCATCGAGAAGCCGCTCGACGCAGACGTGCTCCTGGCGATTCTCGATAAGGCCGGCGAGCAAGCCGCGCTCGCAGCCGAGAATCGACAGCTTCGCGACGATCTCCAGCAGGCGCGCGGGTTCCCGAATGTCATCGCCCGCAGCGACAAGATGAAGCAACTGTTCGATCTGATGAAGATGGTCGCTCCGACCGATGCGAGCGTCCTCATTGTCGGCGAGAACGGCACGGGCAAGGAGCTCATCGCGGCGGCGATTCACGAGCACAGCAAGCGGGCGCACCAGCCGTTCATCAGGATCAATTGCTCCGCCATCCCGGCCGAGCTCATCGAGTCGGAGCTGTTCGGCCATCGCAAGGGCTCGTTCACCGGAGCCGTGTCGGACAAGATGGGCCTCATCGAGATGGCTCACGGCGGGTCGTTGCTGCTCGATGAGATTGGCGAAATGCCGCCTTCCTTGCAGGTGAAGATGCTGCGCGTCCTGCAGGAGCGTGAGTTTCGTCCCGTCGGGAGCACGCGGACGATCAAGCCGGACTTCCGGCTGATCTGCTCGACGAATGTCCAGCTCGACACGGCTCTCGAGAGCCGCAAGCTTCGCGAGGACCTCTATTTCCGCATCAACACCGTGACCCTGGTCGTGCCACCGCTGCGCGAGCGGCCCGATGACGTACCACTCTTGGCGCAATACTTCGTGGAGAAATACGCCGCGCGCCATCAGCGGGACGTTCGGACGATTCACCAGGACGTGCGGCGTGCGCTGATGCGCTCGCCCTGGCCCGGCAACGTCCGCGAGCTCGAACACGTCATCGAGCGCGCGGTCATCGTCGCCCAGGGCCCGGAGATCATGGTGGACCATCTTCCCGAGTCGCTGACGGCGGCGAAAGAGTCCGTGGCTCCGGGATTCGTCGTGCCCCCTCACCACACCCTCGCGGATCTGGAACGGTCGGCGATTCTGCAGACGCTGGAACGTACCCACTGGAACAAGCGGGCAGCGGCCAGCATCCTCGGCGTCTACCGGCCGACCCTGTACAACAAGCTGAAGAAGTACAAGATTTCGGAGTCGTCTGGATCGAAGCGATCAACGGAGCGTCGCGCGGCGGACGACTAACGGCTGGCCGGTCCCAGCACCACGCGGATCGTATGTTGCCCCTCGTCTCGGGGCACGGCGATCGGGCTTCTTGAATCGATCACGTTGCCGTCAAGCTCTATTCGCTCGACACCCTGACAGACATGGTGCGGGTTGTCCACGGTGACAACGCAGCGCGCGTGCTCGAGCCGCACCATCACTTCGTATCCCGGCCACGCGTGGGGAATGCAGGGATTGATGCGGAGCTGCCCGTTGACGATCGATACGCCCAGAACCGCCTCCAGGGCCACGCGGTACATCCAGCCCGCTGAGCCCGTATACCAGGTCCATCCGCCACGGCCGGTGTGCGGGGCAACAGAGTACACGTCGCCCGGGATCGAGTACGGCTCGACGGCGTAGCGCCGCGCGCCTTCTTCGGTGGCGGCATGGTTCACCGGGTTGATCATGCTGAGCAGTTCGAAGGCGCGGTCGCCATCGCCCAGCCGCGCCCACGCCAGCGCGTTCCAGAGCGCCGCATGCGTGTACTGGCCGCCGTTCTCTCGAACTCCTGGCACGTAGCCGCGGATGTAGCCTGGATCCGGAACCATCCGGTCGAAGGGCGGCGTGAGCAGGAGCACCAGACGATCCGAGCGGCGAACGAGCAGGCGATCCACGCTGTCCATGGCGACCCGGCATCGCTCGGCGCTGGCGCCGCCCGACAACACCGCCCATGACTGCGCGACGGCGTCAATCTGACACTCCTCGTTGACGCTCGCCCCCAGCGGTGTGCCGTCGTCGAAGTACGCGCGTCGGTACCACGCGCCGTCCCACGCCAGGTCGAGCGCGCGTTCGAGTGCAGACGCGCGGTCCCGATAGGTTGTCGCACGGCCGTGCTCGGCGCGGCGCTCTGCCACCTCGGCGAAGCGCCCGAGGATGTCGCGGAGAAACCATCCCAGCCACACGCTTTCCCCGCGCCCCTGCCGGCCGACGAGATTCAGCCCGTCGTTCCAGTCCCCGGACCCGATCAACGGGAGACCGTGAGCGCCTGTCGTCAGGCTCACATCGACGGCGCGTGCACAATGCTCATAAAGCGATGCCGTGTCGCGCGAGACCTCTGGGCGCTCGAAAAACTCGTCCTGATCCGGTTCGAGTATGTGGCCCGCGAGAAAAGGCACAGGCTCGTCGAGAACCGCCTCGTCTCCTGTCACGTCGATGTAGACCATGGCGGCGTACGGCAGCCAGAGCCGGTCGTCGGAGCATCGCGTGCGAATCCCCTGTCCGCCGGGCTCGTGCCACCAGTGCTGGACGTCGCCTTCTGGAAATTGTCGCGATGCGGCGCGCAGCAGATGAGCGCGAGCGAGCGCCGGCGCCGCAGAGACGAGCGCCAGGGCGTCCTGTAATTGATCACGAAACCCGAACGCGCCGCTGGACTGGTAGAAACCCGTGCGTCCCCAATAGCGGGCCGACAACGTCTGGTACAGAAGCCACCCGTTCACCAGCACATCCAGCGAGGCGTCCGGTGTCCGCACCTGGATCGCCGTCAGGACGTCGCGCCATTGGCGTTTCACGTCATCGAGGGCGGTATCGGCCTGCTCGGTCGTGTGGTAGCGCCCGATCGTCGCGCGGGCCTCGGCTTCGTTGAGGCCCTCGCCGAGCAGGAAGACGAGGTCGGCGGTCTCTCCGGCGCGAAGCTCGATCGTCACCTGGATGGCCCCGCAAGGGTCGATCAGGGTGCCGGTACGCCCGCCCAAGGTCTGGCGATCGAGCGCGGCGGGCCTGGCGAGTGATCCGTTGCGGCCAAGAAACTCCGTGCGATCGGCCGTCACCGAGCGGACATCCTCTCCCGAATGCAGATACGCGACACGTTCACCAAAGTCGGCCCGACAACGATTGGCCGCGAAGATCGCTCCCGTCGCCGGATCGAGCCATGACCTGATGTGCAGGCGCGTGCGCTCCCTGACCTCGCCCAGGACCCATTCGACGTACAGAATCGCAGAGAGCCGCCGGGTCGGCCCGGAACGGTTGTCGAGGCGCAGTCGCCAGATTTTCACGGGGTCGCTGGCCGCCACAAACACCGACAGGATGGATCTGATGCCGCCGTGGTCGTGCTCATACGTCGAATAGCCGTGCCCGTGTCGCACCAGGTACGTCTGCGAATCGGGCACGGGTCGTGGGGTGGAGGACCAGTACTCGCCCGTGCCGTCGTCTCTGAGATAGAGAGCTTCTCCCTGAGGGTCGGACACCGCGTCGTTCGACCAGGGTGTCAGCCGGTTCTCATGGCTGTTCTGGGACCACGTGTATCCCGGCCCCATTTCCGAGGCCACAAATCCGAAGCGCGGATTTGCGACGACGTTGCTCCAGGGCGCCGGGGTGGGTGCGCCCGGGGGGACCCGCACGACATACTCACGTGCATCTGGTTCAAAGCCGCCAAATCCATTGAAGAACATGAGACGGCCGGGCTCGACGTCCGCCGCCGCCGTCGTCACTGGCGACGTCTCGGGTTCCAGCGCGTCTGAGACCGACACTGGCTGTGACGGCAACTTCAGGTGATCGTTGAGCGATCCGCGCGAGCCGATGAGCACTGCGCGTGCCACGGCTGCCAGCAGCACCTGATGCTCGGGCGGCATCAAGTCCGCGCGTCGTGCGAATACCCCGCCCGGACGATCCAGCCAGTCTCGAGAAAAGCCCATCGTCACCATCTGCTGCACCTCGTCCTGGAGGTCCTGCAGATAGCTCGTGCCCAGCTCGTTCAGGATGACGAGATCGAATTGGTACCCCTTGAGGCGGCAGTACTCGTGCGTCTTCAGCAACTCGCGCACCAAAGATAGATGCGAGCTCTCAGAAATTCGCACGAGGACGATCGGCAGGTCGCCGGAGATGCCGTGTCCCCATAGATGATGAACCGCCAGGCGGTTCCTGAGGGCTGCATCAGAGGATCTGAGGCGCGGATCGCCGTACACCACGCGCGAAAACAACCGCTGCATGTCCCGCGTTTCTTCGTCCGAGACATTCAGATGCCGCATTTCGATGGTCCCGTGTGTGCTGGCCAGGGCGAGAGCCCGCGCCACGGCGTGGCGGTCGTGATACTTCTCAATCAGCAGACGCGCCGCCTCTTCACTCGCGGCAAAGCCGGTGGTGAATGTCATCCGAGCCGTGCCTCCCGGGGGCAGCTGCAGCGTCCGTCGCAGACTGACGATCGGGTCGAGCACGTTCCCCACTGTTGCGGAAAGCGGACCCCGGCCCGTCATCGCCAACGGCGACCGCGCGTCACCGCCGCGTCCCAGAAAACGGGCACGCGAGGTTTCGTACTCGGCGGGGCCTGCGATCCGGCCACGTCCAGCGAGCACGTGAAACAGATACGCGCGGGGCTCATGGCCGCGCGGGCGCCGCGAGCAGATCAACGCATCGCGCTCCGACACGGCCTGCGTTTCGACGAACAGATTGCTGAATGCCGGATGGGCCACATCGCTGGCTTGCGGAGCGAGCACGACCTCCGCATAGCTCGTCACCTCCAGATGACGGGTGGTCGAACCACGGTTCGTGATGGATACCCGGCGAAGCTCGGCATCGTCTTCCGAAGACACGGCGACTTCGGTGGTCACCTCGATGTCGCCGTCACGCCGGCGAAAAACGGCGCGATCGGGCGTGAAGGTCGCTTCGTAGTCTTCCGTGTCGATGAGCGTCGGCTGGTACGCTGCAGACCAGTATTGAAGGTTATCCCGATCGCGAAGGTAGATGAACGTGCCGCAGGGATCGCGGGTGAGATCTTCGCGCCACCGTGTGACGGCGATATCGCGCCGTTCACTGTAGCCGCCTCCCGCATTCGTCACCATCACGGTGTACGACCCGTTCGACAGCAGGTGAGCCCTCGGCGACAAGGTGTGCGGCGTTCGATACTGTCGTCCCGCAGGCACCGCGAGGTTCCGCCTGCTCTTGACCTCCATGCGTTCGGCCGGAGGATGCTTCAGCGGCACGAGGAGCGGGATTCGCTCCTGCAGGAGAAGATCGGCGGCCTTGATGCGCGGCTCGCCGTGGAACCGCCGGGGCATTACTTGATCGTGGATGGCGTTATTCAACGCGATCAGGCTCATGCCCTGATGGTGCGCCATGAGCGTCTTCACCACTTGCCCGCTTCCGTCGGGGCCCATGCGGTTGGGGGTATAGTCGATCGACTCGTAGTAGCCGAAAGGATTCTCCAGGCCTTCATCGGCGAGCCGACGAAGGTTGGCCACGGTGTCGCTCGGGCAGAGTGGAGCGGCGAGCAGCGTGGCGTAGGGCGTGACCACGAGCTCCTCGCCGAGCCCGCGCTTCAGCCCGAGTCCAGGCACACCGAAGGCCTTGTATTGATAGTTCTTTTCGAGATCCTGCAGGTTGTAGGCGCCCTCGGAAATTCCCCACGGCACGCCTCGCTCGAGGCCGTACGCGATCTGGCGGTCGACCACGGCTGCATACGTCTCGTCGAGCAGCGTCTCCGGATACGACCGCATCACGAGCAGCGGCATCAGGTACTCGAACACCGACCCGCTCCAGGAGAGCAGCACCCGGTCGTCTCCAGCCGTCGTGAGTGCCCGCCCGAGCTTGAACCAGTGCTCGCGGGGAATCTGGCCCACTGCGATCGCGACAAAGCTGGCGAGCCGCGCCTCCGACGCGAGCAGATCGTAGAACGACGCATCGAGCCGGCCGTCGGTGATGTTAAAGCCGATCGAGAAGAGCTCCCGGTCAGTGTCGAAGAGAAACTCGAAGTCCATCTCTTCCACGAGGTCGTCGGCGAGCATGCCCACCCTTTCGGCGCGCTCGGCGAGATCCGTTGCCGCGCTTCTCGAGCGCTCCAGCGCGTCTCGGAACGACGGTGAGTCCACGCGGTGCTCCTCGAGTGCGCCCAGCGCCGCCGTGCACCACGCGGCAATCTGGGCAACCGACGGCGAGGATGGCGGATCACCCACAATCGGACGGCCGCCGTGCTCGTCGTCGCTCGTTCGCGGCAGGACGCCAAGGAGGTCGACCCAGGGCGCCAACGCACGGAGCTCCCGCTGCCATTGACCAACAGCAGCGGCCAGCCGCTCGGCCAGCTTGTGCAGCTCGCCCAGCGGGGAGGCGGGCCCTGGCCGATCCTGAAGCTCTTCCTCCACCTCATGAAGAACCACTTCAAATGCCGAAACCCGATCGGCGAGGGTGGTGAGCGTGGGTCCCCAATCCGAAAGGCTCACTGGTCCAGGGCGAAGCGCGCGCCTGAATGCCACGATCGCCGGCTTGAGGCGAAGCGTCGCCGACCGTTCGCGCCGCCCGTAGCGAAGCACGCGGTCGGCTTCGTGTTCGAGGATTGCCGCCGTGTCGTCCAGGCCGTCGAGGACGTGTAAACCGAGCACTGGTCTGGCATCGATCAGTTCGGCGAGCGCCTCTTTCAGGGTCAGCAGATATCCGGCGAGGTTGCCGCTGTCCACCGTGGAGACATACGTGGGAAGAAGCGGAACGCGCGTCCGCGTGTCGTACCAGTTGTAGAAGTGCCCGCGATAGCGATCGAGCGCAGCCAGTGTTGAGCACGTGTGCTCGAGACTTTCGATCGTGGCCGAAAGACTGGCATAGCCGAAGTCGTTTGCAGAAACCGTGGCGAGCAGTTGCAGTCCGATGTTGGTCGGCGACGTGCGATGCGCGATCGGTTCCGCACGGTCCTCCTGATAGTTGTCGGGTATGAGCCAGTTGTCGGCCGGCCCCACGAACTCTTCGAAGTAGCGCCACGTGCGACGCGCGACATGCCTCAAGATGCGGCGTTCGGTCCTGGTCGGCAATGTGGCCCCGTGCAACCGGGTGCGGCCCGTCGAATAGGCGACCGCCGGTGCCGCGAACCAGAGACCGATTGGCACGAGCGCCCACGTCAGACGGCGCGGTGCGAAGACCGCCACCAGCGCCAGGAGAACAGCGGCGAGGGCCGGAGCCGTCCACATGCGCCGCAGCAGAGAATCCACGTGCCGCAGGCGGCGCGCGGTGGCAGCCGCAGACTCCCACTCGAGAAGATGGCGATGCGTGATGAGCAGTCTGATCAGGGTGCGCACGATGGCATCGAGCGCCCAGCACGCGTGATGGGCGAGAAAGACCGTCGAGAACAGGGCAAGACGGGCGCTGCTGACGAGCCGTCGGCGTTCCGACCGCAGGTGCTCGCGAAGAGGAATACCGTGCGCCCGTTGGCTGAGGGAATGTCCGAGCTCGACATACGCGGGGAATCCCAGCACCAGGACGGCGATCATGGTCCAGACGAAGGGCGACCCGGGTAGTGCCAGCCAGCTCGCTGCCAGCAGTAACAGCAGCGCTGGCGCGAGCAGGCTTCGCCGGAGGTTGTCGAGAATCTTCCAGCGCGAAACGAGCGGCAGGATGTTGGGAACGATGGCGCCGCTCGCGGTGGGGACCGTGCGCCACAGCCATCGCACGATCTGCCAGTCGCCCCGGATCCAGCGATGCTGCCTTGCGGCCCACACGAGATAGCTGCTTGGATAGTCGTCGACCAGCGTGATGTCCGTGCAGAGCCCGGCGCGCGCATAGAAACCTTCGAAGAGATCGTGACTGAGCAGCCTGTTCTCCGGCACGCGACCCGCCAGCGATGCCTCGAAGGCGTCCACGTCGTAGATGCCCTTGCCAACGTAGGTGCCCTCGTGAAACAGGTCCTGATAGATGTCGCACGACGCCGACGAGTACGGATCGAGACCGACCTGACCCGCGTACACTCGGGCAAACGTCGTCCGCGTCGCGCTGACGCCGTCCACTTCGATGCGCGGTTGAAGCACAGCGTACCCTTCGGTCACGCGCTCGAGGGTCGGATCGTAACGCGCCCGGTTCAGCGGGTGCGCGATCGTGCCCACGAGACGGCGGGCCGCGTCGATGGGAAGTCGGGTATCGGAGTCGAGCGTGATGACGTAGCGAACCGACGGCAGCGCCGACAGCTCGCCGATCTGTACGACGTAGCTGGTGTCCGTGGCGCCACGCAAGAGCCTGTTGAACTCGGCCAGCTTGCCACGCTTTCGTTCCCACCCCATCCACTGCTGGTCCACGCCGTTCCAGCGGCGCGCGCGGTGAAAGAAAAAGAAACGATCGGGCCCGTAGCGCTCGTTGAGCTCGCGCGTCAGGCGGCTGGCTTCCAGGATGATTTCGGAGTCGTCGGGCAGCGTTTCCGTTGCCGCGTCGGGAAAGTCGCCAAGCAGCGCGAAGTGCAGATGTGGATCGCGATTGGCCAGGAAGCGAACCTCGAGCTGTTCGACGAGGTCCCTAACGCCCCGAGGCGAGCTCAGAATCGTCGGCACCACCACCATCGTCGTGGCACTGGCTGGGATCCCGTCGGCGAACGCCAGCTTGGGTAGCGGCCGGGGTGGCACCTGCGACGTGATTAGACGGTTCACCATGCTGATGACGAGCTCGCTTACCGGAACGATCACGAGCAGGCCGATCAGGTACGAGATCGAATGTGTCGGCACCATGGCGTCGGCCATACATGAGCAGGCTCGCCAATGACAGCCCCAGAAGTCCCGCGATAACCCCGAGATAGCCGATGGCCGGATGGCGGGACGCGAACCGCGCGGCCCGCTCCCTGATCGAGCGACGGTACCCAAGCTGCTTTTCGAAGGCGAAGCGGCCCCGCGAAATGAGGTAGTAGCCAATGTGCTTCTCGCGGCTGCCGAGATCGTCGGATTTCGCAGCCGCGGCGCATTCCACGGCCTGCCGCGCGACGTCCGTTTCGTTTCGGCGTGAGCGGCGGGCCAATTGCTCGACCGATCGCCGGTAGCGGTCGGCCGTCTCGAAGTCCATCGCCCCGTACGCTCGAGCCGGGTCGCCGCGCAGCACACGCTCGACAAGGCTGATCTGTTCGAAGAACGCGCGCCAGTTGAGCGTCGACAGCAAACGCATGCTGCCGATGACATTGGCGAGCATCAGCTGTCGCGCCGCCTCCTGCTGGTGCTCCAGGCGAAGCATCTCGTCGGCCGACGTCGACTGCCGGTCGAGACGTTCCTGCAGCCACTGCCACGCCGGCAATATCGATGGGGGCTCGTCACGAAGCCATTGCAGCAGTTCCACCACGAACGCCGCCGACAGGGCGGACTTCGGATTGACCCAGTGGGACGAGAACCGATCGAACCAGCCGGGATTGACATCCTCCCGTTCCTTGACCCGGGCAATCCATCTGCGCGCAGCCTGACGCTCTCGTCGAGTTTCCACGACCGCGTCTGCCAGCCGGCTGAGCTCCTCGACCAACCCGATGCGGAGCATGATGGGAATCGCCCAGACCTCGCCAATGCTGAACGGCACGACGCTCTGGTACACCTCGGAGAAGCGAGTAAGGCTCTCCAAGTCCAAGCGCGCCTCGGTGTGCGCGATCAGCTCGCTGGCCAGGACGTAGACGCGAGGCAACCCGGCCGATGGTCCGTCGGCGAGTTTGACGAGTTGCTGGTAGAAGCGCCTGGGCAGGTCGTGACGGATTTCCCTCATCTGATCGTCGACGACGTGAAAGTTGTCCCTGACCCAGTCTTCCGAGCTGCTGCTCTCGCGATGAACCGATGGCTCCTCGGCCGTGAGGATCTGGTATGCCTCTTCGAGGCGTGCGGCCGCCTCGTCGAGCCGCGGCAGCAGCGGCTGTATCTGTCTCGGATCCTGCGAAAGCGTGTGAGAGCTGGCCAGCCGTCGCGCGAATTCCTCGAGCTGCTGAAGCGTCAGGAACTCGCGCGGCGCCGAGGGTTGAACAGGAGCGGGAGCGGGAGCGGAGATCGTCGAAGTGTCGGAGGCAGCCATCGTGTCGAGATGCAAGCCGCGTAAGCGAGCGCCTTCACGCCGGCGGTGGAAGACGCGAACTCATCCCGGGCGCCCGGCGCGTGACCGCACTGAGGGCGTGCACCAGTTCCGTCGCCTCGACCGGCTTGGTCAGGTGAACCTGGAAGCCCGCTTCGATCGCACGCGCGCGATCGTTCTGTCTGGCGTAACCCGTCAGCGCGATAGCGGGAATCAGGCTTACTACCGGATCGCTCGCGGCACGTACCCGGCGGATGAAAGTATAGCCGTCTTCGTCCGGCATGCCGACGTCACAAACCACGGCGTCGAACGGTGGCGTCCTCTCCATCTGCTCGAACAGCCGCGCGAGCGCGTCGCTGGCTCTGGCCACCGCTTCCGCGCGGGCGCCGTGTCGGGTGAGCAGCGCCACCAGCAGGTCTCGCGCATCCGGATCGTCGTCGACGACGAGCACGTACGCGGACACGGCGACGTGGCCACCATTGACGGCGCGCGTGGTCTGGGGTTCTCGTTGAGCCGGCTTCTCGTGTTCATCAATCAAGCTCGGCAGGCCGGGCAATGAGACGACGAACGTGGCGCCCCGGCCCTCTCGCGGTGTCTGGACGCGTACGTCGCCGCCGTGCAAATCCACGAGGTGTCGCACAATCGCAAGGCCCAGCCCGAGACCGCCGTGCCGGCGCGTCGTGGAGCCGTCCGCCTGCCGAAAGCGATCGAACAGGTAGGGAATGAACTCGGGCGCAATGCCGGGGCCCGTATCGCTCACGACAATCTCGACGCGCGAGTCCGCTTGTCGAACGAAGACACGAACCTCGCCTCCGCCGGGTGTGAACTTGATGGCATTCCCAACCAGATTCCAGACCACCTGCTGCAATCGATCCGGATCGCCGAGCACGGCGCCTGCTCCCGCAGGATCCCCCGTCGTGACGATCGAGATACCTTTGGCCGCCGCCGTGGGACGGGTGGCGTCGACGGCGGCATCGACAATCGAGGCGATTTCCACGCGAGTCATCGCGAGCGTGAGCTTGCCGCTCGTGATGCGCGACGCATCGAGGAGGTCTTCGACCAGCTGTTTCTGCGCCAGGGCGCTGCGCTCGATGGCGCCGAGCGCGCGATCGACGATCGCACCAGACGCGCCGCCTTGGCGCAGAACGTGGACCCAGCCGAGGATCGGATTGAGGGGAGCTCGAAGCTCGTGGGATACGCTCGCGAGGAACTCCTCCTTCAAACGGTCCGCTTCTTCGGCTTGACGGCGGGCCGCCTGCGCGTGCGCCAGCAGATCCGCCAGTTCCTGCTGAGCACGCTTGCGTGCCGTGATGTCACGCCAGATTGAACGTACCCGTACGATCTCACCGGCCTCACCAGCGACGGCTGACATGCTCAGGCTCACGTCCAGAGCCGTCCCGTCCCGACGCCGCAGCTTGAGATCCTCGTCCCTGATAGGCTCGCGGCGCATGAAGCTGGTGAGAACGGACGCTGCCGCGGGGACGCTGTCGGGTTCGCAAAGCTCCAGGACCGGCCGGCCGAGCACCTCGTGCTTGCTGTACCCAAGCGCGTCCGCAAGCGTCTGATTGCATTCGAGAATTTCCCCGGACAACGCGTCGAACGAGCACATCGGATCGGGCGCCCGATCGAAAAGATCCTGGAACCAGCGCTCCGAGACACGCAAGGAGGCTTCGACGTTCTGCCGCCGCCCGATCTCGTAGCGCAGCGTATCGTTCGCCTTCGCCAACTCCTCCGTGCGGCGCGCCACCTGCTCCTCCAAGTTGTCGTACGCCGCGAGCAGAGCCCGTTCGGCATGGCGTCGCTTGAAGTCCATTCGTGCGACCGCGCCGGCGCTCGCCCACACGAGCACGATGAGCACCGCGGTGAACGCCATCGACAGCAGGGCGAGGCCGAACGGATCGTCGTACCAGCCGGCCCGCTCACCAGCGATCCGTACCCAGCCGAGCGCGAGAGGCACCAGGAGCGCGGCCGGAAGAAAACGGCGGAACAGCGTCCCCGCAGCGCCTCCGGTCATCAGCCGGCCGACGAGCACATTGCGGCGCGCGAACAGCAGGCCAACGGCGAGCACGGCGAAGCCGATGGCCGTGTGCAGCGCGAACCCTGGATAGCGCGCCACGTCGTGCAGACGCGTGACGTCGTAGGAATAGTTGGCGAGCGCGAGCCATGAGATGAGCAGCACTGCCAATGCGCAGGTGTCGGCGACGAACCCCGAATACCTGCGCTTCGATCCGATGAGCAGAATGGCCGTGCCGATCAGCACGAAATTGATGGCGGTCTGCTGCGACATCCGCCCGGCGTACGGACCGTCGCCGTCGGGCGCGACGATCCAGGTCTCGACGCCAAGTCGAAGCCCGGTGAGGTACTCGAGCAACGTAAGGCCGGCGAAGATGAGCACCACGCCGATCAGGACCGCGGTGGCGCGAGCACGCCACTGCGGGACATCGCTCCCTTGAGCCACCGCGAGGGCGACGCCGGTCAGGACGAACGCCAGGGCCGTGTTCGCGACCATCACGCGAAGACCTGGCACGACGCTCTTGAGGGCGGGAATGTCGAACATCCAACCGGCCAAGACCGCAATGCCGGTCGCGATCACGAGAAACGCCGAGGCGTAGGCGAGCCCGGGGTTGAGCCCGTCCGCGTGGCGCCGGGCAGTCGAGGGGGATGCTGCCGAACGGCCGCCCGTTGCCGGGTAGGAAAGCGAGCTGTCCATGGAAGCACCGGATGTGACGCACCTGGGCCGCACCCGCTGGACAATGCCGTGCATGATGTGAGCCACGGCTGGCCGCCCCGCTCGATCCTTTGTGGCCGGGCAGTAAAGACGACAGACAACTGAAGTGACCGCAAGTTGTCACCGCCGGCCAAAGCTGTAGCGATCCGCTACCGGCGGCGCCAGCGGATGGGCTTGGAAATCTGCACCCCGCCGCGAACACCCGCTTACGCGCAGAGGCCCGTTGTTCACTGGTATTCCGATTGCAGTTCAGGCGGCAGCGCAGTCCTGGGTTCCAGGTCTGATCGCGCTGTCGCAGAGCGCCCTCTACTCCGGCTTCAGGGGAGGTCCATATGCGGATCGTCGGTTTCGTCCTGGTGGTCCTGGGGCTGGTTTCGCTCCTCTACGGAGGAATCACCTACACCAGGCGCGAGAAAGTCCTCGACATCGGCCCCATCGAAGCCACGGCTGAAAAGCGAGAGACCGTTCCATTACCGCCCATTCTCGGTGCTCTTGCTTTGGCCGGCGGCATTGTGCTGCTGGTGACGGACCGGCGTCGGGCCTAGCCGCTCCCACCATTCGGTCCGACCTCGTCGACGTCGTCTTGACACGCCCCCACTCGTCCTTCATCATATAAGTTATGACTTATGAGTCATCGGTGACGGCCCTGTCTGACCCTACCAGGCGCCGGCTGGTCGAGCTCCTTCGCCGCCGTCCCCACGCCGTCGGCGAGCTGGCGCTTCACCTGGGGGTGAGCCAGCCGGCCGTGTCACAGCATCTCGGTGTGCTTCGCCACGCGCGCCTGGTGCGCGGGCGTCCCGCGGGTCGGCGCCGCCTCTATCAGCTCGACCCGACCGGGTTTCGCGCCTTGAGAGATTACGTGGATCGGATGTGGACCGATGCGCTGGCCGCTTATGCGCGCTCGCTGGAGAGTCCTGCCCATGACTGAAGCCAATTCCGTGTACAGCCCCATCGTGAAAACCGTCACGGTCAAGGCGCCGCCCGATCGCGCATTCCGTCGCTTTACTCAGGAGATTGGACTCTGGTGGCCGCTGGCGTCGCATTCAGTGGGAGAGGCCGACGCCGAAACCGTCACGATCGAAGGACGCGTCGGCGGTCACATCATCGAGAAGATTCGGGGCGGCCGCGAGGCCGTGTGGGGAACGGTCACCGTGTGGGACCCGCCGCGACACGTGGCCTTTAGCTGGCACCCAGGTCAGGATCCATCAACGGCTCAGGACGTCGATGTTCGATTCTCGGCCGTTGACGGCGGTACCCGGGTGGAGCTGCAGCACAGAGGTTTCGAGCGGCTGGGGCGCGAGGCTCGTCGAGCGCGCCGGGGCTATCCAATCGGCTGGGCGTACGTGCTGGGCCTCTACGCGGAGCGGAAAGGTCCGTTCATGATCGGCATAGGCGGCCTCACGTCCCTGCTCATGGCCGTGCAGCGCATGCGCGCGAAGGGAAAGAAAGACGAGGTTGCTGCGTAATCGGGGAGGTGTGCCGCGGCACGTCCCGGGATCAGCTCGATTCTTTTTCCGGGAACCACGGCAAGAAGGCGCTGGTGGTCCGCTGATACCGGCGATAGGCGTCACCGCGACTTCGGAGAGCCCGCGCCTCGGTTGCCGGAATGCCGCTCACCCGCGTGAGAAACAGCAGCATCACGGCCACGCCAATCGGCGTCACCCACCAGAGCGGCGAGCCCACGGCCAGGCAGACATATGCCCACCAGTGAAACCACTCGAAGAAGTAGTTCGGATGACGGGAGTACCGCCAGAGTCCGTTACGACAGACACGTCCACGATTAGTGGAATCCTCGCGAAAACGCGCCAGCTGCCGATCGGCCGCTGATTCGCCGGTCATGGCGAGCAGCCAGCACAACACACCCAGGGAGTCGATCCGGCCGAAGGCCGCGCGCTCGCTCATCGCGGCCGCGAGCATCGGCAGCGCAAAGACCACGGACCACACCGCCTGACCCTGCAGCGCCACGAAGAGACTTCGCCCGGCAGTCGCGTCTGACCGTTCCAACGATGTCCGGAAGACTTCGTCGCGTCCATCGAGCCGATGTCGATGCCAGAGGTGAAGCCCGAGGCGTCCCGCCCAGAAAGCCGCCATTGCGGCGACCACGACGCGTCGGGGAGCATAGCCGCCGGCGGCCCAGGCAAACCAGACTCCGAGGAGTCCCGTGCCGAAGGCCCAGGCGACGTCCACCAATCCAGCCGGATCACGGCGGGATCGGGAGAGACTCCAGATCGCAGCCATCAACACGGCGACCCCAATCCACCCGGTGACGATTAGAGCGGCGGGCGTCATGCTTTTGCGGTGATTATGGCTTCGAAGCCGTGGGCCGGGCTACCGGACACCAGGATGCGCCAGGGAGCACCCTGGAACACATTTGCGGACCAGGGGGAAAAGGCGAGCCGAGCCTACCGTGACGGTGTGGACGTCCGGTTGAGATCGTCGAACCAGGGTGCGACGAGAGTGATGACTCCCGCCCGCTCCTGCGTCTCGTCCGCCGCGGCTGGAAACATCACGAACCGTCGTCCATCGGCGGACACATCGTAGTCGGCGAAGTTGCTGCCGGCAATCGAGAGCCCGCCGATGCCGCCGCGGAAAGCGCCCGTGACGGCACGGCGGGGCTTGCCGGTGCGAAGCGTGTCGCCCAGCGCCTCGATTGAGGCCACCATGAGTCCGTCATCGACGCGGTAGAAGAGCTCCTTGCCGTCGCGCGACCAGCGGGGGAAGCCACCGCCAGCGTCGGAAACTTGCCAGCGGCCTCCGCCCGACGGAAAGGGCCTGATATAGATCTCCGAGCGCCCCGACTCGCTGGAGGTGTAGGCGATCCAGCGGTTGTCCGGCGACATGGCTCCGTCGGACTCCGAAAATGTGGTGTGGAGAAGTGGCTGCAGTTTGAGCGGAGGAGTGTCCAGCTTGAGGAAACCGAGATCGAGGTTTCCGACGCTGCTCGTGAAGGTGACGAACTGACCGTTCGCCGACCACGAACTGGCCCAGAGCGGTACATCGCTGGCCGTGAGCGGCTCTTCGTCGCCCGAGCCATCCGCTCGCTTTCGATACAAATTGTCGCCTGCTCCATGCCGCGGCGAGCTGAAGATCAGGTGACGGCCATCGGGCGACCAGACTTGCTCGGTATCCGGCCCGTCATCGAACGTGAGCCGGGTGGACACGCCGCGCTGCAGGTCGTACACCCAGATATCCCAGTTGTTGTCCGTCAGCATCGTCAACGCGAGCTGCGTGCCATCCGGCGAGAGACGCGGATTGGAGTAGGTGGCCCGCTCGTCCAGCAAACGCGACGAGTTGCTGTCGCGATCGACCCACACCACGGGATACTTCGGCACGAGCAGACCGCCGCGAACGTAAGTGAGAATGCCGCTCTGAGAGAAGGAGAGCTGAGCGGAGCCCTCGGATGGATTCCAGGTGACGTTCTGGACGACGGGCGCCGGAGTGCCGGTGACCTCGAGACGGCCGATGTCAAACGGCACGGCGAACAGCGTGCCCTTGTTGACGTAGATCAGATGACCGGACGGTACGTAACGTCCGAATGCTCCGCCGCGCTGCACGACCTTCCGCTCGCCCGTCGCCAGCACGACGGCCTCGATGCTGGCATTGTCGAAATCGCCTGTCGCTTTGACGTGCGATGTGAAGAGCGCCGTTTTTCCATCCGGAAGCACCTGCGGCCAACGATGCGTCACTTCCTTTTTTTCCGGGTCGAGCTTCGTCAGCGGCTTGGGCTCACCGCCGGCTCCGGGCACGACGAACAGCGCGCTGTCAGGGCTTGGCGTGAAGACAATGGTGTCGTCGGGTCCCCAGGACGCCCCCCGGCTTCGACTGACCTTGCAGAGTGTGAGGGGCGTACCGCCGGAGACCGGCACCTTTCTCATCTCCGTCGAGCTCACATATCCAATCCACTTTCCATCCGGTGAGAAGAACGGGTGGTACGGCGAGCCCGTGGAGCCCCCGCCTTCAGTCAGCTTCGTGCCGTCGAGCTGATCGAGAGCCCGCACGTAGAGCTGACGCCGTTCATCGGTTCCAACGGCGTAGGCAATGAAGCTACCGTCCGGGGAAATATCGAAGGCGGGTCCCAGTTGAGTCCACAGCCGATCGCTCGTGAGCTTGACGTCCACGCGCAGTGGCGGTGCCGACTGAACAGTCGGCCGGCGCAGGACGCCGCCCATGGCAATCGCTGCGACTGCCACGCAGGCGGCCGCGCCGAACAGGAGCCACGGGAGAAGATTCGCGCGGGAACGGCCGGCACGGGCAGTTGCCGCCGTCGTCGGCCGCGGAGCAGCCGATGGATTGGCGAGATACTCCTCGAGCGTGATACGCGCCTCACCGATGTCTCTCAGCCGCTTCTTGCGATCGCGCTCGAGAGAGCGCTCGAGCAACCTGCGGATGGCAGGCGGGGTCGTTCGAGGCAGGCGGCTCCAATCGATCTCGCTCCGGAGGACGTCCGCCAGCGTGTGCGAAACGCTCTCCCCGGTGAACAGACGCTGACCGGTCAACATCTCGAAGAGCACGACGCCGAACGACCAGACGTCGGCACGCTTGTCCGCGGGCATCCCGGCCGCCTGTTCGGGACTCATGTAGGCGGCCGTTCCGAGAATGATGCCGGCCCTGGTTGCCGCAAGGCTCAGCGTCGGCGACTGATCCGCCGCCGACGTCGCCGTGCTCGTGCTTTCGAGCGCCTTTGCGAGACCGAAGTCGAGCACCTTGGCCTGGCCGTCTGGAGTCAGCTTGATATTCGCCGGCTTCAAATCGCGATGGACGATGCCCTTTTCGTGCGCGGCTTCGAGCGCCGTGGCAATCTGCAGGGCGAGCCGGGCCGCTTCGTCGACCGGAATGGGACCGCGACGCAGCCGCTCGGCCAGGTCTTCTCCTTCCACCAGCTCCATCACCAGAGCATGGCGTCCGCTCGACTCCTCGAGCCCGTAGATCCCCGCGATGTTGGGATGACTCAGCGAGGCGAGGACCTGCGCTTCGCGGTGGAAGCGCGCCATCCGGTCGAGGTCGCTTGCCAGGTGGTCCGGCAGAATCTTCAGGGCGACTTGTCGATTGAGGCGGGAGTCGGTCGCCTTGAAGACCTCTCCCATGCCACCGGCCCCGATCTTGTCGGTGACGCGGTAGTGCGCGAGCGTTTCACCGATCACGGGCGGCGCGCTATCGTATGTGTACCGTTCAAGCTCATCAGGACATTCTAGTTCGCCGCGCTCCGCCAAGTCCATGCAGGCGCAGCGTCCGTCCTGCTCGAGACGCCGCCGGCCCCGTCGATCCGCTGTTTGTCCCGCTACTGCTGTTCCACCTTGTAGCCCTTCGACGCCAGCATGCTGACCAGTCCTTCAGGCCCGACCAGGTGGGCGGCGCCCACCACGACGAAACATGGGGGAGTCGACGTGAAGCAGCGTTCAACCGTGGGGAGCCACTGTCGGTTTCGCTCGGTCAGCAGGCGGTCGTAGATTTCAGGCGACTGCCGGACGTCGTTGACCAGGATCGACTCGAGCATCGTCGTATCGCCGACCGCCCAGCTGTCGGCCAGCCGTTTCGCATTCTGCCGCTGCCGGTCGATGTCGTTCAGCGTTTCGAGCAGCATCTCCTCCTGCAGCCTCGCGGGCAGACCATCGAAGCGCTCTATCTGAAATGCCGCAGTCTCCAAACCGATCACGGACTTGCCAGCGGTTCTGGCCTTGTCGAAGAAGTGGCGATCCACTCCTAGGCTGGGATCGAAGCCCGCCTTCCTCAGCTCGATGCCGAGGAGCGTCACGGCCACGATCCACGGCTTCATCCGCTTGAGCGCCGCGACGGGCAGGCCGGCCTCGGTCGCGCGGCTCTCGATGATTGAGACCGTCTCGCTCGACACCACGGTCTCGATAGTCGCCGTACCGGGAAGCGTCGCTCGCTCCATGATGAGCGCCAGGGTCGCGGGAGACTCCAGCTCGGCGAGGTCGACTTCCTCCACCAGAATCGTCGACTCTTCGAACGCCGCGGTGATGACGGGAGGCAGCGGATAGTAGTCGGCCGTCAGCACGTGCAGCGATCCCATCAGGTACCCGACGTGCCTACCGGCGCTGTCGGTGACCTTCCAGAGAAAGTGCCTGGCCCCGTGCGCAGCCAGCCCTGGTGTGCCCGCAACTGCGCACAGTATGGCTGCGGCGAGCACGACGACCTTCGCGCGCAGGATTCGTGAGCCGTTCAGCATCCGTAACGCCATCGGTGATGGTATCGGTCCACCCGATCATAGACGCGAGATCGACCGATCGGTGGGAGGATCGCCCCGGGAGGCTCGATCGCAAATCCCACGAGACCATTGACACTGGGCGAGCGCCGCGATAAGACCAGACGCGTGAAGCCCTGTGCACCGTGTTTCGCACTCGTGATCGCGGTGTCCACTCAGGCGGCGGTCTGCCAGACCGGCCGCGAACCGTCTCTTGACGCTCCGTATTTGCGGGTGGCACTCGGGACGAAACAAGGCCCCGGTGCTGACGTGCAGCACGTGATTTCCGGCGATCGCTTCGGGCTCGTTCGATTGCACGACGGACCAATCACGACGGTCCACAGCGTCGAAGCTGGCTCTGCCGTGGAAACCTTCAAACAGGCGCTGGGCGCTGTGAAACGTCCGATCGTTGGCGACGAAGTGCGGGTCTATTTGCCGCTCCCCTCCGAGGACCTCGTTGGCGCGTTCCTCGATGTCGTGTTTTTCGCGGATCGGAACGCCAATGGGCGTCTGGATGAGGGTGAGTCCTACGCGAGCGCGTGGACCGGGGCCAAGGGCACCTACCGCGCGGTATTTCTCGCCGCGCCGCGAGCCGATCTGATCGGCTCGGGCGCGGGCTGGAATCTCTGCGAGGGCGGCGAGCCCGTCGTGTGCACGCCGGATCTCGCCGCGCAGGTGGTCATCGTCAACCCGGTGAGGGTGGCCGTCCCTTAGTCCGTCATCTGACCAGTCAAGAGCGGCTCGAGCGGCACCATCTCGGGTCCCTTCTCCGTGCACACGGCATACTGACTTCGCTCGTTGGCGTACATCGTCACGCCGGCATGCTCGCCCTTGGCGTTCAAGATGTAGAAGTTGATCCCGAAGCGCGGCTCGCCCCGGCTGTTGAGCAGCCGCTTCTCGATCGTGTTGGCCTTGATCCGTTTCAGGCCTTCCATCCCCGCATCCTTGGGATGCATGCCCCGCCGCATGCTCTCG
This sequence comes from uncultured Acidobacteriota bacterium, assembly GCA_963826865.1. GTDB lineage: Bacteria > Acidobacteriota > Vicinamibacteria > Vicinamibacterales > CAVPJW01 > CAWGYQ01. The sequence goes on from CAWGYQ010000016.1 coordinate 66,506, forward strand.
ACGATCAAGTACGACGTGAGATTGTAAAGGTTCGCCTCGCCACGTCCCGTGGATCCGGCGGCTCCGACGTCGCCATCGACGTAAAGGCCGGCGCCGAGAATCGGTGAGTCGCCCGCTCGCCCTGGGATCTTGAACGCCAGGCCGCTGGTGGTCGTGACACCGCAGATCTCGCCCTTCGGGCTGATGCCGTCGCAGTTGATCGTGCCCCAGATCGACTCGGGATCGAGCAGTCCTTCCGCGGCCATGCGCAGCACGACATCGAACCCGGCCTGCACGCGCTTGTCGGGATCGAGATAGTGGTCGGGGTCGATGCGCCGCTTCCATTCAAGCCAGCGCTGGCGCGATCGCTCCGTATTCAGATCGTCCTCGATCTTGAATCCCATGTTGCGCGCGAAGTCCTGCGCGCCTTTTCCAACCAAGAGGTGGTGGTCGGTCTCGTGCATCACGATCCGCGCGACGCTCGCGGGCGTGCGGACGCCCTCGATGGCGGCAACGCCGCCGGCGCGCTTCTTCGGTCCGTGCATGCAGCAGGCGTCGAGCTGTACGACGCCTTCGGCGTTCGGGGTCCCGCCGTAACCGACGCCACCTTCTTCAGGATCGAGCTCATTGATGTTGACGCCGGCGATGAGCGCGTCGAGCACGTCCGAGCCGCTCGTGATCATGCTGAACGCCTTTTCGACGCACGTGACGGGTCCGCCGTTCTTGAACCGATGCCCGTTACCCGACGCGACGACGATCGGCCTGACCGATCTCGGCGTCATCATTGTCGGGGCCTGGGCGAACGCCGAACGCGCGGCGGCCGATGCCAGCCCGGCGGCGGTGCCCGTTCTGACGAATTCGCGGCGGTTGATCCTTCTGGCCATCGTGTCCCTCCTGCCCGGGTCTGAACGCCCGACCTCGTGTCCGCGGATTGTAGCACCGGCACGAGGAGGGGACGGCGCGCCAGTCTGATATGCTCAGCCCCCGCAGCGAACCATGAAAGGCCTCCTGAACAAGCGCGTGCTGATCACCGGCGGTGCCAGTGGCATTGGTGCCGCCACGGCCGCGCGCTTCGTCGAGGAGGGCGCGCGGGTCGTCGTGCTGGATCGGGATGCGGAGGCCTGCCGACAGATCGAGAGTCGATTGCCGGCCCTGGCAGCCACGATCGTCGGCGATGTGTCCGACACCGATTCCGTGGCCCGTGCCTTCGATGAGCTCGACCACGGCCTGGGCGGCGTCGATGTCGTCATCAACAACGCCGGCATCAGTATCCGGCACGCCTTCGCCGACATCACGCCCGCCGAATGGCAATGCGTCATGGCCACCAATCTCACGGGCGTGTTCCTCGTCGCGCAGCAAGCGGCCCGGCGGATGGTCGGCGTCGGTGGCGTCATCCTGAACATGGGCTCGACCAACGGCATCATGGGCTATCCGTGGTACGCGGATTACAACGCGTCGAAAGCCGGTGTCATCGAGCTCACTCGATCGATGGCGCTCGAGCTTGCGCCCCACGTCCGCGTCAACGTGATTTGTCCTGGCTACGTCATGACCCCCATGCAGGAAGCTGAGTACACGCCTGACATGATCGAGTCCGTCAACCGGAAGATTCCGCTCGGCCGGCACGGCAAGCCAGAGGAGGTGGCGGCGCTCTTTGCGTTTCTGGCGTCGGACGACGCCTCCTTCATCACCGGACACTGCTACGTGATCGACGGGGGAGAGACCACGGGCGGATTAGCGAGCCGATAACGCCGGCCATGTTTGCACGCGCTCAATATCTCGAATGGGCGAAGTCCCGCCGGATTCCGGCGAACGATCTGGCCGGCAGCAATCTCTTGCACTGCGCGGTTGACGAGGTGCCCGGCGCTCGAGCCGCGCTGTCGTTTGCCGGGCCCAATGAGTACGGGTACGGTCCCCTCGTCGAAGCCCTTGCGGGCCACTACGGGGTGACGTCCAATCGCGTCGTGCTCGCGGGTGGGACCTCGGGCGCGAATTTTCTCGTCTTTGCCGGCTTGCTCGGTTCCGGTGACGAAGTCCTGGTCGAGCGACCTGGATACGATCCGCTGATTGCTGCCGCCGAGGCGGTTGGCGCTCGTGTACGCCGGGTGGACCGGATCTTCGACGAGGGCTGGCAGATTGACGTCTCGCGCATCGAACGCGCGCTGACACCGGCGACGCGCCTGATTGTCCTGACCAATCCGCACAATCCGACGGGGGCGTTTGCCGATCCCGCGCTCGTGGAGACCATCGGGAAGCTCGCCGAGCGTGCAGGCGTCAGGGTGCTCGTCGACGAGGTCTATTTGGACATCGTCTTCGAGAGGCCGCGAGCCGCCGCCGCAACGCTCAGCGACGCCTGCATTTCTACTGGCAGCCTGACCAAGGCGTATGGTTTGAACGCGCTCAGATGCGGGTGGATCGTGGCCGCTCCCGATGTCGCCGAGCGGCTGCGTCAGATGAGGGGCGTGGTGGACGGCGTGGGCTCGGCGGTGCTCGAACGGCTGGCGGCGATCGCGGTGGGTGATTTGCGGCATTATGCCGCGCGGGCCAGGGAGATTGTGGTGCCCAACGCGGCGCTCGTCCGCGAATTCATGGCGAGTCGCGCCGATCTCGAGTGGGTGCCGCCCCCAGGCGCATCGCTGGCCTTTCCGCGCCTGCGGGGCGTCGCCGACGCCGGACCGTTCGTCGAGCGGCTGATGGCCGACTACGACACGGCGACCGTACCCGGCCGCTTTTTCGACGCGCCCGCGCATTTCCGCATTGCTTACGGCGGCCGGCGCGATACGCTCGAACGAGGGCTTGCGGCGATCGGGCGGGCCCTCGACGACGGGGCAGCCACACCATGATGCTCGAGGCAACCATCGTCCGCTGTCCATCGTGCGGCGCGAACAACCGCGTTCGTCGAGAGACGCAAACAACCGGCGCGAGATTCCGTTGCGGACGGTGCAAAACCGAGCTGACCGCGAATGCGGTGCCGTCGGCGGAACCGGTTCATCTGACCGATGCCACGTTGTCAATCGATGTGGACGCTTCTCCGATTCCGGTGCTGATCGATCTCTGGGCCGAGTGGTGCGGCCCGTGCCGGATGCTTGCACCGACGATCGAGCAGCTGGCGCGGGAGCTCACCGGACGCGTCAAGGTGGGAAAACTGAACGTGGACGAGAACCCACGCGGGGCGGCGCGGTTCGGCGCACACAGCATTCCGACACTCGTCCTCGTGGCCAACGGCAAAGAGGTGGATCGCCTCGTCGGACTTCTGCCAAAACTGGAGATTCAGCGCTGGCTCGAACAGAATCTCGCGCGGGTACCGCTATCCCGAAGTTAGCCGCTTGCGCGCAAGCAGAACGTCCGTCTCATCTCCCAGCAGGTACAGCAGGTCGCCGGCTTGAAGTGGCAGATCCGCGGGCGGGGATGTCATGTAACGGCCGCCTCTCTTGATGGCCACAACCAGCGCTCCCGTTTCTGAGTGCAGGTTCAGTTCGGCGAGTGTCCGGCCCATCGCCCAGTCCCCTTCCGAGAGCTGAATGGTCGTAATGGGTGCACGGGCAATCGCTTCGGGAAGCGCCCCGAACTCGGTGGCCACGAGGTGGGTGGCACGCGCGCCGCCCGAATCGCCGCGAAACCGCTCCACCAGCACCTCAACGACGTTGCCCGGAATATCGAGCCGCATCAGCAGCTTCCCGAGCGCCTCGAGGGAGGCCTCGATCTCCTCGGCTATCGCCACGGTGGCGCCAGCCTTGACGATCCGACTGGCCTCGGAGCGGTAGCGTGTGCGAACGATGATCGGCACGCTCGGTGCCAGAGAACGAATCAGCTTCACCGACCGCGTCGCAGCGGCTGGATCGCTCAACACGAGAATCACGGCGCTGGCCCGATCAACACCCGCCGCCTGCATCGCATCGGTGCTGGTGGCATCGCCGTAGATGATCGGCTCACCGGCCGCCTTCATCGTGCGGACGGTGTCGCCGTTGAGCTCGATGATCAAATAGAGGATGTCCAGCTCGCGGAGCGCCCTGGCGAAGAGCCGCCCACCGACACCGAAACCCACGATCACCACATGATCGGTGAGGCGGGACATCCCGTCGGCGCCGGACCCGGTGGCGGCGCTCGAGCGGCTCAGCCGCCGAGCGAGCCAGCTTCCGGCCGTCGGCGCCACTTCGACCAGGAGCGGCGTGGCGAGCATGGTTGCGATGCTGGCCACGAGCAGGCTCTGCCAGGCGTCCGCGCTCAGCAGCCCCGCTTCGAGACCCGCACGCCCGAGAATGAACGAAAACTCTCCCACCTGCGACAGACCGATCGCGGCTGTGATGGCCACGCGCAACGGCGTGGCCGACAACAGCAGCGCCCCGGTCGCTCCGAGCGTCTTGGCAATCAGCACGGCGACCGCAATGGCCAGGACGAATGGCAGGTGGGTCACGAAGAACCGCAGGTCCACCAGCATGCCGAGCGAAATGAAGAAGAGGCCCGCCAGGATGTCGCGCAGCGGCCTGTACTTCCGCATGCGCCTGATGACTGAACTCGCTTTCCGCGAGGACGAGTCCGGCGAGAAACGCGCCCAGAGCCATCGACAGACCGAGCAGGGAGGCAATCCACGCCACACCGACCGCCGAAAGGATCACGACGAGCGGAAACGCCTCGCGCCGGCCGCTCGAGGTCACGAGCCGGAAGAGCGGCGGCAGGACCAGCCGGCTGACGACGCCAAGAAAGATCAGTGTCAGCGAAGCGCGAAGCAGCACTCCTGGCACCGCCGATGCTCGAGTGGCGCCGGAGAGAATCGGTACCAGCAACAGCAGAATCACGATGCAGAGATCCTGCAGGAGGAGGACGCCAACCATCAAACGTCCGTGCGGCGAGGCCAGCTGATTTCGCTCGCCCAGCTCTTTCAGCACGATCACGGTGCTCGACAGGGCGACGAAGAGGCCGACAAAAATCCCGAGTCGAACGCTCGTGCCCGCTGCCAGCAGCCACAAGACGACGATGGCCGTCGTCAGGCTGATCTGGAGGGCGCCCGAGGTGGCAATGGTCTTCCAGATGCGCCGCATGTCCGACACGGAAAAGTCGAGACCCACCGTGAACAGCAGCAGGATCACGCCCACCTCCGCCAGCGCCTCGACGTCTTCCTGCGTGCTCACGATGGCCAGGCCGGATGGACCCGCGAGAACGCCCGCCAACACGAAAGCAATGAGCGACGGAACTCTGAGACGCGCCAGCGTGATGATGAAAACCAGCGCCAGCGCAAAGACCGCGATGAGATCCCTGAGGAGATGGTGCTCGAGCATGTATCAGTGGCCGATCCTATCTCATCGATCGGCGGGGCCGAGGGTCGCTCGCGTATACTTCGGGCGACCCATGAAGATCGCGAGCTGGAACGTCAACGGGGTGCGCGCCCGATTGGCGGAGATTCAAACGTGGATCGATCGCGAGCAGCCCGATGTCGTGTGTTTGCAGGAGATCAAGGCCTCGTCCGATCAGGTGCCTGAGGCGCTGTGCCACATGCAGGGGTACTGGTGCTACTGGCACGGAGGCAAGGGCTACTCGGGCGTTGGCCTTCACGTGAAGCAGTCATCCTGCCGCCAGCATCCGGTATTCTCGCATCCCCACTTCGACTACGAGCATCGCATCGTCGTCGCTCAGCTCGACGACGTCATGGTGGCGTCGATCTATGTGCCGAACGGTGGTAAGGATTTTCCTGCGAAGATGCGATTCCTGGCGGCGCTCGAAGGCTATGCGGCCGAAGCCAGCGCCGCGGGTCTCTCACTGATGCTCTGCGGCGACCTGAACGTGGCGCGCGCGGATATCGACGTCCATCCCAAAGAACGCAAGCCGAATGCCATCGGGCAGCTTCCCGAGGAGCGAGCGGCGCTCGAGCGCATCCTGGAACAAGGGTTCGTCGATATCGGGCGAGCGCTCGATCCCGAGAACGATCAGCTCTTCACGTGGTGGGCGCCCTGGCGGAACCTGCGTCAGCGCAACATCGGCTGGAGGATCGACTACATCCTGGTCAGTAAGGCACTCGCCGCGAAGGCCCGCCGCTCGACCGTCCAGGCCGAAATAGGCACGAGCGATCACGCGCCGCTCGTGTGCGAGTTCGAGATCGGCTGACTCTGCCAGATCGCCCGGCCGATGAAAAAGGGCCCGAGTCGATCGAGATAGAGGGACGTCTGCTGCGTCTTGCGCATGGCCTGCACGACGGCTGACAGCGGGTAGAGCTCCTTGCCGATCAGTCCCACCACGAAATCGTTGTCGTCCCGATCGAGGCCGTAGCACGCCAGACGGACATCGTGTGCGTAGTCGGCTGCCCCGAATGCCATGCCGATGCTCCCATGCTCGGCGAGAATCTTCCGCTGTTCGTCCGCGGGAAGTTGCGCGAAGCGTCCGCTGCGCCGCAGCGGATACCAGATGCCCCAGCGCCATTCCGGGTTCAGCACGGTGCGGACGGGCCGATTGAGCAGCACATCCGTCAGGTCGGGCTCGTAGCCAATTGAGTAGGTGCGACCGAACATCGTCAGATCGGGCTTTTGCGTGAGCGACGCGAACGGCTCGCGGTTGAGGACGGGCCGGACGACCTCGACGAACGACGACGGATCTCGAGAAAAGGTCAGCAAAGCGATGCCGCGCGGATCGTTGACATCCTCGTAGAGCACGCCCGCGATGTCCGCATCGCCGAGCGCTCCACCGAGCGGGCGGCTGTCGGGGCAGCCGCCAAACGCGAGGAGCTGCATGTAGAGACGCTCGTCGGACCGTTGAGGCTGTCCGCTCTTCAGTCCGCCCTTTTCACTGATATCCGGTGGCTCGAGCCCGCGTGGTCTCGAGGCGTCGCGAGGAGCAGGCTCGCCGTGCGTGGGTGGCTCGCGCGTGACCGACATGCGTTCGGACGATACCTGCCGCGCCGCGCGCGGGTCAAGCATCGCCGACTCGCACGCCGATCACCCAGAGCAACTCGGCGAGCACCATGGCCGTGGCACCCCAGACCTGCCAGCCGTCGATGTCGAAGTAGGGGACGTCGATCAGCTGGCCGTCGCGCTCGAGGACGGTTCGCTTCAGGATGGCAGGATTGGCGAGCGCGACGAGCGGCACTTCGAGGACGCGCTCCACTTCGGTTTCCGCCGGGCGAAAGCCGGGCCGCTCGTCGCTCACCGCAACGATGGGCTGCAACCGGAAGCCCGACACGGGAATGTCGAGTGGCGTCAGGCGGCCGAGGAGCCGCGCACTGTCGAGCGTCAGGCCGATTTCTTCAACCGCTTCACGCAGCGCAGCCTCTTCGGGACTTTCCGTCGGATCGATGACCCCTCCGGGAAGGCTCACCTGTCCGCTGTGACGCTTGAGCGTACCAGCGCGTACCGTCAAGGGCAGCGACACCACACCGTTGTCCGGATAGAGCAGCACGAGCGCGGCTGCGGCGCGCACGCCGTCCGACGAGCCGGGAGCGCGAACAGCTCGCGGCCGGGGAGCCAAGGCCGACTGCGCCGCCAAACCCGGCAGCGGCTGCGACAGCGCCTCGCGGAGGCCGTTCTCGAGTTCCGACAGCGATCGGGTCATCATTTCAAAATAGCGCACCGCGAACGGCGCGTCGATAACCCGCCCGGCGAAGTGGCTTCCGCAACGCGTAAAGCCTGACACGCCACGTAAGCCCTCGGGCTTCTCTGCGCGATTTGACAGGGCAATCCGTCGTCGTCGGTGTGGCAAGGCTCTTGAAATACCCTCGTCATGCGCAAATACCTCGGTCTCTGGTTCCTCGTCACGATGATCGCGTCCGGGTGCGGTGGTGGCGGCGATTACAACGCGCCGCCGACCCAGCCCAGCCCGCCACCCGTGGCGCCGCCGGCTGGCGCAACCATCGTCTCGATTCCACAGGGCGCCATGAATCTGGGGGACGATGCGTTCGGCGGGCCCGCAACCGTCAGCAACGGCGGAACGGTGTCATGGACGAACGGCGACTCGCTCGTGCACAACGTTGTCGCCAACAACTCGACGTTCAACTCGGGCCCGATGTCGCCGGCCGAAGTGTTCAATTTCACGTTCTTGACCACCGGTTCCTTCCCATATCACTGCAGCATCCATCCGACGATGCAGGGATTGATCACGGTCCAGCCCTGACCCGCGTGGAGCCTGCGCCGATCATGGCGCGCCGGCCCAAAACGCGGTACGCTGTCGTGAGCTACGTTTTCCCCCCGGCTCATGGCAATGCCTCTTCCTTTTCACCCGGTCGTGTCGCAGTGGTTCACCGAGACCCTCGGTGAGCCGACGCCCGCTCAGCACCGCGGCTGGGATGCCATTCGCCGCGGCCGGCACACCCTGATCGCCGCCCCAACAGGTTCCGGCAAGACGCTTGCGGCATTTCTGAGCGCCATCGACGAACTCTTCCGGGCAGGACTCGACGGCGACGCGCCGGACGAAGTGCGCGTGCTCTACGTCTCGCCGCTCAAGGCGCTGAGCGCCGACGTCCACAAGAACCTCGCGGAGCCGCGGGCGGGCATTCGCCGTCTGGCTCGCGAACGTGGCCTCGACTCGCCGCGCATCACCGCGGCCGTGCGCACGGGTGACACGCCGCAGCACGAGCGGGCGGCCATGATCGCCGCGCCGCCGCACATCCTGGTGACGACACCGGAGTCGCTCTACCTGCTCCTGACAGCCGAGCGCAGCCGCGCGATGCTGCGTACCGTCCGCACGATCATCATCGACGAGATTCACGCGCTGATCGGCACGCGTCGCGGCGCCCATCTTGCGCTATCCCTGGAGCGGCTCGACCACGTGGTCGGCTCACCAGTGCTGCGTCTGGGTCTCTCGGCCACGCAGAAGCCCATCGACACGGTCGCGCGGTATCTCGTCGGCGCGGATCGCGTGGACGAGGGCGGCCGTCCTGACTGCGAGATCGTGGACGAAGGGCATCGCCGTGCGGTCGACCTGACGCTCGAGCTGCCGGCCTCGCCGCTCGAAGCCGTCATGGCGCACGAGGTGTGGGAGGAGTACTACGACCGGCTATCAGAACTGACACGCAGCCACCGGACGACGCTGATCTTCGTCAATACACGCAGGCTGGCAGAGCGTGTCGCGCGTCATCTCAGCGAGCGCCTCGGCGAGGACTCTGTGACGGCGCACCATGGCAGCCTCTCGAAGGAGAAGCGGCACGACGCCGAGTCGCGACTCAAGGACGGCCGCCTGCGGGCCCTCGTCGCCACCGCATCGCTCGAGCTGGGAATCGACATCGGCTACGTCGACCTGGTGTGTCAAATCGGGTCGCCGCGATGGATCTCGACGTTTCTCCAGCGTGCGGGGCGATCGGGCCACACGGTGCGAGGAGTTTCCAAGGCACGCCTGTTCCCGACCTCGCGCGACGATCTCGTCGAATGCGCGGCACTGCTTCGTGCCGTCAAGCTTGGAGAGCTGGATCGAGTTGCCGTCTGTGAGGGTGCGCTCGACGTGCTCGCGCAGCAGATCGTTGCCGAAACCGCGTGCGAGGCTTACAGCGACCGCGAGCTGCTCGAGCAGTTCAGGCGCGCGTACCCATACCGCGAGCTCTCGGACCAGAGTTTCGATCGCGTCCTGCGCATGCTCGGCGACGGGTTCACGACGCGGCGGGGGCGGCGGGCCGCGCTGGTGCACCGCGACGAGGTGAATGCCCGCGTGCGAGGCCGTCGTGCCGCACGCCTCACCGCAATCACCTCGGGCGGCGCGATCCCGGACAACGCTGATTATCGCGTCGTGTTGGACCCGGGCGATGTCTTCATCGGCACGCTCAACGAAGACTTTGCCATCGAGAGCCTGGCGGGTGACGTGTTTCAGCTCGGCAACGCGTCATGGCGCATTCTGCAGGTGGCCGCGGGCACCGTGCGTGTCCAGGACGCCCACGGCCAGCCGCCAACCATTCCGTTCTGGCTGGGTGAGGCGCCCGGTCGGAGCGCCGAATTGTCGGAGGCCGTCAGTGAACTTCGCCGGGGTGTCGAGGACCGTCTCGAGGAGCCATCCGATGCCGCCGTCGCCTGGCTCACCGCCGAAGCCGGTATCTCGCGTGCGGCCGCCGAACAGATCGGCGCCTACCTCGCCGAAACACGCCGTGTGCTGGGCGTCGTGCCGACGGCCGAGACGCTCGTCCTCGAGCGCTTCTTCGACGAGTCGGGTGGCATGCAGCTCGTGCTGCACGCGCCTTTCGGGAGCCGCGTGAACCGCGCATGGGGGTTGGCCCTTCGCAAGAAGTTCTGTCGTCAGTTCAACTTCGAGCTTCAGGCCGCTGCCACCGAAGAAGGACTGCTGCTGTCGCTCGGCCCGCAGCATTCCTTCCCGCTGGCCGACGTGTTCCGCTATCTGCACCCGTCGAGCTTGCGCGACGTGCTCGTGCAGGCGCTCCTGGATGCGCCGATGTTCGAAACGCGCTGGCGGTGGAACACGACGGTCGCACTGGCCGTGCCGCGCAGCCGCCACGGCCGCAAGGTGCCGCCGCCGCTTCAGCGGATGATGGCTGCCGATCTGCTGGCGTCGGCCTTTCCGGACGCGGCCGCATGTCTCGAGAACATTCCCGGCGATCGCCAGATTCCCGATCACCCGCTCGTCACGCAGACCATTCACGACTGCCTCCACGAGGCGATGGACATCGACCGCCTCAGCGACATCCTGACCCGCATTCGTGAAGGTCGAGTGGCGTGCGTCGCGCGCGACACCAGCGAGCCCTCGCCGCTCTCCCACGAAATCCTGAACGCGCGCCCTTATGCGTTCCTCGACGATGCCCCGCTCGAAGAGCGGCGAGCTCACGCGGTGTACACGCGCCGCGCCACCGAACCCGGCACGTCGTCCGATCTGGGCGCGCTCGACGCGGATGCGATTGCGCGCGTGCGATCGGAGGCCTGGCCCGATCCGCGCGACGCCGACGAGCTCCACGATGCGCTGGTGACAGCCGGCGTGCTCACCGATCCGGAAATCGCGCCCTGGAGCGCGTGGCTGGACGTGCTGCGCATGAGCGGGCGCGCCACGCGGGCGAGGTTGACCCCGCCGGAGGGTGCGGCGGCGTGTCACGTCGACTTGTGGGTGGCCGCCGAGCGCCTTCCGGACGTCACTGCCGTCTACGGCGGAGATCAGCCTTACGCTCTCTCACTCGATCCGCCCGTCCGTTCTCCGGCTTCCCGCGAGACTGGGACCGGAACGCCCGCGGCCGCGCTGGTCGAGCTCGTGCGCGGACGCATCTCCTGCCTCGGTCCCGTGACGGCGGCACAGCTGGCCGCGACTTTCGCGCTGAACCGGGGGCGCATCGACGAGGCACTGCTGTCGCTCGAAGGTGAGGGCGTGGTGCTGCGCGGGTCGTTCACGCCCATGGACGGATCAGGATCGCGCCCGGGCGGGGAACGGCCGGTGGAATGGTGCGACCGGACGCTCCTGGCACGGATCCATCGCTATACCCTCAACCGCCTGCGCGCGGAGATCGAGCCGGTCAGCCAGGCCGACTACATGCGGTTTCTCTTTGCGTGGCAGCACGTCGGCGAAACTCATCGCCTCAGCGGTGTGGACGGTGTCCGTGCAGTGCTCGCGCAACTCGACGGGTTCGAAGCCGCCGCGGGTGCCTGGGAACGGCACGTGCTGCCGGGGCGCATCACCGACTATGCGGGTTCGATGCTGGATCTCGTGTGTCTCGCGGGGGAAGTCGGCTGGGGCCGTCTCTCGTCGCAGAAGCATGGCCCGGATGGCATCCAGCCGCCAACCGGCGGTTCGGCTCGGACGCGAGCCGCAATGGTTCGGTCGAGCCCGATCGCATTGTTCCTTCGCGAGAATGCGGGCGTGTGGCGCGCTCGTCAATCGATCGGACGTGGCGCGCAGCCGGAGTCGACCAGCGACCGCGGCTCATTTTCGGCTCTGTCCGACCTCGCGAGCACGGTGCTCGATCGATTGCGCGAACGCGGCGCGTCGTTCGGACGGGAGCTGGTCACGTGGACCGGATCGTCAGCGCCGGCGGTGCGCGACGCGCTCGCGGAACTGGTGTCAGCCGGGCTCGTCACGGCGGACGGCTTTGCGGGCCTGCGGGCGATGGTTGGACGTTCGCGTCCAGGCGCCGGATCCACGGCGCTCGATCGCTCAGGCCGATGGTCGATCGTGCCGGGCAGGGTCGAAGACGAAGCCGGCGACGATTCGTCGAATCATGACGCGGCAGTCGTTGAAACCCAGGCGCGGGTGCTGCTGCGGCGTTACGGCGTCGTGTGTCGTCGCATTCTGGCTCGCGAGCCGAACGCCGCGCCATGGCGCGATTTGCTGAGGGCCTACCGCCGACTCGAGGCGCGGGGCGAGATTCGAGGCGGCCGGTTCGTGTCGGGGTTGTCCGGCGAGCAGTTCGCGCTCGCCGACGCCGTCGCCGAGTTGCGCGCCGTGCGGCGCACGCCCACCGACGGCGCTCTCATCGTCGTCAACGCCGCCGATCCGCTCAATCTGGCCGGCATCGTGACCGCCGGCGAGCGGGTTCCGTCAATCTCTGCGAACCGAATCGTGTACCGTGACGGCGTGCCGCTGGCCGTTCTGGAAGCTGAAGCCGTGCGTCCGTTGTCGGACTACGATCCGAACCTTGCCGCGTCGATTGCCGAGAGCCTCACCGGCCGCGCGGTGCGACGTTTCACTTCTGCCCCAGCGCCTTCTGCAGTCCCTCACTTTCCCGCTTGATTCGCTGAAGGAGATCGGCCTGCTGGGCGCCCAGCCCGGATGCGTCGATCGACTGCACGAGGCTCAGGAGCTTCTCCGCGTGTTTGCCGAGCAACTGCTGCCGGACGTCGGCCTTCTCGTCGGCGAGTGCGCGTTCACGGGCGACTTGCAGCACGTGCTGAGTGTCGGCGAAGTCAGCGAGCCGTTCGACGAGCAGAAGTCTGCGCTGTCCCATCGTCAGCGCGGTGGCCTCGAAATGAAACTCCTGTCCCAGGCGGTCGGTCGCGGCACAGGGACCGGACTTCAGCCGCCCGGCGGTGTTGTCCCACCAGAAGCGCCCCGCTTCTTCGAGAAAGTTGTGAAGGAAGGGGCCGGCCTGTTCGAATGGCACCGGTCCACTGCGTGTGGCGCCCGGCACGACGCTGTCGAACCAGGCGGGGACGCGTCCGTGGATCGTGAGGTAGCCATTGGGCAGCCGCTCGATCACGACGAGATCGAGCGCGGCCATCAGTTCGGTGAAAATCGCGTCGTCCACGACCAGACTCCGTTCGAGAACGTCAGTCGTCCGCCATCGACCGCGCCAGGCTCAGAAACGTCTCCTCGACGCCCGATCCCGTCTTGGCGCTCGTGCGCACCATCTTCCAGCCCTCGTTCGCCAGACGCACGAGCTTCATCTGATCGATCTGCCATTCGGTAGCCAAATCGGCCTTGTTGAGCACGAGCATGAAGGGCACCTTGCCGACCGTCTCCTCGGCCTTCTTCTGCAGATCGCAGGCCGCATCCAGCGTGGCCGGACGCGTGCCGTCGACGACCAGCAGATAGCCGGCAGAACCGCGGAGATAGGCTTTCTGCACCGTCTGAAACGCATCCTGGCCGTTGATGTCCCAGAGCATCAGATTGATCTGACGCTCGCCCATCGTGACTTCCTTCCGGTCGATCTTCACGCCGACGGTGGTGAGGTATTTGTCCGAGAAGATCGTGTGGACGAAGCGTGATACCAGGCTGGTCTTGCCGACGGCGAACGAGCCCAACATGCAGATCTTGCGCTGGATCATGGACGGATCCTTCCGGGCGCGTTCTCGTCGCCGGCCACGCGGAAACTCACGCGCCGGTTGCGCTGTTTGTCGCTCTCGGTCTGCCCGCTGCTGACAGGACTGTCGCTGCCGAGACCGGTCACCACCACGTCCACGTCGTCGAGTCCGCTCCTCGAGAGCATCGCCGCGATTCGCTCGGCTCTCGCGCGGGAGAGGGGCAGGTTGGCCGCGGGGTCGCCATCGGAGTCGGTGTGGCCGATCACTTCGAGCCTGGCGCGCTCGCCTCGTGCGACCGCCAGATCGTTCAGGCGGCGAGCCAGGCCAATCAGTTCCGCGAGACGCGGCGCGTCGGATGGTACCAGATCGGTGGTGCCGCGCACGAACCCCAGAGAGATAGTGTGGAAGCTGTTCGTGAGCGCGTCGAGGTCGGCGTTGTGAAGCGCCTCCAGATCTAGACGACTCACTCCAGGAATCATGGCGCCGACTTGACGGCTGCGCTCGATCCAATCGGCTGGTGCCGCTCCGGAAGCGGCCAGGACTCCCGCATTCAAGGTCAAGGTGACGCCGTCGGGCGGCGCGAGCATCGCGCGGGCGCGCGCCAGCACGAGCGGCGGGTCGAGCGCCTGATAGAGATCCCATCTGGCGTTCACGCGATCGGGAGCGATGCCGGCCTGCTGGATGAGCGTGGCCGGATCGCGTGCCAGCGGATCACGTAGTCCGCTGACACTGTATCGGCCGCCGCCGCGGCTCGACTGGACGACCACGATTCCCGGCTCCGCTCTCAGGCTGTCGAGATACGCGTTCCATCGACGACGGTCGCGCACGGAGAGCGCCAGCCACACGACGAGAAGTCCGAGAAGAGCGGCTCCGACGTACTTGAGGGTCGAAGCCCGTTTCGACGGCTTGGTCTTGTACTGCGTCTGCAGGCACGCCTCGAGAATCGGCCGGGCGGGCTCGAAGGGCGCGGTGTCGCCCTTGAACGCTTCGAGCTCCGCCGCAAACTGCACGTGGACCGTGTCGAGCGCGTCTTGAAAAGGCAACCGGAGATCCAGCGGCGCGTTTCCTCGAATGACGGCCGCCAGGACGGCGTGCGGGCCCTGCTCGATCCAGACCGACAGGTCCCCGACGCGGAGCGCGTCGAGGCCGTGGTGTTCCTCGACCTTGAAGGAGTCGCGCACGAAGTCGCGAATGGCCGTGAGCATCCCCGAGACCATGTCGGCGTCTTTCGATTCGTCGCCGCCTTCGGTGACGTGCTGCAGCAGCAACCCGCTGGTACGGTCGATCAGAAACACCTGCTCCACGCGATACACCAGCGTGTTGAGCAGGACGATCTCGGCGAAGCTCTTGCCCGTGCGGAACGCCGTCCAGCGCCACGTGAGGGCTTCCCACGACAGGCTGTGCTCGAGGGTACGATTGAGCGCTTCGAGCATCGCAGCCAGGTTGTGTGAGATGGCCTTGCGGATGGCCGGTCCCATCACCGGGAAGAGCGCGTCGGCCAGCGGATGGGGATTGCGGCGAACCGATGTGGTGATGGCGTCTTCGACTGAGGGCGCCAGGGCAGACGCGAGCTGTCGATCGTGCGTGTGCAGCCGGATCGCCTCGGCGAGCACGGCTCCGACATCCTTCGCACGCACCTCGGGATCGTCGATGCGCGTGCGCAGCTCCGTGAGCTGCCGGCGTTCGGTTCCAACGAGCAACGATCGAAGCTCGGACAGAGGATCGACGTTGCGCGCGTCGTTGCTGTCGCCGGCGCTGCCGCCGGTCTCCGCCGTGGCGGAGTCAGCCATTGCGTCGGCCTTCAACCTTGGGCAGCTTCAGCTCGTCGGTGAGCCGCATCGCCATCTCGGTGAGCAGCGACGCCAACGCGGCGCGGTCCGTCTTCTCGTGGCGAAGTTCCCGCGATTCCGACGACAGCTTCGCCAGAATCTCGGCGGCCTTCTGGGCGATCTCTTCGCTCAGGCGCTGATGCTGCTCGAGAAGCTGCTGGCGCAGCTCGCGCAAACCGCGTGCGAGCTGATCGTCGATCTGCGAGGTCTTCTTCTCGAAGGCCTTGGTGGCATCGCGAATCTCACGCGATACCTCTTTGGTGGCCTCCTGCCGCTCGCCGTGCTCGGTCTTGAGGCGATCCGCGAGTGACTCGGTCTCCTTCTTGACGAACTGCTCGAGCGCCGCAAGGCGCTTGCGTACGTCCTCCTTCAGATCGGCGGTCTCGCGCGAGAGACGATCCTCCAGACGCGAGAACTTCTTGTCGTAGTCGCGCATCTGGACGCCGAAGAGGATGTCGCGTACCTTCTCGAGGCTGGCGCCCTGTTCGCCGATCAGGACTTCGCCGTCAGCGCCGGCTGCACGGGTGGCGGCCGGTGGTCGTTCTTTGTCGTTGGGCATGGTCACGGGCTTGCTCCTCGCGCTGGACGGGTGCGCAGGCGTCCCGCCGGTGGCTGGGCGCAGTGGGCGCACACGACTGGTTGTCGCTCGTGGACGGGGCTTCGAACGGACGGGGCGGCGCGCGGGCCTTGGTGCCATCGCGGCACGACCTCGTGAAATGGCCACAGAGCCGCGGCGCGTCGTGCGCTCCGGGCCCTGCGCTCGGTGACGGAAGATCGCCCTCCGGCCCCGGCCATGAGGGCCTGGGCCGAGCGGCGAAAAGATGAGGCGCCAGCCTACCACAGCCATCAGGACCATCACAAAAGGGGCGTCGATCGTGCCATTCTGAACATGTGATGGCCGAGCGCTATCGCAATCGGCAGGAGGCTGGGCGCGAGCTCGCGCGGCAGCTCATGCACCACGCGGGCGACGCGGCGTTGCAGGTACTGGCGCTGCCGCGAGGCGGCGTCCCGGTCGGCTTCGAGGTGGCTCGGAGCCTTGGCGCGCCGCTCGACGTCTTCGTCGTTCGCAAGCTCGGCGTTCCCGGCCAGCCCGAACTGGCGATGGGGGCCATCGCCACTGGAGGGATCCGCGTGACCAACGCCGACGTCGTGAAGGCACTGGGCATTGACGAGACCGTTCTGAACGCGGTGGCGGACGCCGAGCTCCACGAGCTGCGGCGCCGCGAGCTCGCATATCGTGGCGACCGTCCCGTTCCGGCCTTCACCCAACGTCCTGTCATTCTTGTCGACGACGGCCTTGCCACCGGCGCCACCATGCGCGCGGCGGTCGCCTCGCTCCGGTCGCTCGATCCTGCTCGGATTATTGTCGCCGTGCCGGTGGCCGCGCCCGAGGCGCTCGCCGAGATCTCCAGCCTCTGTGACGAGATCATCTGCCCGCTGACGCCGCGCCGATTTTCGGCCGTTGGCGAGTGGTACGACGACTTCTCGGAAACCACCGATGATGACGTGCGCGAGCTGCTGAGTCGGGCCTTGCGCGAGCCACCCGATCGCACTAGCCGCTCAGACGGGCTATGAACGTTTCCGTCTGGCGCCGAGCCGCTCCATCCATCGAACACTCACGAGAGGGCCACGACAACGCCGTCCGAAGGCGACGATCAAGCTTCCTCGTAAGATGTCGATCGTGACCTACGACGTCATCGTCATCGGCGCGGGCGGGATGGGCAGTGCCGCGCTCTATCACCTCGCCAGTAGAGGCGTGCGTGTGCTCGGTCTCGAGCAGTTCGATCTCGCTCATGATCGCGGCTCCTCGCACGGCGCCACACGCATCATCAGGCTCGCCTATGCCGAGGATCCCCGCTACGTGCCGCTGCTGAGGCGCGCCTATCAGCTGTGGCGCAAGCTCGAGAGCCGCGCCGGAGAGCCGCTCCTGTTCATCACCGGCGGCATCGATGGAGGCCGCGCCTCCGGCACGCTCGTCGCGGGGTCGCTCGAATCGTGCCTCTTACACGACCTGCCGCACGAGATCCTCGACGCGTCATCACTCGCAAGGCGCTTCCCTGGGTACCGCTTTCCGCCGGAGCTCGTCGCCGTCTTCCAGCCGGATGCCGGGTTCGTCCTCGCCGAACGATCGGTCCTGGCACATGCGACCCTTGCCCGGAGGATGGGCGCAACGATCAACACGAACGAGCGCGTGGTCGGCTGGGACGGCGGCAGCGGCGGGTTCCTCGTTCGCACCGATCGCGGCAGCTACCGTGCGGTGAAACTGGTGATGACGGCCGGCCCCTGGACGGGGGCGCTCCTTCCCGCATTGGCGCCTCTTGCGAAGCCGGAACGGCAGGTCGTGCTGTGGACGGACCCGATCAGGCCGGATCGTTTTGCGATGGATGCTTTTCCGATTTTCTATATGGAAGCCGATGAGGGACGCTTCTACGGGTTCCCGATGTTCGGTAACTCAGGCTTCAAGATAGGCAAGTACCACCACCGGCGCGAAGCCGCGGATCCCGATCATCCCGATCGCGAATGCCGCGCCGAGGATGAAGCCGTGCTCCGCCAGGGTATCCGCCGCTATTTTCCGGACGCCGACGGCCGCACACTGGCCATGCAAACATGCTTCTTCACCAATACCGCTGATGAGCATTTCATCATCGATCGTCATCCATCCGACGGCCGTATCGTCATCGCGGCCGGGTTTTCCGGCCACGGCTACAAGTTTTGCAGTGTCGTCGGCGAGATCCTGGCGGATCTGACGCTGTCCGGCGGCACATCGTGGAATCTCGAATTGTTCCGGCTGGCGCGGTTGCTGACGTGATCCCCGACCCGCCCTTTCGCGCGACCGTGCAAGGCGCCGCGTACGACGGCATCGCCGGATTGCCCGTGGCCGTTCTGCTCGACAACGTCCGGAGTCTCTACAACGTCGGCGCGTTTTTTCGCACGTCCGACGCCGTCCGTGTCGAGCGGCTGTATCTCGCCGGCATCACGGCCTTCCCGCCGGACCGGCGGATTGGGAAGACGGCGCTCGGGGCGGACGAAACGGTGAGGTGGGAACGAGTCGCGGATCCATCGACCTTGGTCGAGGAGCTTCGAGGACGCGGCTACGAGCTTGCCGCGGTAGAAACGTCGCGCCAGTCGCTCGACCTCTACGACTGGCACCCGCGCTTCCCGCTGTGCGTCGTCTTCGGCCACGAGGTCGATGGCATTCGGCCCGAGCTCCTCGATCGCATGGACACCCACGTGCGCATTCCGATGCTCGGCCGGAAGGGCTCGCTCAATGTGGCCACCGCGGGCGGCGTGGTGCTCTACGAGCTGCTCCGAAAGTTTCGTCTGCTTCGCGCGACGAACCAACTCTCGGTGTCGCGGGAACCTCAGGCCTGACCCGCGGCGTCGACCCGCTCCATCGCGCGCCCGATCCAATCGAGATTCGCTCTCGGGATCAGGCCGTAGTGATAAAAGCGGAGTCCCTCGATGCCGTCCTGAAGCAGGCCGTCGATCTTCGCGACGAATTCGTCGCCCGATTCCGAATCGGGCCAGTGCGCGCGCACGTTGGCGAAGAGTCTCGACTTCTCTCCGCCTGACGCCCGTGCGGTGCCAAGCAGCCGCCGCATCTCGTCGAGACTGGACGAGAAGAGATCCACGATGACGGCGTCGAGGTGCGGCGTGATTGCCGAAAGCTCGAGTCCTGCCGCCGCGCCGGTCACATACGGCGAAGGTGCAGCCATCATGCGGAGAGCAACAGACGAGGGCACGGCGGCGCGGACCTCGCCGACCAGGCTGCTCACCACCTCCTGCCGTGCGCGGACCAGCCCCTGGAGCGACGTGGCGCCGAAGAGAGTGATCAGGAACTCATGAACCGCTGCCGGAGAATCCGCGTTCGGCGGTCCGCCGTGCTCGAAATATCTCGAAAGGGCCTGGCGCGCGATCCCGCCGACGCGCTCGGGATCGATGTCGTGGGTGCGATAGCAGGTCTCGCAGGCCGTGCAGGTGCAGAGCGACAGAAGGAACTCGTGTGCCCGATCGAGGCGGAAAGCGATCTTGTCGTGATGCGAGCGGTGAGCGTAGCCCATGAATCCGAAGGCCTCGAGCTCGAGCGCCGCTGGCTGGCAGACATCGGCGGCCTCCGCACAGAGATCGACCAGATACGCCCGCACCGTGGGGTTGGCCGGGCACAGCGCGTAGCTGTAGCGATCCCCGAAGGCGTTCCGGATCGTGCACTCGGGATGGCTGCGGCCGAGACGCGAGTTGTGTGTGCCGATCGTCCAGGCCGAAACTCGGAGGCGCCTGGCAGCTGCCGAGGCGCGAACCTCGCCGAAAACATCCCGGTCGCGTACGGCCTCGGCAGTCTTTGGCGCCAGCGGTCCCCGATAGCGCGAGTCGTCGCTCCAAAAGTAAGCGACGCCATCCTCGAGGAAGTGCACCGCGCGTGTCGGGTTGTGGGGCAAGAGCAGCCGGCCCGCGTGATAGGTCGCGGCCAGGCTGACCCCGCCCACACCGAGCCCACGGACCTCGTCGAGCACCGTGTCGACCCCGGCGTCGATGAGATCGATGGGATAGAGCCAGACGGCCGTGTCCACGCGCATCTACGGCATCGCCGCCGCAGCGCGCTTCATCATCTCGTCGGGGTCCACATCCTCGATGTGCGATGCAATCTGCCAGCTGTGACCGAAGGGATCGACCAGCTTGCCGAAACGATCGCCCCAGAACATGTCGGCCACCGGCATCGTCTCTTTGGCGCCCGCCGCCACGGCGCGCTTGAACCACGCGTCGACATCGGGAACATAGAGAAACAGGTTCGACTTCGAGTGCGCTTCAACGCCCATCTGCGGCATCGGATCGCAGAGCATCACGCGCGCGTCGCCAATCTGCAGCTCGGCATGCGCGATCTTGCCGTCGGGCGTCGGCATCTGAAAGAGCTCTTCAGCGCCGAACGCCTTCTTGTAGAAGCCAATCGCTGAAGCGGCCCCTTCAACGACGAGGTACGGGGTCACGGTGTGATATCCGTCCGGAACAGGCTTAACGGTCTTTGACATGGCACTCTCCTCGATTCTCGCTATTACTCGCCGCCGCCTCCGTCCTTTAATGTGGCGTTGCCCCTGGAGTCGCCGGGCGTCAGCCCATGATGGTAGTCGGCCCGCCAATGAGCCGGCACGGCGAAGATCGCGAGTTTGTTGAGCTGGACTCGCTCTGCTAGCATCAGCCTCATGTCCCAAGAAAGTTCGAAGTCATTGGTGATTAAGAGGAAACGTCGACTCGCCGCGTTTGCTCTTATCGCGGCACCCATTCTTTCGGCCCAGGGTCCGTCCCAGGATTTTGACGTCCTGATCGCCGGCGGCCGCATCGTCGATGGCACCGGGGCGCCCTGGTATCGCGCGGATGTCGGCGTGACGGGCGATCGCATTCGCGCGATCGGGAATCTGTCGAACCAGACGGCGCGTATGCGCATCGACGCCACGGACCTCGTGGTGTCCCCGGGCTTCATCGACATGCTTGGCCAGTCCGAGTTCGAAGTGCTCGTGGACAATCGCGCCGCCAGCAAGATCACGCAGGGCATCACCACCGAAGTGACGGGCGAGGGCAGCTCGATTGCCCCGATCAACGACCGGATCGTGAAGGAGCTGACGCCCAGCTTCAGCCACTTTGGCGTCACCGCGGACTGGCGAAGCCTGGCAGATTACTTCAAGAGGCTCGAGGAACGCACTCATCCTGCCATCAATCTCGCCACCTTCGTCGGCGCCGGAGGGCTGCGCAACTATGTCATGGGCGCTGAGGATCGGCGCGCCACCCTTGAAGAGCTCGACCAGATGCGCAAGCTGGTCGCCCAGGCCATGGAAGACGGCGCGCTTGGTGTCAGCTCGTCGCTGCAGTACGTGCCGGATCGCTTCGCGGATACGAGCGAGCTCGTGGAGCTGTCGAAGGTAGCCCGATCGTACGGGGGCATCTACATCACGCACCAGCGTTCGGAGGGCGCGAAAATCTTCGACTCGCTCGACGAGGTGTTCACGATTGCCGAGCAGGCCCGGATTCCCGCAGAGATTTGGCATCTGAAGACCGCATACAAGGCTCAGTGGGGAAGGATGCCTGACGTACTCACCCGCATCGAGTCGGCGCGAGCCCGTGGGCTCGACATCACCGCCAACCAGTATCCGTACACCCGCGCGTCGAACGGGCTGGATGCCTGTCTGCCGCTCTGGGTCCGCGAAGGTGGAACCGATCGCATGCTGAAACGCCTCGAGGACCCCGCGCAGCGTGCGCGGATCAAGCAGGAAATGGACGATGGGACGGTCACGGAATGGGAGAACCAGTGGTACGGCGCCGGCGGAGGCGACGGGGTGATGCTGTCGTCCGTCCTGAACCCTGAGCTGAAAAAGCACGAAGGCAAGACGCTCTCGGCGATTGCCCGCGAGCTCGACAAGGATCCACGCGATGTCGTCATGGACTTCGTGATCGCCGATCGAGGCGAGAGCAGCGTAATTACCGCCATCATGACGGAAGACGACGTGCGGGCGGCGCTGAAGCATCCGCTGGTCAGCATCGACACCGATTCTTCAGCGCAGGCCGAGGACGGGCCCCTGTCGAAGTCCAAGTCGCACCCGCGCGCGTGGGGCACGTTCCCGCGCATCCTCGGCCGCTACGTGCGCGAGGAACGGTTGCTGACGCTGGAGGAAGCCGTCCGGAAGATGACCTCGCGCCCGGCCTCGCGTGTCGGGCTCGCCGACCGCGGCATCCTTCGTCCCGGCCTGGCGGCCGATCTCGTCGTCTTCGATCCGTCCACCATCCGCGACGTCTCGACGTTCGAAGACCCCTTGCACTATTCGCAGGGCGTCCGCTACGTGCTCGTGAACGGCCGGGCGGTGGTGGCGGAGGGAAAGATCACGGCAGAGCGGCCGGGCCGTCCATTGAGGGGACCAGGCTACCGTCAGCGCTGAGGGGGACTATTCGGCTTCCGCACGCGGCACGTTCGACAGATGCTCGAGCGCCAGCATCAACGCGTGTGTTCCGCGCTCGCCGTGGCCCTGCGCCTTGACCGCCTGATACAGCTGGTGGACCAGAGCCAGGCCCGGCATCGACAGATTCATGGCTCTGGCTTCGTCGAGCGCGATCGCCATGTCTTTGAGGAAATGGTCCACCATGAAGCCCGGATCGAAGTTGTTCTTCAGGATTCGGGGCGCCAGATTGTCGAGTGTCCAGCATCCAGCTGCCCCGCCGCGAATCGAGCTGAGCATCGTTTCGAGATTCAGGCCGGCGCGGTAGCCGTACAACAAGCTCTCGCACACGCCGATCATGGTTCCAGCAATCACGATTTGATTGCACATCTTCGTGTGCTGGCCGGCGCCGGGACCGCCCTGGCGGACGATGCTCTTGCCGAGCGTCTCGAAGATCGGCATGACTGCAGCGATGGCGGCGCTCTCTCCGCCGATCATGATCGAAAGCGTGGCGTTGCGTGCTCCCACATCGCCACCTGAAAGCGGCGCGTCGATGGCCCACGCCCCGGCGGCAGCCGCGGCATCTGCGATCTCGCGCGCCAATCTCGGTTCGGTCGTCGTCATGTCGACGAGAATCGCGCCGGGTGACACCGCCGGCAGGATGCCCCGGTCGCCGAAGTACACCTCGCGAACATCCCGGGGGAACCCGACGATGGTGCACACCACGTGCGACCGTTCGGCTACCTCGCGCGGCGACTCGGCCCAGCTCGCGCCTCGCTCGAGAAGGCCCTCGGCCTTGGTCTTCGTGCGCGTGTGGACCGTCACCGTGTGTCCCTTCGTCAGAAGGTGGCCGCACATGGAGCGGCCCATCACCCCCGCACCGATCCATCCGATGCTGGTGTCCAGGGTGACGAGATTCGGTGGCGTGCGTGTCTCCATCATGGAGTCGCCATGTTGCTTCACAAGCGTGTCCTTGGCAAGGTGACGGTGGACTGCCGCTACAATTGACGCCGTGCCGCGTACAGCGAAGTGGATTCTTGCCGGGGCGTGTCTCGCGTTGGTTCCGCTCGTGGTTTCGTGCCGGACCCGCCCGGCCCCGACGACCACGATTGATCGCGCATCCATTCTCGGAATGTTCGCGCGGTCCTACTATCCGGGCCGCAGCGCGCAGATCATGATCGCGCCTCGGGAGGGTCGCGTTCTCACAAACACCGACCCGAACTACCCGTACATGCACGGCAGCCCGTGGGACTACGACACACACATTCCGCTGATCTTTTACGGTCCGCCGTTCATCCGGCCCGGCCGGTACGGCGATGTCGTGTCGCAGCAGGCTGTCGCGCCTACCATCGCCAGGCTGCTGAAGTTGCCGATGCCCGTGACGGCCAGCGGCCCCGTGCTCGCCCGGGCTCTTGCTTCGGATGCGCCTGTCCCGCGAATGGTGCTCGTCGCGGTGCTGGATGGCGCTCGAAGCGACTATCTCGAGCGTCATGCCGCGTCCCTTCCGAACTTGAGCCGTCTTCGTCGCGAAGGTGCGGATTTCGACGGCGCGCGTGTCGACTACCTGCCCACCGCGACGGCCGTGGCGCACGCCACGGTGGCTACCGGTACCGACCCGCGCGTCCACGGCATCGTCGTCAATCTCGGCTTCGACACCATTACGGGGAAGGAGAGGGATCCGTTCCGGCCAGACGAGGTACCGCCGATCATGGTTCCGACGCTAGCCGACCTCTGGAACATCAACACCGGAGGCCGTGCCGTGATTGCCGCGCAGGGCAGCCTCTACTACGCGCCTGCCGCCCTCGCCGGTCACGGCGCGTGCATGTCGAACGCTCGCCCGGTGATTATGGCGGCCTACAGCCAGACCACCGGCGGATGGGTGACCAATCCCGACTGCTTCCGCCTGCCGGCGTATCTGGCGTCGATGAGCGCACGAAGCGTGTGGGAGAGTGCTGGCGGCGTGTGGATGGGACACGACATTCGGAGCTTCAGCGAGGTTCGGCGCACGGCGCTCTTTGCGCGATTCGAGATCGACGCGCTCACCGCCCTCATCGAGCACGAGCCGTTTGGTGCAGACGATGTGGCCGATCTGCTGCTGGTGAATCTCAAGACCCCCGATTTCGTCGGGCACAAGTACGGTCCCGACTCGCCGGAACTGGCCGAGACGATGGCCGAGCTCGACCGCCAGATCGGGCGCGCTCTCGCGGCGGTCGAAGCCAAAGTGGGGAAGGGGCGCTATCTGGTGGTGATTACGGCCGATCACGGCATGCCGGCCGAGCCACCGCGAGGTGGGCGCATCACCGAACCGGAGCTGACCACCCTCATCAACCGTCGCTTCGATCCGGGCGAGCAACGCCTGGTGCAGCTCTACGAGTCGTCGAACGGTCAGATCTTCATCGATCGATCACGTCTAGGCGAGCTGGGCGTCACGTTGAAGGACGTCGCGGCGTTTCTCGAACAGCAGCCGTTCATGTACGTCGCGTTCACCGAAGACGAAGTGCGGGCTCAAGCGAGCGCCGCGCTTCAGGCCCGCTGAAGATGGACCTGCGTCAACTGGAAATCCTGCGCGCCGTCGTCGAGACCGGTTCGTTCACCGGCGCGGGGCGGCGCCTGAACGTCTCGCAGTCGGCCATCAGCCGGCAGATCCTGCTGCTCGAGGAAGAGCTGAACGAACCGCTGTTTCTTCGGGTCGGGCGGCGGGTTCGCATCACGACCACCGGCGAGACCCTGCTCGGCCTCGGACGCCGCGTCCTGGGCGACATCGACGAGACGCGCGCCAGCATCCTGGAAAGCGGTCGAACCCTTTCGGGGACCTTGCGCGTGGTCGGCGGGATGACGGTGTGCTTGTATGTGTTTCCCGTGCTCCTCAAGCAGTTTCGCCGTCTCCATCCGAACGTAGAGCTCAAGCTGAGCACGGGCGGCACGCCCCGTCTGATCCGGCGGTTGCTCAGCGGCACAGCCGATCTCGGGTTGCTCACGCTACCCATCGATCATCCCAATCTGGTGAGCGTGCCGATGATGCGCGAGGAGCTGCTGCTCGTGACCTCGCCCTCGCACGTGCTGGCTCGCCGCCGCGAAGTGCAGCCCAGGGATTTGGCCCGGCAGACGTTCGTGCTCTTCGAGTCGGGATCCAACTCGCGCCTCGTGATCGACCAGTTCTTCCTGCGCGAACAGATTGCGCCCAAGGTGGCGATGGAAACCGAGAACGTCGAGATCATCAAGGCGCTGGTGCGGGCCGGCCT
Source organism: uncultured Acidobacteriota bacterium (assembly GCA_963826865.1). Classification (GTDB taxonomy): domain Bacteria; phylum Acidobacteriota; class Vicinamibacteria; order Vicinamibacterales; family CAVPJW01; genus CAWGYQ01. The sequence continues at coordinate 92,110 of CAWGYQ010000016.1, forward strand.
CGGCGTCGGCATCGTGCCGTACCAGGCCGTCGCTCGGGAAATCCACGCGGGCGCTCTCCACTACGCCCGCATTGCCGGCTCGCCGATTGTGCGAGAGACGGGGTGGGTGCACCTGAAGACCGAGCGCGTCCCGCGCATGACCCTGGAAATGATGAACACCCTCACGAAAGCCCTGCCGCGCCTGAAACTGCTGCCCGCATCGAGACGCGGCTGAGCGGTTCCCGGCGCGGGCTGGACGCCATGCGCTCGCAGCATGACATGGTATGTAGCATGCGTCGATCAGATGGGTTGAATGCGTACTTTCTATTGGTGCCGGTCGCGCGCGGCGGCTAAGCTTTTTGTAAGAGGTACCGAACCCGTGGAAGACACTCCGACGCGCGTCATCGCCATCGTCCTTCCCGAAACGGAGTGGCACGCCCTGCTGCTCCTGGAGCACGAACCCGTTGGCTGGCTGAGACGGAAGATCCGCGAGCGGCTGGAGCGTGCCGACAGCCTCGGGGCGATTCCGCCGTCTCACCCGGATCGCCCGATTGTGATGTCCTGACGCTCGCCCTGCCGCGAGTCGTCCCCCCGGGCTCGCGTTTTCCGGACGCCCGGGACACCCCGAATCCGCCCAACTGCCGTTTCGCTGGCTCTCTGCCAAAATCCGGCGGTATGATCGAGGCTCGCTCGAGGGGGCCGACGAGGGGCGGAGCGGCTCCGCGTGTGTCGGTCGATCCCGGTCAATCAACCCGTTGGAGGTCGTTCGTATGACGCGCAGACTCTACCTGATGGTCACGCTCGCTCTGGCGGTTCTGGTTGTCACGGCAGGACAGCAGCTCGCAGCGCAGCAACCCGCAGTGCAACAACCTGCGGGACAGCAGCCTGCGGCCGACGGAGGCCGCAACAATCCCGATCGGTTCGAGGCCGAAATCCGGAAGTACGAGGAGGCCGATCGCACCAATCCACCCGCGCCGGGTTCCATCGTGTTCATCGGAAGCTCGTCGATTCGACGCTGGCAGGCGCTCGGAGAGGACTTTCCGGGACTGCCGGTGCTCAATCGCGGATTTGGCGGTTCGGAGTATCCGGATCTCGTCCGCTACGCGGAACGGCTCGTCGCCCCAGTCAAGCCGAAGATGGTGGTGTTCTACGCGGGAGACAATGACGTGTCGCGCGGACGGACGCCGGAACAGATCGAAGCTGACATCCGGGAGCTCGCCGGGAAAGTTCATCGCGCCCTGCCTCAGACCCGCATCGTCTTCATGTCGATCAAGCCCAGTCTGTCCCGGTGGAAGTACGTCGAGCAGATGCGGCAGGCGAACGAGCGCATGCGGAAGTTCGTGGCCGAGGATCCGCGCCGGATCTACGTTGACGTCTTTACGCCGATGCTCGGCGCCGACGGCCAGCCCCGCCCGGAGCTCTACGTGGAAGACGGCCTCCACCTGACCCGCGTTGGCGAACGGCTGTGGGCGTCGATCCTCGAGCCCGTGCTGAATCCCAAGACCTGAGCGCGCGCGGATTCAGGGCATCACGAACACGAGATCGCCAAACGCGGCGGGAACGTGGAAGCTGGGCTGACCCGTGGGGGACCACGCCATCATCAAGGCGGCCTGATTCCGGCGGGTCGGTCCACCCGGCCGCTTGATGCGGTACACATTGAACCGCCACCGCTCGCCGCCGGGCGGCAGCCGAAGGCGCCGAGCCGGATCGAGGGTCGTGAAATCGAGCCACGGCATGCAGGCGAGCGCCGTCCATCCCATCGGTGTCCCGCTCGCGTCGGCGAGCGGGACAACGGCGGTCTCGAGGCCGACGAAGTTCCACGAGAGATCGCCCGCCCTGTCGGGTTCGCCGCGAATCATCCTGAGGTCGCAGGTCACGTTGATCGGGCTGATCTCGAGCTCCGCATAGTTCTCTCCGGAACCATCCGGATCGATGAAGATTTCCACCACTTCTTCTTCCCAGAGCGCATCGTCGTGCCGGGTCATGGTGTGCCACGGCGCGTCATCGACGGCATCGAATCTCGCGTAGAGGCCGCGTTCGCTCCACAGCGCGCGAAACTCCGTCGAATAACCCGACGATCCCCAGCTGATCCGGTCGGCCGCCGACCAGGGGCCCGCTGCGCCACCGAGCAGCGACTCGTGGGCGGCTGAGTTACGATGCACCGCGTACGCCGGCCGGCGTGCGGCAAGCTGATTAGACATGACTCGCTATCATAACGGTCGCCGAGCTCCCGATCTTCGACGAAGCCTCCTCCGAGTCGCCTGCGCCCTCGCGGTGACGGCTCTCGCTGCGACAGACATGCGAGCCGTCGACGTCGGGCTCGCGGCCATTGCCGCCTTCGACAGCTATCCGCTGCTCTTGCCCGGAACCCAGGCCCGCTACCTTTCCAGCTTCGATCGCACGGGCGGCAACGACGACGGGTTCGATGGCACATATTCGGCGCTCTACGTCGACGAGCGTGGAGAGCACGTGCTCTTCGACGAAAAGGGTCCTGGCGCCGTGTACACGATGTGGTTCACCAGTCGCGAGAATGGATGGGCGGCGCTCGGCTTCGGCCGCCTGAGGTTCTACTTCGACGATGAGCCCACGCCACGGCTCGAGATCGATGCCGACGACCTCTTCAGCGGCCGCCGGCCGCCGTTCGAGCCGCCTTTCGCGTTTCACTCCTTCACGTCGTCGGGCGGCTATGTCTCGTACCTGCCGTTTCCATTCGCGCGCCGTCTCAAGATCACCTCAGAACGACGGGTCGGCTTCTACAACATCTATTTCCATACCGTGTCGACCGATCAGCACGTCACGTCGTGGACTGGCCGCGAGGATCGCGCCATCGTTTCGGCCATGTGGAATGCGCCCGGACGCGATCCCAAGCCGGCCGCTGACGCAGAGGTGCGCGCAGGCACGTTCGATCTGCCTGGACCGTCGATGCCAGATGGCGAGATGACGCCGTCGGTGACGCGCGTGTTCGAGCACGAGGGCGTGGGAACAATCGCGTCGATTCGGATCAATCCGCTGTTTCCGCTCACCGCCTATCAGCTCAATCACATCACTCTCCGAATGTTCTGGGACGATGACGCGGAGCCCTCGGTGGAGGTTCCGCTCGGCAGTTTCTTCGGCTCGGGGCTCGGTGAGACGAGCGTACGCGCCGTGCCGCTCGGGATGAGCCCATCGGGCGAGTACTACTGTTATCTGCCGATGCCGTTCTGGAAGCGCGCGCGCATCGAGCTCGTCAACGAGAACGCCGACGCGGTGCCGAAGATCTGGTGGGAAGTGCGACTCGAACCAGACCGCGGGCGATACCCGCAGGCGGCAAGTGGCTACTTCAAAGCGACCTATCGCAAGGAGTGGCCAACTCGACAAGGGAGTGACTACCAGATTCTGGATGTCAGGGGCCGGGGCATCTACGTGGGCCAGGTGATGACGGTCGAGCCGGTGAGAGCCGAGGTGAAGCGTTGGTGGGAAGGCGATCTGCGGGTCTTCGTGGACGCCCGACGCCAGCCTGCGTTTCACGGGACGGGACACGAAGACGAGTATCTCGGCGGCTGGTCGAACGAGTGGCTGATGAACCCGTATTCACTGCCGATGCACGGCGAACCCGCTACCCGCAATCTGACACAGGTGGATTTCCAATGGAGCGCGGCCACGACGGTCTATCGATTCTTCGTCGCGGGCGTGCCGTACCAGTCGCGCTTCGTCATTTCCACAGAGCACGGCGTGGACAACGCGGTTCCGGCCATGTACTCCAGCGTGGCGTACTACTACGCGCAGAGTCGCGCGATGGAGAAAGCGGACGAAGTCGACGTGGGTGACGCGCGCGACGAAACGCGCCACCGCTATTCGGCCCGTCCTGCGTCTCAGGTGGAGCGGTTGGCCGCCCGTTTCGAAGGCACGACGGATTCCTCCGAGCTTGCTGATACCGGGCGCCGTGTTGGCGAATCATCTCGGTTCACCATGGCGACGGGCGGAGCTCACACGGCGCTTCGTCTGCGGCGGCTGTTCGACCAGTCGGTGCGTCAGGAAGCGGAGGTGTGGATTGATGGGATGCTGGCTGGAGTGTGGTACACGGCGACGACCAATACTCACCGACGGTGGGCCGAGGCCGACTTCCTGCTGCCGCCGACGCTGACGACGGGGAAATCGAGCTTGGATGTGGAGTTGCGTGTTCGCCAGGGGCCGTGGAGCGAGTACCGGTACGAGCTGTGGGCGATACGACCGTAGCCGCGTCCCGGCGCCGGCATCGCCCTCACCCGTCAGCGTCCACCAAGCGCACTCATGCTCTGGGACGTAGACCGGTCTTCTGTTCCGGCGCCATGCGACTCTCCAACGGCTCACGCGGTTGCTCGATTCGTCAAGATCACGCAACTCGAGCTGACGTCCAGGCCGGACTCGTTCCTGGATGTGGCCGTGAGCCGGAAGGGTTGACTCCCAGTCGCTGTCGGATAGCATGGCCGCAGTCCACTCTCGACTCCTGGTGGAGCACCCATCATGACGACGATCCTTGGCGTGGGGACATCAGCCCTCGTCGCGCTCGTGCTCGCGGTCCAATCGGGTCCGGTGACCCTCGATCGGCTCGCCTGGCTGGCCGGCTGCTGGCAGGGCTCAACATCCGGTCGCGAACATCGCGAGCGATGGAGCAAGCCCATGGCCGGCATGATGCTGGGCACCAGCCAGACGGTGCGGGACGGGCGCACCGTCGAGTACGAGTTTCTGCAGCTGGTCGGCGATGAAAACGGGGTGGTTTACGTGGCCAGGCCTTCGCGCCAGGCCGAGGCCTCGTTCAAGTTGATCGAAGGTGGACCGCAGGTCGCCATCTTCGAAAACAAGCAACACGATTTTCCCCAGCGCATCATCTACCGCCTGGGCGCGGCCGGAGCACTCGTGGCGCGCATCGAGGGCATCGAGAATGGCGCCGCCCGCGGTGTGGATTTTCCGATGATGCGCACGCCGTGCGAGTGAGCGTCGAGGGTGACCGAGTGGGACGCGCTGACCTACCATCGCGTGGCGGAGCCCCAGGTGGAGTGGGGCCGCCGGGTGCTCGAGGCGATCGACCTCGAGGGTGACGAACGCGTTATCGACGCCGGGTGCGGGACCGGCCGCCTCACGGCGGAGGTGCTCTCGCGTCTGCCGCACGGGCGGGCACTGGCGATCGACCGATCGGAAAACATGCTCGCTGTGGCGCGGCGCGAGCTAGCCGATCGTTTCGCCCCGCGCGTCGCGTTTCTTCGAACCGATCTCCAGCGCCTGGCGCTTCGCCCCTGGGCCGACCTGGTCTTCAGCACCGCCACGTTCCACTGGGTCAGGGATCACCCGGCGCTGTTCGTCAGCTTGTACTCGAGTCTTGCGCCCGGCGGCCGGCTCGTCGCGCAATGCGGCGGGGGCGCCAATCTTGCCCGGCTGTGCGCTCGGGCCGCGACCTTGATGGCCGACCCGCGCTTCGTCGAACATTTCCAGTCGTGGACCGATCCGTGGGAATTCGCCACCGCCGAGGTGACTCGGTCGCGTCTCCGAACGGCCGGCTTCGTCGACATCGAGACGTCACTCGTCGAGGCGCCCGTTGTCTTTGCCAATCGCGCTCAGTACCGGGACTTTCTCGCCTGCGTGATTGTACGGCCGCACCTGGAGTATCTGCCGGCGTCGCTGCACGCGGCGTTTCTCGACGCTCTGGTGGAACAGGCGTCCGCTGACCGGCCGCCCTTCGCGTTGGACTACTGGCGCCTGAACATGGCCGCCCGCAGGGAGAGGGGTTGAACGATTCGAGGCCGGCCGCTCGCCGGGCTGGCTGACGTCTCTACCCGGAGTCGGTTCGGGTGGCTTTTACCCAGGCCACAATCCGTTCTTCGATCTCTCGATACACGTCTTCCTGCGGCACTGGCGAGCTGGCCCGCACCTTGAACGAGTGGTCGCCGCCGTCTACGACGTGAATCGTCGCTCGAGGCTCGATGGCATCGAGAGCACGGGCGAGTTGGTCAGGTGTCCCGAGCGAGTCGCGTGAGCCCTGCACGAACAACATCGGCCGGCCCACTTTCGAAAGGTGTGCTGCGCGAAGCTGACCCGGCCGGCCTGGAGGATGGAGCGGATAGCCGAGCAGCACCAGGCCGTCGACGACTCGCCGGATCGCGGCGTCGGATGCGGCGACCTGTGTGGCGATGCGCCCGCCCATCGATTTGCCGCCGATGAAGAGCAGGCGATCTGGCGTCCGGCGCGTGAAAGCCTCGATCGCCGCGATGTAACAGCGCTCGAGCTCTGAAGACGAGTCCGGGACACGGCGGCGTTTTTCCGTGTACTGAAAATTGAAGGTCCCGACGTCGACACCGCGGCGCGCGAGGCCGGTTGCGAAGGCCACCATGAACGCGCTCGTCTGCGGCGCGCCCGCACCGTGCGCGAGAATCAGCCGCGCACCCAGGCGGTTACCCTCGGCGAGGTATTCGAGTCCCGTGACCTGCTGGCCGCCGTCGAGCGCAATCGTGAACGTCTCTGGGTAAGACATCGGCGGCCTTGCGGGCGGCTGTTATACCCATTCGGCTGGCGGCGTAATCTGCGTTTCCGGCTTACGGCCGGGGTCGGGTCGGCCGCTGCCTTCGAGCCGGCTGATCGCCCTCACCGTCATGTCGCTGTCGCACAGAATCTGACACGAAAGGCGCACGCCAGTCAGTCCACGCTCGGCCAGCTTGTCCCGCTCGGCCCGGGTCATCCGGGCAGGTTCGCCTGCGATGAACTCGACGCGGCACGTGGTGCACCGGGCATTGCCACCACATGCGTGCAGGATGTCGACGCCCGCATCCTCTTCGATGGCGAGAACCAGTCTCTTGTCGTCCGCGACCGTGTAACTTCCAAAGCTTTCTACCGTGAGTGTTGGCATGTGCCTCCGCGGACATCTTACCGGAGGCGAGATGGGAGTGATGCGAAAACTGCCCGGCATGGGTCGGATGGATCTCGCGAGGCGTCCTGCTCTATGTTGGGCTCCATGTCGGATGCCACGAACGCCCACTCAGGCCCCGCTGCCGCTCGTGCCCACGACGCTCCCGGGGTCGATCTCGCCAACCTCGAGTTCCCACCCGCCGTGATGAAGGCGATGGGTGAGCTCGTCGTCGCGCGCGCGGTCGAGCACATTGCCAGTCTCCACACACAGCCGATCCTCGGCGACGTGGAGGCTCGGGACTTGTGCCGGACTCTCCGCGAGCCGGCGCCGGACTACGGCACGCCGCTGGAGCCGTTGCTCGATCACCTCTTTCGTGACCTGGTACCGCGCTCCTTCAACGCGGCGGGACCCGGCTACATGGCCTACATTCCCGGAGGCGGAGTCTACCCCGCTGCACTCGCGGACTTCATCGCCGACACCACCAATCGTTTCACCGGCATCTGGCTCGCCGCGCCTGCACTCGTGCAGCTCGAGGCCAACGTGCTCGATTGGCTCCGCGACTGGATGGAGTTCCCCGAAACGACCCGTGGCCTGCTGACGACCGGCGGGTCGATGGCCAACTTCAACGCTGTCGTGTGTGCGCGCGAGCGTCATCTCGGCGCCGAGATCCGGCCCGGAGTGGTCTACGCCTCCGAGCAGGTGCATCACTCGGTGATGAAGTCGGCGAAGCTCGCGGGAGTGATGCCCGATCGCGTCCGCATGGTGCCGGTTGATGCCGATTTCCGCCTGCGCGTGGATTTGCTCGAACGCGCCATCGTCGCCGATCGGAGGGCGGGTCTGGTTCCGTTCCTGGTCGTGTCCTCAGCCGGCACGACGAATACCGGCGCGGTGGATCCGTTGAACGACGTGAGCGACGTCTGCCTCCGGGAGAAATTGTGGCACCACGTAGACGGCGCGTACGGCGCGTTCTTCCACATGTGCGAGGAACTGCGGCCGCTACTGTCCGGACTCCCGCGCGCCGATTCACTGACTCTCGATCCGCACAAGGGCATGTTCCTGCCGTACGGCACGGGGGCCTTGCTCGTTCGCGACGGCGAAGCGCTGCGCGCGGCGCACAGCGCGACGGCCGGCTATCTGCCGCCGTTTCCCGATGCCGGCGAGTTCTACGACCCTCACATGCACGGCCCGGACCTCTCGCGCGGATTTCCAGGCCTCCGTCTCTGGCTCGCCATCAAGCTGTTCGGGACCGCGCGCTACAAGGCCGCGATCGCCGAAAAGCGGCAGCTCGCCGTCGACGCGGCGGCTCGGGTCGCCGCCATTCCAGGCATCGTGATGCTGGCCCCGCCGCAGCTCTCGCTTTTTGCCTTCCACGTGGATTGGCCAGGAGCGACGCTGACCGACCAGAATCACGCGACGCGCGAAGTGCTCGATCGCGTGACGGCGCGCGGCCGTGTCATGCTCACCGGCTGCACGACGGACGGGCGCTTTCTTGGCCGGGTCTGCATACTGAGCTTCCGCTCGCGCCGGGAGCACGTCGATACCTGCGTCGCTCACCTGATCGACGAAACGCGGGCGGTTCTCGAGTCGCGGACAGGCGTGGGCGACCGAGTCGATGGTACGGGAGACTGAAGGAGGGGTGATGGCCGAGACGCAGACTGTGACGTTTCAATCGTCCTCGGGACCTTCGACCGGACATCTGGTCCGGCCGGGCCCGGGCCGGCCGGGCGTGGTGGTCATTCAGGAGTGGTGGGGTCTGGTTCCGCAGATCAAGGATGTGGGCGCGCGGCTGGCGGCTCAGGGCTATGTGACCCTCGCGCCGGATCTTTACCACGGCAAGACGACGGTGGAGGCCGAAGAGGCGCGGCATCTCATGCAGGGGCTCGACTGGAGCCGGGCGTCTCAGGAGCTCGGCGGCGCCGTCGCCTATCTGCGCGAGGTCGAAAAGGTCACGCGCGTCGGCGTAGTCGGATTCTGCATGGGCGGGGCCCTCACGATGATTGCCGCGTGCCAGCCCGGCGTCGATGCGTACGCAGCGTTCTACGGGTTTCCGCCCAAGGGTGCCGCCCCGCTCGACCGGATTACTGCCCCTGGCGTCATCTTCTTCGGCGAGCACGAAGAGCATTTCTCCATACCGGACGCTCGGGCGTTCGTCGAGGCGCAGCGGAAGCACGGACGCGAAGCGGAGGTCGTGGTTTATCCGGGCGCCGGGCACGCCTTCTTCAACGACACCAGGCCTGAGGTGTTTCACCGCGAGGCGGCAAACGACGCGTGGCGTCGGACGCTGGAGCTGTTCGGCAAGTACCTGCGAATCTGAAGGCGCCCAGCGGGCCCCTTCAGTGCACGGTGTAGGGTTCGGAGAGGATGAAGGCCGGAATCTCGATCTCGAACTGGTCGCCTTCCGAGTTGACCATCTGATAGCTGCCCTGCATCATCCCGCTCGAGGTCCCGAGTGGACAACCCGAGGTGTATTCGAACGACTCGCCCGGTTCAAGCAGAGGCTGCTGCCCGACCACACCGAGGCCGCGAACCTGCTCGGTGCGTCCGTCGGCATCGGTGATGATCCAGCGCCGGCTGATGAGCTGTACGGCCTCGGTGCCTTCGTTCGCGATGTCGATCGTGTAGTAGAAGAACCAGCGGTTCTGCAGCGGCTGTGATTGCGCCGGCGCGTATTGCGCGACGACGCGGACGCGGATGTTGCGTGTAACGGCTTCTGAGGTGCTGACTGAAGTCATCAGTGAGAATGTCCGAGTTCCTTTTCATGATGAACCATGACGCGCCGGCTCGGCAAGCGGTCAGACATTCCTGGTGCGAGTGCTATGATCGGCGGACCGGGAGAATCGGACCGCTGGCCGGGAGTCCGGCGGCATTGACATGAATCGCGTACGGCTCCATAGGACTGTCGGCGTCAAGGTGGGCCGGGTGCTGGTCGGCGGCGGGGCGCCCGTGGTCGTCCAGTCCATGGCCAACACGGACACGGCGGATGTCGTCCGCACGGCCACCCAGTGCATCGAGCTGGCGCAGGCTGGATCGGAGCTCGTACGGATCACGGTCAATCTCCCGGAAGCCGCGGCGGCGGTGCCCGAGATCAAGCAACGGATGCTCGACGCCGGTTGCGACGCGCCCCTCATTGGTGACTTTCACTACAACGGCCACCTGCTGCTCACGAAGTATCCCGCCTGCGCGCGCGCACTCGACAAGTACCGCATCAATCCCGGCAACGTCGGCACCGGCAGGCGGCGTGACGAGCAGTTCGCCACGATCTGCAAAGTGGCCGTCGATCACGCCAAGCCCGTTCGCATCGGCGTCAATGGCGGCTCGCTCAATCAGGAGCTCGTGATGGCGAAGATGCAGGAGAACACCGACCGCCAGCTCGGGCTCACGTCAGAAGCCGTGATCGCGGAGTGCATGATCATCTCGGCACTCGAGTCCACGGATCTCGCGCTCGAATGCGGGCTGCGCAAGGACCAGATCATCATTTCCTGCAAAGTGTCGCAGCCTGGCGACCTCGTCGACATCTATCGCGCTCTGTCCCGCCGGACCGATCAACCGCTTCACCTCGGCCTCACCGAAGCCGGCATGGGCATCAAGGGGCTGGTCTGGTCTGCCTCGGCCATGGGAATCCTGCTCGCTGAAGGCATTGGCGACACCATTCGCGTGTCGCTGACGCCCAAGCCCAATGGCGATCGCCGCGAAGAGGTATACGCGGCGTGCGAACTGCTGCAGGCGCTCGGCCTGCGATCTTTCTCGCCGAGCGTCACCGCCTGCCCGGGCTGCGGACGAACGACCAGTTCGACGTTCCAGGAGCTGGCCGAACGCATTCAGGAGTACGTGCGCGAACAGCTGCCGCTGTGGAAACAGCAATACGAGGGCGTCGAAGAGATGCGCCTCGCCGTCATGGGCTGCGTCGTCAATGGACCGGGCGAATCGAAGGCCGCCAATATCGGCATCAGTCTCCCCGGCACGGGCGAGGCGCCGAACTGTCCCGTCTATATCGATGGCGAGCATGTGTCCACGCTTCGCGGCACCTACGACGAGTTGTCGGTGGCGTTTCGCAAGCTCGTGGACGATTACGTCGCAGAAAAATACGCTCGCAAGTCCGACCTCACCACCCCGTCTGCGTAGGCGGGAGCACCCGGCAGGCCGAACGCGATGCACACCATCCAACCGGCCCGGCTCGTTCCAGGAATCACCCTCGATTCGCTGCCAGTGACGGCGTCCGCCGCCGATCACAGAGACGCCGGCGGCTCTCGCCTCATTGAAGGCAACGCCCTCATCTTCTGGGACCCGAAGAGCGGGTCCCCGCCGAGTCGGAAGCTCGATGCGATCGACACGGACCAGATCACGCCAGCGGCCGACTGCGTGTCGGAAAGCCTCGAGACCCTCGATGAGCGGTGGAAGGAAGGCGCCTTTCGGTATCTGATGCCCGACTTTCGCCGTCGCGTTCATCGCGGAGAGACCTTCATCGTCGCGGGCGATCGGTTTGCCATCGGTTCGTCGCGCGAGATGAGCCCGGCAGGTCTCAAGGGCGTGGCGGACGAGGCGGGCCTCGAACTGGTGGTCGTGTGCGGCCGCAACATGGGCGACATCTTTCGCCGCAATGCCCTCAATCTCGGCCTTCACGTCGTCCAGAGCCCGGAGGCCGTGGCCGATGCTGAGGAAGGTGACCGGTTCTCGTTCGATCCGGACACGCGCACGCTGACCAATGTGACCCGACGGAAGACTTACGAGCCCCTTCCGCTGACCGAGAAGGAAAACGAGATCCGCCGAAGCGGGGGAATCATTGCCGTCGGCCGCAGGGAGTTCTGGCCATCGATGCAGACCCGACCCCTCGTCGCCTGGCCAGATTCAGAGTGCGCGAAGAAGCTGACCAGCACCGAACAGGTGATCTGGGCGCATCGTGTCGACAAGGACGCAACTGTCGAGCCCGGCGCCACGCTGCGCGTCTACGCGGACTTCCTGCCGGCGTCGGATGGAACGGCACCCTTCGCCATCCACACCTTCAACCAGATTACCGGCGGTGATGTCATTCATCCACGGCAGGCGGCCATCGCCAACGATCACTTCGTCTTCACCGGCCGCCAGGACGATGAGCGGCAGACGAACATCGGACGAGAGTTCGCCGCCCGTCATGGTCTCGAGAAGCCGTACTACGCGACGCCGGGCGACGGAATTTTTCATTTCTACTTTCCCGAACAGGGCCTCATCTTTCCGGGGCAGTTCATTCCCGGTGCCGATTCGCACAGCCGGGCGTACGGCGCGTACGGCGCCGTCGGAATCGGTGTGGGCTCGACCACGCTCGGCTTCGGCTGGGCCACGGGATACGTGTATTTCACGCTGGCGAGGCAACGCCGCGTGATTTTCGCGGGCAGGCTGCAGCCGTGGGTGAGCGGCAAGGACATCGTGCTCGAGTTACTCCGCCAGTGGGGCCCGGCGCAGGCGCAAGGCATGTCGGTGGAGCTGGTGGACGCGAACCGTCAGCTGCCCATCGCCTATCGAAACACGATCGCCAACATGATGGCCGAAGCCGAGGCACAGAACGGCATCTTCGCGCCGGACGACATGACCTATGCCTGGTACCGGGCCACTGGGAGTGGCCGACTTTCCCTATGCTGCCATCGCCCCAGGGCAGGACGCGGTCTACGCGATCGATGAGACGCTCGACCTGACGGCGATTGTCCCGATGATCGCCAAGCCATTCAGTCCGGGCAACGCGTACCCTGCGGAAGAAGTGGCGGCCGAGCGCCTCGACTTCGACAAGGCGCTCATCGGTTCGTGTACGAACGGGAGCTACGACGATTTGCTGCAAGCGGCGCTGGTGATTCGGGGCGCGCGCCAGCTCGGTCTCACGAAGACGGCAAAGCCGTTCGTCATCTTCCCCGGCTCCGGAGGCGTGGCGCGCACCATCGAAACAGCCGATTCACGGCTCGCCGGTGAATCCATCGCGGCGGTGCTCCGATCGGTGGGTGGCGAAATCCGTCAGTCGTGGTGCGGACCGTGCTTCGGCCAGGGTCCGGACGCGCTGAGCAAAGGGCAGCGCGCCATCACCTCGTTCAATCGCAACTGGCAGAACCGGATGGGGCTTGGAGGGGAAGGCTACCTGGCCAGCCCCGCGGTGGTGGCGGCATCCGCGCTGCTCGGGTACATGGGTCCGCCGAGCGAGCTCGGGCTGACGTGGGATCCTTCGACGTATGGAACATAGCCGCGAGCGCGGTCACCTTCCCGTCCTGTCTCCGAACCTCAGCGTGTAACACGACCTGCGAACCGTATTCCCACCGCCGAGTCGCGTGCTTCGTTGACATACATAGAACAGCAATGTATAAGACTCCTACGTATGGAGCTTGGCAAAGACCTGGTCGCCGCTTCCGCCACGCCCGCTCGTGCTGGCCATCCTGGCCGAAGGTGACAGTTACGGCTACGCCATCATCAAGCGGGTGACCGAGCTGTCGGGCGGCCACTTGCAGTGGACCGACGGCATGCTCTACCCGGTGCTGCACCGGCTCGAGCGGCATGGTCTTGTCGCGGCGAAGTGGGGCGCGTCCGAGAGCGGCCGCAAGCGCAAGTACTACCGCATCACCAAAGAGGGCCGGGCGCAGCTCGCGCTCCAGCGGCAGCAGTGGCAGGTCGTGGACAACACACTGCGCGGTATCTGGATGAAGGCGTGCACGGCATGACGATCTCCGCCGACCGCTCGTCGCTCGAAGAGCAGATCGCGCAATGGCGACTGTACCTGCGCCGCCGGCGGGCCATCCATGGCCCGGACGTGGAGGAACTGGAGGGCCACCTGCGCGACCAGGTGGCGGTGCTCACCGAGGCAGGCCTGACGGGCGACGAAGCCTTCCTCGTCGCGGTCAAACGCATGGGGAGCCTCGATGCGCTGTCGCGCGAGTTCGCACGCGAGCACTCGGAGCGGCTATGGAAGCAGCTGGTCATCGCGCCCGACGCCGCCGGTGAGCCGGGAACGACCACCCGCACCGAAACGCTCATCGTCCTGAGCCTCGCCGTCGCCGCGGCCGTGGCCGTCAAGGTGCCGGCGCTGTTCGGTCTTCGGCTCGGCCGCGATGATGAACTGCCGCTTTCTACGCCCGCAACGCCAGCCTGTTCGTGCTGCCCGCTGCTCGCCGTCTACTTCGCCTGGAAGCGCGGGACTCGCCGTTGTGACCGGCCTCTGGCTCGCGCTGCCCTTCGCGGCCGCGGCCGTCGTTCGCGAATGTCTTCCCCTTCCCGACGGCGCAGGCAGCGATACCGAGGTGCTGACCGCTCTGCATCTGCCGATCGCCCTGTGGCTGGTCGTCGGCGTTGCCTACGTCGGAGGCCGCTGGTTCGCCGGTGGCGGGCGCATGGACTTCGTGCGGTTCTCCGGCGAGCTGTTCATCTACTACGTGCTCATCGCGCTCGGCGGGGGCGTGCTCACCGCCTTCACAATGATGATGTTCAACGCCATCGACATGAATGCCGAGTGGCTGGTCGCGGGCTGGCTGATACCGTGCGGGGCGATGGGGGCCGTCATCGTCGGATCCTGGCTCGTGGAGGCGAAGCAGAGCGTCATCGAGAACATGGCGCCGGTGCTGACGCGGCTGTTCACGCCGCTCTTCACCGTCGTGCTGCTGGCGTTTCTGGCGACGATGGCGTGGACGGGCAGCCCCATCAACGTGGAGCGGGAAGTGCTGATCGCGTTCGACCTGCTGCTGGTGCTGGTCGTCGGCCTGGTGCTCTACGCCGCCTCGGCGCGTGACCCGCGAGGCACCGCCCGATTTCTTCGACGGGCTGCAGCTGCTGCTGGTGGTCAGCGCCCTCGTGGTCGATGCGGTGGCGCTGGCGGCAATCGCGGCACGAATCTCCGAGTTCGGCTTCACGCCGAACCGGGTGGCGGCTCTCGGCGAGAATCTCATCCTGCTGGTCAATCTGACGTGGTCGGCCTGGCTCTACGCCCGCTTCCTGCTTCGACCGCGGCTCGTTTGCCGCCCTGGAGCGATGGCAGATCGCCTACCTGCCCGTGTACTCCGTGTGGGCGGCGTTTGTCGTCGTCGTCTTTCCGCCGGTGTTCGGCTACCGTTGATCTATCCGCCACGCACGTTTCACAGTCGTGCGATGACGTGCGAATCTAACTAGTCGGGGCGATGAACTGTAGCGGGTCGTGCCGGTCTGGGGCTTGTTGCAGGCTCTAAGGTGTCGTTGCGAGTAGATACCACCAGACCACAGCGACCGTGACCACGCACACGGCGCGCGCGATCCACCAGTCGCGGGCGGCCAGTGTCACCCGCAGCCGCCTCCATCCAAGCGAAGAGACGGTGAGCCCGTAGGGCGCCGCGATCGAGGCCGCGATGACGGCGGGCAGCACCAGGGGATGAAGCGCCAGGCTTTCCATGGGATGTCCCTGTGCCAGGGCGAGGAGCGAGCGTGTCGCACCGCACGTCGCACACGGCCAGCCGGTGAACGCCTTGAACGCACAGCGAATTGGCGGAAGGCCGAAGGTCCGCAGCGTGAGCGCCGCCAGCGGCCCCGCGGTCAGCGCCAGCAGCGCCCACAGCTGTTCGTGATCGATCTCTCCAGGATCGAGGGTCCGCCAGCGGATTGTCACGCCCCTCCCAGACTCGACAGACCGGCCGCCACCATGGCCATGATGGCGCCGATCGTCAGCATGACGGCGACACAACAGATGATTGCGGGGAGCAGCACGGCTGCAGCGGCCCGCCCGGTCGAGATTTCGTGAGCCCGCGCGAGACCGATGATGAGAATGACCACCTGCCAGATCGCCGAGACGATCCCGCCGCAGAAGGGCACCATCGCGATGAGGCCCGTGCTCCCGGCCGAATAGCCGACCACGCGGAACGTCGTCTCGAACGTCCGCGCGCCGCCGAGCAGGAGCAGCATGACGTGAGAGATCGCAGACGACACGAAAAGCGACACGAGGGCTAGAAATGGCCCGATGACGATCAGGGCCATCGTCATCGCCAGATGCCCGGCCATCTGCTCAACTTCATGCGGCATCCCGATCGGGAGCCGAAACATCGTCGTCTGCAGCAGGCTGCCCACGATGAAACCCAGCGTGATGCCGATCAGGCCGAACACCAGAGGCGCTCCGAGGCCGCCCTCGCGACGCAGGCTGCTGAAGAACTGCGTGGGATCGAGCAGCGCCTGTCGCGCGGTGGAGAAAAACGACTCCACAGAGTAGCCGGCAGCCTCCCAGGGTGGTCCGGTGCGGAGTCCGGCGCCCGGCGGTGGCGCGCCGCCGTCGGCGAACCGGTCGAGTTGCTCGTGGTCATCGGCCACAATCTGCCTCCTTGCTGTCGATCGATCCGCGTTGGTTTGGCCTTCAACGTCAGGACTACTGGCCGACCGCCGGGCTCGCCAGTCCTGGGCGCTCGGGTTGATCGGCGACGACCCATGCCGTGCGGTAGGCGAGCCGCGCGACCCGTTCTAGCTTCTCGTAGTTCACCGTCTCGGGCCGATCGTCGGGCGTATGGTAATCGGGGTGCAGACCCGTATGAAACCAGATCGCGGGCACGCCTCGCTGGAGGAACGGCCAGTGGTCGCTCCGGCGCATGAGATTCGATGCGTTGTTGTCGTACCGCAGTTTCAGCGTGAGGCCGATGTTTTCGTTGGCACGCTCGACCGCCGCCTTCAAGCCCGCGCTCCGCGTCGTTCCGATAATGTTCACCGCGTTGGCGTTCGAACGGGCTGTCTGCGGATCGAGTCCCTGAAAGCGGTAGCCCCCGCCGGCTGGTACTTCCTCGTTGCGGCCGATCATGTCCAGGTTCAACGCGGCTGCGATGCGATCGAGCGGGACGGTCGGAGCTTCCGTAAACGCCCAGGCCCCCAGCAACCCGCGCTCCTCTGAGTTCCACGCGCCGAAGAGCACGCTGCGCTTCGGGCGATGACCAGCGCGTGCCTCCTTGGCGAAGGCGTCCGCAATCGCCAGCAGAGCAACGACGCCCAATCCGTCGTCGTCCGCGCCGTTATAGATTCGCGACCCATCCGTGCCCTCGTGATCGTAGTGGGCGCCGACGACAACCCATTCCTCCGCGAGAGCGGAATCGGAGCCCTCGAGGGAGGCAATGACGTTTCTGTCCGGCTCAGAACGCCTTTCGACAGCAGTCGTCATCTCGATGATGACATCCGGGAGGACGAGTGGCTCAGAGCCTGCCTTGGTGTCAGCCGCTCGCCCGAGCTCGGCGAGACTCTTTCCGGTTCCTGACAGGAGCGACTGAGCGAGCGCCGGCGAGATCTGAACGGCCGGAATGTCGACGCGTTCGGCCCAGTCGGCAAGCGTGTGCCGCTCGATGCGCGGCGCCTCTTGCGGCCAGTAGCCTGACGCAGTTGTTTCGAACGCCGACTGGTTCGGATGGTTGTGGACGTCGTCGACGAAGAGGATGCCTGCGGCTCCCCGCGATTGAGCCGCCAGCGTCTTCCTGAGCGTCACGCTGTACTCCGACATCACGACACCGTCGAACACGCTATCCGGGTCGAGCTCGCCCGGCTCATGGTCGAGGACAAGCACGATGCGATCCTTCACGGCGTCGCGTGGAACGTCGTCGTGACCGAGCGCCGGGGCCGAGATGCCGAAGCCCGCAAACACGACCGGCGCGCGGGTTCGACCGCTGGCGCTGAAGCGCAGCGGGAACATGTCGCGGCCCTGGCGATACACGGTGCGAGCGCTGCGACCCCGTGACACCGTGAGCTGGTTGTCACCGCCAAGCGTTGCCGCCATCAGATTGAACTTGTGAAAGAACGAGCCATCGGTACCGGCAGGCTCGAGTCCGGCCCGCTCGAAGCGCGACCGGATCCACTCGGCTGCCAGCCGGTTCTCAGCGGTGCCGGTCAGGCGACCGCGCATGGAATCCGAGGCGAGAAAGAACAAATCGGCGCGGAGATGCTCCTGACGAATCGACTCTTCGGCTGCCGCTGCGGGAGGTGTCGTGACGCCAGCGTCCTGGGCGACAGCACCCAGCGTTGCGCACAGCATCAACGGCGTCAGCAGACTCGTTGGACGCATCGGGGGCTCCTGGGTCCGCAGAGCATACACCCGAGGCGGCCGGGTAAGAATCTGGGCGGGACCGTCAGTCGATCTTCTCGAGCTGCTCGCGCACTTCGGCGTCGATCTTCAGGTTGTTCGTAATCGAGAAGGCGCCGAACTGCGTGGCGAGCGATCGGGCCAGCATGCGTTCGACCTCGTTGTTCACGACGCCGGTGAGTACGACGTGACCGCGGCTGACGACGATATGAATCGGTGGATTGGCCATCGACGCGTAGTGCCAGAACGTCGAGTTCCCATAGATGGCGCGGGCGATTCTGAACCGTAGCTTCTCGTCGTAGCCCGAGACCGGCAACACCTCGATCTTGTTGTGTACCGTGCTGACTCCATCGATTTCAGCCACACGGCGTTCGATGTCTTTCCGCTTGTACGGCATCGTGACCTTGCCGGTCAGCGTGACGACGCCCTCATCTACCTGCGCGTCCACGTCGTCGAAGATCGTGAACCGGGTGTAGGTGGTCACCTGTTTCGAGACGTCGCGCATCACCTGCAGGTTCTTGCGCTCCGGCTGTCCGGCCGAGCCAGAGGTCGAAATCAGCCCGCCTGCCAACACAAGAACCGCCACTCTTGCCCACATGACCATATCTCCTGGGTCAGGCTGCTCAGCCTGCGTGCGCTGTGCTCCCGCCCGGAAAGGAGGCAATGGTCGTGCCAGGGACACCAGCAGCTAAGTACGGCGATGTGATGAAGTTACTGAGCATAGGCTCTCCGGGCTCTGCCCTTGCGACAGGACACGTCTGTATCGACGCCCACCCGCGGAGGACGACCCCCATGGATGCCACTCCCGGCAGGTTCTTGCACAGGGGTGTTCACAGGCTGAGCACCGTGAGAATGCCCGCACCAATCAAGAGCACCTGCCGGAATGCCAGCGCATCGATTCGTCCCCGGTGCAGATCCGGAATCAGATCGGCCATGGCGATGTACAGGAAGCTCGAAGCCGCCAGGACGAGACTGTACGGCAGCAGCCCCGGCAGCTGTTCGACCCCTGTAAAGGCGATCAGCGTGCCCGCCATTCCGGACAACCCCGACAACACGTTCAGCCAGAGCGCCCGCGCGCGCGAGTAACCGTTGTTGAGTAGAACGGCGAAGTCGCCGAGCTCCTGCGGGATCTCGTGCGCCGCCACGGCGACAGCGGTGCTCACGCCAAGCGGCACCGAGGTGAGCACGGCTGCGGCAATCACGGCGCCGTCCACGAAGTTGTGGAAGGCATCGCCAATCAGGACCAGCGTGGCCGTCAATCCGTGAACCTCGCACTCGTGAGTGTGACAATGGCGCCAGAGCACGAGCTTTTCGAGAATGAAGAACGTGAGGATGCCGGCCAGCAGCGTGCCGAACACGCGCCTGGGTTCGAGCGTCATCAGGGCCGTGGGGAGGAGGTTCAGGAGCGCGACGCCCAGAAGAACGCCCACCGCATAGCTGATGAGCCACGGCACGAGACGCACTCGCACGCGCTCGTCAAAAAGCAGCAGGAGCGACGCGAGGAGAAGCCCACCAAGACTGCCGAGGAGACTGAGCCCGAGCGCGATGCCCAGCAAATGCACCCGGGGATGATAGACCAGCGCCGATAGCGGAGGCGAATGTCAGGATGCGATGTATCCGCGCCGGGCGCGGACCCGATAGGCCTGATTCTTCACATCGACACGGATGGTATGCCACCGGCCGTCCTTCTTTCCTGCGGCCGGGTACGCCAGGTGGTACCTGCTGGCTCAGCTCGTCGGCCACGCTTGCGGTGGCGGGATCGAGATCGCGCTCTGAGCGGACGATTTCGGTTCGGCCGCCGCTGTCGTCGGTGAGCTCGCGCAGGGCCGCGACGTTGACGCGCTCGTCGCCGGCCATGCGCGGTCCGCTCGGCCTCGGCACGGGCGGCGCTGGGAATCCCCACGGGGGAGCGCCGCGTCCGGGAATCGGGAAAGGAAACGGCATCGGCGGGCGGCGTCCGGTCGGAATCCGCGGAGCGCTCGTCATCTCCGAGCGCCCGTCGATGCCAATGGCGTACACCAGCACCTCGGTCTCGCGAATCAACTGCTTCACCTCGGCGACATCCAGCTGGCTGTTGGTGTCGTTGCCGTCGGAGATGAGGAGCAGGGCCTTCTTGCGATGAGTGCCGGTTGTCGCGAGAGGCACCGCGTCGGCGACCGCGTCGTACATGGCGGTGCCGCCATTGGGAACAATCCGATTGAGCGCCGCGCTGAGTTGCTTGCGATCGGTCGTCCAGTCCTGCAGCAGATCCGGTTGGTTGCTGAAGCGGTACAGAAAGACCTCGTCATCGGTGTCGAGCAGCTCGAAGAGGAAACGGTCGATGGCCGCTTGAGCCGACGACATCTTGGTACCGGCCATGCTGCCACTGGTATCCAGAACAATCCCCAGGCTGACAGGCACGCGATCAGCGCTGAAGTGAGAGATCGTCTGCGCTGCGCCGTCCTCCAGCACGGAGAAATCATCCTTGGTGAGGCCGCTGACGAATCGTCCGCTCTGATCCGTCACGGTGGCCGTCACGTTGATCAGCTCGACGCCCGTTCGGAAGCGAAACCCCTCTTCCTCCGGCTTTGTCGGACTTTGCTGGCCCAGAGCAGCGGTGCCGAGTGCCAGCAGCATCAGCGCAACGAGCGGCGACCGGTGTGATTGGCGTTGGTCATGAATCGCCATATGTCTGGCTCCGGAATCGTCCGTGTCCATTCAGCGCTCTGCCTGACGACCCGCCTCGTGACGACGATCCACGTGGGGAACGACGCCTGTTTCGGTTCGAAAGCTCACCCGATACCGGCCCACGCTCCTCGCTTGCTCGACCTTCACGGCAAACGGGGTTTCCTTCCCAGGATCCAGCATACCCGGGTCGACCAGGGCCCGGGCGCTCGTCACGAACGAGCCCTGGCGGTCGAACACGAAAACGACTGCCGTCAGACCGGGCTGGCCGGCGCCGGTCTCAGGATTCCTGATAATGCCGCTTATCGTCAACGTGTCGCCAGCCTGGACGTGCTCGAGGGCCAACAGCTGCAGGGGTTGACCCGGCGCCACCGTCTCGGTGCCCGACCCCTCGGAAGCCCCGGCGTCCTGGCGCGTCAAGCCGGCAGGGAACACGCCGAGCCACGCGGCCGTCGCCAGCAGAATGGCGCCAATGATCGCGATGCCTGCGAGACGAGCTCGCGAACTGGATCCCCGTGCGGTGGTACCGAACAACTCCGCGGAATGCACCGGGGTTGTGGCCGGGCGCGGCGTTTCGGCGCGAGGCCTCAGAGGGAGCGCATCGATCGGCTCCGGTTGAGGCACGGCGACGGGGACGCGCACAGCGGGCACCTTCGTCGCCACGCTTGCGGGTCGGGTTACTCGGTCATCGGTCGTCTCGGCGGCGCCGGCGCTGATTCCAGATTCGAGCATCGCCACGCGGGCGGCAGACCGCCGCCGCTCCTCGCGCAAGAGCCGCGCGGTAATCGTCGCCATCACGCCGCACAAGGCAAGGGCGACGAGCGTCACGATCATCATCACGGATTCCATGCGGCGCTACCTGAGCCGGAAATCCACGGCCACTTCGACGATGACATCGACCGGCGTGTTGAGCCTTCGCGCAGGGTGGAAGCGCCATTGACGGACGGCCTGCACCGCGCGCTCGTTCAGGCCGGCGGCGAGTCCCTGCAGAACCTTCACCTCACCGACCGAGCCATCCCGCCGCACCACGATCTCCAGAATCACTTCCCCTTCCAGATTGCGCTGCCGCGCCTCCTCCGTGTAGTCGGGCCGCACTTCCTTCAGTAACCGAGGCGGGGCTATGCCACTGCCCGGTCGATACGGTCCGCCGCCCGCGCCGCCTCCCGAGCCCTCGCCAACTCCGGTGCCGGCACCCTCGCCGATGCCCGTCCCCTGGCCGGTCCCAACCCCACCTCCCGTTCCAGACCCACGGCTTTTGCTATCGGACGCCGACTCTTCCAGCACGCCGGGGCGCTCGATCGGGTCGGCGGGCGATACGACGATGGGCGCCAGGATTGGCGGAAGTTTCTCCGCCTCGAGCACGGCCGGTTCCGGACGATCCTCGGGCTCTTTCATCGGCTCAGGCGGCTTCGGCGGAGGAACGCGGGCCGGCAACGGGCTACTCAGCTTGCGCGCCCCTTCGCGCCTCGCCTTCGGGGGAGGCTGACGCTGCCGCAGGCCTCCACCACCGCCGCCTCCACCAGGTCCGGGTAGCGCCAGGAATACCAGGCGCGCTTTTTCCGGTGGCAGCCGATTCTCGGTGCTCGACGTCGCGGTCGGGACCAGGCCGAGTGTTGTGATGAGCAAGGCGCCGAGGAGGAACGAGGCGTGCAGCGTGCTCGACAGGAGCAACGGAACCGCGTTCCCATGAGCCTGCGCTGCCCGAGGCAGCTCGAAAATCTCCCGATGCGGCTCGCCGGCTGGAACGATGAACTGCCGCACGGCACGAAGGGCGTCGAGGTAGGACACATAACGCCCGCCAGGCTCGATTGTGCGGATCTGGCCCGTCTCCATCTGGCGCTGCACGTCCCGTGTAGCCACGCGGGCGGCGCGCGCGATGTCGCGGGCCGAAAAGACCTCGAGCTGTGCCAGAGCTACAGCAGGCATCGTTGAACAAGAACGATGGGCAAAACCCTTGCCGATTGAGCAGGAAGACGGGCGGAAGTGCACGCGCCGATTTCCGCCAGTTTTCGTGCATCCCCGACCGTCGTCGCGGCCACGTCGCCCTGCGCTGTTCTCGCGCTATGACACGGTGATATCCGGAGAGGACTGGCGTGCTAGGCGGCTGCAGGCCCGCGGGGGTTCAACGCCTCGATGAATCGACGTCCCTCGCGCTCGGTCAGGACCCGGGCTGAGCGGAAACCCTCGGCCTCGAGTGCGGCTATCGTACCGCCGCCCTCGCGATAGTGCTCGTCCATCGCGCGGCGGCTGAAGAGGGCTGCGAGCCCTCCGCGCTCCGCCGATTCGATCACCAGAATACGGCCGCCGGGTCGCAGCACGCGGGCTGCCTCCTGCAACGTGCGCACGCGCAGCTCCGGTTTCATCTGCGCGATGCTTCCGCCGGTGTTGTCCACGACGACGAGATCGAACGCGTGCGGCTCGAAGGCCAATGTGCCGTCGCGCGTCACGTCGACATCGACCAACGCGCCGGCGCGCGCCGCACTGGCGCGCGCGCGGGCGGCGTCGTGCTCGTCGAACGTGCTCGCCGCAGCGCGTCCAGAAAGGCCGACCTTCGACGCGAGCACGCCGAGCAGCGCACGGTCGGCGCAGCCGATCTGCAGCAGACGTTCGCCCATCGTCACGCCCGTCATCGCGATGAGCAGCGCGTGCGGATCGGATCGCGCACGAAAGATGGCCATCGGCGCTGCATGATATAGTCTTTCGCCGTGAAACCAGGAGTGGAAATCGCGCCGGCCGATGGCAAGCTCGGCGTGCTGCTCGTCGGGCTTGGTGCTGTCAGCACGACGTTCATCGCGGGGGTTTCCGCAATCAGACGCGGCATCGCGCCGCCCATCGGATCGCTCACCCAGATGGGCACGGTGCGTCTCGGCAAGCGCACCGAAGGTCGATCGCCGCGCATCAAGGAGTTGGTGCCGCTGGCGAGTCTCGACGACCTGGTGTTCGGCGCCTGGGACATCTTCGACGAGGACTGCTATACGGCTGCGCGCACGGCCGGCGTGCTCGAGCCGGCGCTCCTGGAGCAGGTGCGGCCCGATCTCGAAGCCATCACGCCGTGGCCCGCCGTCTTCGACCAGCGCTACGTGAAGCGACTGATGGGGCCGAACGTCAAGGCGGGGAAGAACAAGCGCATTCTCGCCGACCAGCTCGTGTCCGACATTCGCGGGTTCAAAGCGGCGCACAAGCTCGATCGGCTGGTCATGATCTGGTGCGGCAGCACCGAGATCTTCATGACCGAGAGCGCGGCCCATCAGAGCCTGCCCGCGTTCGAGCGGGCGCTCGAGCAGAACGACGAGTCGATTCCCTCGAGCATGGTGTACGCGTACGCCGCAATCAGCGAGGGCATTCCGTTCGCCAATGCCGCGCCAAACCTCACGAACGATATTCCCGCGCTTCTCGAGCTCGCGACACGAACCGCGACGCCGGTCGCGGGCAAGGATCTCAAGACCGGTCAGACGCTGATCAAGACAATTATCGCGCCCGGCCTCAAGGCGCGGCTCATCGGCATCAACGGCTGGTACTCGACCAACATCCTCGGGAACCGCGACGGGGAAGTGCTCGACGATCCGGAATCGTTCAAGACGAAGGAGGAGAGCAAGAAGTCGGTGCTCGACTACATCCTTCAGCCGCACCTCTACCCCGAGCTCTACGAGCAGCTCTGCCACGTCGTTCGCATCAACTACTACCCGCCACGTGGCGACAACAAGGAAGGGTGGGACAACATCGATCTCGTCGGATGGCTCGGGTATCCGATGCAGCTCAAGATCAATTTCCTGTGCCGGGACAGCATTTTGGCGGCGCCCATCGTGCTCGACCTGGTACTGTTCCTCGATCTCGCGCGCCGTGCCGGGCTCTTCGGGATCCAGGAATGGCTGTCGTTCTATTTCAAGAGTCCCTTGCACGCGCCCGAGCTGTACCCCGAGCACGATCTGTTCATCCAGTTGATGAAGCTCAAGAACACGCTGCGCTACCTGCGCGGCGAAGAGCTGATCACCCACCTCGGCCTCGAGTACTACGACTAACCCTGCGCAGGTCCATTCCATGGACGAGCGGAAGGATCGCGCCGCCGAAATCGACGCCCTGCTCAGCGAAGAGCGGGCCTTTCCTCCATCGCCGGCGTTCGTCGAGCACGCCATCGTGCGTGATCCGCAGGTCTACGACGAGGCGGAGCGGAACCCCGAAGCATTCTGGGAGTCGTTCGCCCGGGAGCTGGAATGGATTGCGCCGTGGACCCGCGTGCTCGACTGGCGTCCGCCGCACGCCAGATGGTTCGTCGACGGCCAGATCAACGCCTCCGTCAACTGCGTAGACCGGCACGTCCGCACGGCACGTCGTAACAAGGCCGCCATCATCTGGGAAGGCGAGCCTGGGGACCGGCGCACACTCACCTACTTCGATCTCTTCCGGGACGTGAGCAGGTTTGCCAACGTGCTCAAGACCCTCGGTATCCGCAAGGGCGACCGCGTCGGCATCTACCTGCCCCTTGTTCCAGAGCTCGCCATCGCCATGCTCGCCTGCGCGCGCGTCGGCGCCGTGCACAGCGTCGTCTTCGGCGGTTTCAGCGCCGAGGCGCTCCGCGATCGGCTCAACGATGCGAAGGCGCGCGTGTTGATTACGGCCGACGGCGGATTCCGCCGCGGGCAAGCGGTACTCCTGAAGCAGATGGCCGACGAAGCGCTTCAAGACACCCCGTCAATCGAACACGTCGTCGTCGTGCGGCGAGGCGTCCCCAATATCGCCGTGGACATGACCGAGGGTCGCGACCGCTGGTACCACGACCTCATGCAGGACGCCTCGATTGAGTGCGCGCCCGAGGCCATGGATGCCGAGGACATGCTCTACATCCTCTACACCTCGGGAACGACCGGAAAGCCCAAGGGCATCGTCCACACGACGGGCGGGTACCTCGTCGGTACGTATGCCACCGCCAAGTGGGTGTTCGATCTCAAGGAGAACGACGTCTACTGGTGCACCGCCGACATCGGATGGGTCACCGGTCACAGCTACGTCGTTTACGGCCCGCTTGCCAACGGGGCAACGGTCGTGATGTTCGAAGGCGCGCCGGACTGGCCGAAACGCGACCGGTTCTGGGAAATCGTGGAACGCTACGGGGTGACGATCTTCTATACCGCGCCCACTGCGATCCGCGCGTTCATGAAGTGGGGGACGGAGTGGCCCGCCGCCCGCGATCTCTCGAGCCTTCGGCTGCTCGGGTCGGTCGGCGAGCCGATCAATCCCGAAGCCTGGGTCTGGTACCACCGGAACATCGGACGCGGCCAATGTCCGGTGGTGGATACGTGGTGGCAGACCGAGACGGGCATGATCATGATCACGCCGCTGCCCGGGCTCACTCTGACCAAGCCGGGATCGGCGACGCGGCCGTTCCCTGGCATCAAGGCGGAGATTCGCACCAAGCGGGGAGAGGCCGTGGCCGTCGGCGGCGGCCTGCTCGCTCTGACCCGCCCCTGGCCGGCGATGCTTCGCGGAATCTACGGCGATGACGAGCGCTACGTCCGCCAGTACTGGAGTGCGTGGTCACCCGATGTGTACTTCACCGGCGACGGCGCCAAGCGCGACGAAGACGGCTACTTCTGGCTTCTCGGCCGTGTCGACGACGTCATCAACGTGGCGGGCCATCGAATCGGGACGATGGAAGTAGAGAGCGCGCTGGTCGATCATCCCGCGGTCGCCGAATCTGCCGTCGTCGGACGCTCTCACGAGCTGAAGGGTCAGGCGATTGCCGCGTTCGTCATTCTGAAAGACGGACATCCGCCCGGCGAGTCGCTGGCGGCCGAGCTCAAGGAACACGTCGTGCGGAAGATCGGTGCGATCGCGCGCCCGGATGACGTCCTCTTTTCCGCGGATCTGCCAAAGACGCGCTCGGGCAAAATCATGCGACGCCTGCTCCGGGATATCGCTGAAGGCAAGGCGCTGGGCGACATGACCACGCTCGCCGATCCGTCTGTGGTCGCGTCCCTGAAGGCGCGTTACGAAGAAGACTTCGGGTAGTTCCCGTCCGCCGTTCCGGGAACCGCCCCCCGACCCGTCCCGTATGTAGCTCTGAGAGCCTGGGCCCGGCACTCCGGGCGGGCGTGCTGTCATGCCGCTGATTGAAACCCACGATCTCTGGAAAACCTACGTGATGGGCGCCGAGGAGATTCATGCCCTCCGCGGGGTCAGCGTCGAGATCGAGCGCGGCGAGTATGTCGCAATCATGGGACCCTCCGGCTCGGGCAAGTCCACCTTGATGAACCTCATTGGCTGTCTGGATACCCCCAGCCAGGGTCGCTATCTGCTGAACGGCAAGGAAGTCAGCACGATGGGCGACGACGAGCTGGCGCGGATCCGCAACGAAGAGATCGGGTTCGTGTTCCAGACCTTCAACCTGCTGCCCCGCGCGAGCGCCCTCCACAACGTCGAGCTGCCGCTCGTCTATGCCGGCGTGGCCAAGCGCGATCGGCACGAACGCGCCCGGCGGACGCTCGAGCAGGTCGAGCTGGGCGATCGCCTGCAGCACCGTCCGAACCAGCTGTCGGGCGGTCAGCGGCAGCGCGTGGCCATTGCGCGGGCCCTCGTCAACAATCCTTCGCTCCTTCTGGCCGACGAGCCCACCGGCAATCTCGATTCGAAAACCGGCATCGAGATCATGGGACTCTTCAATCGCCTTCACCAAGCGGGAAACACGATCATCCTCGTCACACACGAGGCAGACGTGGCCGCGTATGCGGACCGTGCCATTCACATCCGCGACGGACAGGTCGAGAAAGACGTGCGGCGCACTGAGCTTGCCACGTCCGGCTAGTTGGACGGACCGACACGGCACGGATTTGTCCGGAATCGTCTACAACGCTGCCCAGTGCCCCGGTGCGACTTCTCGGATCGTTGCGTGCAGATCGATGCGCGAGGCGTCGAACTCGATGCGGTGGCGCACGGCGTCCGGGTCGGGCACGGGGATGGCGGACACGAGCGCCTGGGTGTAGGGATGCGCGGGCGCCTCGAAGAGGGCCCGGGTGGGACCGCTCTCGACGATCCGGCCGCGGTACATCACGGCCACGCGGCTGGCGATGTGCTCCACGAGACGCAGATCGTGCGCGATGAACAGGTAGGTGAGCTTGAGCCGATGCTGCAGCTCCATGAGCAGGTTGACGACCTGTGCCTGAATCGAGACGTCCAGCGCCGAGACCGGCTCGTCGGCGATGACGAGCGACGGGTTCAGGGCGAGCGCCCGGGCCAGACCGATGCGCTGGCGCTGGCCGCCGCTGAATTGATGCGGATAGCGCTCGAGCTGTCCCGTGTCCAGCCCGACCAGGTGGAACAGCTCGGCCACCCGGCGACGCCGCTCCGAACGATCGCCCAGGCGGTGGATGATGAGCGGCTCTTCGACGATCTCGCTGGCGCGCATCCGCGGATTGAGCGACGAGTAGGGATCCTGAAACACGATTTGCATGTCACGCCGTGCCAGCCGCATCTGCGGTTTGGAGAACTCCAGCACGTTCTCTCCGCGAAACAACACCTCGCCTGATGTAGGCTCGATCAGCCGGAGAATGCACCGGCCTGTCGTCGTCTTGCCGCTCCCCGACTCGCCGACCAGCCCGAACGTCTCGCCCTCTTCCACCGAGAAGCTGACATCGTCTACCGCGCGCACGATGGAAGGCGGCTGCCAGAAACCCTGGCGCCGCACGAAGTGCTTCACGAGTCGGCGCACTTCAAGGAGCGCCATCAGTCGGTCGCCGGCGGATAGAGATAGCACCGAACGCTGTGCTCGAAGCCGACGGGGACCGCCTCGGGGGGCAGGGTATCGCAGCTGGGAAAATGATCAGGACAGCGGGGCCCGAACGCACAACCTGCCGGCAGCGCACCCAGATCCGGTACGGAGCCGCGAATGGCATTGAGCGGTTCGCCCGGCTTACCGCCGGGAATGGAGGCGAGCAGTCCCCGGGTATAGGGATGATGTGGCTCCTTGAAAATGCGTCGGACTGGGCCCTGTTCCACGATCCGGCCCGCGTACATGACCGCGACTCGGTCTGCGGTTTCGGCAATGACGCCGAGGTCATGGGTGATGAGCAGCAACGAGAGGTCGAAGCTGGCTTTGAGGTCGCGCAGCAATTCGAGGATCTGGGCTTGAATGGTCACATCGAGTGCCGTTGTCGGTTCGTCCGCGATGACCAGCGAGGGCCTGCAGGCGAGCGCGATGGCAATGAGCACGCGCTGCCTCATGCCGCCGGACAGCTGATGCGGGTAGTCGCGGGCACGGCGTTCCGGGTCAGGAATTCGCACCGACTCGAGCAGCTCCACCGCCCGACGTTGCGCTGAGCGTCCTGAGGCCAAATCGTGGACGATGAGCGCTTCGGCCACCTGATTGCCCACCGTGAAGACCGGGTTGAGCGCCGTCATCGGCTCTTGAAAGATCAGCGAAATCTCGGCACCGCGAACGTGGCGCATTTCGGTTTCCGTCAGACCCAGCAAATCGCGCCCGTCGAGCTCGATGGAGCCGCCTACCACGTGTCCCGGAGGCTGCACCAGCCGCAGAATCGACAGCGCCGTCACCGACTTGCCGCTGCCCGATTCGCCGACGAGCCCCAGGGTCTCGCCGCGCCGCACCTCGAAGCTGATCTCGTCGACCGCTCGCACGCTCTTCGACCCTACCTCGAAGATCGTGGTCAGCCGATCGACGCGAAGCAGCGTGTCGCGATCCTTCACCCGTCCACATTCTCCCGGTGCTCGCCGAACTCGCCGCGCAGCGTGTCGGCAATCTCGCCGACCGTGGCGTCGGTTTCGACCGCGGCGAGGATGCGCGGCACAAGATTGGATCCGTCTCGTGCAGCCGTGGCGACTTCGTCGAGAGCCTTCCGGTGCGCTTCGGCGCTCCGTCCAGCACGGATCTCGCGCAGCCGTCGGACCTGGCGTTGTTCGACTTCAGGATCGATCGCGAACACGTCGATGCCGCGCGGCTCGTCGTTCGCGAACCGGTTCACGCCGACGACAACCTGCTCGCCCGCTTCCACGGCGCGCTGGGCGCGGTACGAGGAGTCCTGGATCTCACGCTGGATGAATCCGCTCTCGATGGCCGCGAGCGTCCCCCCGAGCCGATCGATGCGCTCCATGAGGATGCGTGCCTCGCGCTCCAGCTCGTTCGTGCGCCGCTCAATCTCGTAGGCGCCTCCGACCGGGTCGACCGTATTGGCCACGCCCGTTTCCGCCGCGATGATTTGCTGGGTCCGAAGCGCGACTCGTGCCGACTCCTCCGATGGGAGTGACAACGCCTCGTCCCGGCTGTTGCAGTGCAGCGACTGCGTTCCGCCGAGTACGGCAGCCAGGGCCTGGATCGCCACGCGCACGAGATTGTTGTCGGGTTGCTGCGCAGTCAGCGTACTGCCGGCCGTCTGGGTGTGAAAGCGGAGCTGGAGCGCGCGCGGGCTCGTGGCGCCAAACCGCCCGGCCATGACGCGCGCCCACATCCGACGGGCGGCCCGAAACTTGGCGATTTCCTCCAGAAAATCGTTGTGCGCATTGAAAAAGAAAGACACCCGCGCGCCAAGACGGTTCACGTCGAGCCCGGCTGAGAGGCCAGCCTGGACGTAGGCCACGGCGTTGGCCAGCGTGAAAGCGATTTCCTGGACCGCGGTCGCCCCGGCCTCGCGGATGTGGTAGCCGCTGACTGAAATGGTGTTCCAGCGCGGCAATTCGGCGTCCGCGAAGCGGAAGATATCGGTAACCAGTCGGAGCGACGGCCGGGGCGGGAAGATGTAGGTGCCGCGGGCCACGTATTCCTTCAGGATATCGTTCTGGACGGTGCCCGAAAGCTGCCCGAAGGCGACGCCCTGACGCCGCGCCACCGCGAGATAGAGTGCGAGGAGGATGATGGCCGTGGCGTTGATGGTCATCGAGGTGGATACCCGGCCGAGCGGAATGCCCTCGAAGAGCTCCGTCATGTCGTGGATCGAATCGATGGCGACGCCGACCCGGCCCACTTCGCCTGCGGCCAGCAGATGGTCGGAGTCGTAGCCCATCTGCGTCGGCAGATCGAAGGCGACGCTCAACCCGTCGACGCCCTGCCCGATCAGATAGCGGTATCGCCGGTTCGACTCCTCGGCGGTCGCGAATCCGGCGTACTGGCGCATGGTCCACAGGCGCCCGCGGTACATCGTTGGTTGAATGCCCCTGGTGTACGGGGCCTCACCGGGGAATCCGAGATCGCGCGCGACGTCCCACTCGCCGAGAGACGAGGGGTCGCTCCACACGCGTCCATCACGTCGCTCGGGGAATGTCCGCTCGTCCATCGTGTTCTGCCTGGGTGTCCGGAAGACACGGCCGCGCCCGCGTCTCGATTCTAAGCGAATGCACTTTCTTGACACTCGCGGATCGCGCGCATAGAATGGGCCTCGGCCTGCATCTCAACTCCTTTCAGCATGCCACCCTTTGGCGCTCGAACCCTGTCGCCGCTCACCTCCGGACAGGATTGGCGCTCGCTCCAGCGTTCAGCCCCGCGCGATCAGCAAGGAGGAGCAGCATGGACGAGGTCGTGAACCGATTCGCGCGCGAGCTGGCCGACGCCATTGCCGCCGCTGTTGCTGATGATCCCCGCGTCGAGGCCTGCCGCGAGAAGGCGCGTGCGGCAGGCTACGAGATGCGTGTCACGCTCGAGGCTGTGGTCGGCTTCGTGAGCCGGAGCAATGCCGGGGCCGTCACGAAGGTGCCGACTGCCGCGCGGGTGGTCCCGGCCCGCCGTGCGTTCGCCATCACGGCCAACGATCGCCGGTTCCTCCGCTCGCTCCGGATCGCTGCCGACGAGGTGAAACCCGAAGCCGAAGAGGTAGAGTAGCGACTCACAGGATCCGCAGATCCCGTCCCGTCATGTCCGCCGGCGGCGTGAGGCCCAGAATGCCCAGCATCGTGGGGGCCACGTCACCTAACGCCCCGCCGTCCCGTAACTGAACGCCTCGAACGTCATCGATCAGCAGGAGCGGAACCGGGTTCGTCGTATGGGCCGTATGCACGGCCTTCGTCACCGGGTCCCACATCAGTTCCGCATTCCCGTGGTCCGCGGTCACGATGAGCGTGCCGCCCGCCGCCCGCACCGCCTGGACGATGCGTGCCAGCGAGCGGTCGAGCGTTTCGACGGCCTTGATCGCAGCGTCCAGCCGGCCCGTGTGTCCCACCATATCGGCATTGGCGAAGTTGCAAATGATCACGTCGTGGCGGCGCTCGTCGAGGTCCTTGACGAGGGCGTCGGTGATGCCCGGTGCGCTCATCTCGGGTTGAAGGTCGTAGGTGGGCACCTTTGGCGACGGGATGAGCAACCGCTCTTCGCCCGCGTAGGGGCGTTCTTCGCCGCAATTGAAGAAATACGTGACGTGTGCGTATTTTTCCGTTTCCGCCAGCCGGAGATTGGTCAGTCCCCGGGCGGTCAGCACTTCCGCGAGGTTTCCGGAGAACTGCTGCGGGGTGAACACGACCGGGAGGTCGAACGTCTGGTCGTACTCGGTCAGCGTCGTCACCCGCACGCGCGGATGCGCGCGGCGTTCGAACCCGTCAAATCGATCGAACGCAAGGGCGCGCGTGAGCTGCCTGGCGCGGTCGGCTCGGAAGTTGAAGAAGAGGAGCGAATCGCCGTCGGACAGAGTGGCGACCGGTCGTCCATCTTCGCTGCAGACGACCGAGGGTTCGATGAATTCGTCGCTCACCTGCGTCCTGTACGATTCCTCGATCAGCCCGATCGCCGAACTGCCCCGACGGCCCTCTCCGAGCGTGATGGCGTCGAAGGCCCGCGCGGTACGGTCCCAGCGCCGGTCGCGATCCATGGCGTAGTAGCGGCCGATGACTGTGGCCACGCGTCCCGTGCCGAGCCGCTCCATCTCGCTTTCAAGCCGCCCGATGTAGTCGCGCCCGCCGGTGGGCGAGGAGTCGCGCCCGTCGGTCAGCGCGTGGACGAAAACGCGCGGAACCCTCCGGGCTCTGGCGGTTTCGAGCAACGCGTACAGATGCCGCTGGTGGCTGTGGACTCCGCCGTCCGACACGAGCCCGAGCAGGTGCAGGGCGTGGCGTCCGTCTGCCACCGCATCCATGGCGGCGATGAGCACTGGGTTCTCGAAGAATTCCCCTTCACGGATGCTTCGATCGATGCGCGTCAGGTCCTGGTACACGATGCGCCCCGCCCCCAGATTCATATGCCCGACCTCGGAGTTGCCCATCTGGCCCGCGGGCAGCCCCACCGGCTCACCCGACGCCTCGAGGGAGGTGTGCGGAAATTTCGCGACGAGCTCCGAGTAGGTCGGTGTGCGGGCCAGCGCGATGGCGTTCCCTTCGCGCTCGCGACGCAATCCCCATCCGTCGAGCACGACGAGCACGAGAGGTGCGCGAGTGGACACGTCTAGGTTCGACCGAGCTGCCGTACAGCGCTCCGGCCCGCGTATCGGGAGCGATCGCCAAGCTCTTCTTCGATGCGGAGCAGCTGATTGTATTTGGCGACACGGTCGCTGCGGCTGGCCGAACCGGTCTTGATCTGGCCCGCGTCGGTCCCCACGGCCAGATCGGCAATCGTCGTGTCCTCCGTCTCCCCGGATCGGTGGGAGATGACGGTGGCGTATCCGGCCCGACGGGCCATGGCGATGGCCTCCAGAGTTTCGCTGACGGTGCCGATCTGATTCAGCTTGACCAGCAGCGCGTTCGCCACGCCCTCGTCGATGCCCCTGGCCAGAATTTCCGGGTTGGTGACGAACACGTCGTCGCCGACGAGCTGTACACGATCGCCCAATGCCTTGGTGAGGCTGCGCCACCCGTCCCAATCGCTCTCGGCAATGGCGTCTTCAATCGACGCAATCGGGTAATGTCGAATCCACTCGTCGAAGAGCGCGACCATGGCGTCCGAATCTTTCTGCGGCTCGCCGGATTTCTTGAAAACGTACGCGTGTCCGTCCCACAGCTCACTGGCTGCCACATCGAGCGCAATGTACACATCGTGGCCGGCCTTGAACCCTGCGCTGCCGATGGCTTCGATGACGAGCTCGATAGCCTGCCGATTCGACCCTAGATTGGGCGCGAATCCGCCCTCATCGCCGACACCGGTGGCCAGGCCGCGCGCCTTCAGCAGACCTCGCAGCGCATGAAAGATTTCGGTTCCCGTGCGCAAGGCCTCGGCGAACGAGGGCGCGCCGAGCGGCATCACCATGAACTCCTGGAAGTCGACGTTGGTGTCGGCATGGGCGCCGCCGTTCAGAATGTTCATCATCGGCACAGGCAGGATGTGCGGATCGGTGGAGGAGCGGCCGGCGAGCCACGCGATGTGTCGGTAGAGCGGCCGGCCGGACGAGGAGGCGCCGGCGCGGACGGCCGCCATCGAAACGCCGAGCAGCGCGTTGGCACCGAGCCGGCTCTTGGATGCGGTGCCATCGAGATCGATCAGCAGGCGATCCACGTGACGGAGGTCCGCATCTTCGCCCGTGATGGCGGCTGCGATGACGCCGTTCACGTGCTCGACCGCTTGCTTCACCCCGCGTCCGAGGTAGCGGCGCCTGTCGCCATCCCTGAGCTCCAGCGCCTCGCGTTCGCCCGTCGACGCGCCTGAGGGGACGGCCGCACGTCCGACCGATCCGTCTGAAAGCCGGATCTCCACCTCGACGGTCGGATTGCCGCGCGAGTCGAGAATTTCCCTGCCATGAACGCCGGCGATAGTCACTGAGCCTCCTGCTACGACCCCGATCCTCGACGGTCGGCTTCAGCCTCGGCTTCGAGCGCCGATTCGCTGATTTCTCCGATGAAGGGCTCGTCTGCGGTCGTCACCACGACGATGCCGGACTCGCTGACGGTGTGGCGGCGGCGGTCCTCGACGGGATCGTGCCCAATGCGCGCGCCGCGTGGAATCAGCACGTCGCGGTCGATGATGGCGCGGCGAACCCAGGCGTGACGTCCAACCCGCACGCCAGGCATCAAGATGCTGTCTTCGATGGTGCAGAAGCTGTGTACCCGGACGTTGGGGCAGAGCACGCTGCCGAGGATGCGGCTTCCCGAGACGATGCAGCCCGGCGAGATGATTGAGTCGAGGGCCTGTCCGCTCCGGCGGCCTTCCTCGGCGAACACGAACTTCGCCGGCGGCGCCTGCGGCTGATACGTTCTGAGCGGCCACTCCGGATCGTACATGTTGAATTCCGGATTGACGTGACAGAGATCCATGTTGGCGTCGTAGTAGGCGTCGATGGTTCCGATGTCGCGCCAGTACTTGGCGGCTTTCTTGTTCTCGTCGTAGAACCGGTAGGAGAACACCTGCGCCTGCTGGATCAGCGCCGGGATGATGTCCTTGCCGAAGTCGTGGGTCGTCGGGAGCCTGGCGTCGGCCTCGAGCGCCTGCACCAGCACGGCCATTTCAAAAATGTAGACACCCATCGACGCGAGCAACAGGTCAGGGACGCCGGGAGTCCCAACGGAATCCTGCGGCTTCTCCAGGAACCCGACCACGCGCTCGTCCTCGTTCACATGCACGATTCCGAAACGCGAAGCCTCGGCCCGCGGCACCTCGATCGTCGCCAAGGTGACCGCGGCCCGACGGTCCTGGTGAAAGCGGAGCATCTTCGCGTAGTCCATCTTGTAGACGTGGTCGCCCGACAGCACGATGACGTGACTCGCGGCCTCGCGCGTGATCGAGTAGAGATTCTGATAGACGGCATCCGCCGTGCCCAGGTACCAGTGCTCCCCGACACGCTTCTGCGGAGACAGAATCTCGATGAATTCGCCAAGCTCTTCCGACACGACACTCCATCCCATCCGGATGTGCCGGTTGAGCGACAGCGATTTGTACTGAGTCGCAATCATGATGCGCCGCAGGCCCGAGTTGATGCAGTTGCTGAGGACGAAATCGATGATCCGGTAGGGGCCGCCGAAGTAGACGGCCGGCTTGGCCCGTTCGCGCGTCAGCGGATAGAGTCGTTCGCCGGCTCCTCCGGCGAGCACGATCACCAGGCTGTCGTCGAGTTGTGTCGGCATGAGCGCTCGGTGGCTCGCGGCTCGAGGCCACCTCGTCCGAGTTTGCGCGACACGCCCTGCCCGTGCCCATTACCGAATGGCCGAGCCGTCATGTCAGGGACGAGGGCCGGTTCGTGCCGCCTGCCCGGCAGGACGGCTGCTTCGGAAGCCCTCGAAAGCACAGGATGATAGCATGCCGATTCGGCCCCAAAAAATCCGCTCCAGTCAGCCCAAGTGGTGCGTCTGCAACGGTTTGACTTGACCTTGAAACACGCCTATGATCGGAGCTTGTGTGAACGCCCCCCGGTAAATTCCGTTCGCCGACAGGAGAAAAGAAGCGTTATGCGTATGGTTGGTGGCCGCTTACGCGCGTTGAGCGCCCTGGGCCTGATTGTCATACTCACGGTCGCAGTCTCGGCTCTTGGTCAGGATCAGAAGAAGCCAGCGCCGGAGCGCAAGCTCGATAAGAACGAGCGCGCTGATTTGGACGCGCTGCTGGCAGCGGTCGACTCGGTCGCGGCGGGTCAGGCGGCCCCCTCGTCGCTGAGCGGGAAGTGGATGCAGTCGCATTTTCTGAAGGCGCAGGATCTCAAAACCTACGTGCCGTTCACGATCTCGATCGATCCGGCGACCCTCAGCGGGCAGCCGCTCGCGATGTACGTGCGCGTGATGTCGAAGACTCCGCCCGCCGCAGCCGCGGAGACGACGGCGAAGCCGGCTGAGGGAACCGGGAAGCCGGCGGAAGCGCCTGCAAAGCCCGTGCGTGTGGACTATCCGTTCGAGAACGTTCATTTTTTGAACGTGACGCCGCCGCCGGCCGGCGAGCCGCTGCTGATCAGCCGTGCCATCAACGTGACGGGAGGCGCCGACTACGATGTCTATGTGGCGCTTCGCGAGCGTGCGGCCAAGGGCGGTCAGCCGAAGATGACGGTGATCAAGGAATCGATCTCCGTTCCGAACTTCTGGAACGAGGATCTGGCGACGAGCAGCGTGCTCCTCACGTCGCGTGCGGAGACAGTGCCGACGCCGTTATCGGAAGAGCAGCAGGCGGACAACCCTTATACCCTCGGCACCGTGCGCCTGTTGCCGTCGCTCGAGCACAAGTTCAAGAAGGCCGAAGAGCTGAACATCATTTTCTGGGTGTATAACCCGGGCCTCGACGCGGCGAAGAAGCCCGATATCACCATCGAGTACGCCTTTCATCAGAAGGTTGGAGATACCGAGAAGTACTTCAACCGCACACGGCCGCAGAAGCTCGAT
Organism: uncultured Acidobacteriota bacterium; assembly: GCA_963826865.1. Classification (GTDB taxonomy): domain Bacteria; phylum Acidobacteriota; class Vicinamibacteria; order Vicinamibacterales; family CAVPJW01; genus CAWGYQ01. The sequence continues at coordinate 128,832 of CAWGYQ010000016.1, forward strand.
GCCCAGACCTTGCCGCCGGAGTTCGATCTGGCGGCCGGGCATCAGCTGCCGGGCGGCCAGACGATTCCGCTCGCGTCGTTCCCTGAAGGCGACTATCGTGTCGAGATCAAGGTCACGGACAACATCGGGAAAAAGACCGTTACCAAGGATGTCCGCTTCAACGTCGCGTAGTCATAGATGCCACGACTCGGGAGATCGACGGTGATCCGACGTGCCGACCACGAGGCCGGCACGGTCGGGAATGCGAGCAGCTGATGACCGGACTCTACAGACTTGCGGCAACCCTCGTCGTCGCAATCGGGGTCTGCTCCGCGGAGCTATCGGCCCAGGTGCCCGCCGTGGCTCAGTCGCGGATCGAGTCCGTGGTGTCGGTCGCGCGTGTCGCCCCAGGAGCCATTCAGGGCGTCGTCCTCGACGATCGCGGGACGCCGCTCGACGGCGCCATGGTGTCGGCGCTCGGACTGACCACGGCGTTTGCGGTGACCGATGGTGGGGGCCGATTCTCTCTCGCCGCGCTGCCTCCTGGTTCCTATGTCCTGCGTGCGCATCGCGGCGGGTACACCCCCTCGCGGGCGCGAGTCGTTCAAGTGAGCCCGGACGGACGCGCCGTGTCCACGATTGCGCTCCGTGCGGTCGGATCGCGCGACACCGCCCAGCTGGTACCCGGCACCCCGGTACTGGCTGCGGGTCTCGGCGGAGGGCAACTCCCCATCGAGCCGCTGAGTCCGGACTCCGACGTGGAAAGTGACGAGCACGATCACAGTGAAACGGCGTGGCGGCTGCGCCACCTCAGTCGCAGCGTGCTCAAGGATGCGTCGGCATCGCCAGTGGATTTCGATGGCGAAAGAGACTCCTCGGATCTGGACGACGAGGAGTTTCCGATGCGCGCCGTCCGCACCGCGAACGCCGCGGCACGAATGGCGGCATCGGTGCTTGCGGAATCTACCCGTCTCGGGCCAGTTCAATCTGCTGACCACGGGCACGCTCGACGCGCCCGAACAGCTCTTCTCGACCGAGGGCGCTTCCCGGCGGGTCGCCTATCTTGCGATTGGTGCGCCGACCGGCCGGGGCGACTGGGGCGTACGCGGGGCGATGACCCAGGGCGATCTGGCATCGTGGGTGCTCTCTGGTTCGTTTGTCACGCGGGGGCCGGCGCGTCACGCCTATGAAGTCGGCATGAGCTACAGCATGCAGCGCTACGAGGGTGGCAACCCTGTCGCGCTGGCGGCCGTGACCGATGGCACGCGCAACGTCGGGGAGGCCTACGGATTCAATCGCTGGACCGTGTCACGCCATGTGACGCTGGCGTACGGCGCGCGATACTCGGGCTACGACTATCTCGAGCGCGGGCCGCTCTTGAGTCCTCGTCTGGGCGTCACGCTCACACCCGTGCATCGCCTGCGCATCGACGCCCTGGTGTCACGGCGCATGCTCGCGCCTGGCGCCGAGGAGTTCTTGCCGCCGGTCACTGGCTCAGTCTGGCTGCCGCCGGAGCGCACGTTCTCATCGCTGTCGGGCGACGTCTTCCGACCAGAACGCACCGATCACTACCAGGTGCAGGTCGAGCACGACGTGGCGGACAGTACCTTCATCGGCGTTCGGACCTTCTACCAGAAGGTGAACGATCAACTCGTCACCGTGTTCGACCTGCCGGTCGAAGGAGCCGAGGACCTGGGTCACTACTATGTCGGGAACTCGGGTGGCTTCGAGGCGCGCGGCTGGGGCGGCAGCATCGGCCATACCGTCACCGATCGCCTGAGAGGTGTGGTCGACTACACGGTGACGATGGCCCAGTGGCAACCCTCACCCATGCGCGAGCTCGTGAGCGCATCGGTACCCGTGGCGTCGCGCCGCGAGCGCGAGCGGATTCACGATGTGACGACCTCGCTTCAGGCCGACGTCCCTGAGACCGCCACGCGGGTGTTCGTCATCTACCGGCTCAACAATGGCTTTGCGGCCGACGACGCGGTGGACACGGCGCGCGCGGCGCGTTTCGACCTTCAGGTCAATCAGGGACTGCCGTTTCTCAACATGCTCGCCACTGAATGGGAGATGCTCGTCGCAGTGCGCAACCTGTTTCGGGAGGGGGCGATCGACGCCTCGGTCTACGACGAGCTGCTCGTCGTCCGGCCTCCGAAGCGCATCGTCGGTGGCCTCACTGTGAGATTCTAGCGACCGTCGAACGGTCCAATTCCAACCAGGGCGCCGCACGAATTGCCGCCGGCGCCCATTTTTTTGGCTTGGAATAAAATTCAAAATGTTGAATGCTTGGTCCATCGAGTTGAATCGGCAGCAGTTCTGACCGCGGGCAAATGAAGCAAAGAGTTTATTTTCTGACAGTTAGAGAAACTTGATGGCGCGAGGTCGTGGTATAGCGTTTGCTAATTCTTCGTCTTCGCCGGATAGCTTTGCTCGATACCGTCAGATGCGCGAAACCCTGCACGCCGCGCCGGACATCACGCGGTCAGCGTTGAGAACCTGGGCGGCGTCCGCTCTGGCGCTGCTGACGGCCGGGATCCTGCTGTGTCTGGGTGCGGCCAATGTCGCCATTCGGGCCACCTGGCACGAGGCTGAAGACGGCGTCCTCTGGATAGCACGCGACGAGGGCGTCACGGCGGTCGAGGTAGCGCGTGGGACCGCGGGCGATCTCGCCGGCGTCCGCCCTGGTGATGTGCTCATCGCCATCGACGGCCAGGCGATTGACACACCGGCCGACGTCGTCCAAACGCTGCACCGCCATCGAAGCGGCGAGGAGCTGCGATACACCGTCGTGCGGCTCGGCGAGCGCCAGCTCGCAGACTTGACCCTGGCGCCAGTTCCACAGGGAAACCGGCCGCTCTATTTCATCCTCGCGTTCATCGGCATCTTCACCCTGCTGGTCGGCACGGCCGTTCGGCTGCGCCGACCGCGCGCGCAGGCCACACTCCATTTTTTCTGGCTCTGCATCGCGTTCTTCGGCACCTTTACCTTCTCCTTCAACGGCAGGCTCGACGGGCTCGACTGGTTTTTCTACTGGGCTGACGTGATTGCCCTGCTCGCGCTGGGCCCGTTGTTCCTGCACTTCACGCTCGTGTTTCCCGAGCGCGTCCGCCTCGACGGCGTTGCGCGAAGTGTTCTGGTTCCGCTGTTGTATCTGCCGGCCCTGCTGCTCGGATCCGCGCGAGTCCTGGCCTTCGGCCGCGTGGGGACGGACGGCGCCGAGTTCGCGCGCACGATGGAGCTGCTCGATCGCCTCGAACCCATCTACCTGTCCGCGTTCCTGCTGGGCGCGTTGGTGCTGCTCGTGCGGGGGTTGCAGCGCGTTCGAACGGGCACGGCGCGACGCCAGCTGCGCTGGATCGTCTGGGGCACGTTGCTCGGTGCCGGTCCGTTTGCGTTCGCTTATGCGCTCCCGTACGCGACCGGTGTGATCCCCACGCTGCCGATGGAGCTGTCGGCCATTCCGTTGAGCCTCGTGCCCCTCGCGTTTGCGTCCGCCATCGTCCGCTACCGGCTGATGGACGTGGAGGTCATTGTCAAGCGCGGGCTCGTCTGGACGGCCGCGCTGGCTGCCAGCCTGGCCATTTATGCCGTGCTGCTGCGCGTGGCGGCCGGGCTGTTTCTCTCCGACGCGCAGCAGTCCAACACCGTCATCGCGATGCTGGCGACGCTCGTGGTGGTCCTTCTCGCGCGACCCGTCAAGTCGGGCATCCAGAACGCGCTCGATCGTGCGTTCTACCGTGATCGCTACGACTACCGGCGGGCTCTGGGCGGCTTCGCCCGCGATCTCAACAGCGACCTCGACCTGAATCGCTTGAGCGATCGGCTCGTGGGTCGCATCACCGAGACGCTGCTGGTCGAGCGCATGGTGCTGCTTCTGGCCGATGAGGCGTCGGGCGACCTCGAGCCCCTTCGCGCGCACGGCGTCGATCTCGACGTCCCGCGGCTCGCGCGGCAGAGCGAGCTGGCGCGCGAGCTCGCCCTGGGCGACGCCCTGTCTCTCGACGAGGCCGACGTGGTGGCTCATCTCACCAGCGCCGAGACGAGACGCTGGCTGGAAGCGGGCATCCACCACTTCGTGCCCTGCGTGGCGAAGGGTGGCGTGAGCGCCGTGCTGGCGCTGGGCGCCAAGGACAGCGGCGAACCCTTGAGCAGCGAAGACCTCGCGCTCCTCGCCGCCGTCGCGGGCCAGGTGGCGACGGCCCTGGAAAACGGTCGCTTGTACCGCCAGCTCCGGCTCAAAGCCGACGAACTCGAGCTGATGCGCGAGTTCAACGAGAACATCGTCGAGTCGCTCGACGACGGCCTCGTGGTGACGGATCTGAACGATCGGATCGTGCGCTGGAACCGCGCACTCGAGCAGATCTACGGCCTCGATCGCCGCGACGCGATTGACCGCGGGCTGCACGAGGTGTTCGACGGTGCGTTCGTCGAGGCCCTTCGCGCGGCCCGGCGCGACACGCCCTCCGGCTCCACGCTGTTCCGCGTGCCGCTGGTTGGCCGTGCCGCCCAAACCGGCCGAAGGCTGCTGGTCAACGTTGCCACGGTTCCACTGCAGACAGCTGCCGGCGACCTGTCGTCGACCACCGGCACGCTCATCATCTTCGAGGACGTGACCTCACGAGTCCGATTGGAAGAGCAACTGCAGATCTCCGAGAAGATGGCCTCGATCGGGCTCCTGGCGGCAGGCGTGGCACACGAGGTGAACACGCCGCTCACGGGCATCTCGAGCTTCACGCAGATGCTGCTCGATGGTGCCGATCCCGAGGATCCGAAGACCAAGCTGCTCGAGAAGATCGAGCGCCAGACGTTCCGCGCCGCGCGCATCGTCAACGGGCTCCTCAATCTCTCGCGCTCCAGCAACCAGCCTGTCGAGCGCGTGCCTGTGGACCTGAACGCCGTGGTGAACGACGTGCTGAGCTTGCTCGAGCATCAGCTCGAGGCGGCCAGGATCAAGGTGCGCCGTGAGCTCAGCCCGCCTGGTGTCCTCGTGAGCGGCATGGAGCACAAGCTGCAGCAGGTGTTCCTGAATCTGTTCCTGAATGCCCGCGATGCGATGCCCAAGGGCGGGTGGCTCTCGGTGACGACGCGGTGTGACAACGCCCAGGCGATCGTCGAGGTGGCCGACACGGGATTCGGCATTCCGAGCGAGCATCTATCGCGCATCTACGATCCATTTTTCACGACCAAGGCGATCGGCCAGGGCACCGGGCTCGGGTTGTCGATCACCTACGGCATCGTGCGTGAGCACGACGGCACGCTCAATTGTGACAGTGCGGTAGGGCAGGGCACTCGCTTCGTGCTCGCGCTCCCGCTCGTATCGGCTGAGCCGCAGCAGTCTGCGGTGGCCGTTCCATAGACGATTGCAGAGATAGAGGGCCCATGGCGCGCAGCGGATCGGTTCTGGTCATCGACGACGAGGAAATCATGCGCGAGATCCTCGACGCGCTCCTGACGCGCGACGGCTACGACGTACGTCTCGCCTCGAGCGGGAGCGAAGGGGTCGAGCTCGCACGGACGCTGCCGTTCGACGCGGCGATCGTCGACATGATGATGCCTGGGCTCGACGGCATCTCGACGCTCGACGAGCTTCGCAAGCTCGACGAGGAGCTGCCCATCATCATGATCACGGCGTTCGCATCGGTCGAAAGCGCCATCGCGGCGATGAAGCGCGGAGCGTTCGACTACATCACGAAGCCCTTCAAGAACGACGAAGTGCTCATCGTCATGCGACATGCGACGGAGCGGCGCCGGTTGATGGCGGAGAATCAGGCGCTCCGCCAGAACATCCAGGAGCGCTACAACCGGTTTGCCAACATCATCGGGCGCAGTCCGCGCATGCGTCAGGTGTTCGATCTGATCATCCAGGCGGCGCCGAGCCGATCGACCATCCTGATTCAGGGCGAGAGCGGGACGGGGAAGGAGCTGGTGGCCCGGGCCATTCACGCCAATTCTTCGCGCTCCGACAAGTCGTTCGTCACCGTCAACTCCGGGAACCTGCCGCCCGATCTGCTGGAATCAACGCTCTTCGGTCACGTGAAGGGCGCGTTCACGGGGGCCGTCTACCCGAAGAAGGGCCTGTGCGACCTCGCCGACAAAGGCACCATCTTCTTCGACGAGATCGGCAACATTCCGCTCGAGACCCAGGCCAAGCTGCTGCGGGTGATTCAGGAGCGCGAGTTCATGCGCCTCGGCGGGATGGAGACCATCAAAGTCGACGTCCGGATCATTGCGGCCACCAACGTGGACCTCCGCCGCATGGTCGAAGAGGGGCACTTCCGGGAGGATCTCTTCTACCGGTTGAACGTCATCACGATTCATCTGCCAGCCCTTCGGGAGCGCAAGGACGATATTCCGCTGCTCGCCCAGCACTTTCTCGAGAAATACGGCGCCGAAAACCGCAAGACGGGGTTCGAGCTGGCGCCCCAGGCTCTCGATCTGCTGATGGAGTACGACTGGCCGGGCAACGTGCGGGAGCTCGAGAACGTCATCGAGCGGGCGGTCGTGCTGAGCAGCGGTCTGCGCATCGGCCCGGATCTTATTCCCGAGCACGTGCGGAAGGCCCCGACGTTTCAAATCCCCCAGTTCATGGTGCCGCCCGAAGGGATCTCGTTCAAGGACGTCATCACCGATTTCGAGAAGCGCCTGATCGAGACGACACTCGAAGCGGCCGGCGGCGTGCAGAAGCGGGCGGCCGAACTCCTGCACATCAAACCGACGACGCTGAACGAGATGATCAAGCGCTATGACATTCGGCCCCGCCGAAAGAAGGGACCATCGAACGGCGATGGTCTCAACGGGTCCGGACACCCTGCGCGCGGCTACGACGAGGCGAGTTCGATAGGTGTGCAGGCCGATTCAGGCAAGTGATCCGGCCCGGTGGCGCTCAACGGGCGCTGCGTAGCCGCTCGATCATCCGCTCGTACTTCCCGAGAATGACGTCCCAGCGGTAACTGCGCCTGATATAGTCGCGCCCGTTGCGGCCCATGGCCGCGCGGAGGCCGTCATCCTCCAACAGCAGCTTCAGACCTTCGATGAACTCGTCGCGATCCGCGTAATAGAGTCCCGCGTTGCTGCGGACGCAGTGGTCGACCAGCACGTCGCTGCGTGCGTTGGCCAAGATCGGGGTGCCGACCGCAAACGATTCCAAAGCCAGCAGTGAGAGGCTCTCGTAGGGTGAGGGCACCGACACCACCGTGGCGGCCTCGAGGGCGTCGAACCGCTCGCGTTCGGACAGGAGCCCGGCGAAAGTCAGGAAAGGCTCGTCGGGCAGCGGCATCAGCTTCACGCCCATCAACACGAGGCGGCCGTCACCGCCTTCGCCGACGTAACTGCTGAAGTACTCGATCAGCTCCTCGCATCCCTTTCCGGGATCGATGCGGCCGCCGTAGAGGAGAAAGGACCCGTGCAGCCGATGCCGGCGCCGGAACGTTGCTCCCCGCGCCGAGAGGTGTGACGGAGCTCGAGCCGGCTCTTCAGCGCTTTCCTCGTCGCCATTGTCGGGCGCTCGCCTGTCCGCCGGTCGCGCGCGGCGTCCGCTGGCCGACGGCGGCAAATCGACCCCGCAGCCGACGGTTTCCTCGATCACGGCGCGGATCGAGAAGTGCGTCATCAGGAACCGCTTCTCGACCTCGGTGTTGTACGCGAGCGCAGCCGGCAAATTGAAGACATCCTGAAAGATGCCGAGGTGAATGGCCGGCTCATCGTGCGCGGTCGGCACCAGTATGCTGCGCGCGGGATTGACAGACAGTCCGAGCACGGTTGGCGCATAGAGATACGTGAAAAAGATCAGCGCGTCGTAGGACTGCTGGTGACGTTTGAGGTACTCGTGCAGCGCGGGACTCCAGGGCCCCTGCTGTTTGAGCCACTCCATCTCGTCGTCACGTGTGTGCGGGTTGTGAAAGATCCACTCCGAGTAGCGATTGAATGCCTTGATGTCACGTGTCCGCGTATTCGCAAATCGGCGCACGGTGACGCCGCGAATGCGGTCGGCGCCTTCCGGGTACTCGTTCTTCCACGTGATGTAGTCGCGCGCACAGGTCGTGAGGACATCGACCTCGTGGCGAGCCGCAAGCCGTTCGGCAATCAGGCGGCAGTGATACTCCGATCCGCCCAGGATTTCGGCGCCGTACCGCTGGATGATGAACGCGAGGCGCATGCGTGGGTCAGAGAGTGCGAATGAGGGCTTCGAGCCGGCTCGTGATGACGTCGTCGCCGAAGGCGGCAAGCCGCCGGCGCTGGCCGTCGATGACAGAGGCCCGGACGTCCTCATCATACGCGAGATGTCCCAGCAGCTCGGCGGCGAACTCCAGGTCCTTTGGAGCGAACGCGACACCCGCCCCGCCCAGCGTGTCGGGAACCGCCGCCGCTGAGTACGCCAGGATCGGCACGTCCACGGCCATGGCTTCGAGCAGCGGCACACAGAAGCCTTCGTGCTCGCTCAGTGAAAGGTAGACGGACGCGCAACGGTAGTACGTGGCCAGCTCGCGATCAGGCACGGCCCCGGTGAACACGAAGCGATCGGTCGGCATGCGGTACCGGGAAATGAGCGCCAGAACGGCCTCATAGTACCGTGGGACTGCGTCGTAGCGACCCACGAAGATGAAGCGATAGTTGTCGTCGATGTATCGCTTGTAGTGCTCGGCCAGCCGGATGTGATCTTCGATGCGCTTGTTCGGCGCAATGCGGCCGACGAAGAGAAAATTCGTGAGGCCGTCATCGAGCATGGCATCGAGCGCAGGCGTGGGCTCGGCCCGGGTGATGCGCTCGAGCGACACCGCGATGGGCATGACGTCGGTCGACTCGAATCCCAGTTCCTCGAGCTCGCGCCTGTTGTACTCGGAATCCCCGAGCGCCAGATCCACGCGTCCCACCAGAGTGGCCAGCTCGCCGCGGCCGATCACCGCCAGGCGGAACAGCGCCGGATCGTAGGGGGCAAAAAACCGTGCGGGCGTGATGTTGTGGTACTGGAGAATGCGCCCGCCCCCGAGTGACGCAAAGGGCTCGGTCATCGGCGAGGGGAGAGCGTAGTGAAAAATGGTGAGATCGCCGCGCGCGCGGTCGGGATCGCCGAACGTCCGGACATCCTTCCGGAGATCGTCGTCGATCGTCAGGGCGAAGAGATCGGACTGGTGTCCCATGGCGCGCAGCAGGTCACGGACGCGCCGGGCGCTGTCACCGATGGCGTCGCCCTTGTGGGCCGATGGAACCCACTGGTTGATGACCATCCCAGTCAGCGCGGCATGTCGGGCAGCGCGAAATATGCAGCCGGCCGGTGCTCGCGGAGCTCTTCGAGCTGGTCGATGGAGTCCACCTGATCCCAGAAGTCCCAGACGACCCGGTGCGGTGGCAGCGGGGGGGCCGTGGCGACCTGCCGGACGAACCCCAGGAGCGTGCCGGCGAAGTCTCGGGCCCTCAGCCGGTCCAGGGCCTCGTCCTGGCGATCGAGAATCGCGTCCTGAAGCCGCTGGTTCGACACGACGGCGTCGATGATCGACGCGACGTGGAAGGGGTCGCGGTCCGAGTAGAGCACGCCGCCACCATCGAGCGTGGCGGGAACCGCGGTCGCCTCGTAGGCGATGACCGGGATGCGCTTGTAGAACGCTTCGACCAGCGGGACGCAGAACCCCTCGTGCTCGCTCGCGCACAGAAAGACGTCCGCGACGTCGTAATAGGCCGTCAACTCCTCGTCACTGACGTGGCCGACCAGAAAGACATCGGGCGTTCCCAGCCGTGACCGCAATTGCTGGAGCAGCGTGTAATAGGCCTCGAACCCCGCGTAGGAACCGACGACCAACAGCCGCGACCTCGGGTTGATACGCGTCTTGTATGCGTGAAAGATTCGCAGCAGCTCGTCGATGCGCTTGTTCGGGATCACGCGTCCGACGAACAGGATGTTGGTCCACTCGTCGTCGAATGCCCCGGCCATCATGCGGTTGGGTGTCACGTCGAGATGGGAGAAATCGGGGACGACCGGCAGCACGCCGGTGGGGGAAAACCCCATCGCCTCGAGCTCCTGGCGGTTGAATTCCGAGTCGCCCAGAGCGAGGTGGCACCGGGTGCGGTACGCGCTCAGCTCGCGGCGCCCCGCGAAGCACAACTGCACGAGCAGGCGGTGTATGCCCACGAAGTACTGCGGCGGCGTGATGTTGTGGTAGATGAGAACCATCCGATCGGGCAGTGCGAAGGCAATCCGCGACGCACGCGAGCCGATCGAAAAGTGATGAATCAGAATATTGTCGGGCCGGCTGATGTCGCGCAGCTCGTGGCAGTCGCGCGTCAGGTGCTCGACGCGTTCATCGGCCGTCTCGACGAAGATGTCGGACTCGTAACCGGCGGCTCTGAGCACCCGCCGAATGCCCAGCACTTCGTGGCCGATCGCGTCCCCGTATCCCAGCGTCGCGAGCACCTGGTGGACGGTGCCCTTCACGAGGCCTCCCTCACCGCTCGAGAGAGGGCGGGGCCTGCCGGCAGACTATCCACCACGTCCTGCGCGGGCGGCAGGGTGCGCTCTCGTCTGGCGAACCATCCGGGCAGCGGCGGCATGGGTCGATCGCCACGGCCTTCCCGGTTCTCTTCATCGAGCCGCGCCAACATGTCCAGGTACTTCTGCTCGACGATCGGCCACGCATAGTGGCGCTCGAAGAAGCGTCGGCCGTTCAGTCCGAGCATTTCCTTCAACGGATGGTTCTTCTCGATGGTCTCCAGCGTGTCGATGAAGTCACCGAGGTTCCTGTAGAACAGGCCCGCATTGCTGCGAAGGCATTGGCCTGCGAGCACGTCGCACCGTTCGTTCACCAGAACAGGCCGGCCGAGCGCCCATGCCTCGAGAATCACCATCGACAGGCTCTCGAAATACGAGGGCATGATCAGGGCCGTCGCGCCTGCCATCGCGTCGAACTTGTCGGCGTCATCGAGAAAGCCCAGATGCCGGATGCGTGGATGCAACGGGATCCGCAGCACCGATCGCCCGACCACCACGAGTGTCAACCGGCTGCGGGTGACGCGCAGGTAGCTCAGAAAGAAATCGAACAGCTCTCCGCATCCTTTGTTGTCGTCGATGCGGCCGACATAAATCACGTAGGCGCCCTTGACGCCGAACTTCTGCCGGAAGCGCTCGGGATCCGGACTGGCCGGGATCTCGGAACCGACGCCCACCACCACACCTGGCACGTCGGAATTGCCGGAGACCGCCTGGATCATGGCGCGTTCTTCCTGGCTGTTGTACATGAGCGCGCGAACACCGCAAAAAATCGGACGGAAGATCGAAAGACCGATGGCCGGATCGCGCTCGGCTGTCGGCACCAGCACCGCGCGCGACGGCACGGCGCGGATTCCTTGATGCGCGTGGTAATAGCGGTAGCTGAAGAACACCACGAAATCGTACGCGCCCCGCCCTCGCGCCAGATGGCGAACCAGCGCGGGGCACGCGGGGCCCTCGCTGTCGAGCCACATGAGCTCGTCTCGCAGCGAATGCCATTCGTGAAACACATGGTGCGATCGTTGGCCAAAGGTGGTTGGGCTGCGTTCGTGGGTCACCGGGAACCGCCGAACGGTCACGCCATTGACCTCGTGGACCCCCGGCGCCAGCTCGTTCTGCCATGTGACGTAGTCGATGGCGCAGGTGGTGAGCACCTCGACTTCTGCATGCCGCCTGAGATGCTCGGCGATGTAACGCGCATGCAGCTCGGCGCCACCGTTGATGTCGGCTCCGTACCGCTGAACGACAACGGCGAGCTTCACTGGTCGGAAGAGGAGCCTTCGTCTGGGGAAACCGAGGACGGGCCATCCAGTTCCTCCGGCTCCGCGGGTTCGACGCCGGTCGAAGGTTCGCCGGGTTCCAGAGGTGTCCCGGATGCTGAAAGGGGGCCTCGCGAGCCACCGCGCCGGCCACGCCGGCGGCGCCGGCGCCGGCGCGCACCGTTGCCCGCCGCCTGTGCCTCGCCGGGCAAGGGAGCCTCAGCCGACGCCTCGTCCTCGGTCGACGCGTCGGGCGCCGGCAACTCAACCGATCCGGTCATGGCGCGGTACTGCACGATCCCCTCGAGGGCGCGGGCGCGACGCTCGGCGAAGTCGAGCCGGCTGCCAATCGATTCCACCCGCATCCGCATGTTCTTGAGCTCGATGCTCAGGCGGGTGGTCTCGAGCACGAGGTTGTGAATGACCTCGTAGTGCAGATCGGTCCGGCGGTGGGCGTCGACCGCCTGAATCAGCGGCTTGGGATTGAAGAACAGCTTCAGCACCGGCCTCAGAAGTCTTCTGGAGAACCGCACCCAGGCCTTGCCCGAGTCGAAGAGGGCGTTCTCGGCGAACGCGTAGTTCTTGTCCTCGACGGTCCCGGCCTGCTGGAACTGCTGGAGCAGATCGGAGCGCACGCCCTGTGGATCGAGGAACCGTTCGAGGCGCGCCGCGGCCATCTCTTGAATCTGTTGCTCGGTGTAGTCGACTCCACGCTTCTCGCGGATGCGCGCCCGAATCTGGCGCATGATTTGCTCGACGTCGACCGAGTCGGAGCGGATGTTGAAATCGGCCATTGAAAAGCCGTCCTGTCTTATGCCGAGTCGGCGGGCCTCGCGTGCCGGCGGCGGGCGGCGAATTCAGGGGCTTCCTTCACGCACGTCCCCAGAATGCCGATCGACCGCACCAACGCGCGAACCCCCGTCCGCGTCACGTCCGCGGCTTCGCTCCCGACGACGGGATAACCCTTGTCGTCGGCTTCGAGCTGCTCCCAGTTCCGGAAAAGCCGTCCCCAGGGGCTCGACAGCACCGAGCGCATCAGCCGCCGCGCTTTGAGCGGATACCAGAAGCTGTCGTGATAGAGGACGCTCGCGATGTAGGCCCACGGCGCCAGCACCGTTTTGAGCGACCATTCGATGGGTTTTCGAAGAGGGCCCCAGTAGATCTGATGCTGCATGCGTGAGGCGAACGTCATCTTCTTGAACGGGCCAACGAAGCGCCAGTTCTCGGCGGCGGCCTCGCGATCGCCCACGATCTCGATCTCCCGAGGATCGCCGCACCCCAGGCCCATGTCGTGCGCCAGGCGGATGAACTTGATCGACAGCGGGTCCATTCCCATGAGCTTCGCCGCCACGGCGTCGATCGCCACCTGATCGGCGCTGGCGAGGATGACGTTCTTCACGTGCGGGATCATGCACCTCGGGCCGGGGCCGTCGCCCGCGAAGGTTCCGTCCATCACGGCGAAGACGCCGCGATGAATCTTCTTCTGGATCATCAGCAGATCCACCAGCGTCTCGTGGATGACTGGATGCGTCCAGTGGCGCCGTTCGTTCAACAATCCGCCGAAGGCGTTCTTCATGGCTCCGGTGGTCGTTGTGAAGACGTGAGTCTTGACAGTTGGGAGATGGATGATGTTCTCGCCGATGAACCGCCTCGGGATCATGAATCCGTCGGGGTAGACGTCGTTCAGGCAGATGAACTTCCTGGCTAGGTCGCCCACCGCCTCGCGGATGTCGATCCAGTCCTCGCCCTCGTAGATGTGGACGTTGCGCAAGCCGTGCGCCTCGACCACGTTCACCTGCTTGTTCTCGCGCTCCCCCAACCTGGCGTCGATGACCACGGTGCGATTGTGGCAGGCGTGCATGAGGTCGGGTTGGTAGCCGTCGCGCTTCATCGCTCGAATCACGCCCTCGAGCTGCCAGGGCGTCGTCGAGCTGCCGGGAAAGAAGAAATGCCAGGAAATGTTGATTTTGAGGGCGGTGTCTGCCGTCTTGTCGATCACCTCTTGATAGCCGGCCAGGTTCATCAGGCGATGGTAGTCCTCGAGAACGGAGTCGGGCCGGGTCTTGAGGATGGCGACTTTCGCTCGGGCCATGCTTGTAGTCTATCCCGTTGCCCCGCTCCTCACGAGCCGAAGGGGTGGTAGATGATCAGCACCACCGCCAGCGCCCAGAGCGCAATGCAGATGAGGAGCGGCCGGTCGGTGACGAGCGTCTCCGCCGGACTCCCGCCCCCGTCTTTGCGGTGAACCAGGTAGAGGTAGCGGAAGATGCCGTAGAGCGGGAACGGAATGGTGAGTCCGAGCAGCGTCGTGCCGAATTTTCCCTGCGTCTCCGGGCTCACCGTGTAGAAGATGTACGAAATCAGGGTGGATGCCGTGACGACGCCGATCATCTGGTCGAGCAGGTAGGGACTGTAGTCTGCCAGGCTCCGCCGATGCGTGATGGCACCATCCGCCAGCAGTACGAGCTCGTGCCGCCGCTTGCTGAGCGCGAGAAAGAGTGCGAGCAGCACCGTGCAGATCAGCAGCCAGCTGCTGATGGGCACGGTGACGACGATCGCCCCAGCCGCGGCCCGCAGCACGAATCCGAACGCAATGGTGAGGACGTCGATGATCACGATGTGCTTGAGCGAACCCGAATAGACCAGCAGCAGGCCTAGGTAGGTTGCTGCCACGGCGAAGAACGAGCCGCCCAACGACCAGGCGGCACCCAAAGCCCCGAGCGCGATCAGCAACGCCGCCGTGAGGGCGACGGTGGGCGACAGGGCGCCGGAAGCGATGGGTCGGCTTGCCTTGTGCGGGTGACGACGATCCCTGGCCCGATCCACCATGTCGTTCAAGAGGTAGACCACGCCGGAGAGGGCGCAGAACACGACGAACGCCAGGGTGGCGCGCCCGACCGACTCGGGGTCGAAGAGCCGCCGGCCAAAGATCAAGCCGCCAAAGACGACCAGGTTCTTCGTCCATTGGCCGGGTCTCAGCGAGATCAGGAGATTGATCGCAGACGAGCGACGAGGGGCGTCGGGCCGCGACGAGGCCTCCCGAGCCGTCAGTTCCGGCGATGGGTGGCGCGCCATCGATTCGCCTTCTTCGCCAGCGCACGGGCCTCCTCGACCGACCAGCAGAGGGGCTTCTGCACGTAGACGTGCTTGTTCAGATCCATGGCTGCGAGCGCGATGACCGCATGCATGTGATCCGGTGTCGCGACCACGATGGCATCGAGGTCCTTCTGCTTGTCGAGCATCTCGCGATAGTCGCGGTATCGCTTCAGCCGTGGGATCTGCTCGCTCGTGAAACGCCGCAGCGCAGCCGCGTTGTCGACACGAGGCCTGCGGGCATTGGCCGTCACCTGCGCCTTCGACATGCTTGCCATGGCGGTCTGCGGCTGCGGTTGCTGCGGCGCGGCCGGCATACTCGCCGCGTCGTCCACCATGCGCTTCAGCTGTGCATCGACGAGCGCGTCGTCGACGTCGCAGATCGCCACGATGTTCTGATGCATGAGCCGACGCGTGTTGCTGCCGCCCATGCCGCCGAATCCGACGGTGGCGATGTTGACCGTGTCGCTGGGCGCCTGGAACCCGCGGCCGAGCACATGCCGCGGCAGAATGGTCATGCCTGCTCCCGCGGCGGTCGTTGTCAGGAAGGTGCGTCTCGAGATATCGCTCATGGAATCTCCTCGCAGAGCATGGATTCTACCGCCGTCCGGCATCCCCTGTCCGTCAACGTACACTCGAGCCGCATGACACTTGGGCTTCGGAATTTGCAAGTGCGTTCGGGCAAGGTCGACCGGGTGCGACGAGCGGCGTGATCGCCGTCGGCACTCTCAGGCCATACCACACCTGGTGTCATTGGCTTCGCTGGCCGAGTGCCTCACACACCCAGCTTGTTACGCAAGTAGTCGCTGGTCAGGTGTTTGAGCACGTTCATCGGCTCGCACTTCTTGTCTCCGTCGCTGAAGTGGATCGGGCCGAGGGCTTTTGCGAGCTTGATCGCAGCGGCGTTGAGCTTCTTGTTGCTTGCCGATGCTCATGAGCGCGCCGCCCATGCCGACGCGGACCCGGTTCTCCTCTTTCGCGATCGTCTTGCCGATCTTCTCGACGCAGCCGAGAAAGAACCCGTCGGTGAGCCGCTTGTCCTTCTTGTCTTTGGCCAGCTCGTAAACGAGTCCGTAGCCGCAACTGCGGCGGACGAGGTATTTGCTCGCCATCCAGCCCTTCGCGATCTCGAACGCGATCGCGGACTTGGGGAGGGTCGCATCGCACGAGCTGAGCACGTGGCCGAGCATTCCTGGCCCCGCGCCGTCGACCTGCTTTTCGGCCTGGTCGCGTGTGAGTTGTTGTGGGTCGTCGATGAGCAAGCCGATGATCATTGCGTCGTGGTTGCGTTCGTTCCAAAGTTTGAGCGCGAGGTCGTGGTCGCGCCCGACTTGTTTCGCAATCGCACGGAGCTTGGTGAGCCCGATGCCGAAACTGGTCAGCCCGCCTGTGCGGTCGCCCATCTCTTTCCAGTTCGCCTCCGTTCGGCCACCGGATGTTCGACACGCACATGAGCGCGCGAGGCGCAGCCCCGATCGCAGTGGCTGGCGAAGAGCCAGATCGGGCGGCGTACCAGTCACTGCATCGGACGCTGCCGGCGGCGGCGAGTCACCAACCGAGGAGTTACAGCATATGCATCGCGACTACGACGACGACCCCTACGCGCAGACGCGCACCGTCCTGCTGACCACCGCGGTGACGCTGCCTGTGAGACACTGCCGCAGATGAACGCAGATGACCGGAAACATCGGGCGGGTCACGGCGCCAAACCCGCGGCCGTCCGCGAGCAGGCGATCGTGGCGCTCTTGTCCGAGCCGTCAATCGGCAAGGCCGCGGCCTCCTGCGGCATCGGGGAGAAGACGCTGCGCCGCGTGACCAGGCGGAGGCGTACTCGCCTTCGGACGTGCGTTAGTCCAACAGAGCTAGCCCGAACCATGAACGCTGGAGTTTCTCGCCTCGCATGAGGGAACGACGCTTCGGAAGGACAGAATGCTGAGCGCAAGAGGATTCAAGTACAAGGTCCACGGCATAGGGGAGCCGGTGCTGTTCATCCATGGCACCCTGATTGCGGACACGTTTCTTCGGCTGATAGCAGCGCCCGCGTTGGGTCGATACCAAAAGATCACGTATCGCCGTCGCGGATATGAAGGAAGCCCGCGATACACCGGCCCCTGTACCATCGAGGAACAGGCTCAGGATGCTCTAGAGCTGCTGCGCGAGTTCGACAACGAATCCGCCCATATCGTTGGCCATTCCCATGGAGGCGTCGTTGCGCTGCAACTGGCGTTGACGGCCCCGCGCGTGGTCCGTTCGCTCATCCTGCTGGAACCAGCGCTGACCATGGTCCCGAGTGCTGCGGCCTTCTTCGAAGCCGCAGCGCCCGCAATGGACAAATACAGGGCCGGGGATGCGGCTGGTGCGGCCGACGCATTCATCACCCTGATCGCAGGGCCTCACTGGCGAACCGAAGTTGCGAACGTGATTCCTCGCGGCGTCGAGCAGGCCGAGAACGACGCGGCGGCGGCTTTCGACGTCGACCTCCCGTCAGTCGGAGCCTGGAGATTCGATCGAGACCTGGCGAGCCGTATCACCCAGCCCACGCTGTCCGTGATTGGGACAGAAAGCGGCAGGCTCGTCGAAGAGGGGCAGCTCCTTTGCCGGGATTGGATCCCTCAGACTGAAACATTCTCTGTGAAGGGTGCGAGACACCACCTGCACTATCAGGATGCTGACTGCTCGTCCCAAGCCGCCCGCGGAATTTCCGAGTTCCTCCAGCGGCACGGGGTCTAGAGAAGCCGAGGCGTGCCCGGCCCCTCTCAGACCCCCGTGATGAACAACGGTCGACAGGAGCCAGATTTCTACTCGGGCACGGCGTCATAGCGGCCGTTCATACGCCAACGCCGCGCCGTCTTCACGAGCTCGTCGTAGTCGTAGTGCAGCGGCGGCTTACCATACAACGGAATCCATCACACGCGCCGGCTTACTTCGCGAGTGTTCGCGACACCGCGACGCCCTCGACGTCTGTCGCCGGCAGGAACCCGCCCGACTGGTGGGACCAGAGCGACGCATAGATGCCGCCGAGCGCGAGCAGGTTCTCGTGCGATCCCTGCTCGACGATACGGCCCTCGTCGAGGACCACGAGCGAGTCCATCCGCCGGACCGTGGACAAACGGTGCGCGATGACGATCGCCGTCCGTCCGGCCATCAGCGTCCAGAGCGCGTCCTGAATGAGCGCTTCGCTCTCGGAGTCGAGCGAGCTCGTGGCCTCGTCGAGGATCAGAATCGGCGCGTCCTTCAGGATCGCGCGGGCGATCGCGATGCGTTGGCGCTGGCCGCCGGAGAGCTTGATTCCGCGCTCACCCACCAGCGTGTCGTAGCCGTCCGGCAGCGACTCGACGAACTCCGCGGCGTGCGCGAGCGCCGCGGCACGGCGGACCTCCTCGTCGGTGGCCTCCGGCCGCGCGAAGCGGATGTTGTCGGCGATCGTGCGGTGGAACATCGCGGGATCCTGCGGCACATACGCGATGACCTCCCGGAGTGACGATTGAGAGACATCGGCGATCGACTGGCCGCCGACGAGAATCTGGCCGCGCTCGACGTCCTTG
This sequence comes from uncultured Acidobacteriota bacterium, assembly GCA_963826865.1. Classification (GTDB taxonomy): domain Bacteria; phylum Acidobacteriota; class Vicinamibacteria; order Vicinamibacterales; family CAVPJW01; genus CAWGYQ01. The sequence goes on from CAWGYQ010000016.1 coordinate 147,188, forward strand.
AATCGGAGCAGGAGCCGTGTGATGGTGGTCTTGCCGCCGCCGGACCGGCCGACGAGCCCCAGCTTCGTCCCCGCCGCCACGGCCAGGGAGAACCGATCGAACAGCAGCGGCTGCGCAGGCGAATGCCTGAAGCTGATGTCACGCACCTCGACGCTGTGGTCGCGCGGCGCGAACGGAACGGGCGAGCCGACATCTTGAACCGAGGGCGGATCCAGCAGCAGATCAGCGAACTGCGCGGCGTCGGTCAGCGCGCCCTCGAGGTTGCGATAGATCCGGTTGAACTCCCACATCACCCGTGTGGCGGTCGCAAAGTAGGTGAACGTGAGGAAGACGGTCTCCAGACTCGCCGCGGTGTCCAGACTGATGTGAAGCGCGACAATCAGGCCGAGCGTATTCGTCAGGACGTACATCGGCGCGGTGATGATGTTCACGCGGAAGTTCTGGTAGTCCCACGACCGGAGCGTCTTCCTGCCGAACTCCTGCACGTTGGCGGCGTGAATGGCCGCCTCGTCGCGCTCGCGGGCGAAGGCCCGAACGGCCTCCGCGTTGGCGATGGAATCGGCCACGTGTCCTGCCAGCACGTTCGACGCGGCCTCGCGTTCGTCGACGAGCTGGCGCCGGCGCCGGATGCGCGGCACCACGAGCGCCACCGTGATCGACAGCATCCCGAGCAGCACCAGGATCAACAACGGCGAGTAGCGCCACAGCACCACCGTGACGAACCCCAGCGGCACGATCTTCGCGATCACCTGGAACGAGAGGACGTCGAACACGTCTTCGAACCGGCGCGCGTAGCCGAGCGTGCGCTTGGTGAGCGAGCCGGCGAAGTTGTCGTGGAAGAACGCGAGGTCCTTCGCCAGCAGCTCGTCCATCGCCTCGACATAGAGCGACTGGATGCCGGCGATTTCCGCCCGTGCGATGAGCGCCTCGGCCCCTCGCCACACGACCTCGCCCGCGAACCACAGGGCCGTGAACGTCAGCACATACGGCGCGAACATGCCAATCGTGAGCGCGTCGTCGCGCGCGACCGCGCCGAGGAGCTGGGCCACGACGAGCGGCGGCGCGTAGAAGACGAGCACGTCGCCGATGCCCGGCAGGACGAGGGCCGGCACCGAAATCGACGGACGCCGTGTGATCTGTCGGCCGTAACGACGCAGCACGAGCCAGACCGCCTGGTTCAGGCGTCTGGAGTCACGTCGATCGGCGGCGGTCGTCATTACAGTGTCCTGAAAAGCAAAAGGGCCATCACCTCAGTCGGTGATGGCCCTTGCGAAGTCGGTTCGAGCGAGACTGGCTACATCACCTGGAAACACGTGGGCGCGCATGGCCGCGATAGGCCGACGCGATCGAAAACTTCCACGTGCGGGTGAGGGTCACAGCAAGCAAGCAGACCACAGGCCGGCCGGCGAGTCAATGACGCGCAGCCTGATGTGCAGCGTGCATAGCGGGACGTTGGAACATCCGTTCAGGCACGGCCGTGATGAGGCATGATGGCTGGAAGGGAGGGGACATGGGAGACAAGGGTGGCAAGAAAGACAAGGAAAAGAACAAACAACAGCAAGTGAGAAAGCACAAAGAAGAGGAGAAGAAAAAGCAGGACAAGGCCCGGCCGAAGAGTCCGTAGCGGGAGAAGGTGATATCCGCGGGACGGACGGATAAGTGAGGCAATGAGCGCCCAACCCCTGGCTGTATTCTTCCCGTCCAATCGCCCATGCATGACATCCGCTACGCGCTCAGAGCCCTGCGCAAGCAGCCGTTGTTCACCCTCGTCGCCGTCCTGACGCTGGCGCTGGGCATCGGCGCAAACACCGCGATTTTCAGCCTGCTCTACCAGGTGCTGCTGCGTCCGCTCCCGTATCCGGACGCCGAGCGGCTGGTCTTCGTCTGGAACATGTATCCGCTGATGGGGCTGCCACAGGCCAGCGTTTCGATCCCCGACTACATCGATCGCAAGACACAGGCGCCGGCGATCGAGGATGCGACGCTCTTCACCGGCGGCAGCGCGAATCTGGCGGACGGCGGTCAGCCGGAGCAGGTGCGCGCGCTCATGGTGACGCCGTCGTTCTTCACCACCCTGCAGCGGCAGCCGTTTCTCGGCCGGGGATTCACCGAGGACGAGGCCAGGCCGGATGCGGACAACTTCGTGATCCTGTCCTACGGCCTGTGGCAGTCCCGCTACGGCGGCGATCGGACGCTCGTCGGGCGCGACATCCGCATGAACGGCGAAGCCTACCGGGTCGTCGGGGTGATGGCCGCGGACTTCCGCCTGACCAACGACGTCGGGGTCTACGTGCCGTTCGCCTTCACCCCGCAGCAGATGTCGGATCAGGCCCGCGGCAACGAGTTCAGCCAGATGATCGCGCGCCTCAAGCCAGGGGCGTCGATCGAGCAGCTCAACGGCCAGATGAAGATGATCGTCGAACGCAACATGGAGCGGCTGCCGCAGCGCCAGGCCTTCGCGAAGTCGAGCGGGTTCGGCGGCTTCGCGGTCGACATCCGCCAGCAGCTGGTCGGCGAGGCGCGCACGCCGCTGTATGCGCTGCAGGGCGTCGTGCTCGCGGTGCTGCTGATCGCCTGCGCCAACGTCGCCAACCTTCTGCTGATGCGCGCCACCGGACGATATCGCGAGCTGGCGATCCGCACGACCCTCGGGGCCGGTCAGTGGCGGCTGGTGCGGCAGATGATCACCGAGGGCGCGGTGCTCTCCCTGCTTGGAGCAGTGGGAGGCCTTGCGCTGGGATGGATCGGTCTTCGCACGCTGATCGCGCTCAGTTCCCGTCAGCTGCCAGGCATTGCCGACGCGTCGCTGCACTCCCCGGTCCTGCTCTTCACCCTGGCCATCGCCGTCCTCACGGGCCTGTTGTTCGGAGTGGTGCCCGCGGCGACGGTGATTCGCGGCAACACCGCCTCGCTGCTCAAGGAGGACGCGACGCGGGGCTCGGCCAGCCGGACCACCACGTTCGTGCGCGGGACGCTCGTCATCACCGAAACCGCACTGGCGCTGATGCTGCTCGTCGGCGCCGGCCTGCTGATCAAGAGCTTCGCGCGGCTCCAGGAGGTCAGCCCGGGATTCTCGTCGGAACGAGTCCTGACCACCCAGATCTCGCTGCCGGCGAGCCGCTACGCGGACCTAGCGGCGCGGCGCGTGTTCTGGGAGCGGCTGCTCGAGAAGGCCAGGGCGATACCAGGGGTCGACGGCAGCGGGGCTGACCTCCAACGTGCCGTTCAACGGCAACGTCAGCTCGGGGTCGTATGCGATCGTCGGCTACACCCCGGGGCCGTCTGAAGCGCAGCCGCACGGCCGCCAGGAAGTGGTCGGCGGTGAGTATTTCAAGGCGATGCAGATCCCCGTGCTCCAGGGTCGGACCTTCACCGACGGAGACACGACCGACAGCCAGCGTGTCGTGGTGATCGACCAGTACCTGGCGAACCGGTATTTCGCCGGGCGCAGCCCTCTCGGCCAGGAAATCCAGCGCGGCCAGGGGCCGCAGGGCCGCTACACCATCGTCGGCGTCGTCGGCACCATCAACAGCATCGACCTCGCACAGCCGGTCACGAAAGAGCGCCTCTACTATCCGATCGCTCAACAACCGCGACCGGGCATGGCGCTGGTGTTGAAGAGCGCGATGGACCCGGCGCAGCTCGTGTCGCAAACGCGCGCGGCCGTCCAGTCGCTCGATCCCGAGCAGCCGATTGCCGATGTTCGCACGATGGACGAGTGGATGAACCGGTCGCTGGAGGGACGCAAGACGCCGATGGTGCTGTTCGTGCTGTTCGGCGCCGTGGCGCTGCTGCTGTCGGCGGTCGGGATCTACGGCGTGCTGGCGTTCAACGTCGCACAGCGCGTCCGCGAGTTCGGGATCCGGCAGGCGCTCGGCGCGAACAGCCAGTCGATCCTGTCGCTGGTGTTCAGGCAGGGGCTCACCACCGCTGGAACGGGCCTGTTGATCGGTCTGATGGCGTCCTACGGTCTGAGCCGCTACCTCGAGACACTGTTGTTCGGCGTACAGGCGCGGGACTGGATGGTCTTTTCAATCGTGACGGTGCTGCTGCTCGCGGTCGCCGCCCTGGCCTGCTACATCCCGGCCCGTCGGGCGACACGAATCGATCCGATGGTGGCGCTGCGTGTCTGAGACGCGAGTCCGGGATTACTGCCTGTCGAACACCGCGCGGGCATCCGGTGTCAACGGCTCCTCTTCGAGGCGGTACGCGCCTTCGCCCGGGTTTTTGCCTTCTTTCGCGCAGCCGGCTTCTTGCGGGCACGCTCCGGCAGTCTCTTGCTCCCCGTCTCGCGATTCCACTCTTCGTAGGTCTCGTTCGAGATCTTTCCCTCGACGAGCAGTTCCGCGAACTTGCGCCTCTGCGCCTGGCTCTTGAACGGCATTCCAGCCTCTCCCGGGCCGAATAGTATCCGGACTCCTGGCCGATCGCCTGCGAGCCAGAGGCATTCTCCGGGCGTCGTGTTCAAGCGCGATGACATTTCTCTTGGCCTTCCCGCCCGTGTGGCAATAATCGGGCGCATACGGGCTTCATCCGCGCTGTCGTGGGGGAGCCGCTGACCAGGTGCTGAGAACAGAGATCGTAGCGACCGCGAGACGGTCCTCATGTTTCCTGTCGGCCCGCCGCCGACCGGGACCGTCCATGGAAAGACGACGAATTGTTGCGATGGTGGGGGAAGTGAACCGGATGGGATTCGGCCGGATCCGCGCGCGAGCTGGCGCCATCGCTGTGGTGCTCGCCGCAGGCGTGGTCACGTTGAGTGGAGGGCAGCAGCCTGGATCGGGACGCCAATGGCCGCCTCCCGTAGAGCCGATCTCGACGCACGCTCCCGTCCTCTCTCCGGCGGAGGCGCTCCGCACCTTCTCCATGCCACCCGGCTACAGGCTCGAGCTGGTCGCCAGCGAGCCGCTCATCCAGGATCCGATCGCCATCGACTGGGATCCGGCTGGAAGACTCTGGGCCATCGAGCTGCCCGGTTACATGCGCGATATCAGGGCGTCCGGCGAGTACGAGCCCATCGGCCGCATCGTCGTGCTCGAGGACTCGAACGGCGACGGCGCCATGGACCGGCGCACGGTGTTCGCCGACGGCCTGATCCAGCCGCTGGCGATGAAGGTCCTCGAGCAGGGCGTGCTCGTGGGCGAGCCCCCGAACATCTGGCTGATGCGCGACACGAATGGCGATCTCCGGAGCGACAGGAAAGACCTTGTCGCCGCCGGCTACGGGCGCCGGGAGACCAACGTCGAGGTGAACGCCAACGCCTTGCTGTGGGGGCTCGACAATCGCATCCACATGTCGGGCACCGGCGCCGACATGGTGCTGCGATATGTCGATCGCACGTTCCAGGTCCAGCGATCGCTCTCGCGCGGACAGTGGGGCGCGACGCAGGACGACGCCGGCCGCATCTATCGGAACCACAACGAATCCGTGCTGCACGTGGACCTGGTGGCGACGCCGTATTTCGCCCGCAACCCGGCCTTGCTTCGGACTCGCGGCAGTCACGAGGCGCTCCAGGACCCCGCCGGCAACGTCAACGACGTCTGGCCGGCCCATCAGACCCCGGGAACCAACCGCGCCTATCAGCAGGGCATCCTGCGGGCGGATGGCACGCTCGCGGCCTACACCGCCGCATGCGCGCCAACCGTCTATCGCGGTGACCGGCTGCCGGGCGACCTGCATGGCAACGTCTTCGTCGCCGAGCCGACGGCGAACGTCGTCAGCCGGTTCATCCTCGCCGACGACGGCTCGACCCTTCGAGCGCGGAAGGCGTATCAAGCGGCAGAGTTCCTGAGCTCCACGGACGAGCGATTCCGGCCGGTCTACCTGTCGAACGCGCCCGACGGCACGCTCTACGTGGTGGATGTCTACAGGGGAATCATCCAGCACCACGCCTACATCACCGAGTACCTGCGCGACCAGATCGCCAGCCGGGCCCTCGAACAACCGATCGGCCTCGGACGGATCTACCGCGTCGTACACGACAGCACGGTGCGCGATCGCACGACGTTGCCGGCGAAGGCTCCGTCTTCACAACTCGTCGGCCTGCTGTCGCATCCGAGCGGCTGGTGGCGCGATACGGCGCAGCGCCTGCTGGTCGAAAGGGGAGACCAATCCGTCGCGCCGGGGCTGACGACGCTCGTGGAAACAGCCCCCGACTGGCGCACTCGCGTCCACGCGCTCTGGACACTCGACGGTTTGAACAGCGTGACTGCCGCGACGGTTGCGAAAGCCCTCGCAGGCTCATCGCGAGACGAGCGGGTGGCGGCGGTGAGAGTCTCTGAACGCTGGCTCGGGGAAAAGGACCATCCGCTTCAGCCGCGGGTTGTCGCTCTTGGCGAGGATCAGGACTGGGCTGTCCGGCAGCAGGCGGTGGCGTCAATGGGTGCGCTGCCGCCTGGATTACGTGAGCGATCGATCGCCGCGGTGCTCGGACGACGCGCGTTGGACCCGATCATCGCCGACACCGCCCTCAGCGGCCTCAGGGGGAGTGAAGCGACGGTCCTCGCCATGCTGTTGCAACCTGCAACCGAACGAACGGCGACGCGCGAAGCGGCGATCACCGTCGTGGCCGCGACCATCGCCAAATCGGGACAGGAAGGTGCCGTGGTCGAGCTGTTCCAGAGGGCTGCCGATGCCGCACGTCCAGACTGGCAGCGCGCCGCACTTCTCCGCGGAGCGGAGGTCGCGCTGGCGGGCGCGCCGATGCCCGGGCCACCGGCGCCGGCACGTTCGGTGAGCTCCGCGACGATGCCGTGTCCGACGTGTCCCGGCGGGCGCGCGGGTCCCGGCGGCGCGTACGCGTTTACACGTCCGGCCGACTGGCCATCAGCCACCGGTCGATCGAATGCTCCTGTTCTCCGGTTGACGCGTGAGCCGAAGCCGCTGACCGATCTCGCGGCGGCGAACGGTGATCTGAGCGCGAGGGCAACCGCGTTGCTCGGTCGTGTCACGTGGCCGGGGAAGGCCGGCGATCCCGGCGCGCCGCGCCCGCTGACCGCCGCCGAGCAACAACAGTTCGATCGCGGCCGCGAGGTCTATCGAAACACCTGCGCCGGCTGTCACCAGCCAGATGGGCGGGGGCTCGATCGCATCGCGCCGAGCCTCGTTGGATCGCCGTTCGCGCTCGCTCCGCCGGAGATTTCGATACGGATACTGATGCACGGCAAGGAAGGCGCCACCGGGCTGATGCCGCCGGTAGGCGGCGCATTGGACGACGAGCAGATCGCCAGCGTGCTCACCTACGTGCGGCGTGAATGGGGTCATACGGCGGATCCGGTCGATGCTAGTGCCGTGACGGCCGTGCGGGGCGCATCCGCCGGGCGCACCCGGCCGTGGACCGACGCCGAGCTCAGGAATCGCTAATCCCTAATCGCTTATCGCGAATCCCTAATCCCTATCCTTAATCCCTAATCCCTATCCCTAATCCCTATCCCGGATCGCTAATCACAATCCCCAATCCTACCGGTGCCGACTTGAGAGGCGACAGAGGCCGGCGATCGGCGATCGAGATTCGAGACCGCCATTCGGAAGTGTTCGACTTGCGAGCGGGATGGGGATCCGGGATTCGGGATAGGATTCGAGATTCGGGATAGGATTCGGATTCGGGATGGGGACTCGGGATTAAGGATAGGGACTAGGGATTAAGGATAGGGATTAGGGATTCGCGATAAGCGATTAGGGATTAGCGATTCTCAGCGAGGAGGTCTCAGATGTCGGTCGCCAAGGTTTCAGAGATCAGCTCGACGTCCACGAAGAGCTTCGAGGATGCCATCAACCAGGGCATCGCCAGGGCCGGGAAGACGATTCGGAACATCCGCAGTGCATGGATCAAGGAACAGCAGGTGCGGTGCGAGGATGGAAAAATTACCGAGTATCAGGTGAACTTGTCCATCACCTTCGTGCTGGACGACGAGGACCAGCACGGACGAGTTGCGATGGCGTTCTTTCTGCTTCGAGGAAGAGGAGGGGCTCGGGCCCGGGGGTTCGGCACCCGGACAACCGGCTGTTGTCCGGCTCGACGGGAGAGGTCGTGAGAGCTGATAGCTGACAGCCCCCCGTGGTTCGGCCTATCCTTGGGCCGCCAAGATCAGCATGACCCGGCCGAACACTCGCCACTACGAGATCGTGGAGCACCCAGCACCGGCGGAAAGGGTGGTCAGCCGATGAAGACCACACGATTCGCTCTGACCCTGATCCTGGCGTGCGCAGTCGCGCCGGCACATTCCCGGCAGCAGCCCGTCATCGGCCTCATCACCAAGACCGAGACCAACCCCTTCTTCGTGAAGATGAGGGAAGGCGCGACGGAGACGGCGAAAGCCAGAGGCGCCAAGTTGATGACCGCCGCCGGCAGGTTCGACGGCGACAACCCGAGCCAGGTCACCGCGATCGAGAACATGGTGGCCGCGGGGGCCAGGACAATCCTGATCACGCCCAGCGACACGAAAGCCATCGTCCCGGCGATCCGGAAGGCGCGCGCGGCCGGCGTGCTGGTGATCGCGCTCGATTCGCCGGCCGACCCGCAGGACGCGACCGATGCGCTCTTCGCGACCGACAACTTCAAGGCCGGGCTGCTCATCGGCCAGTACGCCAAGGTTGCGATGGCCGGAAAGTCCGCGAAGATCGCCACGCTCGATCTCTTCCCCGGCGTCACCGTCGGCACGCATCGTCACGACGGTTTCCTGCGCGGCTACGGGATCAAGGACGGCGACCCCAGCATCGTGTGCAGCGCCGACAGCACGGCGATCAGGCGAAGGGTCAGACGGCGATGGAGAACTGCCTGCAGAAGAGCCCCGGACATCAACGTCGTCTACACGATCAACGAGCCGGCCGCCGCCGGAGCCTATCAGCGCGCTCAAAGCGCCGGGCAGGAAAAGAATGTCCTGATCGTCTCGGTCGACGGCGGCTGCGCGGGAGTGCGCAACGTCAAGGCCGGCGTCATCGCCGCCACGTCGCAGCAGTACCCGCTGAAGATGGCGTCGATGGGCGTCGAGGCGGCGATCGACTACGCCAAGAACGGCAAGAAGGTGACCGGCTACACCGACACCGGCGTGACGCTGATCACCGACAAGCCGATGACGGGCGTCGACAGCAAGGACGCCGCCTTCGGCATCGAATGCCTGCTGGGGCAAGTAGCTGGCTCCGATGGATCGGTCAGGCACGCTCCGCGACCCCGCGGCGATCGTGTCCGCCTCCGGTCCGTTCGTCGCGCTGCTGCTGGCATGTGCCTTCTTCGCGACGCAGACCGACCGGTTCCTGACCGGACAGAACTTCTCGCTGATCCTGCAGCAGGTGATGGTCGTCGGCGTCATCGCGATCGGCCAGACGCTCATCATCCTGACCGCCGGCATCGACCTGTCGTGCGGCATGGTGATGGCGCTCGGCGCATCGTGATGAGCAAGCTGGCGGTCGATCTCGGCCTGGATGCCGGTTCGGCCGTCGCTGTGCGGACTGCTGGCGCACACGGTGTTCGGGCTGGTGAACGGCCTGCTGGTCACGCGGATCCAGCTGCCGCCGTTCATCGTCACGCTCGGCACGTTCAACATCGCGTTCGCGATCACGCAGCTGTACTCGCGACTCGCAGACCGTCACCGACCTGCCGGCCGGCGATGACCTTGCTCGGCAACACCTTCACGCTCGGCGGCACCGCGATCACCTACGGCACGCGTGCTGATGCTCGCGCTGTACCTTGCTGGTGTGGTGTGCGCTGCGCGAGACCGCGCGCGGGCCGCCACGTCTATGCGGTCGGCAACAACGCCGAGGCGACGCGCCTGATCGGCATTCCGACCGCGCGGCGTGCTGCTCGGCGTCTATGCGTTCGCCGGCCTCACGTACGGCATCGCGTCGCTGCTGTCGGTGGCGCGCACGGGCGTCGGCGACCCGCACGCCGGCCAGACCGAGAACCTGGACGCGATCACCGCGGTGGTGCTCGGCGGCACCAGCCTGTTCGGCGGCCGTGGCGTCATCCTGGGCACGCTGATCGGCGCGCTGATCGTCGGCGTGTTCCGCAACGGGCTCACGCTGATGGGCGTGTCGTCCGTCTACCAGGTTCTGATCACCGGGATTCTCGTGATCCTGGCGGTGGCCGACCGATCAACTGTCGCGCAGGGCAAGGGCCTACGGCCATGACGGCCGGCGGCCACGCCCACCCCTGTGCTGGAGGCGCGCGGCCTGGTCAAGCGCTACGGCCATGTGACGGCGCTCGACGGCGCCGACTTCGATCTGCGCCCGGCGAGATCCTGGCGGTGATCGGCGACAACGGCGCCGGCAAGTCGTCGCTGATCAAGGCGCTGTCGGGCGCCATCGTTCCCGACGAGGGCGAGATACGGCTCGACGGGCGCGCCGGTGCACTTCCACAGCCCGATCGATGCGCGCCGCCACGGCATCGAGACGGTCTACCAGGACCTCGCGCGTCGCGCCGGCGATGACGATCGCCGAGAACCTGTTCCTCGGCCGCGAGCTGCGCAGGGCGGGTTTGCTGGGATCGCGTGCTCCGCATGCTCGACAAGAAGAGGATGCTGGCCGATGCGGCCTCGCACCTGCAGGCCCTGAAGGTCGGCATCCGCTCGATGACGCAGGCGGTCGAGACGCTGTCCGGCGGCCAGCGCCAGGGCGTCGCGGTGGCGCGGCGCGGCGCCTTCGCCCGGCACGTCGTCATCATGGACGAGCCGACCGCGGCGCTCGGCGTCAAGGAAGGCAACATGGTGCTGCGAGCTGATCCGCCGCGTGCGCGACAAGGGCCTGCCGGTGATGCTGATCAGGCACAACATGCCGCACGTGTTCGAGGTCGCCGACCGCATCCACGTTGCTCGGCTGGGCAAGCGGGTGGCGGTGGTCAAGCCGGGCGACATCGCCATGTCCGACGTCGTCGCGATCATGACAGGCGCGAGCGCACCTCGACGTTCCTGACGCGCGGCCGCGTGCCGTGTCGCCTCCAGCCTCCCCAGCCCTGTCGGCTTTCTCCGAACTGCTGCGATCTTCCAAATAGAGGGTTTGACACGAGGCACGGATAGTCCGTTGTCCGGAGTCCGCGGTCCGTAGTCACGTAGACGTCGTCCCGCGAGCCGAGCGGCGAGGCGGCCGCGCGCTCCGTGAGCCCGGCTCGTCCAGCGCGAGCTTCAGAGGAGTCGCACGTCAAACTATGTGCACTGTGGATATACTCACTCCGTGAAGACCGAAGCCGAATCGCTGCTGCCGTTGCCCGCGGCGACCTTTCATATCCTCGTGGCCCTGGCCGATGAGGATCGCCATGGCTACGCCGTCATCAAGGACGTGGCGGCCCGCACCGGCGGCACGCTGAAGCTGAGCGCCGGGACGTTGTACCGGTCGGTGGACCGGATGGTGCAGCAGGGGCTGATCCGCGAAATCAGCTCGCGGCCGGCCAAGGACATGGACGACCAGCGCCGGCGCTATTACCGAATCACGCCGTTCGGCCGCGACGTCGCCATGGCCGAGGCGCGCCGGCTGGCGCAGATGCTCGATCTCGCACGGGCGAAGGGGCTCGCGCCTCGGAAGGCGTGATGCGGATCTACCGCCTCCTTCTCAACCTGTATCCCGCTTCCTTCCGCGCGGAGTACCGGCGAGGAGATGGCGGCCATCTTTCAGGTCGAGCTGCGCAGCGCCCGCGGTGTGGCGCTCCTGACGTTGTGGTTCGCCGCTTTTCACGAGGTCATCATGAATGCACCGGCCACCCACTGGGACATCCTGAAGCAGGACCTGCGCTACACCGTTGGTCTCTCTCAACCGCGCGCGCGGCTTTGCGTTCACCGCCATTCTGGTCACCGCGCTTGGCGTCGGCGCCAATACCGCAGCATTCTCCGTCGCTGATTTCGTCCTGCTGCGGCCGCTGCCTTTTGCCGACCCCGACGCCCTGGTCCGGCTGTGCGAAGGACCGCGTGACGGCGGGGGCTGGGGCTGCATGAACGAGCTCTCGCCGGCCAACTACCGCGACTTCAAGACCAGCTCGTCTTTCGAGGCGATGGGCGCCTTCACGGCGAGCGCGGTCAACCTCGTGGGCATCGGGGAGCCGCGGCGTCTCGAAACGGCGCCGGTCACGCCCGAAGTGCTGCCGCTGCTCGGTGTGCAGCCGGCGCTCGGACGCGTCTTCGATGGACGCCAGGACAATCGCGGCGCGGCGGTCATCAGCCATGGGCTGTGGCAATCGCAGTTCGCGAGTGACCCCTCGGTGCTCGGGCGAACGGTGCGTCTCAACGGCGTTCCCCACACCATCATCGGCGTCATGCCGCCCGCCTTCTACTTTCCCACCCGGGACAGTCAGCTGTGGACGATGCTGACGTTCCGGGACGAGGACTACGCGGACCGGACGAACAACTACATCCACGGTGTGGCACGTCTCAGGCCAGGCGTGACGTTCGAGCAGTCGCGCGCCGAGCTCGTGGTCATCGTCGACCGCCTGGCGCGCGAGTATCCGGACACCAACGAGGAGACCGGCATCAGCTACTTCGCCATGCGGGACAACATCTCACCGCGGTTCCGCCTGATGCTTCTGGCCCTCGGCGGTGCGAGCCTGTGCCTGCTGCTGCTCACCTCCGCCAATCTCGCCAACCTGCTGCTGGCGCGCGCGGTTGCGCGGGAGCGCGAGGTGGCGGTCCGCGCGGCGCTTGGCGCCGGCCGGCAACGGCTGATGCGGCAGCTGATCACGGAGAGCGTCGTCCTGACGCTCCTCGGCGGCGCCGCCGGTCTTGCCGTGGCCGCCGCCGGCGTGCCGCTCTTCACCAGCCTCGTTCCGGGGTCACTGCCGATCGGCACAAAGCCCGGTGTGGATCTGCGCGTGTTGGCCTTCGCAGCGGTGTTCACGGCGCTCACGGCGATCGGATTCGGTCTCTTCCCGGCCATCCGTGCGGGCCGGCGCACCGGGTGCGACGCGCTCCGCGAGGGTGCCCGCGCCGGCGGCGGCGCGAAGCAGCGGCTCCGTGCCGTGCTCGTCACCGTCGAAGTGACGATGTCGGTGATCCTGCTGATTACCTCGGGTCTCCTCATTCGCGCCGTCTGGCGCGTGCAGGCCATCGATCCGGGATTCATGGCGGACAAGGTGCTGGCGATGCAAACGGCGTTGCCGCGACCGAAGTCCGCGCCCGGTGCGCCGCGGCGAGTTCTACCGGCGGGTGCTGACCCGGGTGCCGCGCTGCCGGGCGTCCAGAGCGCGGCCTTCACGAGTGGCCTGCCTATGGTGATGACAGGCATCATCACCGCTGTGGAGATTTCCGGCCGGGAGACACGGAGCTACCGCAGCGAAGGCGTCAGCCACCGCTGGGTGACGTCGCAATACTTCAGAACCATGGGGATTCCATTTCACCGTGGCCGCGACCTGGCCGAGAGCGACACCGGGAATCGCGCGTGGGTCGCGGTCGTCAGCTCTTCGTTCGCGGAACACTACTGGCCCGGTCAGGATTCCATCGGCCGGACGTTCGGACATCAAGGGAGTTACCGGTACCGTTGTCGGCATCGTCGGGGACGTCAGGGTCCGGGGACTCGAACGGACCAGCGAACCGCAGGTGTATCTGCCGGCGACGCAGGCGCCCGAGGAGTTTCCTCCAGCCGCGATCCAAAGGACCTGGTGATTCGTCATTCGGGTCCAGACGAGGCGCTCGTCTCCGCGGTCCGGCAGATCGTCCGTGCGGTCGATCCGGAGCAGCCGATATCCGAGGTGCGTCCCCTGGGCGACGTGCTCGCGCGTGAGACCGCCACCAGGCGGGGTCAGCTCCAGGTGCTCGCCGTGTTCGCGGTCGTGGCGATCCTGCTCTCGGCGGTCGGGATTTACAGGCTGCTCGCCTACACGGTCTCACAGCGCGCGCAGGAGATTCCCGTACACACTCGCACTGGGCGCGGATCCAGCGCGCGTGGGACGGATGATCCTCGCAGACGGCATGCGCATGGCGCTGTTCGGCATCGTGCCCGGCGTGCTCGGCGCCTACGCGGCCGCTCGAGCGATGAGCGCCTTGCTCTTCGGCGTCGCGCCGGGCGATCCCGCAACCTTCGTCGCCGCCGTCGGACTGGCGCTCTTGACAGCGTTCGCCGGCACAGTCGTGCCGGCCTGGAGGGCCGTGCGGCTCACGCCCGATGTCGGTGCTCAGGGCGGAGTAGGGCTGGCTCGACGCGCCTGGTCGGTGTTTCTGGCGAGGCTGGCTGTGTCGACGTCCAGCCAGCTCCTTGAATCGGGTCCCTTTTGGGAGTTGGAGGGTGGGAGTTGGAGTTGCCGCTCTCACCACGTCCAGCTGCCGGCCGGCGGCGGCCAGCCCCGAGGAGCTGCCGGAGCAGAATCACCTGACCCAGGTGATGCGCGTTGTGCGTCGCCACGTGCACGAGCACATCACGCTTCGTGTAATGCGCAAGTGGCGGAAATTCGATCGCAGGGGTGAGGGGTGTCTCGAGCGCGTCGCCCGTCGCGTCAGCCCAGGCGGTCAGGTGCGACAAGCCGTCGACGAACTGCTTCTGCAGGGCAGGCCAGGCACCCGGCGTCACGGCGGGCCAGCCCTCCGCCGCGCGCCGCACCATCGGCTCGGCCACGCCTTCGGTGCGACGTGTGAACCAGTGCTGCCAGAAGTTCAGGTGCGCCACGATTTCGGCGATGGAATGCGTGGCGCCGTCGACGCGGCGATCGGCGAGCTCCGGTGAGAGCCCTTCGAGCGCGCGGGCGGGTGCGAGGAACCCGATCGGTTCGGTGAGGAGTTCCTGTGCGTTCATGCGGCGAATCGTCCTCTCTCGCCCGGTCGTTTCACGCAGAATGCCATTGGGCGACCACGGAAGCGGAACGCGTTGTATTCGGTCTTTGCCATGACGCTGTACCTGTTGCCGCCCCAGACGCAGTGAAGCGGAACCATCTCATTAGCCGACAATGCATCAGGCGCATGCCCGACGATACCGTCAATTCCACCAAGCGCGTGCTCGAACCCAACGAGCGCATCTCGGAGGTACTCTTTGGCCTGATCATGGTGCTCACGTTCACAGGTTCGCTCAGCGTCGCCCAGGCGGACCGGGCTGAAGTCCGGACCATGCTCATCGGCGCACTGGGGTGCAAATTGCCTGGGGAATCATCGACGGCGTGCTGTATCTCATGGGCTGCCTCGCCGAGGACGCAGCCTGATGATTTTCCGCGCGGTGCGCAAAGCCACCGATCCGCAGGAGGCTCATCGCCTTATCGCGGATGCATTGCCCTCGGTGGTCGCCTCGGTTCTGCAACCGGCGGAACTCGAAGCGATGCGCCAGCGGTTGAAGCAACTGCCGGAGCCGCCCGTTCGCGCGCACTCAGCAAAGACGATTGGCTGGGCGCGCTCGGCGTTTTTCTTCTGGTATTCCTGTCCACGTTCCCGGTGGTGATTCCGTTCC